>NZ_ANAE01000178.1 GCF_000341265.1 Nocardiopsis prasina DSM 43845 | reverse complement strand
GGACGGGACCCCCGCCGTTACCGGTCTTGACGCGCACCACACGAGCCCGCACACTGCTCAGTGCGCCCGGCCACCGCGCCCGCGTGGCGGGGCGCCCAGGAGCGCACCGGCACGAGCGAGGGACCAGGGCATGCCCCCACCGCGTGGCCCCGTCATGCACGACGTCGCCCGGCTGGCCGGAGTGTCCCACCAGACCGTCTCCCGCGTCCTCAACGCCCACCCCGGGGTGCTCCCCGGGACCGAGGCCCGCGTCCGCGCGGCCATCGCCGAACTCGGCTACCGCCGCAACTCCTCCGCCCGCGCCCTGGTCACCCGCAGATCGGGACTGGTCGGCGTGCTCACCACCGTCCCCGACCACCCGGACACCGTCCGCGCGCTGGTCGGTATGGAACGCGCCCTGAGCGCCACCGGCCGCACCCTGCTGTACGCCGGAGCCGCGCCCGAGGACCTGCCCGCGGCGGCCGAACGCCTACTGGAACACGCTCCCGACGGCTGCGTGGCCCTCGTCCCCGGCCAGGAGGGGCAGCTCGGGTCCCTCCACCACCCTCCGCCGACCGTCGTGGTCGACGCGGACCCCGGCACCGCACACCACCCCCTGGCGACGGTAGGAACCGACCACCTCGGCGGCGCCCGAGCCCTCACCCGCCACCTGCTCGGACTCGGGCACGGCACGGTGCACCACGTCGCCGACGGCTCCCCGGGGCACACGGCCCGCACCCGAGGCTGGCGCGCGGCCCTGGAGGAAGCCGGGGCGCGTGTTCCCGTCCCCGAGATCCCCGCCGTGACCGGACCGGACGCCGGTCACGCCGCCGGACTGGCACTGGCGGCCCAACGTGCGGCGGGGGAGGAGGTCACCGCCGTCCTGGCCGCCGACGACCTCCTCGCCCTCGGCCTGCTGCGGGCCTTCGACGAGTCCGGCCTGCGCGTCCCCGGGCAGGTCAGCGTCGCCGGGTTCGGCGACCGTCCGGAGGCGGCCCACCTCGTCCCCGCGCTCACCACCGCCGCCTGCGACCCCGCCGAGGTCGGTGAGGCCGCCGTGGGCCTGCTCCTGAACTTGCTCGCCGCCCCCGGGAGGGACCCGGTCGCGCCCCAGCTCGTCCCGGCCCGCCTACGCGTACGCGGGAGCACCGGGCCGCCACCCGTGCGCCGCCGCTGAACCCCGGCGCCGGGCCCCGCGATGATCACCGTCACTCCGGGCAGCCGGACCACCCGCGAACGGGTGTCTTGGGAGACCCGCCCTGTGGACAGTGGTCGGAACGGCCCGGGGGAGAACTACCCTGAAAACCGTGGCAGGCCGGATCAAAGACGAAGACATCGCCCTCGTACGCGAGCGCACACCCATCGCTGACGTGATCGGTGAGTACCTCCAGCTGCGCAATGCCGGAGGTGGCTCGCTCAAGGGGCTCTGCCCCTTCCACGACGAGAAGTCCCCCTCCTTCAACGTCACCCCCGCCAAGAACCTCTTCTACTGTCTGGCGGGGGAGACCCGGGTGCTGACCCGGGACGGGGTCAGGCCCATCCGGGAGCTGGCCGGGGGCAGACACACGATCCTCACCAGGAGTGCCACCTGGGTGGAGGCTCCCTTCTACTCCTTCGGTGAGCAGCGGCTGATGCGGCTCACCCTCAGCAGGAACGGCCAGCACAAGGAGATCCACGCCACCCCCGAGCACCGGTGGTTCGTGCAGTCCGGCAAGGACCGGTCGAAGGTGCGTGAGGTCACCACCGAGGAACTGCGCCCCGAGCACCGGCTCGCCCACGTCTTCCCGCCGAAGAAGGTCACCCGGACCACGCCCTCGCCGTTCGGTATCGCGCACGGGATCACCTTCGGTGACGGCACCCGCCACGGGCGCGGCAGCATGGCCCAACTGGACGCGGAGAAGGACCCCGCGCTGCTCAAGTGGTTCCCCAACAGTGAGACGTCGCAGAGCGGTCGCCAGATCCTTGTCCACCACCTGCCCGGGCACTTCAAGGACCTGCCGTCACTGGAGGAGTCCCACAGCTACCTCTACGGGTGGCTCGCCGGGTACCTTGCCGCCGACGGTCACGTCGCCAAGGACGGAACGGTCCTGCTCAACTGCGCGGACCGCTCCGTGCTGGAGCACGTCCGCGCGGTCGCGACCAGGCTCGGGATCGGCACCTACGGCATCACCGAGCAGGTACGCGAGGGATTTCCCGGCAGGGAGCCCTCCTCGATCTTCCGGGTGCACTTCGTCAACGAGGACCTGACCGAGGAGTTCCTCCTTCACGAGGAGCACCGTCTGCGCTTCACGAGTGCGGAGAAGAAGTTCGCCCGCAGGGGCTGGACCGTGCGCTCGGTGGAGGACACCGACCGGTTCGAGGAGGTCTTCTGCGCTGTTGTGGACGATGGTCACGCCTTCGTCCTGGAAGACAACATCCTCACCGGAAACTGCTTCGGTTGCGGGGAGGGCGGGGACGTCATCTCCTTCGTGCAGAAGATCGACAGCCTCAGCTTCGCGGACGCGGTCGAGTCCCTGGCACGGCAGACCGGGATCGTCCTGCGGTTCGAGGAGGGCGGGCGCAGCAGCCCCCGCAGGGACGAGGGCAAACGGCAGCGCCTGCTGGACGCGCACAGGGCCGCGGCGCAGTTCTACTCCGAGCAGCTCCTGTCACCCGGGGCGGTCGCCGCGCGGCGGTTCCTGGGGGAGCGCGGCTTCAACCGGGTGCACGCCGAGCAGTTCGGGCTGGGGTTCGCCCCCGCGGGCTGGCAGAACCTCACCGACCACCTGCGTCAGAAGGGTTTCACCGACGCCGAGATTATCGAGGGCGGCCTGGCCAGTCAGGGTCGGCGCGGAGCCTACGACCGGTTCCGGAACCGTCTGCTCTGGCCGGTGCGGGAGGTCACCGGGGAGGTCGTCGGGTTCGGGGCGCGCAAGCTCGACTCCGAAGAGGACGGGCCCAAGTACCTGAACTCCCCGGAGAGCCCCATCTTCCACAAGGGCCGCCTCCTCTACGGCCTGGACCTGGCCAAACGGGAGATCTCCAAGCAGGGCAAGGCGGTCATCGTCGAGGGCTACACCGACGTCATGGCCTGCCACGAGGCCGGTGTGACCACTGCGGTCGCCACCTGCGGCACTTCCTTCGGCGAGGACCACCTCAAGATCCTGCGCCGGATGCTGCACGGGCGGCCCAACCACGAGACCCGGGTGGTGTTCACCTTCGACGGCGACAAGGCCGGGCAGAAGGCGGCCGTGCGGGCCTTCGCCGAGGAGCACGGGTTCTCCTCGGAGACCTTCGTGGCCGTCCAGCCCGACGGCCTCGACCCCTGCGACCTGCGCCTCCAGAACGGACCCCAGGCGGTGGTCGACCTCGTGGAGGACGCCACCCCGCTGTACGAGTTCATGGTCCGCAAGACTTTCGAGAACTACGACCTGTCCACGGTGGAGGGCCGGATCGCCGCCCTCGACGCGGCCGCGCCCGTGGTGGCCAGCATCCGCAACGCGGGCACCCGGGAGGCCTACGCCAAGAACCTGGACCGCTGGCTCGGGTTCCTGGACGAGGCCTTCGTGGTGCGCCGCGTCCGCCAGCACATGCGCCAGGGCGGGGCCCGGCCCGCGCCCCAGGCGCCGGTGCCCACGCCGGACGCCCAGAGCGCCCCCTACGACCTGCGCGACCCCTCCGTGCAGCGGGAACGGGAGGCCCTCAAGATCGCGGTCAAGCTCCCGAACCTCGCGCGGGGCTTCGACACGCTCACGGAGGAGGACTTCACCGTCCCCCAGCACCGCGCGGTGCTCCAGCTCATCCGGCAGCAGGGCGGGATCGCCGGGGTGAGCGACCCCGAGACCTGGGCGCTGACGCTCCGGGACGCGGCCCCCAATGACGCGCAACGCGATTTCGTCACGCGCCTCGGCGTGGAGGAGATCAAGTTCTATGGAGAACTCGACGATCATTTCGCCCAGCAAATACTGAGCACAATCAGGACTCATTCCATCAACCGGCGGGAGTCAAACCTGAAATCCGAGCTCCACCGGATTGACCAGGCCGCTCAGCCGGAGGAATACAACCGGGTCTTCGTCGAACTCATGCAGCTTGGCCAGCAGAAACGTGCCCTCCAGCAGTCGGGTTCCACCGGTATGTAGCACCGGGGTGACAATAATAGTTCTCCCTATTGCGGCGGGTTTGCGGGCACAATGGAGTGGTGTCTCCCACAGTCGTGTCCAACGAAATACCACCCGTTCGTCAAGTGGTTCCGCTCCTTCCCGACTCCGGTCGGGGAACGGTGAGCCGTGGGGAGGTCGCGTCGGCTTTGGAAAGCCTCGACGCGCCACCCGACTCCCTGGACCAGACCATCACGGACCTCGCCCGGGCCGGGGTCGACGTGGTCGAGCCGGAGGAGGCGGCGCCGGTCACCGACCCGGGCCGCCGCTCGGGTTCGGACCTGGTCCGCATGTACCTGCGCGAGATCGGCCGGGTGCCGCTCCTGACCGCTCAGGAGGAGGTGGACCTCGCCAAGGCCGTCGAGGCTGGCCTGTACGCCCAGCGCCAGGAACCCGCACCGGGGCACTGCGCGACGGACGAGCTCGCCGCGCTGGTGGAGGAGGGCAGGCGGGCCAAGCGGCGGCTGATCGAGTCGAACCTGCGCCTGGTCGTGTCCATCGCCAAGCGCTACATGGGGCGCGGGCTCCTCTTCCTGGACCTCATCCAGGAGGGCAACCTCGGCCTCATCCGGGCGGTGGAGAAGTTCGACTACACCAAGGGCTTCAAGTTCTCCACCTACGCCACCTGGTGGATCCGCCAGGCCATCACCCGGGCCATCGCCGACCAGGCCCGCACCATCCGCATCCCGGTGCACATGGTCGAGACCATCAACAAGCTCGTCCGGGTCCAGCACCAGCTGCACCAGCAGCTGGGCCGCGAGCCCAGCGTCGCCGAGATCTCCTCCGCCGCCGGCTTCGTCGGGGACCGGGTCCTGGAGATCCAGCGCATCGCCCGCGAACCCGTCTCCCTCCAGGCACCCATCGGCGAGGAGGAGTCCGACTTCGGTGACTTCATAGAGGACTCCGACGCGGTCGTGCCGGTGGAGGCGGCCGCGTTCACCCTGCTCCAGGAACAGCTGCGAGTGCTGTTGGGGGACCTCTCCGAGCGGGAACGGCGGATCATCCGGCTCCGCTTCGGGCTGGCGGACGGCCACCCGCGCACCCTGGAGGAGGTGGGCCGCGAGTTCGGAGTCACCCGGGAACGGATACGCCAGATCGAGGCCAAGACCCTCGCCAAGCTCCGCCACCCCTCGCGCGCGGGCACCCTGAAGGACTTCCTGCACAGCGGATGAGGCACAGGCCAACGTCCGGGGCCCACCGTGGGTTCCCGGGAACGCGGGAACGGCCTCATGTGGCCGACATGGGACGAACGCCCCGTCCTCGTCCCCCGGTGCCCCTACGGTCGAGGTGTGAACGCCTCGCCGACCCCGCCCGAGTCCAGGACGCCCTCCGGACGGCGTCCACTGCTGGTCCTGGGCGCGGCCGCCACCGCCGTCGTGCTGCTCGTGGGGGCACTCGTGCTCAAGAACCAACGCGAACCCGAGCGGATCGGGTACTTCGCCGACTGGAACGTGGCCAACCGCGGCTACACCATCAACGAACTGCGCGGCAGCGGGGCGCCCGCGGACCTCACCCGGATCATGTGGGCCTTCGGCGGTATCGACCGCGACGGCCTGTGCCACATCCCCGAGGACCGCCACGACCAGCCCTGGGAGCTCTACCAGCGGCGCTACGCGGCGGACGAGAGCGTCAGCGGGCAGGCTGACGAGTACGAGCAGGAGCTCGCGGGCGGCCTCAACCAGCTGCGCCAGCTCCGCGGGGAGTATCCGGACCTGGGCGCGAGCCTCTCCCTGGGCGGCTGGAACTGGTCGGTGCACTTCTCCACCGCCGCGCGCACCGAGGAGTCCCGGGAGGCCTTCGTCGCCTCCTGCCTGGACCTGTGGCTGCGCGGGAACCTGCCGGTGCGCGGTGAGGAGCCCCAGGGCGGGGACGGCTCGGGCGCGGGCGTCTTCGACGGAGTCGACCTGGACTGGGAGTGGCCGGGCGGGAGGGGCAACCCCGACAACGTGGAGCACCCCGACGACCCCGCCAACTTCACGCTGCTGGTGGCCGAGTTCCGCCGCCAGATGGACGCCCTCTCCCGGGAGACCGGGCAGGACTACGTGCTGTCCGCGTCACTGCCCGGGGGTCGCGATCACGCCGGAGTCTTCGAACCCGAGGTGTTCGACCACGTCGACTTCGCCACGGTCCAGGGGTACGACTTCTCCGGCCCCTGGAGCGAACGGACCGCGCACCACTCCAACCTGTACGCCCCCGGCCACGACGAGGACGCCAACAGCGTCGACCAGGCGGTCCAGCGCTACCTGGACCTGGGCGCCGACCCCGACCAGATCGTCATGGGCGTCCCGGCCTTCGGACGCGGCTGGCAGGGGGTCCCCGCCCAGGACGAGGGCCGCGGACAGGTCGCCGGGGGCGCGGCCGACGACGACTACGACGGCCCCACCCGTCCCTTCGACCAGCTGGAGGAGATGGACGGTCGCCGCTTCCTGGACGAGGAGGCGGGCGCCTACTGGGTCTACGACGGCGACGAGTGGTGGACCTACGACAACCCCGAGGTGATCTCACTCAAGGGCGCCTACGTCCGCGAGCACGGCCTCGCCGGGATGATGGTGTGGAACCTCGACATGGACCCCGACGGCGCACTGGTCCGCGCCATGCGCGAGTCCATGGACTGATCGGCCCGAGAGCCGCGCCGCGCGCCGAGGTTGCCACCCCACACCGCCCGCGCCACGCTGTGGGCATGGCCGATCCGCACAGCACCATCCCACACCCGGACCTTCCCGCACTCCGCCGCGACCTGGAGGAGGGCGTCCGGGGAACCGTCGCCCTGGACGCGGGCACGCTCGCCCTCTACACCTCCGACGCCTCGAACTACCGGCGCGTACCGCTCGCCGTGGTCATCCCCGAGACCGTCGACGACTGCGTGGCCGCCGTCCGCGCGTGCGCCGCCCACGGGGTGCCGATCATCCCGCGCGGCGGCGGCACCTCCATCGCCGGGAACGCCATCGGTACCGGTGTGGTCATCGACACCTCACGCCACCTGCGCGCCATCCTCGACATCGATCCCGAGGCCCGCACCGCCACCGTGCAACCCGGGGTGATCCTCGACGACCTGCGCGCCGCCACCGCCGAACACGGGCTCACCTTCGCCCCGGACCCCTCCACCCACAGCCGCTGCACCATCGGCGGGATGGTCGGCAACAACGCCTGCGGCTCCCACTCGGTGGCCTGGGGCACCACCGCCGACAACGTGGTCTCCCTCGATCTGCTCCTCTCCGACGGCACCCGGATCACCGTCGGCTCCGAGCACACCGAGAAGGAGTTCGAGGAACTGGCCGCGCGCCCCGGACGGGAGGGGGAGATCCACGCGGCGCTGGCCCGCCTCGTCGAGACCCACCGCGCCGAGATGCGCACCGCCATGCCCGAGTTCCGGCGCCGTGTCTCCGGCTACGGCATCGACCGCCTGCTTCCGGAGAAGGGCCGCGACGTCGCCGCGTCCCTGGTGGGCACCGAGGGCACCTGCGCCATGGTCGTGGGTGCCACCGTCCGCCTGGTCGAGTCGCCGCCCGCCCGCGCCCTGGCGGTGCTGGGATACGACGACGCCCCCTCGGCCGCCGACGCCGTGCCCGGGCTGCTGGAACACTCCCCTCTCACAGTCGAGGGCATCAACGACCGCATCGTGGCCGCCCTGGACCGCCACGGGTCGAAGTCACGGGTGCCGCTGCCGCTCGGCCACGCCTGGCTGCTGGTGGAGATCGCGGGCGCCACCCCGGAGGAGGCGGCCGACTCCGCGCTCAGGATGATCGACTCCCTGGACGAGTCGAGCAGTCCGCGCGACTCCGCCGTGGTCACCGACACCGGTCACCAGAAGGCGCTGTGGCGCATCCGGGAGGAGGGCGCGGGCCTCACCTCGCGCACCCCCACCGGTGCCGAGGCGTGGTCGGGCTGGGAGGACGCCGCCGTCCCGCCGGAGAACCTCGGCGACTACCTGCGCGACTTCGAGGACCTGATGGCCCGGCACGACCGCTACGGGGTCGTCTACGGCCACTTCGGAGACGGCTGCCTGCACGTGCGCATCGACTTCGAGCTCACCCATGAGGAGGGGCGCCGCGAGTACCGGGCCTTCATGGAGGAGGCCGCCGGGATCGTGGTGCGGCACGGGGGCTCGCTCTCCGGCGAACACGGCGACGGCCAGGCCCGCTCCGAACTCCTCTCCCGTATGTACCCGGAGGGCCTCGTACGCGCCTTCGGCGAGTTCAAGCGGGTCTGGGACCCCGACAACCTCATGAACCCGGGCATCATCGTCGACCCGCTCCCGCTGGACGCCGACATCCGGGTGGCCACCGACGTGCGCCCGCGACTCCCGCTGCTCTCCCAGACCTCCCTGGCCTATGGCGAGGACGACGGTGACTTCGCCAAGGCGTTGCGCCGCTGCTCGGGCGTGGGCAAGTGCCGCCGCCAGAGCGGACCCGGCGTGATGTGCCCCAGCTACCAGGTGACCCAGGAGGAGAAGCACTCCACACGCGGCCGCGCCCACCTGCTCTTCGAGATGGCCAACGGCGAGGTGATCACCGACGGGTGGCGCTCGGAGGAGGTCCGGGAGTCGCTGGACCTGTGCCTCTCCTGCAAGGGGTGCCTGAGCGACTGCCCGGTCAACGTGGACATGGCCTCCTACAAGGCCGAGTTCCTGCACCAGCACTACAAGGGGAGGGTGCGCCCGGCCGCGCACTACTCGATGGGCTGGCTTCCCGTGCTGGCCCGCCTGGCCTCCCTGGCCCCGGTGGAGGCCAATCGGATGGTCCGCCTGCCCGGGGTGTCCTCACTGGCCAAGCGGATGGCGGGGGTGGCGGCCGAACGCGACCTCCCGGCCTTCGCCCGCACCACGTTCACCCGCGCGCACCGGCGCCGCCTGAACCGCGGCGAGGGGCGCGCCGGCGGTCCCAAGGTGGTGCTGTGGCCGGACACCTTCGGCAACCTGTTCAACCCGAACGTGCTGGTTTCGGCCGTGCGCGTGCTGGAGGACGCCGGGTTCTCCGTGGTGCTGCCCAGGGGGCAGGTCTGCTGCGGGCTCACGTGGGTCTCCACGGGGCAGTTGGACGTGGCCCGAGCCGTCATGCGGCGGGCGGTGGCGGCCCTGGCTCCACTGGTGTCCCAGGGGCTGCCCGTGGTGGGCCTCGAACCGAGCTGCACGGCCGCCCTCAAGCACGACCTCGTGGAACTGCTGCCGGGGGAGGAGAGCACGCGGGTCGCGGCCGCCGTGCACACCTTCGCCGGGTTCCTCAACGAGTACGCCCCGGACTGGACGCCGCCGCGCGTGGACGCCTCCGCGCTGGCCCAGGTGCACTGCCACCAGCACGCCGTGTCCGGCTTCGACGCCGACCGGGAGCTGATCGCGCGCGCCGGGATCGACGGCGAGGTGCTGGACTCGGGCTGCTGCGGGCTGGCGGGCGACTTCGGGTTCACCGAGGGGCACTACGAGGTGTCCTCGGCGATCGGTGAGCGCGAACTCCTGCCACGGGTGCGCGCGGCCGGGCCCGACACTCTGGTGTTGGCCGACGGCTACAGCTGCCGCACCCAGATCGAGCAGGGGACGGGGCGCCGGGCCCTGCACCTGGCCGAGGCGCTCGCGCTGGGCCTGGATCGCAGGGCCCGGGCCCAGAGCGAGGCCTGACGCGTTCGGGGACGGGGTGGGCTCACACGCCCATCTGTTCGTGGAGGAGGGCCAGGGCCCGGGAGACGGCGTCGGACAGGCGCGGGTCCTCGGGGTCCAGGCCCTCGCCCAGGTGCACCCG
This sequence comes from Nocardiopsis prasina DSM 43845, assembly GCF_000341265.1. Classification (GTDB taxonomy): domain Bacteria; phylum Actinomycetota; class Actinomycetes; order Streptosporangiales; family Streptosporangiaceae; genus Nocardiopsis; species Nocardiopsis prasina. The sequence continues at coordinate 7,209 of NZ_ANAE01000178.1, read as the reverse complement.
CCAGCCGATCTCGCTGCCCAGGGGCGCGCGCCGGGCCACGAGCCGGAAGCCGGTCGCGGACTCGGCGTCGGGGAAGGGCACGAACCGGTTCACCAGGATGGTGGAGGTGACCCGTTCGGCGACGGTCTCGGCGAAGCGCCGGTAGTCCACGGGATCACCGGTGAGCTCGGTGCGCAGCCGCACGGTGTGCTCGCCCGCGCCCTCCTCGACGAACGTGAGGGTGTCGGGGCTCCACCGGGCCTGGTCGATGTCCTGCCAGGGCACGCTGTGCCCGTCGGGCAGGTGGAGGGCGCGGGTGGTGGCCACCAGCACCGCGTCGTCCGCGGAACCCTCGCTGGAGTCCGAGGCCGGGACGCCCCCGGCCGGGGCGGCGACGCGTGCCTGTGAGAGCACCCGCTCGCCGCGCTCCAACCGGGAACGCAACCGCTCGGGGATGTTCTGGCCGAACAGTGGCATCGTCAGGCGTCCCGGTCCTCGGCCCCGCCGCCGTTGGCGCCCGTCCCGGGGCGGGTCCCGTTGGACGGGCCGGTCTCCCACTCGACGAGTTCGATCTCCTCCTCGGTGGGGCGCGCCAGGAAGTCGCGCACGGAGGTGATGGGCATCCTCTCGACGGCCTTGTCGTAGGCGGCGCGGCCCGCTCTGCTGGTCTGCGCGCCGACGACCCCGGCCACCTCCTGGACCAGGGGGCTGTCGGCCACCTTGCGGGCGGTGCGGGCGAGCTGCTCGTAGCGGGCCCGGCCCGCCTTGGCGCCCAGCACGTATCCGATGGCGAGTCCGGCGACGAACGTGATCCGGTAGCGCATGGCTTCCTCTTTACGGCCTTGGTGACGGTCGGCGTGGTCCGTGCCCCGACGTTACCCGGTCGTGCCGCGGGCCACACGGGCCGACACCGGTCACGAGCACTCCCGAAGCGCGCTAGTCTATTCATGTCGCCGAGGCCGCAGTGCCTTGGAGTGGCGCGATCCCGCGTAGCTCAATCGGCAGAGCAGCCGGCTGTTAACCGGCAGGTTACTGGTTCGAGTCCAGTCGCGGGAGCGTGAGAGGAAGGCCCACCGGAGGGATCCGGTGGGCCTTCGTCGTGTGTGCCCTGTTCCGTCCGTTGGCGGGGCTTCTGTCAGGACTTCGGTCCGGTGGCGGGGCGTGCTCGACGGGCGGTGCGAAAGTGCGCCCCGGCCTGAGAAAAAACGTCACAAGCACCCTTGCGGACGCGCTAGGATTAGTGCTGTCGCCGAGGCCGCAGTGCCTTGGAGTGGCGCGATCCCGCGTAGCTCAATCGGCAGAGCAGCCGGCTGTTAACCGGCAGGTTACTGGTTCGAGTCCAGTCGCGGGAGCGTGAGAGGAAGGCCCATCGGAGAGATCCGGTGGGCCTTCGTCGTGTGTGCGGGGGCGACCCCCGCCCGCTGCCGGGCACGTGGGCTCCAACGCGGGGACGAGGGTGGACGTGCTCAGACCCGTCCCATGCCGCCGATGATCAGTTGCCGGTTGCGGTGCGGCATCTGGTAGCTCCCGGGGATGGGGGGAGCGACCGGAAGGGTGCGCCACTTCTGGGCCTGGAGCAGCCCCGGAGGCACGGACTCCCAGCCGTCGAAGAGCGCGGCGATGTCCCGTTCCGAGCGCCAGTACCCGTGCCCCAGCTGGTCGGCGAACAGCTGCTGGAGCTGCTCGGCCCGGAACGCGTCCTTGGGGTGACGGACGGGGTCCGGGCGACAGTAGTGGCTGAGGACCATGTGGCTTCCGGGTGCCAGGGCCCCGCGCAGCTCCGCGATGCCGCGTGCGGCGGCACCGAGGTCGCCCAAATGCGAGACGACACCCGTGAGCAGGAGCCCGACCGGCTGGTCGAGGTCGAGCAGACTCGTCTCGGGGTCGCGCAGGAGGCCCGGGACGTCATCCAACCCGCCGCGCACCGCGGTGGTGGTGCGGCCGTCACGGATCAGGGCGAGGTGGTGGGCGAGCACCACGGGGTCGTGGCTGGCGTAGACGACCCGGGTGCCGGGGAAGCTCTCGTGGGCGATCTCGTGCGGATCCCCCGAGGTGGGCATGCCCGCGCCCACCTGGAGGAACTGTCGGATGCCCAGTTCGGCGGAGAGGTGCCGCACCGCCCGCTGGAGGAAGGCGCGTTCCCCCAGGACGAGGTCGACGAACCCGGCCGCGGTGTTCTCGGCCCTGGCCGCCAGGTCCCGGTCCACCTGGAAGTGGTCCTTGCCCTTGAGATGGAAGGAATGGAGCCGGTTGATGTTGGCCCTGGCCAGGTTGACGGGCGGCGGGGGTTTGGCACGGACGTGATTGTCCCCCGCCTGCCTCAGGAAGTCGGGGGAGGTGAAACGAGACATCGCCGTCCTCTTGCTCTGAGGTGGGGAAGTGCGGTCGACTCCCATGAATCTGGGATGACCCCTCGCGGGGTCGCGTCAAAGGATTCTATTCCGCGTTGGCGCGGTTGTTAACAGAGTCCAGGATACAGGTGGTAAAAATCGTCGCCCGGGCTCTCCCTTGGAGGTGCGGACGCCACGCGTTAAGGCGGGCTTGGGTTGACTTGTGTTTATACACCTAATGTCCATTTTGCGAGGAACGGGGTTCGGGGTGTCCCGTACCGACCCGCCTGCCACGGGGTGAGGGGAGCTCCGGCCCCTTCCCGTCGGGCTTCACGGGGCCCGCGCCGTCCCTGGATCGGGTTCGGTGCCCCCGGCCGCCCCCGGAGCGCCCCCTCCGAAGGACCCGGGTCCTCGGTCCCGAACGGTTCGTCCCCGAAATCGGACGGGACCACTATTGGAAAGGCGGTGGGCAATTTCCCAAAGGTACCCACTGCCTGCGGAAATCCACCGAAGCGCCGTTAAACCATTCGCCGTCCCACCGGAGGGAGGGCGTCGGAATGGCGGGCCCGGCGGGAAGCCCTCGCACTCCTCGGACCCCCGGTCCGCGACCGCCGTTAACCTGGTGGCATGGACCGTCCCCACACCATCCTGAGCTGCGCGATGTCGATCGACGGGCGCATCGACGACACCAGCCCCGAACGCCTCCGGCTGTCCAACGAGGCGGACTTCGCCGAGATCGACGAACTGCGCGCCGGATGCGACGCCATCCTGGTCGGCGCGGGCACCCTGCGGGCCGACGACCCCCGGCTCCTCGTTCGCTCGCCGGCCCTGAGGGAGCGCCGCCGCGAGCAGGGGCGGACCGAGAACCTGATCAAGGCCGTGGTCACCCGGAGCGGCGAAGTGGACCCCGGGGCGCGCCTCTTCTCCACCGGGGACGCCGGGGCGGTCGTCTACACCGGCGGTACCGGGGTGGCCACCGCCACCCGGCTCCTGGCCGGGCGCCCCGACACCGACCCGCCCGCCGAGGTCGTGGACGCGGGTGACCCGCCCACCGCCGAAGCGATCCTGGGCGACCTCGCCGCCCGGGGCGTCTCCCGCCTGCTGGTCGAGGGCGGCGGCCACATCCACACCCTGTTCCTCACCTCGGGCCTGGCCGACGAACTCCGGCTCGCGGTCGCCCCGTTCCTGGTGGGGGAGGAGGGCGCCCCGCGCTTCGTCATGCCGGGCACCTACCCCCACACCCCCGAGGCGCCCATGCGTCTGGTGGAGGCACGCGCCCTCGGAGACGTCGCCGTGCTGCGGTACGTCCTCCACCCCGGGGAGCGGTGATGGAACCGACCGGCACCACCAGCGGACCGGCTCCGGAGGAGGGGGCCGCCGACGCGTTCTGGCTGACGGAGGCGGTGCGGCTGTCGCGTTCCTGCCCGCCCTCCACCACCGCCTACTCGGTGGGGGCCGTCGTGGTGTCCGAGGACGGCCGGGTCCTGGGGGCGGGGTACTCCCGCCGCGACGACCCGCACGACCACGCCGAGGAGGTGGCGCTGCGGGGGATCGCGCCCGAGGACCCGCGCCTGGCCGGGGCGACCGTCTACTCGTCCCTGGAACCGTGCAGCTCCCGGGCCTCACGGCCGCGCTCGTGCACCGCGCTGATCCTGGCCACACCCGTGCGCCGGGTCGTCCTGGCCTGGCGTGAACCGGCGCTGTTCGTGGACTGCGACGGCGCCGAGCGCCTGACCGCCGCGGGGGTCACCGTGGTCGAACGTCCCGACCTCGCCGAGGGTGTCCGCGAGGTCAACGCCCACCTGCTCGGCTGAGGGCCTCCGACAGGGGCCTCCGACCGGAGGCCCCACCCGCCTAGAGGCGGTTCACGTCCGTCACGTGCACCACCGCGCGGCCCTCGGCGTTGGACGCCGCCAGGTCCACCTCGGCACTGATGCCCCAGTCGTGGTCACCGGCGGGGTCGGCGAGGATCTGCCGCACCCGCCACATGTCGTCCTCCTCCTCGATGAGGAGCATCTTCGGACCGCGCGCGTCCGGTCCGGTGCCGATCTGGTCGTGCTCGGCGTAGTACGCCTCCACGGCCTCGGCCCACTCCTCGCCGCTCCACTCGTCGTCCTCGGAGAGCTTGCCGAGGTCGCCGTAGCGCCGCCGCGAGGCCAGCTCCACACGGCGGAACATCTCGTTGCGGACCAGCACCCGGAAGGCGCGGGCGTTCGAGGTGACCGGCCGGACCTTCTCCTCCGCCTCGGCGCCCTCGGCCTCGGACTCCTCCTCGGGGTTGGTGAGCTGCTCCCACTCGTCCAGCAGGCTGGAGTCCACCTGGCGTACCAGCTCGCCCAGCCACTCGATGAGGTCGCGCAGCTCCTCGGTCTTGGAGTCGTCCGGAACCGTCTGGTTGAGGGCCTTGTAGGCGCTGGCCAGGTACCGCAGCACCAGACCCTCGGAGCGGGCCAGCTCGTAGTGGCCCACGTACTCCACGAAGTTCATCGCGCGCTCGTACATGTCGCGGGCCACGGTCTTGGGCCGCAGCGGGTGGTCGCCCACCCACGGGTGACCGCGCCGGTAGACCTCGTACGCGTGGTCGAGCAGCTCCTCCAGCGGCTTGGGGTAGTCGATCTCCTCCAGCCGCTCCATGCGCTCGTCGTACTCGATGCCGTCCATCTTCATTTCCTGGACGGCCTCGCCCCGGGCCTTGTTGAGCTGGGCGCCCAGGATCTGACGCGGGTCGTCCAACGTGGACTCCACCACGGTGAGCGCGTCCAGGTGGTAGGTCGGCGACTCGGTGTCCAGCAGCTCCAGCGCGGCCAGCGCGAACGTGGACAGCGGCTGGTTGAGCGCGAAGTCGGCCTGGAGGTCCACCGTGAGCCGGGCGGTACGGCCCTGGTCGTCCGGTTCGGGCAGGGTCTCCACGATCCCGCCGTCCAGGAGCGAGCGGTAGATGGCGATCGACTCGCGGATGTGGCGCCGCTGCGTCCTGCGATCGTCGTGGTTCTCGGTCAGCAGGTGCTTCATGGCGGTGAAGCAGTTGCCCGGCCGAGCGATGACGCTCAGCAGCATCGCGTTGCTCACCCGGAAACGCGAGTTCAGCGGCTCGGGGTCGGCGTCGATGAGCTTGCGGAAGGTGGCCTCGTCCCAGGACACGAACCCCTCGGGGGCCTTCTTGCGCACCACCTTGCGCCGCTTCTTGCTGTCGTCACCAGCCTTGGCCAGCGCCTTCTCGTTCTCGATGACGTGTTCGGGGGCCTGGGCGACCACGTTGCCGACCGTGTCGAACCCCGCCCGCCCGGCGCGTCCGGCGATCTGGTGGAACTCCCGCGCGCGCAGTCGGCGCACCCGCACGCCGTCGTACTTGCTCAGCGCGGTGAACAGCACGGTGCGGATGGGCACGTTCACGCCCACCCCCAGGGTGTCGGTGCCGCAGATGACCTTGAGCAGCCCCGCCTGGGCCAGCCGCTCCACGAGGCGCCGGTACTTGGGCAGCATCCCCGCGTGGTGCACGCCGATGCCGTGCCGCACGTACCGGGACAGGTTGCGGCCGAACTTGGTGGTGAAGCGGAAGTTGCCGATCTCGTCGGCGATCCGTGCCTTCTCCTCCTTGGTGCACATGTTGATACTGGTCAACGACTGTGCGCGCTCGATCGCCTGCGCCTGGGTGAAGTGCACGATGTACACGGGCGCGTCACCGTTGCCGAGAAGCTCCTCCAGAGTCTCGTGCAACGGGGTGGTCCGGTAGTCGTAGTAGAGGGGGACGGGGCGCTCGGCGGAGGTGACCACCGCGGTCGACCGGCCCGTGCGCTTCTCCAGATCCTCCTCGAACCGGCTGACGTCGCCCAGGGTGGCCGACATCAGCAGGAACTGCGCCTGGGGCATCTCCAGCAGGGGCACCTGCCAGGCCCAGCCGCGGTCCGGTTCGGCGTAGAAGTGGAACTCGTCCATGACGACGGTGTTGATGTCGGCGTCCCGGCCCTCGGCCAGGGCGATCTGGGCGAGGACCTCCGCCGTGCAGCACACGATGGGCGCGTCGGCGTTGACGCTGGCGTCGCCGGTCATCATGCCGACGTTCTCGGTGCCGAAGATCTTGCACAGGTCGAAGAACTTCTCCGACACCAGCGCCTTGATGGGCGCGGTGTAGAACGCGCACTCGTTCCGCGCCAGGGCCGCGAACAGCGCGCCAGTGGCGACCATGCTCTTGCCCGAGCCGGTGGGGGTGTTGAGGATGACGTTCGACCCGGAGACGACCTCGATGAGGGCCTCCTCCTGGTGCGAGTAGAGGGTGAGGCCCCGCTCCTCGGCCCACAAAGCGAACGCCTCGAAGAGGGAGTCGGGTTCTGGTTCGGCCGGAAGCACATCAATGAGACTCACGGTCTCTATACTGCCCGCTCCCCGACCCCCTTCGGGACACACCGGGGTGTTCGTCCCCTCACCTGGCCCGGAACACGGACGGGCACGTCCCCCCAGGGGGAACGTGCCCGTGACCGTGCCGCCGCGTCGATCCCCTAGACGAGGCCGAGCTGCTTGACGGTGTCGCGCTCCTCGACGAGCTCCTGCACCGAAGCGTCGATACGGCCGCGGGAGAACTCGTCGATCTCCAGGCCCTGCACGATCTCCCACTTACCGTTCTTCGAGGTGACGGGGAAGGAGGAGATGAGGCCCTCGGGGACGCCGTAGGAGCCGTCGGACGGGATGGCCGCGGAGGTCCAGTCGCCCTCGGGGGTGCCGTTCACCCAGTCGTACACGTGGTCGATGGCGGCGTTGGCGGCCGAGGCGGCCGACGAGGCGCCACGGGCCTCGATGATCGCGGCGCCGCGCTTGGCGACGGTCGGGATGAAGTCCTTCTCCAGCCAGTCCTGGTCGCCGACGGCCTTGGCGGCGTTGGCGCCGTTGACCTCGGCGTTGAACA
>NZ_ANAE01000177.1 GCF_000341265.1 Nocardiopsis prasina DSM 43845 | reverse complement strand
CGCCGCGCTTGGCGACGGTCGGGATGAAGTCCTTCCCCAGCCAGTCCTGGTCGCCGACGGCCTTGGCGGCGTTGGCGCCGTTGACCTCGGCGTTGAACAGGTCCGGGTACTGGGTGGCGGAGTGGTTGCCCCAGATGGTGAGCTTCTTGATGTCGTTGATCGACACGTTCAGCTTCTTGGCGAGCTGGGTCAGCGCGCGGTTGTGGTCCAGACGCGTCATCGCGGTGAAGCGCTCGGCCGGGACGTCCGGGGCGTGGCTCTGGGCGATGAGGGCGTTGGTGTTGGCCGGGTTGCCGACCACCAGGACGCGGATGTCGTCGGCGGCGCCGGCGTTGATCGCCTCGCCCTGGGGCTTGAAGATGCCTCCGTTGGCCTGGAGCAGGTCACCGCGCTCCATGCCCTTGCCGCGCGGGCGGGCGCCGACCAGCAGGCCGACGTTGGCACCCTCGAACGCCTTGGTGGCGTCGTCGAAGATGTCGATGCCCTGGAGCAGGGGGAAGGCGCAGTCGTCGAGCTCCATCGCCGTGCCCTCGGCGGCCTTGACGGCCTGCGGGATCTCCAGCAGGCGCAGCTTGACCGGGGTGTCGGTGCCGAGCAGCTGGCCGGAGGCGATCCGGAACAGCAGCGCGTAGCCGATCTGACCGGCGGCACCGGTGACGGTGACGTTGACGGGTGCGTTGGACATGCGTGAACTCTCCTGACGACGTTGTGCGACCCGCGATGTTACCAACGGGTTCGAGGCGGCTCCGGTGCCGGGCCCAGGGGGTACGGCCAGGCGCGCGCCGCACCATCACACCCTAGACCGCCCCCCGACGCCGTTCGCGACCCAGGTGTGCCCAAGCGCTTCGTGCGTCGTCACAGGTGCGGGCAAGCCTTGCGGAGCAACGGATTTCGGGCGCGGAAACGTCGGACGCATCCTGTTAGGATGACGTTTGCTGACGACGGAGGGCCGGTAGCTCAGTTGGTTAGAGCAGGGGACTCATAATCCCTGGGTCGCGGGTTCGAGTCCTGCCCGGCCTACCCCTTCCGAACATACAAAAAGCGCCGCCAGCCTGCACTGACAGGCCAGCGGCGCTTTCTTTCCTATCCGGCCGTGTTCGGACGGCTACGGCCCGAACCGGTCAGCTGTGCTGAATACGTGTTGAAGTATTGGCCGCCCGCTAACCCCCTCCGCGCACGACGGCGACCCTCGGGGGCGCGCCTCACCAAACGGCACGCATAAACCAAAAGTCGGACATCAGTGCCGCGTTCTGCTCATTTCACCACTCATCGGTGTCGCATTGGCGGGAGACCCTTCGTCGGGCCTTCGCCACTCGGGGGCGGGGGTCCGGGGGCAGGGCGCCGACGGTGCGGTCGGGCCGTCGGCGCACCCGGTTCCCTCTCACCGGTCAGTCGTCGCCGAGCAGCCCGCGCACGAAGGCGCGGTAGTCGCGCAGGGCCAGCCGCAGGGCCTCGGTGTCGTCGTCGGCCTTCTCCAGGGCGGCGTGCAGGGCCGTGCGACGCCCCTCGATCTCGGCGATCACGGCGTCGGCCACCTCCGACGCCAGAGCGTCCGCCGCGCGCACCGAGCTCGGCGGATCGTCCACGAACTCTCCCTGGGCCTCGTCCCAGCGCTCACGCACCTCACGGGGGACCAGGGCCCGGGGGTGCGGCCGCCAGGTCAGGGAGGGGGCGGGGGGCCTCGCGGGCCTGCTCTGCCGGGGCACTCTCACCTCGGCCTCCTCGGGGGTTTCCGGCCGCTCCGGCGGTACGGGGCGCTCGACGGGTCCGGGGTCGATCCGCTTCGCACCCGGCCGGTGCCTCGGCCGTACTGGGCGATCCGCCATGTGTACCTCCCTCGTGTGCTTACTCCACCTGGGCGCCTCGTGTCGTCTCGGCGCCGAGCAGGGCCTCCACCAGGCCCCGGTAGGCGATCAGGGCCTCGCGCAGGTTCTCGGTGGCGGTCTGGTCGGCCTCCGCGAGGTGCCCGGCGGACCGGGCCGCGCGGTAACGGGCGACCGCGTCGGGATGGTCCACGGACAGGTCCCTGGCGCGCCGCTCGAAGCTCGCGTCGTCGTGGACGCCGTCCTCGGAGACGGGGCCGTCGGGGTATCCGAGGTCCCGCATGATGGTGTCGGTGAGACCTCGGGCTCCCCGGATCGACCCCACCGGGTCGTCGACGAATCCCTGTTGCACCTCGGCCCAGGCGCGCGCGTAGTCCGCGCGCTCGGCCTCGGTGGGTGAACGCAGCTCGGTGTCCCGGCGCTGGCTGAGTCGTCCGGCGAGGTCCCGCTCGGCGTCGGCTCTGTCGCCGTGCGCCTCCAGAGCCTGCTCGTACTCCTGGCCGAACCGCGCTCTGAGCCGCCGCGTGTACAAGGCGGGGAGGACCGCCAGCCAGGCGATGATCGCGGCTCCTCCGATGACGACGACCACGGCCGCGACGATGATGACGATCGTTCCGGTCTCCACGGGGGGTACCTCCTGACGAGCCTGTGCCCCCGGGCGGCGAGTACGAAACGCCACGTTCCGTGCTGTTGGGGACCATTGGCTGACGGCGGCCGGGCCGAAACCCCGAACCGTCCGATACGCCCTAGACTGGCCGCCGGTCGGAGGGCACCGTGGCCCACGTCTCGGCAACCACCGCGCCGCGGGGACCGTCGAACACGTGAGGTGAACGGACGGAACCGGTGAGGAAGGCGTGTGGTGGACGGGGGCAGAACGGCGGGGTACGGCACGGACCGGCCAGCCACGGTCTGGGACCACGTCCTGAGGGTGGTCTCCGTCGTCGCCGTGGTGGCCCTGCTGCTGGTCGCCATCAACGCGAGCGTCTCCCGTGACGTCGCCATGCAGTCCGCGGACGACCCGGACGAGCCCGTCGCTCTTCCACTCACACACCTCCTCGACCGCACCGGTGTCTCCCAGGACGGCACCGTGGGCTCCGGCGACCTCGACGGCGCCGGCAACAGCCTCTCCGCGCGCACCTTGGCGGCGGCCGGATGGAATCCGGGAGGAGAGGTGGTCCTCCTGGACACACCGCTCGAACTCCCCGCCTACGGACCGGGCCGCCCCGACCACGTGGCCTCCGACGGCCAGTCGGTGACCCTGTCCGCCGAACCCGCCCGCTGGGAGTCCCTCACCTTTCTGGCGACCGGCACCCGCACCGACGGCACCGGCGCCGACGTGCGCGGCAACGGCCGCGTCGTCTACACGGACGGAACCACCCAGGACTTCCCGATCTCGGTCCCCGACTGGGCCGCGGGCCCGGCCGGGGACGCCGTCCTGTCCCTGCCCTACGCCAACTCCGCCACGGGTTTCGGGCAGGACGCCATCGGTTCCGTGCGCCTGTACGCCCGTTCCGTGCCGATCGACCAGGGGCGGGAGGTCGACCACGTCGTCCTGCCCACCATCGCCGACGAGGACGCCAGCCTGCACGTCTTCTCCGTCGGCGGGCGCCCGGCCGCGCAGGCCTGGACCGGGACCTGGGCGCGCGCGGCGTCCGGGTACGCGTCGGTCGGACCATGGGAGGACCAGACGCTGCGACTGACCGTGCGCACCACCACCGGCGGACACAAGGCGCGCCTGCGGTTCGACAACACCTTCGCCTCGCGCCCGGTCACCCTCGGAGCGGTCTCGGTCTCACTGCGCGGCGTGGGCGCCGCCACGCACGGAGCGGCGGTTCCGCTGACCTTCGACGGGGCGCCCGGCGCGGTCATCCCCGCAGGGGGCCGACTGGTCAGCGACCCCGTCGACGTCCTGCTTCCACCGCAGACCGAACTGCTGGTCAGCGTCCACCTGCCAGAGCGGGTGACCGCCGCACCCATCCACTACGCGTCGGTGGACACCAACTACACCAGCGTCCCCGGCAGCGGTGACCAGACCCTGGACCGCACCGGGGAGCCCTTCACCGGGCTCGTGGACCAATGGCCCTTCCTCACGGGGATCGAGGTGACGGACGGGCCCGGCGCGGTGGTGACCTACGGCGACTCCATCACCGACGGACTGCGCTCCAGCCGGGACAGTCACACGCGCTGGCCGGACGTGCTCGGCGCCCGGCTTCACGAGAGCGCCGACCTGCCGACCCTGGGGGTGCTCAACCTCGGTGTGGCGGGGAACCGGATCACCTCGGACGGCTACCCCGGGGAGGGCGTGTCCACCTACGCCAGCGGTGTGAGCATGCTGCACCGCGCCCAGCGCGACGTGTTCGCGCAGAACGGGGTGGAGGCGGTGGTGGTCTTCGCCGGGATCAACGACCTGCGCTGGGGTGCCTCACCGGACGTGGTGATCGCGGGGCTGGGACGCCTGGCCAGGACCGCCGAGGAGCACGGGGTGCGGGTGTTCGTGGCCACCCTCGCGCCGTGCGCGGGGGGATCCCGGTGTACCCCGCAGGTGGAGGAGGGGCGCCAGCGGGTCAACGCCCACCTGCGCGCGGAGGCGGGCGACCCGGGCTCGGTCTTCACCGGAGTGTGGGACTTCGACGCGGTGCTGCGGGACCCGGCCGTTCCCGAGCGGATGCGGCCGGAGTTCGACTCCGGCGACCAGCTGCACCCCAACGACGCCGGGCTGCGGGCCGTCGCGGAGTCGGTGGACCTGTACGAGCTGGTGGGTGGCTGAGCCGTCTCGCGGTCAGCGCGGGCAGCGCAGGTGGTGGTGGATCACCAGGTCCACGTACACGCCGCCGAGGTCGTCGAGGCTGAGTCCGGCCTCGGGGTCGTACCAGTGCAGGAGCGAGTCGAAGGTCTCCAGGACGCTGTCGGTGGCGCGGTTCGTGTCCCGTATCCGGAACTGGTCGGCGCTCACTCCCGCCACGATGATCTCGCGGACGTGCTCCCGGTAGGTCCGGAACAGGGAGCTGATCTCCCGGTGCCGGGCGGGGTGGATGGCGCGCAGGGCGGGCAGCAGCTCCTGGCTCAGGGCTATGGCGGACCGGTGCCGCCACCCGGAGTTCACATGCCTGCGGACCAGGCCGGACATACGTTCGGTGGGTGGTCTCCCGGGCGCTCGGCGGCCAGTTGGCCGTTGACGCGTTCGCGGGTCGCGCGTAAGACCACGGCGTAGGAGAGGTCGAACCTGGTGGGGAAGGCACGTCTGAGGCAGGCCGCGTCGGTGCGCGTCTCGCTGGCGATGCGTCGGGTCAGGTCGGACATGGCGATCCCGCGCGAACCGTGCTCGGCGAACAGCCGGGCCGCGCAGTCCAGGACGGGTGCCGTCGTGCGAAGTGCGTTCGGGGGGAGATCGGCCGTCATTCGTTGTTTTCTCGTCGCTCGGTGCGCCACGGACGTCAGGGGAGTCAAGGATATGCGTGACCGTTCCACACACAGTGTGGAACGGAGGAATTCACCGGAAAACGCGGTATTCACGGTGCGCGTGTTGTTGGTGTTCCCGCCGATGACCGCTGAGGGAAGCTTGTCGTGTTCTCCCAGGTGGTCCCGTGAACCGAGGGAACGGTACAAGGGTTGTACCAGTGTTTTCCCGGGACGGTTCCGCGTGGTCCGACGTTCCCTTTCCCGCCGCCCGCGCCGTTGTTCACGGCGGCCCCTGAGCCGTTTCCTGGGCACGGCCGGAGGTCAGGGAAACGAGGTCGTCCACGCGTTCGGTGGCGAGCGCGTCCACGCCCATTCCCATGAGTCTGGCCATGTCCGGGAACTCGTTCACGGTCCAGGCCACCACCCCGAAACCGTGCCGGTGGAGGTCGGCCACCCGGTCCCGGTCCACCAGGGAGTAGTGCATCCCCAGGAACGTGGGGCGCACCGCGCGGGCCACCTCCTCCGGCGGGGGTCCCGGCTGGTCCCAGGCGAGCATCACGCGGGCACCGGGACTGCGGGCGCGCAGCGCCTGGAGCGTCTCCAGCGGTCCGGTGAACAGCGCCTGGTCGCCGAACCCGTGTTCGCGCAGGACGGCGTCGGCGGCCAGCGCGGCCTGGGGGGAGGCGGCGTCGACCAGCAGCGGCGCGGTGGCGCCGCCGCCGAACTCGGCGATGACCTCCATGAGTGTGGGCACCCGCCGTTCCACGTCGTCGCGGGCGGCGGCGAGTTCGGCCAGGGTCAGGTCGGCGACCTGACGCGGCGGGGAACCCGGGAGGGTCACGACACGTTCGTCCACCAGGACCGGGTACCCGTCCGAGGACAGGTGGACGTCGATCTTGACCAGGTCGGCTCCGGCGCGCAGCGCCGAGCGCAGTGCCGGGAGAGTGTTACCCGGGAATCGTGCGGTGTCTCCGCGTAGTGCGATGGACAACGTCATGCAGTCAAGAGTGGCAAAGAGACCGCGATCACGTGGTGCAAACAGGAAAAACGCCCACCAAGGCGTCCCGGAGCCGTCGGGCGGCGCGGAGCGTGGGGGCCGATCGCGCGGGGATTGCGAGCGGTCTCACGTCGTGGGGGCACCGCCTGGGTACGGCTACCTGGGAAACTTCGATAAGGGGTGTCGTATCCGAACGGCACCCGCCAGGCCCCCGAGTGTGAGGCGAACGATGATCCCGGACCAGCGGCGAGAGCACATCCTGAAGCTTCTCCAGGAGCGCCACGTGCTGAGTATCAACGAGCTCACGTCGATGCTGTCCGTGTCCCACATGACCGTGCGTCGCGACATCCAGGCCCTGGAGAACGACGGCAAGGTCCTGTCGGTCACCGGCGGCGTGCGGTTGGCGGCCCGGCTCAAGAGCGAACCCTCCTACCTGGCCAAGGCACAGTTGGAGGTGCCCGCGAAACGGGCCATCGCCCGCGCCGCCGCCGAGCTGGTGCGTGAGAACTTCACCATCTACCTGGACGCGGGCACGACCACCCTCCAGATGGTGCCGCTGCTCACCGACAAGGTGGGGTTGACCGTCATCACCAGCGACTTCAACGTCGTCGGCCACCTGATGGAGTACCCGGGGATCGAACTGATCCACACCGGGGGCGTGGTGTCGCACTCCGACCACTCCTCCGTGGGCCAGTTCACGGCCGACTTCCTCCGGCAGGTCAACGTCGACCTCGCGTTCATCGCGAGCAGCTCCTGGGACGCCGAGCGCGGATCGACCACTCCGTCGGAGGCGAAGGTGATCGCCAAGCAGGAGCTGCTGCGCATCGCCTCCAAGAGCGTCCTGGTGGTGGACAGCACCAAGTACGGCAAGTTCGGCACCTTCAGGGTGGCCCAGCTGGAGGAGTTCGACCTGATCATCACCGACGAGCGCCTGCCGCGGTCGGCGGTGGACGAGATCGGTGAGCGCGACATCCGACTGAGGACCGTCCCGAGCGAGTAGTCACGGGCCCGGCCACCGGCCCCTGTAACGGGAGACGGAGCCGGGCCGGGTCCCGGAACCGGTCGACTAGTCCTCGCCGGTGTCGGGGTCGGCGGGAACGAACAGGGCCAGCTCGGTGCCGTCCGGGTCCTGGAAGACCAGGGTCGAACCCTCCTCGGCGTGCACGACCGGGGCGTGCTCCACGTCCATCCGGGCGAACCGGTCCTCCCAGGCCTCCAGGACGCCGAGGTTGGCGGCGGCCAGCGTGAGTCGGCCCAGACCACAGCGGCGCCTGTCGAAGCGGCCCTTGAAGTTGTCCCTGTGCTGGACCAGGTCGAGGAACGGCCCTCCGGGGACAAGGAAGACGGTCACGGGCGGCCCGTCGCCGTCCACCGGGTACTCCGGGCGCAGGCCCAGGACGGAACGGTAGAAGCGCACGCTGACGTCGAGGTCGCGCACGGACAGGGTCACGCGGGCGATCCCGGCGAGCGGAGGAGGCGGGCAGGCCTCGCGGAGGAGACTGGCTCGGGGGGCCAGCGCCCTGAACAGATCAAGCACGATCGACAAGCCTACGCACACCCTCCGGTCCCTGACCAGAGCCCTGACGCGTGCCTGGCGCCGCCGGGACGGGGTAGCGGAGTCGAACCAGCTCAGACCCCTGAGTTGAGCCCCGTGTCCTTGGTCACGGGAGGCCCCGAGCCCGGAGCGGCGGGGCCGTCACTGGCGCCGGACCGCTCGTACCAACGGGCCCGCAACACCAGCGTGGTCACCGCGAAGGAGACCAGCCCGCCCGCCGTGGCCAGCGCGAACGCCCCCTGGTGGCCGAAGGAGTCGGCGAGCGACCCCGAGACCATGGACCCCAGGGCCTGGCCCAGGATCAGACTGCTCAGGATGATCGCCATCGACTGTGAGAGGCGGCTGGGCGGGGCGGCCCGCTCGATCAGGCCGAACAGGCTCACCAGGTGGGGGCCGATCGCGACGCCCAGCACGAGGATGGCGACGGCCAGGGTCGCGGGGCCGTGCTCCAGGTACAGGGGCAGGGTGAGCAGCGCCAGACCGCCCGCCGCCACACGCACCCGCGCGGTGAGCGTGAAACCCACCGGCAGGGAGGCCATCATCAGCCCCGCGAGGGCGCTGCTGGAGCCCATCACCGCGTACATCAGTCCGGACAGGTCGCCGTGCCCGGCGTTGTCCGCGAACGCGGTCACGCCCGTGGACATGCCACCGAAGAACAGGCCCTGGCAGAACATCGGAACAGCGAGCAGCAGCAGCGCGGGCCGTGTGATGCGGCCTTCGGCGCCGCGCACCGGGGCCGACCCGGGCGGTGCCGTGGGGTGCAGGGCGAACACGGTGCCGAACACACCGATCAGGACGGCCGCACCGAGCACACTCGCGGTGGGGGACAGGGTCAGGGTGAGGACACCGACCAGAGCGGGGCCCAGGACGAACGCGGCCTCGTCCAGGACGCCCTCCACCGACATCACCGCGGACACCGAGCGCTCGCGTTCCAGGCCGCGGTCGGGTCCCTTGCGGATGAGCACCACCCAGCGGGTGCGGGCCATCGGTCCCACCTGGGGCATGCACAGACCACCGACCGCGGCCAGCGCCACGATGGCGGGCAGCGGGACGTCGGCCGCGATGGCCGCCACCAGGGCGACGATGAGGGCGGCGTCCACGATCGCCGTGACCAGCACGGGGAAGCGCTGCCCGTGACGGTCCGCGAAGCGCGCGATGACGGGCCCGCCGACCGCCTCACCGAGCGCGAACGCTCCGGAGACCAGTCCGGCGGCGGCGACGCTGCCGGTGGTGACGGTGACCAGGGTGAGGAGCCCGATCAGGGTCATGGACACGGGGAGCCGGGCCAGGAACGTGGCGAGGAGCAGGGGCCAACCGGCGATCCGGTGCATCCGCCGCAGGGTCTCCAGGGGTGACATTCAGCCTCGTTCTGTCTCGTGGTGCCGCGCCGTCGCCCTCGGCCGCAAACCATCCCATGATAGGTCGATCCATCCTGGTGGCGGACGAACCCTGACTTTCGTGGGTGACCCGTGACCGGTGCGGCTGTGTAGGTTCGCCACCATGGACTTCGCCGAACTCTCCCCGGAACCGCGCCGGGTCCCGGACCCGCTTCGGGTCCTGGTGATGCCCGGCCCGGGATGGCCGACCCGGGGCGCCGCCGTGCGGGACCTGCTGCTGTGGCTCGGGGCGTCCCTGGTCCTGCTCGCCGAGGCCCACGCCTTCGCCGTCGCCGGGTACGAACCGACCCTGACCGCCCTCCACCTGGTGGCCCTGGCCGGGGTGGTCCTCGTGCTCAGTCGCACCCACCCCCTCCTGGCGCCGTGCGCGGCCGTGTTCGTGTGTCTCTGGTCCCAGGCGTTCGTGGTCGTCCTGGTGTGCGTGGCCTACCTGGTCGGTCGGCGGTCGAGACGGACCTGGGTCGCCGTGGCGCTCTTCGCCGCACTGAGCCTGGCCGTCGCGGTGGTCGTGCTCCGTTTGGTGGGCGAGACCCCAGGGCTGTGGCTGAGCTCCGGGATCACCCTGGTGTTCTTCACGGCGCTGCCCTGGCTGGTGGGCGTCTACCGGCGCCAGCACCGGGAGCTGGGACAGGCGGGCTGGGAGCACGCGCGCCAGCTGGAACTCGAACAGCGGCTGACCGCCGACCGCGCCAGACTGCGCGAACGCGCGCGGATCGCCCAGGACATGCACGACTCCCTGGGCCACGACCTCAGCCTGCTCGCCCTGCGAGCCGGAGCCCTGGAGGTGGCGCCGGACCTGGCCGAGCACCACAGGGAGGAGATCTCCCGGCTGCGCTCGGGTGCGGTCGAGGCCACCGCCAACCTGCGCGAGATCATCGGGGTCCTGCGCCCCGACTCCGGTGCCGAACCCGCCCCGACCGCCCCCGCCGACGAGGATGTGTCGGCCCTGGTGGAACGGGCACGTGACTCGGGGGTGGAGGTCACGCTGGTCGGCGAGGGGCGGTTCGACGCGCTTCCGCCGATGGTGGACCGCGCGGTCCACCGGGTCGTGCAGGAGTCCCTGACCAACGCCACCAAGTACGCGCCCGGCGCCCCCGTCGAAGTGAGGGTGACCGCCGACGACGCCCGGGTGGAGGCGCGGGTCACCAACCGTGATCCGGGCGAGCGGGGCGGCCAGGAGCCAGCTTCGGGCGGTGGACACGGCCTCACCGGTCTGGCGGAGCGGGTCCGGCTGGCACGCGGAACCCTGACCGCCGGTCCCCACGAAGGCGGCTGGCGGGTGCGGGCCACCATGCCGCTGAACGGGGCCGAGACGACAGACACCGCAGAGCACGCCGACGAGGGGATCGACCGGCTCCACAGAGCGGCCCGCCGCCGGGTCCAGCCGTGGACCCTGGCCCTGGTGGCCGCTCCGGTGGTCGTGGTCCTGCTCGTGGTCGCGACCGTCTACTACGCCCTCGCCCAGATCCTCGCCGCCAGCACCTTGCCACCGGAGGACTTCGCGGCGGTCTCCGTGGGCGAACACCGCGACGAACTCGACCTGCTCCCCGACCAGCCGCTGCGGGTCTCCGAGGCGCAACTGGCGGAGTTCGACTCCGCCGA
This sequence comes from Nocardiopsis prasina DSM 43845, assembly GCF_000341265.1. Classification (GTDB taxonomy): domain Bacteria; phylum Actinomycetota; class Actinomycetes; order Streptosporangiales; family Streptosporangiaceae; genus Nocardiopsis; species Nocardiopsis prasina. Next base: position 15,647 of record NZ_ANAE01000177.1, on the reverse strand, counting down.
CCCCGGCTGCGACCACTACCGCGGCACGGCGGGGATGTTCGACGAGGACGTGGACTTCTACCAGTTGTGCTTCGAGGACGGGGTGCTCACAGCCAAGGAGAGGCTGACGAGGCGATGAGGGCGCTGTGGGATGCTTCCCGAGCGACCGGGACCGGAGAAGGGGACACGGCTGTGATCAGGGTGCTGCTCGCCGACGACGAGGCGATGATCCGCGCGGGTGTGCGGGCCATCGTGCAGAGCGACCCGGGCATCGAGGTGGTCGCGGAGGCCGCCGACGGACGGGAGGCGGTGGAGCTGGTCCTCTCCCACCGCCCCGACGTGGTGCTGCTGGACATCCGCATGCCGCGCATGGACGGGCTCGCGGCCTGCGCCGAGATCCTTCGGGTGGCCCCGGGGACCAGGGTGGTCATCCTCACGACCTTCGGGGAGGACGCCTACATCTCCCAGGCGCTCGGCGACGGGGCCAGCGGGTTCCTGCTCAAGGCGGGGGACCCCCGCGAACTCATCGCCGGGGTGCACGCGGTCGCGGACGGGGGCGCCTACCTGTCTCCGCGGGTGGCCCGACAGGTGATCGAACGGTTCGGCGGCGGAAGGGCGGCCAAGGAGGCCGCCGCGGCCGAACGCCTGGCCGACCTCACCGATCGTGAACGGGACGTGCTCGCCCTGGTCGGCGCCGGTCTGTCCAACGCCGACATCGCCGAACGCCTCTTCCTCGTCGAGGGCACGGTCAAGAGCTACGTGAGCGCCATCCTCAGCCGTCTGGGCATGAGGAACAGGGTGCAGGCGGCCATCCTCGCCTACGAGGCCGGGCTGGTCGAGGGCTCCGCGCGCTGACCCGCGCTGACCTTTTGGGGCCGGGCGCGGGCGGGAAGACTGGCCACATGGACAGTTCCGAGCACCGGACGGACCGCTACCACCCCCTGCGGGAGGAGGACGCCGTCCTCCTCGCGGCCTCCTGGCGCCACCTCGCGGGCGGGGGGTGCGAGGCCCGGGCGGTGGGGGACGAGCTCCTCGGCCGCTGGAGCGAGGAACACCGCCGCTACCACACCCTCTCCCACCTGTGGGGAACCCTGCGAGCCGTGGACGTGCTCCAGGAGGAGGCCCGCGACGTCGACGCAGTGCGCTACGCGGTCTGGTTCCACGACGCCGTCTACGAGGGCAACCCCGGCGAGGACGAGGATGAGAGCGCCGCCCTGGCCGAGCGGCTGCTCACGCTCCTGGGGAAGGACCCGGCACTGATCGCCGAGGTGGTGCGGCTGGTGGGCGTCACCAAGGACCACCAGCCCGCGCCGGGGGACGCCGACGGCGCGGTGCTCTGCGACGCCGACCTGTCGACCCTGGGCGGACCGCCGGAGAAGTACCTGGCCTACACCTCCGCGGTCCGGGCGGAGTACTGGCGCTACTCCGACAAGGTGTTCCGGGCCGGACGGCTGCGGGTCCTGCGTTCGCTGCTGGAGAGCCCGCACCTGTTCCACACGCGGTTCGGTCGGGCGCACTGGGAGCCCCGCGCGCGCTCCAACATGCTCGCCGAGGTGGACCGGCTCAGCCGTGAGTCCTCGGAGGAGCCTGCCCCGACCCGGCGTGCTTGGGGCGGCGCAGGCCCGCCCCGCGCAGACGGGTGACCAGTTCGCGGCCGCTGACCCGCTCGGCGCCCATCTCCAGGGCCCGGGCGTGCAGGTGTTCGGGCACGTCGTAGTGGTCCCGCTCGAAGGCACCGGGCGGAACACCCAGCTCACGCGCGAAGCTGTGCAGCTCCTCGAAGGAGCTGTCGCTCACCAGGTGGGCGAAGCGCCAGCCACGGGGGCCCGGCCAGACGGGACTGTCGATCAGAACACTCACCGGTCAACCCTAGTCGGGAAGCGACGGGACGGGACCGCGGGTCTCAACGGGTCTGCGGGGCGTTGACCGGGCGCCAGGGCACCGGACTGGACAGGATCATGGTGCTGGAGGGGCGGCCGTGCACGGCGAGCTGGTCGATGACCTCCTCGAAGTGCTCCATGGAGCGCACCGCGATGAGCAGCACACAGCAGGCGTCGCCGGTGACGCGGTGCACTTGGAGGATCTCCGGCAGCTCCAGGGAGGACTGTTCGCGCAGCAGGCAGTGGGCGCCGAAGCATTCCATGCGCACCAGCGCGGTGACCGGGAGACCGGCGGCGGCCGGATCCACGTGGGCGTGGTAGCCGGTGATCACCCCGCGGTCGGTCAGTCGGCGCACCCGGTCGGCCACGGCGGGCGCCGAGAGGTTCACCCGCCGGGACAGTTCGTTGAAGGACAACCTCCCGTCCCGTTGGAGCTCGTCGAGGATGCGCTGGTCAACGCTGTCCAGCGGGGTTTCGAGTCGTGAGGCCATACTTTGCGTTCCCAAGGCCGATGGCGGATTCCTGTTACGAATGCTAGGTCAACGCCCGACTTGTGTCATCGGTGTGCATTCCTTCTGGTGGTCAATTGCCCCAGTATGTGGGTTCACGTACATGACCACGCAGTACACGAGGGGTACACCCGATGCTCTCCACCACGTCCGCTCAGTGTCCCTACGCCCCGACCGAGGACGTCGGCGCGGCGGAGGCCCGTGCCAGCAGGGCGGAGAGCAACGGGGGCAAGCCGACCCTGAACTTCGAGAAGAACACCCCCTACGTCGACTACGCGGGGATCGACACCCTGCTGAGCCTCCAGAACCCGCGCACCAAGGAGCCCGCCGAGTCGGCCTTCATCATCGGCACCCAGGTGATGGAGCTCCTGTTCTCGCTCGTCCAGGAGCGCTGGGAGGCGGCCCGGGAGGCCCTGGAGGTCGACGACGTGCCCGGCGCCGTCGCCTGGCTGCGCAGCGCCTGCAACGCCCAGGACGTGCTCAACAGCACCTGGGGCCTGTTCGGCGACATGACGCCCACCCAGTTCAATCGCTTCCGTGACTCCTTCGGGGAGGCCTCCGGATTCCAGTCCTACAGCTACCGCAAACTGGAGTTCCTCCTCGGTCACAAGTCCGCCGCCATGATCCGCCCGCACAAGGCCATGAGCGGGGTCGTCGACGACCTCACCGCCCTGATCGAGCGCCCCAGCCTGTACGACGCCGCCCTGCGCCTGCTGCACCGGCGGGGCCTGCCCGTCCCGGACGCCTCCGCCGAGCGGGACTGGACCGAGGACTACGAGCCCTCCGCCGAGGTCGAGGCCGCCTGGATCGAGGTCTACGCCGACGACCGCCCCGGGAACGACCTGTACCTGTTGGCCGAGGCCCTGGTCGACGTCGCCGAGCGGGTGACACGATGGCGTCAGCTCCACCTGGTCGCGGTCAAGCGCACGATGGGCGGCAAGCCCGGCAGCGGCGGCTCCAACGGGCTCAACTGGCTGGCCCGCAACGCCGAGAAGGACGTCTTCCCGGAACTGTGGTCCCTGCGTAGCACCATCTAGACCAGGAGACCCCGGTCGGGCCGCTGAGGCGGACCGGCCGGGGTCCACCACGGCCTCCACCCAGCCCCGGCAAGGAAGCAGGACCCGATGACGCCCACCACTCGTGAGGAGTGCGCCGCACTGGACGCGGCCGACCCCCTCGCCCCCCTCCGTGAGGAGTTCGTCCTCCCCGAGGGGGTGATCTACCTCGACGGCAACTCGCTGGGCGCACTGCCCCGCTCCACCCCCGCCCGTGTCGCCGACATGATCGAGCGCGAGTGGGGGCAGAACCTCATTCGCAGCTGGAACGACGCGGGCTGGTGGGACAAGCCGCGCACCCTGGGCGCCAAGGTCGCCCCGCTGGTCGGTGCGGCCGCCGACGAGGTGGTCGTCGGCGACGGTGCCTCCGCCAACCTCTTCAAGACCCTGGTCACGGCCCTGCGTCTGTCCGACCGCACGGTGGTGCTGGGCGAGGCGGGCAACTTTCCGACCGACCTGTACGTCGCCGAGGGCGCGGTCGGCCTGGCCGGAGCGGAGCAGCGTCGCGTGGACCCCGACGGCCCGGAGCTGGCCGAGGCCCTGGCGCGCGGTGACGTGGCCGTCCTGCTGCTGAGCCACGTGGACTACCGCAGCGGGGTCCTGCGCGACATGGCCGGGATCACCCGCCTCGCGCACGAGCACGGAGCACTGGTGATCTGGGACCTGTGCCACAGCGTGGGCGCGGTGCCCATCGACCTCTCCGGGAACGACGTGGACTTCGCGGTGGGGTGCACGTACAAGTACCTCAACGCCGGTCCGGGCGCCCCCGCGTTCCTGTACGCGGCCCGCCGCCACCACGCCGCCTCCGACCAGCCGCTCAGCGGATGGCACGGCCACGCGCGGCCCTTCGACTTCGACCCCGACTACGAACCGGCCCCGGGGGTCTCGCGCTTCCTCAGCGGCTCGCAGCCCCTGGTGGCCGACGCCGCCCTGGAAGCGGGCCTGGACGTGTGGGCCAAGGCCGACCTCGCCCAGGTCCGGGCCAAGAGCCTGGCCATGACCGACCTGTTCCTGGCCAGGGCCGTCTCGGTGGGGCTGGCGTCGATCACCCCGTCCGAGCACGACCGGCGCGGTAGCCAGGTCTCCCTCGTCCAGCCGGAGGAGGGGGCCGGCTACCCGATCGTCCAGGCGCTGATCGAGCGCGGTGTGATCGGGGACTTCCGGGCCCCCGACGTCATGCGCTTCGGGTTCACCCCGCTCTACCTGCGCTATGTGGACGTCCACGACGCCGCCACCGCGCTGGTGGAGGTCGTGGAGTCCGGGGAGTGGCGTGCCGAGCGGTTCAACCGCAGGTCACAGGTCACCTGACCCGATCCGTACTCCCCGGTGGGACAACCCGCCGGGGAGTTCTTTGTGCTCACCGGCCCCAGGAAGCGTTCCGGTGACCCCTCCAGTGCCCGGATGACGCGGCCTTTGCCTCGATGTGCCCCCTGTGTGCCGTCCCCACCGGGCCTCCGGTCCGCGCCTTCGCGGTCCGGTCCTTCGTGACCTTTCGGCTGGTCCGTGGCCCTTCGGGCGGTTCTGAGGCGACCCATCTGCGTTCGTTCTGGTTTATGACGAGCGCCACTCGCGAGCCCGCCTGCTGTCCCCGGTCGGGCCCGCGAACCCCTGCTGTCAGGGCGATCCCGTGACCTGCGGGTTCTTAGCCAGTGACGTCGTTGCGTGTTCTGCAAAACACGCCGCGTCATTTTACTCGCGATCCTTCGGCACTTTGCCGAACCCTGGGTTAGTGTCCTTCGTGACCGGTTCGTTATGGACCTTTAGCGATCCGGTGCCGAGCCCTTGACCGGCCTGCGAGCCGAAAGGGAATCGAGACCTCTTCATTTCTCTCGGGAACGAGCAGCGCGAATCCACGCGCAGCTGTCCGGCGGAGCCGATCCGGCCCCCCGTTCCCACCCCGCCACTCGCCGCCAGCGACGCGGGGCGTGCCATGACACGACACTCGTCCGGAACACGGACCCCTTTACGTCCGCGTGCCCCGACACGTCATGGCCCGGTCTTCTCGGCTTCTGTCGTCAACCTGGCTATCACTTCATGAGCAACGACACTCCCATTCAGTACGGCGAAGTCACCGCGACCTATTTCTGGGACGACGGTTCCGGCATCAACGGAGACACCGGGATGCCCGCCGGTGGTGAACCCATGCAGAAGGGGCTGTTCTCCAGCCCCAGCTGGCCGCTGGGCACCGAGGGATTCATCGTCTACGAGGGTGAAGAGTACGAGTTCTTCATCGGTGACCGCGGTCCCGGTATCCCCTCCGAGAACTGCGACGTTCTCCTGGACATCGACGGCGAGACCTTCGCCGACATGATGGGCGAGAGCTTCGACAAGGACTCCCTCGTCGTCAGCGGTGGCAACGGCCACGCTGAGGTCGAGTACTTCATCACCGAGTGGGGCGACGGTAACGGGACCGAAGGTGCTCCCCACCCGTTCAACCAGTCCGGCAACAAGTGCGAGAACGCGGTCTCCGACGTCCCGGCCGAGTACCTCCCCGAGGAGGAGACGGCCGAGGAGGAGCAGGCCGAGGAGCAGGCCGCCAAGGAGGACACCTCCGACGAGGCCTCCGAGGAGACCGCCAAGGAGGAGGAGCAGCAGGACGACGCTCCCGCCGCCGCCGAGCAGGAGGACGAGGACACCGGCGTGACCGCCGAGACCGCGGCCAACGACCTGACCGGCTTCGGGCTGACGGGCGCCGAGGGCACCCCCTCCGCCGCCGGTCTGCTGAGCCTGGCGATCATCCCCGCGATCCTCATCGCGCTGTTCTTCGCCTGGACCCGCCGTCCCTCCGGTGCCCACGCCGGTGCCGAGGACGAGGGCGACAAGGGTCTGATGGCCGAGAGCAACGGTCGTCACGGCATCGCCACGCTGTTCGACAAGCTGCTCGGGCGCTAGTCCCGGCAGTTCCGCGACAACCCCCGGACCCACCCCGGTCATCCGTGACCTCGGGAGTCCGCTAGGCCAGGTGTTCCTCCTGGCGGGGGGAAACAATGAGACTCCCGTAGGGCGCAGACCCTGGGGGTGTGGGTAGGCCAGGGGCCGCGATCGTCGATCGCGGCCCCTGCGCTGTGTGCGCCCGCCGGAGCCGAGCGGTCAGAGCCCTCCCTGCGACAGTCGCGGTGCTCCACGCGTCCGGTCGACCGCCGCACCGCGGTCGCCCGCACGGTGGTCAGGTCAGCGGTCCTCCGGTCGCCTTTGACGCGGAGGGCCCGCCCGACCCGTGGACACGGCGGCGCGTGGCCGCGTGCCCTCACTCGCGCCGTGACCCACCAGGACGGAGCCCGACCCGCCTCGTTTCCGGCGGCGCCGTTGCCGCCCGCGGGTGCGGAGCCGCCCCGTGTGCCCGACACGGTGGTCAGTGTGGAGCCGGTCCCCATGAGGCCGGTCTCTCGGGCGTCCGGTTCCGAGGAGGAGCCGGACGACACCGATCATCGGAGCGCTTCATGTCTTGAATATGAGGCGAATCACCCCATATTGTCGATGCTCCCGGGCGGATGCTGGACGAACTGCTCGGTAGGACGCCTTCCACCACAGTTCATCTGTTGTGTCCACGACGCGGACGGTATGAGGTAAGACAAGTGGCCGTGCAGCTGGACGACACCGACCGCCGGATCATCGCGCTCCTGCGCGACGACGGCCGCATGTCGATCCGTGCCGTCGCCGAGAGCGCGCACATCTCCCGCGCCAACGCCTACTCCCGCCTCGAACGCCTGCGCGACGAAGGTGTGATCAGGGGATTCACCGCCGTCATCGACCCCGAGAAGTACGGCACGGCGCTCTCCGCCTACGTCTCCGTACGGATCGAACAGCACTCCTGGGAGAGGTTCCGGGGCTACCTGCGCGACATCCCCGAGGTCGACCACGCAGCCCTGGTCTCCGGCGACGTCGACCTCCTGCTCCTCGTCCGGGTCGCCGACGCCGCAGCCCTGCGCACCTTCGTCCTGGAACGGCTCCAGCGCCTGCCCGAGGTGAAGAGCACCCAGACCATGTTCATCCTGGACGAACCCCACCTCCAGTAGTCGGGATGGGGTCCACTTCACCCTCCGGTGGCCCTTGGCGGACCGGCTCCACTTGGAAGAATGGACCCATGCCCGAGTACCGCGTCATCGACGCCTTCACCGACCGACCCCTCGCGGGGAACCCCGCGGCCGTCCTCGTACTGGACGACACCTACCCCGACGCGTGGGCACAGGGGATCGCCGCCGAGTTCAACCTCTCCGAGACCGCGTTCGCGCGCCGGATCGACGACCCCGACGCGGACTTCGAACTGCGCTGGTTCACCCCGGTCACCGAGATCGACCTGTGCGGCCACGCCACCCTGGCCACCGCGCACGCCCTCACCGAACTCGGAGAGCGGGGGCCGATCCGCTTCCGTACCCGCAGCGGCGTCCTCACCGTGCAGAACCGGGACGGCAGGCTCTGGATGGACTTCCCCGCCCGCCCCGCGGCCCCCGCCGACGCCCCGGACGGACTGGCCGCGGCCCTGGGCGCCGAACCCCGGTGGACCGGGATCGGCGGCAACAACGACCTCCTCGTCGAACTCGCCGACGCCGCCACCGTCCGTGCCCTGGACCCCGATCCCACCGCCATCCGGGCCCTGCCCGCCCGCATGGTGATCGCCACCGCGCCCGGCGACCGCGGATACGACACCGTGTCCCGGTGCTTCGCCCCGGCCATGGGCGTCCCGGAGGACCCGGTGACCGGGTCCGCGCACACCGTCATCGCCCCCCACTGGGCCGCGCGGTTGGGCCGTACCGAGCTCCTGGCCCGCCAGGCCTCCCGCCGCGGCGGTGACCTGCACCTGCGCCTGGACGGGGACCGCGTGCACATCGGCGGCGACGCCGTCACCGTCGCCACCGGCGACCTGAACCTGTAGAGGAGAACCCCCATGGAGCAGTGGGCCACCAGGGAAGAGATCAACGCCGCCCGCGAGCGGCTGGAGGCGGGCCACCCCGGATGGCGGCGTCCGGCGGCCTACGGGGTCGGCGTGCACCGGGACGGCCGGACGCTCTTCGGGCTGACCAACGTCGGCACGAGCCCCCTGCCCGCCATCGTGCTGGCGATCGAGTGCGGGCACACCTCGGGCACCGCCACCCACGAACTCACGCCCGCGCGCCTCACAGCGGCCGTCGACGCCCTGGCGCCCGCCGAGGCGTGCACGGAGCTCCGGCACCCCAACCTGGTCGAGTGGCGGCGACTGCTCGCGGATGTCGAAGAGCGGGGCGGACACCTCGTGGCGGTGTTCGTGGGGGACCTGGCCGACGACCCCGTGGACCCGCACGACCGAGCGTTCCGTGCGGCTTTCGCCTGATACACACCACCCATGGGGAAGCCGATCCCGCCGAATTCCCGGATTTCCCCGTGCGGCCGTCCCGGGTCCGGTAAGAATAGTTCCACGACACCCCCCACCCCCCTCCGTGGAGGTGTCGGGACAGCGGCCCGACCGGAGCGCCCCTTGATTCCGGACGGGCCGCGTCCTCCCCGTCGGTCGGTGCTGGACCCCCTCCTGCCCGGCCGTCGCCCTCTGGTGGTCGGGCCGAGAACCCCGTACCCGGCTCGACCCCAGAGGCCCGGGAGCCCTCGGGGCACGTCGACACCGGGGCCGGTCCATCATCCGGGGGAACCACGCCCCCGATCTCCGCGAGACCCATCCCGTTGATCCGGTCGCTGGCGGCCTGCGCCTGGGCCGTCGTGGACAGCTCGCCCGACAGCAGCCGGGATGCACCGTGCCCCCGGGAACGTCGGTGGCGCGCAGCCCACCGGGGACCAGGGCCGTCTCCTGCTGGAGGAGGTCGCCCGGGGTCTTCGTGCCGTCGTGGTCGGCCCGGGTCCGTAGGAAGGTCTCGGTCTCCAGGGTTACCGGGGTGCTGTCACCGAGTGCGAGGACGAGTATCGACGCGCGGGTCAGGAGACGAGTTCGTGGATGTGGTCGGCGGCGTTCCGGGCTCCGTCGACGCCGGCCAGACGGTGCTGGAGCTCCTCGGCTCGGGCACGCAGGTGGGGGTCGCGGAGCAGGGACTCCAGGGCTCGGCGGAGCCGTTCCCCCTCTGCCTGGTGGGGAGTGAGTCCCACGGCGTTGCCGAAGCGGACGCACTCGGCGACGTTCCAACGCTGCTCCAGCTGGAGTCCGATACCGAGGAACGGTTTCCCGGAGGCGACGGCGGTCTGCACGGTGCCCTCGCCGCCGTGGATGACCGAGGCGTCCACGAGGTCGCCGAGCCGGTGGGCGGGCAGCAGGTCGAACACGTGCACGTGGGGTCCGAGTCGCTCCTGGTCACCGGGCTCCAGGTAGCGTGCGACCGGGGCGATCACCGTGACGGGCAGCCGGGACAGTTCGCGCAGGACCCTCAGGACGATGTCGCGGTACCCGGAACTGCCCATCGCGAAGTAGACGACCCGGCGGTCGGCCCCGCGGGCGGTCTTCACCAGGTGCTCCACCTCCGGGGGAACCTCCAGGGGCAGCCTCGCGTAGACCGGGCCCACCCAGCGGTAGTGGGGCGGGAGCCGGTAGGGGCGCAGGTAACCGGAGATCGAGGCGACCAGGTTGAGGTCCCCGTCCAGGGCCTCCACGGTTCGGCGGGGGAGTCGCACCCCGTACTCGCGGGCGACCCTGGAGAAGCCGCCGGGCTTGTGGGTGGTGTACCGGGCGGCCTCGCGAAGGAGTAGCGCCGCGCCGATGTTGACCGCCCGGGACAGGCGGCGGTTCTCCTGGAGGAGCGGCAGGGAGTCGGCCTGGCGCAGGTGCGGCCACGAGTAGGCGAAGGGTTTGACGTAGACCAGCGGGACCCCGCTGGCGCGTGCGGAGATCATCTGGCTCAGCGTGGTGCCGATGACCGTCGCCGAGGGCCGCAGCAGCTTGTTCAGGGCCAGTTCGCTCTGGACCCGGGCCCGGACCCTCTCCGTGGTGAAGGGGTGGCTCACGCCACGGCCCTGGTCGAAGCGGATCAGCTGGTCGGCCTGTTCGTCGGTGAGCTCCGGGGAGAGCGGGTGGTACTCGAACCCCTCGTCCTCGATCAGCCCCGCGTACCGCTCGGAGTACCCGGCGAACACGCACTCGTGCCGGCCTCGGAGTCGACGTGCGACCTCGATCGCCCGTGTCGTCTCGGCGAGGTTGAAGGTTTCCGGTGCGAACAGGACCGTGCTCATGGTGCGGACTCCTCGGGAGAGGGGGCTCCCCGAAACCTAGCCGTCGGGGAGGTGCCGGGCAAAGTCCTCCCCGGGCGGGGTGGCGTGCGTCACTTCGGGTGGTCCGACGGCGTCCTGCCGCACTCCCTGCTGGGCGAGACGAAGCCGAGCCCCGACGAGTTCGAGGCGATCCTCACGGACGTGCTGCCCGTACCGCCGACCTGATCCGGGCCGGAGCGCCTCGCGCCGGTGGGTCGGGGCGGGCCGCGCCAGCCCGGCCCGGACGCGGTTGTCCACAGGGTCGGAGCGGGATTCGCACAGAAGTCCTAATCTGGCGGGGGCACCAGTACGTAGCGACACCGGGGGAAGTGATGACGGAGCGACGCGGGAACGGCGGCCAGGGGCGCCGGTACGGCGGGGGCGGCGGTGGCCGCGGCGGTGGCGGGGGCCGCAGGCCCGAACCCGAACCCATCCGAGGGGTGCGGGACGAGGCGCGCCTGTCCGAGGAACTCCTCCGGATGCAGGGCGCCTCCTACGGCCGCTACAAGTCACTCAAGGGCGACTGGGACTTCGGTGACTTCACCCTGACGGTGGAGCGGGTCCAGGCGGATCCCTTCGCGCCGCCCTCGCGCATCCGCGTCCTGCGTCCCGACGCCGGTATCCCCGCGAGCGCCTTCGCCGACCCGGTGCGCCGCCGGGCCACCGCCGACTACCTCGGGCGGCGCGCCCGCCGTCTGCTGCGGGGGTCGCTGCTGAAGATCGACACCGGCGGCCAGGAGGTCATCGCCCGCTCCTCGTGCCAGGTCACCGAGGACGGGGCCCTCGACCTCCGGATCGGAGTGGACCTGCCCGGACACGGCCGCCGGATCGACGGTCGCACCGCCGAGCGGGAGCTGTGCCGCACCCTTCCGGCGCTGGTCGACGACCTCGACTGGGACGAGGTCGACGAGGCGGAGGCCGTGGCCTTCGCCGACAGCGTGGCCGACACCGTCGCCCTCCGGGCGGGGCTGGCCGACCGGGGTCTGGTCGCCTTCGTCGCGGACGGAGCGATCCTTCCCCGGCGCAGCGGTGTGAGCGACGAACCCATGGCGGGGGAGGGCGTGGTTCCTTTCTCCGCACCCGAGAGCCTGCGGGTGAGCGTGGACCTCCCGCACGCGGGCACGGTCACCGGGATGGGGGTGCCCGAAGGCATCACCCTGATTGTGGGCGGCGGTTTCCACGGCAAGTCCACCCTGCTGCACGCCCTGGAGCGCGGTGTGTACGACCACGTTCCCGGTGACGGCCGCGAACAGGTCGTGACCAGGGAGGACGCGGTCAAGATCCGGGCGGAGGAAGGGCGCGGCGTGGAGCGGGTGGACGTCAGCCCCTTCGTGCGCAACCTGCCCACCGGCGCCGACACCCGCGACTTCCGCACCGAGAACGCCTCGGGTTCCACCTCGCAGGCCGCCAACATCTGCGAGGCGGTGGAGGCCGGGTCGCGCACCCTGCTGGTGGACGAGGACTCCACCGCCACCAACCTGATGATCCGCGACGAGCGCATGCAGGCCCTGGTCCACGGCGACCGGGAACCGCTGGTGCCTTTCGTGGACCTGGTGCGACCCCTGCACCGTGAGCACCGGGTCTCCACGGTCCTGGTCATGGGTGGCAGCGGTGACTACTTCGACGTCGCCGACCAGGTGATCATGCTGGACGCCTACCACCCGCACGACGTCACCGAGAAGGCCCGCACCCTGGCACACGATCGTGTCGACGCCGCGTTCACCCTGCCCCGGGCCCGCGTGGTCGACCCCGGGTCGGTGGACGACGACACCGCGAAGGGACGGAGCCGGATCAAGCGCCGGGACATGGACGTGCTGGTCTACGGGGAGGGTGACATCGACGTGCGCTCGGTGGAGCAGTTCGTGGACCCCGGACAGATCACCGGTGCCGGTCTGGCCCTGCGCGCCCTGGTCCGGGGTCTGCACCTGGACGGCCAAAGGACCGTGGCCGAGGCCCTGGATTCCCTGGAGGAGACCCTGGCCAAGGAGGGCGTGACCCTGCTCGGTGCGGACTTCGGCGGCGACTACGCCCTGCCGCGCAGACACGAGATCGGCGCCGTCCTCAACCGGCTGCGGACCCTGAGAGTGGTCCGCCAACGCTGACGGCGTGCGCCGCGCCCTCGGTGTCCGGTGAAGCCGGGCCTGAGCGAGTGGCGACCGGGCCCCGGTGGGCGACCGGGCCCCGGTCGCGACCTCAGAACGCCCTGACCAGAAGGACCACCAGGATCGTGGCGCCCACGGCGGTGTCGTAGACCATGCACCACTCGGCGAGCGACCGGGAGATCACCTTCCGGTCCACCAGTGCACGGCGTCCCAGCAGGCGTGCGCGAGCAGACCGACCGCGACCACCGCGACCGCCGCCTCGGGGGACACGACCAGGGTGAGGAGCCCGGCGCCGCCGAACAGCGCCAGCGCCGGGGCCTGGAAGGCGAACACCCCGGGGCGGCGCAGGGGCCCGCGTACCTGGTCCGCCGCGCCAGGGCCGAGGCCGCCGCCGACCTCCTGGAGTCCACCGCCCTCTCCGTCACCGAGGTGGCCGCCCGCTGCGGCTTCGGTTCCGCCGAGACCCTCCGCCAGGTCTTCGTCGACTTCTACGCGATCCCGCCCTCGCGGTTCCGGGCCGTCCACCGCCGCCCTGACCCCCGCGGCCGGACGTGTGGGCGTCGTCACCTCCGGGGCCACGGGGTCCGGTCGCACCCGCCCCGGGTCGGTATTGTGGAAAAGCAGGGCACAGCGACCCCGTCACGGGTCCCCTCGGAACCCTCCGGCAGGTCGGCACGGGTGCGTCGCGGCCCCTGCGATCCCGACCAGTTTTGGAGACGAGAACCCGGTGCGCGACCCCGCAGAACTGTACGAACTCCACCCCGGCTTCGACGACGTCACCGGGCTGGTGATGCTCGTCTGTCTGGACGGCTTCGTCGACGCCGGAAACGCTGGCAGCCAGTTGTCCGAGTCGCTGTTCGAGCGGTTCACCGCCGAGCAGGTCGTGACGTTCGACGTCGACCGCCTGGTGGACTACCGCCGCCGCCGACCACAGATGACCTTCGTCGAGAACGTGTGGACCGACTACACACCGCCCAAGCTGGCGCTGTACCGGATGCGCGACGCCGAGGGCCACCCCTTCCTCGTCCTGCACGGCCCCGAGCCGGACGGCGAGTGGGAGGCCTTCACCGCGGCCGTGTCCAGCCTCGTGGAACGGTTCTCCGTCTCGCTCTCCATCAGTGTCCACGGCATCCCCATGGCGGTGCCGCACACCCGGCCGGTGACGGTCACCCCGCACTCCACCCGTCCCGAGCTGATCGAGGGACACACCCCGTGGATCGGCCGGGTCGAGGTGCCCGCCAGCGCGTCCGCGCTGCTGGAGTACCGCCTCGGGGAGAACGACCACGACTTCGTGGGCTACGCCATCCACGTGCCCAGCTACCTGGCCCAGTCCACCTACCCCCGGGCGGCCATCGCCGCTCTGGAGTACGTGGCCGGGGCGACCGGTCTCGCCCTGCCCAGCGAGGAGCTGGAGGAGGTGGCCGCCTCCACCGACGTGGAGATCGCCGAGCAGGTCGCGGCCTCCGAGGAGGTCCAGCGCGTGGTGGCCAACCTGGAACGCCAGTACGACGACATCATGTCCTCGCGCTCTGAGGAGGGCGGCGGGCCGGTCCCGCTGTCCGACGACGGCACGGGGCTGCCCACCGCCGACGAACTCGGCGCGGAACTCGAACGCTTCCTCGCCGAACGCGAGGGAGACGGAAACGGATGACCGTGTTCTACCAGATCCTCTTCAGCTCGGTCCTGCGCCACATGGACGCGGAGACGGTGCACAAGCTGAGCTTCGCCGCCTTGCGCGGCGTCACCGCGGTCCCCGGCGTGGCCGAGACCATGGGCAGGGTCCTGGGCCCGCGCGAACCCGAGCTGACCGTGCACGCCTTCGGCCGTGAGTTCCCCGGCCCGCTGGGCATGGCCGCCGGATTCGACAAGAACGCCGAGAGCCCGCGCGGCCTGGCGGCCCTGGGTTTCGGCTACGTCGAGGTGGGCACCGTGACCGCCCACCCCCAGCCCGGGAACCCCAAGCCGCGGCTGTTCCGTCTGGTGGCCGACCGCGCGATCGTGAACCGCATGGGCTTCAACAACGAGGGCTCCGCACTGGTGGCCGAACGCCTGCACCACCAGCGCCGCGGGCCCGTGCTCGGGATCAACATCGGCAAGACCAAGGTCACGCCCGAGGCCGACGCGCCCGCCGACTACGCCCTCAGCGCGCTGCGGCTGGCGCCCTTCGCCGACTACATGGTCATCAACGTCAGCTCGCCCAACACGCCGGGCCTGCGTAACCTCCAGGGCGTGGAGCAGCTGCTCCCCCTGGTCAACGCCGTGCGCGCGTCCCTGGCCGAGGCGGGACGCCCCGAGCTGCCGCTGCTGGTGAAGATCGCTCCGGACCTGGCGGACGAGGACGTCGACGCCGTCGCCGACCTCGCGCTCGCCGAGGGCCTGGACGGGATCATCGCCACCAACACCACGATCTCCCGCGCCGGGCTGGACACCCCGGAGACCGAGGTCGAGGCCGCCGGAGCCGGAGGCCTGTCGGGCGCCCCGCTCAAGGAGCGCTCCCTGGAGGTCCTGCGCCGTCTGCGCTCCCGCGTGGGTGACCGGGTCACCCTGGTCGCGGTCGGCGGCATCGAGACCCCCGAGGACGCCTGGGCCCGCATCCGCGCGGGCGCCACCCTGGTCCAGGGGTACACCGGGCTGATCTACGGTGGTCCGCTGTGGCCCCGCCGCATCCACCGGGGCCTGGTCCGTCTGGTCCGCGCCGCCGGCTACCGGTCCGTCCAGGAGGCCGTGGGCTCGGACGCCCCGGCCCCCGCGCTCACGGTGGTCAGGCAGACCCCCGAGGCGAGCTGACCGACGACGCGGGCGGCCGGTGGGAACCCCCACCGGCCGCCCGCTGGCGTTCGCGGGACCGCCCCTACCAGTCGCCGTCCCAGTCGGGCGGGTAGACGTTGCCGGGTTCGGTGCCGCCGAGGGCCTGACCACTGGTCACGAACACGTAGTCCCTCTCGCGCAGCCGCTCGATGA
>NZ_ANAE01000176.1 GCF_000341265.1 Nocardiopsis prasina DSM 43845 | reverse complement strand
CGTGCAGCAGCACCACCGCGCCCGGCTCGATCCCGGCCACCACGTTCTCCACGATCTCGTCCGGAGCGTGACCCTCCCAGTCCCGGCTGTCCACCGTCCACGCGACCTCCGCCATGTCCTGGGCGGCGATCTCCGCGTGCACGTCGTCGTTGGTGGCGCCGAAGGGCGGCCGGAACCGCTCCACCGTGAACCCGGTCTGCCGCCGGACCATCGCGCTCACAGCCGCCGTCTGCGCGGCCAGGTGCTCGGCGTCCATCTTGTTCATGTGCTCGTGTTCGTCGCCGTGGCTGGCGATCTCGTGCCCCTCCGCGTAGGCGCGTCGTAGCACGCTCGGCCGGGTCAGGGTCGGGCCGCCGTTGAGAAAGAAGGAAGCGGTCACCTCCTCCTCGGCGAGGATGTCCAGCAGGTGCGGAGTGGCCTCCACCGGGCCGTCGTCGAAGGTCAGGGCCACGCACCTGGTCCCGTCGTCGCGGCAGTCCACCTCGGGGTCGCCGGCGGTGACCACCCCGGGCGGCGGTCCGTCAGCGTCGTCTCCGGCTGCGGGCGGGGGCAGGTCGAGGTCGGGCTCCGCCACCAGGGAGGCTTCCCTGGCGCGCTCGCCCAGGCCCGACAGCAGGGGCTCGGACACCTCGTGCCCGACCACCACGGTTCTACGCCCGGGGGAGCTGTCGGGAACGTGTCCGTCCACGATCGGTGACAGGTGCCCGTCGTCGAACTCCACCACGAGGTCCCCCGACGCGTTGAACCCGATCGAGTCGTAGGTCCGCAGCACCGGGTGCAGCGCGTCGGGGTCCACGTCCTCGTCGTCGGCCAGGTCCTCGCGCGCGATGGCGTTGAGCTCGCCCAGCTCCTCCTGCCCGCGCAGGAGCTGGGTGGAGTAGGAGACCGTGCGGTCGCGGGCGTCGTACCAGTACGTCGAGTAGCCCTGCCGCAGCCCGTGCATGTCCTCCTCGGTGCGGACGAGCCGGACCCCGAGGACGCCGTCCCCGGCGGCGACCAGCTCCCAGCCGATGTCCAGGCTCACCGGATCGCGGGTTCCGGCGCGAAAGTCCCGGACCTCCTGGTCCACCCGTGCGGCGAGATCCTCCGCGAAGGCCTCGGCGCCCTCGAACTCCGGGTAGGCGACGCTGACCTTCACCCCCTCCGGCTCGTGGGGGTGGCCGGTGAAGTCCCCGGCGTCGCCGCGCCACTCACCGAGACCGTCCCCGACCTCGTCGGCCAGCACGGTGAGCCGCAGGGGATCGCCCGCGCCCACGCTCACCGCACCGTTCTCACAGGCGGCCAGCGGGAGGGCCAGCAACACTAGCGCGGTCCCCGGCCAGAACGGGTGTCCCCGGCCCGGTCGGGGCGGGGGAACGGTCCGGCCCGGTCCAACTCTCCTCGAAGCCAAAACCCGACTCCCTCGTCCCTCTAGGGGGTGCTCTCACGGTCGCTGGGAGCAACATAGGGGAGAACACCACGGCCCCCGGGCCGGTGTCCACATGTGGACACCGGCCCGGGGGCCGGGACGCTGGTCGGGCGGGTCGGGCTACTCCGAGCCTTCCGGGGCGCCCTCCTCGGACTCCTCCTCGGGGAGGCCGTCGACGTAGGTGCGGCCCGGCTCCGCGGTGCCGAGCAGCTGCGACACCGTGACCATGCTGTATCCGCGTTCGTCCAGCTCACGGATGATGTCGATCGACGCGTCGATCGTCGTGGGGTGAATGTCGTGCATCAGGATGATCGCGCCGTGCTCCGCGTCGCCCAGCGCACGCTTGCGCACCACGCTGGCCTTGCGGTCCCGCCAGTCGTTGGTGTCCGCGCTCCACAGGATCTGCGCCAGCCCGAGCTCCGCCGTGACCTCGGCGACCTGGCCGTCGGTGGCCCCGTAGGGCGGCCGCATCAGGTCCATCGTGTACCCGGTCTCCCGGTACACCAGGGCCTGCGTCGCCTCCAGGTTCTTGCGGGCCGCGCCCTTCGAGAGCTCGGTCAGGTTGGGGTGGTCCAGCGTGTGGTTGGCCACCTCGTGGCCCTCGGCGTAGGTGCGCCGCACCACCCACGGGTGCTCGACGACCGGGAGGCCGGTGACGAAGAAGGTGGCCTTGGCGTCGTGCGCGGCCAGGGCGTCCAACAGTTCGGGGGTGCCCCCGCCGGGACCGTCGTCGTAGGTGAGGGCGACACACTTGGCGGCCGGGTCGGAGCAGTCGACGGAGTCGTCACGCGGGGACAGCACACCCGGAGCGGCCTGGGAGGACGAGCCGTCCTTCTCGGCCTCGGGTGCGTCCGAGACCGTGAACTCGCGCACGCCCGTGGTCGCGGCCTCGCGCACCCGGAGCCCGAGGTCGGAGAGCAGCGACTCGGCCTCGTCCCGGGGCAGCACCGCGTGCACGCGGCCCGTGCTGACGGGGGCGACCTGTCCGGCGTCGAACTCCACCACGAGGTCGCCGTCCGGGTTGAAGCCCACCGAGTCGTACAGCGCGCTGATCGGGTACAGGGCCGAGGGCGCGGCGTCGGTGTCGGACACCGCCTCGCGGACCCGCTCGTTGAGCTCGGCCAGCTCCGCCTGTCCGGCGAGGAGGTGGCTGGAGCCGTGCACCGCGCCCGTGTCGACCTCGTACCAGTAGGTGCTGTGGCCCTCCCGGGTCTCCTCGGAGTCCGTCTCGGTGGTGGTCATCCGCACACCGACGATCCCGTCCTCGGCCGCGGTCAGCCCCCACTCACCGAGGAACGCGCGCGCCCCGGGGTTGGCCGCCTCGAACGCGTGGACCTGGGCGGTCAGGGTGCGGTCCAGGAAGTCGGACAGCGGACCGGCGTTCGGGATGGACGGGTAGGTGACGGAGACGTCCGCCCCACCCTCATAGGCGAGAGTGACCTCCTCCGTTCCGGGAACCGCGTCGGGGGAGACCGTGGTCAGTTGGTCGAATTCGCCTGTGGCCGGGAGCCGATCCCCGTCCTCGGCCGACTGAGCGCCGTCGCTGTCCGCCAGAGCACTGTCCTCCAACAGGCCGGGTGGTCGGGACGCCGACAGCACCAGCCCCAGAAGGACGACCATCGCGATCGCGACCGTGAGGAGGGGCTGGTCGGGAGCCATGGTCTGCCGGTCTTGCTGCTTCACCTGGGGTTCTCCACGTTCATCGTCAGACGAACGTTCGTGGGGGAGGAGGGGGAGCGCTCCCCCACGTAACGCTGATTGTCGGTTCTGATGCCGGGGTCCCGGCGCGGGTTCACGCCGAGTGGGCAAGGGCCACGCCGAGTGCATGGGCGGAGGGGGCGCTCCCTATACTTGCACCCGTGGAAGGTACACGCTCCACCCATGGTCACCCCGGAACCCCTCCGGGGCGGGCGTTGCGTGTCGAAAGAGGGAACCCGGTGCGAGTCCGGGACTGCCCCGCAGCGGTGAGTGGGAACGAACGTCGTCATAAGCACTGGTGATCCGACCGGAAAAGTCGGAAACCGGGAAGCGGCGACCAGTAGGAGGCCCGGCGGTAGCGTCGGAGGAGCCCACGAGTCCGAAGACCTGCCTCCGCCCGGCGGCGCGCCCGCGCCGTCGGTGGTCCCGTGCCCCGAGGGAGGGCCGAGGGCGGAGACAGCCATGCGCCGCGAGGCGTTCCTCGGTTGTCCGCGTCCTCGCTCGCCTCGCGGCCGGTACCCGGCTTTCGACGAGGGAGAGAAGCTCCATGCCCAGCACCCCGGCCTCCGGGCCGTCCGTGCGTTCCACCGTGCACGGGTACCCGCGCATCGGCCCCGACCGCGAACTCAAGCGCGCCAGTGAGTCCTACTGGAAGGGCGACACCACCGCCGCCGAGCTCGACACCGTCGCCTCCGAACTCCGCCTGGGCGTCTACGCCCAGCTGCGGGAGGCCGGCGTGGACGACCTGCCGTCCAACACCTTCTCCTTCTACGACCAGGTCCTGGACACGGCGGTCCTGTTCGACCTCGTTCCCGCCCGCTTCTCCTCCCCGGCTCAGGCCGAGGAGCGGGACGAGCAGCTGCGCCGCTACTTCGCGCTCGCCCGGGGCGAGCAGGGCGCCCCGCCCCTGGAGATGACCAAGTGGTTCGACACCAACTACCACTACCTCGTCCCGGAGCTCTCTCCCAGCACCCGGCCGCGCCTGGTCGGTGACAAGCCCGTCACCGAGTTCCGCGAGGCCTCCGAGGCCGGTTTCCAGACCCGCCCCGTGCTGGTCGGACCGCTGACCTTCCTCCTGCTGGCCAAGGCAGCCGACGACGCTCCCGAGGGCTGGGAGCCCATCGAGCTCCTCGACCAGCTCCTGGACGCCTACGCCCGGCTCCTGTCCGACCTCAGGGCCGCGGGGGCCTCCGAGGTCCAGCTCGACGAGCCGATCCTGGCCACCGACGAGGGCCGCGCCGCCGTCGGCCACCTGGAGCGCGTCTACCAGCGCCTGGGCGCCCTCACCGACCGTCCCTCCCTCCTCGTCTCCACCTACTTCGGCTCCATCGGCGC
This sequence comes from Nocardiopsis prasina DSM 43845, assembly GCF_000341265.1. GTDB lineage: Bacteria > Actinomycetota > Actinomycetes > Streptosporangiales > Streptosporangiaceae > Nocardiopsis > Nocardiopsis prasina. The sequence goes on along the minus strand of NZ_ANAE01000176.1, from coordinate 44,287 downwards.
CGCCGCCCTGCGCGTGCTCAAGGACTCCCCGGTGGAGGCCGTCGGCCTCGACCTCGTCACCGACTCCGAGGGCGTCGAGGACCTGGCCGCCGTCTCCGGCCTGGGCTCCACCCGCCTGGTCGCCGGCGTCGTCGACGGCCGCAACGTGTGGCGCACGGACCTGCCCGCCGCCGTGGCGGAGCTGGGCACCCTGCTCGCCCTCACCGACGAGCTGACCGTGAGCACCTCCTGCTCGCTGCTGCACGTGCCGATCGACCTGGACGCCGAGACCTCGCTCGCACCCGAGCTGCGCGCGGCCCTGGCCTTCGCCAAGCAGAAGGCGGCGGAGGTGGCCCTGCTCGGCCGGGTCCTCACCGAGGGCGAGGACGCCGGGTTCGACGCGGCCGCCGCCGGGAACCCGTCGTTCACCGACGCCCGTGTGCGCGCCCGCCTGGACGCCCTGGGCCAGGACGCCTACGAGCGTCCCGAGGACCGCGGCGCTCCCACCGACGTCACGCTCACCACGACCACCATCGGCTCCTTCCCGCAGACCGCCGAGCTGCGCCGCGCCCGCGCCGCGCACCGCAGGGGCGAGCTGGCCACGGAGGAGTACGAGCGCACCCTGCGTTCGGAGATCGACCGCGTCATCGCGCTCCAGGAGGAGATCGGCCTGGACGTCCTCGTCCACGGCGAGCCCGAGCGCAACGACATGGTCCAGTACTTCGCCGAGCAGCTGGAGGGCTACGCGACCACCGAACGCGGCTGGGTGCAGTCCTACGGTTCGCGCTGCGTGCGTCCCCCGATCCTGTTCGGCGACGTCTCGCGCCCCGAGCCGATGACGGTCGAGTGGATCACCTACGCGCAGTCGCGCACCGACAAGCCGGTCAAGGGCATGCTGACCGGGCCGGTCACCATGCTCGCCTGGTCGTTCGTCCGCACCGACCAGCCGCTAGGCGAGACCGCCCGCCAGGTGGGCCTGGCCCTGCGGGACGAGGTCGCGGACCTGGAGCGGGCGGGCATCCGCCACATCCAGGTGGACGAGGCCGCCCTGCGTGAGCTGCTGCCCCTGCGCGAGGAGCAGCGCCAGGCCTACCTCGACTGGGCGGTGAACTCCTTCCGCCTGGCCACGTCGGGGGTGGCGGCGAGCACCACCATCCACACGCACATGTGCTACTCGGAGTTCAACCAGATCGTCGGTGGCATCGAGGCGCTGGACGCCGACGTCACCAGCGTCGAGGCGGCCCGTTCGCGCATGGAGCTCGTGGAGGCCCTGGGCCAGCGCGGCTACAAGCGGGGCATCGGCCCGGGCGTGTACGACATCCACTCGCCCCGGGTGCCCTCGGTCGAGGAGATCGAGACCTCGTTGCGGCTCGCGGCCACGCACGTGGACGCCGGGAACCTGTGGGTCAACCCGGACTGCGGTCTGAAGACCCGCGGCTACGCGGAGGCCGAGCAGGCGCTTCGCAACATGGTCGAGGCGGCCCGCCGGGTCCGCGCCGACCTTCCCTAGCGGGGACCGAACGCACGGAAGGGGGCCGCGGCGTCGCCGCGGCCCCCTTCGGTGTCCTCGCCGCTACGCGGCTCGGACGGTCAGCTGTTCCCGACGATGGCCAGCGCCTCGTTGGCGGCGTTGACCATGATGTCCTCGGTGTTGTCCGGAAGGGCGAGGCTGTCGTGGTCGCCCCGGGTGGTGTCGAGGTAGTAGGTCACCGTGATGATCAGGTTGTCCTGACGCATCAGCAGGCTGGCCTCGGGGAGCTTCTCCCCGAGCAGGTCGGACTTGGTGATGACCAGGTGCGCCTCGCTGCCGAGACCCTCCACCTCCTCGTCCACCTCGATGTCCGCGGCGTCGTAGCGGTCCGACTCGGAGTCGCCCCGGATGCGCTCCAGCGTGTACTGGATGTCCTCGGAGGCGGCCTCCGGGGAGTCGCTGGCGCTGTAGGGGAGCTTGAAGCCCACCTCCAGCGAGCCGAAGCCCTCGGTGGAGCTGCTCTCGGGGAGGTCGCCGAGGTTGGAGCAGCTCGACGTGTTGTCGGAGACGTACTTGCTGCCGCTGTCACGGAGGACGAAGTCCGTCTGCACCTGGTCGGTGAAGGACTCGCAGGGCTCGGTGGGCAGGGCGTGGGGCGGGTCGCCGAGGGCGCCGTTCGAGGCGGGGGTGTCCTCCTCGGCGGGCTCCTCCTCCGCGGGCTCCTCCTCTTCCGTGACCTCCGATGTCCCGTCGGGGCCGGAGGCGATCTCCTCGCCGCCGTTGCCGTTGGTGACGAGCATGATGACCACGGCGATCACCAGGACGACGATGACCACGCCGCCGCCGATGACCACCCACAGGCCGGCCTTGCTGCCGCCGCCGCCCTGCTGGGGCGGCTGCGCGGGCGGGTACCCGCCGGGTCCCATCGGGCCGCCCGGGCCCATGGGGCCGCCGGGCCCGGGGCCGTACGGCGGCTGGCCGCCCGCGTACATGCCCTGGTCGTGGCCGGGGGCACCCGGGTAGGGGCCGCTCTGGTCGTGGCCGGGGGCGCCCTGGTAGGGCCCCTGGCCGTAGCCGGGCTGTCCGCCGGTGGCGGCGTCACCGTAGGGGTTCCCCTGCGGCGGGCCGTAGGGCGGCTGTCCGCCGGTGCCGTCCCCGCCACCGTAAGGATTCTGCGGTGGCTGGTTGTAAGGTCCGTTTTCGCTCATGGCTCCCCTCGCCCGGTGATGTGGTGACCGTCATGTGTGAGGCGCACGTTGGCGCCCGTGAGTTCTCACGAGTTCCCGTGATCTGGCCACCGGCGGATCGCCGGGTGGGTGACAGCACGGGGAACCGTGGGGGAGGTGGGCCCGCCTCGGACGCCGTGACCGCGGGCGAGAGCGGACGGGCGAGGGCGGGAGTTCCCCGTGTCGTGAGGAGGTCCCCGGTTCAAACGGGGGCGCCGACCGCCGCGTGAGGTGCCAGCGGGTCGGTTCCCCGCAGGCCAGGGGTCGGGACGCCTTGCATCTTAGCCCTGACCGGTGTCAACGGGGCAGGCCGGACCTGGGGTTGGAGGGTGAATCGTCACCGTTTCGTGCTTCTGACACGCCAGTTGGTCATTTGCGTGACTTAATCGTGATGTACTCGCATGGACGGGGCGGCGAATCCTCGGGTATTGGAGCGCGTCGGCGGCACGGCCGCTGCCCACGGGACGCGCGGCCCGAAGCCCGCCCCTGACCTGTGAGACCGCGCCGGACCGCGTCACCGTGTGCGTCGTGTGGCTCCCGTGGCCGGTAGTGGCCAGGGGGAACGTGCCCGCCACCGGCGCCCCCGGGTCAGAACATCGAGATGTGCACGTGGTCGAAGTGGTTCTCGGTCATGTTGCCCCGGTCGGACATGTCCCGCCAGCCCTCGTCGCCGCGCCGCACGTCCCAGATCTGCTGGCGGTAGATGATGTACATGATCCCCAGGTCGTCGGCGTTCTCCATGGCCCACTCCGAGATCGCCCAACCGCGGTCGATCTCCTCCTGGCTGGGCATGCCGCCGTTCGGGTCCAGCATGAAGTCGCAGGCCCGGCCCTTGGGGTGCTCGCCGACCACGAAGCCGCCGTCGGGCCGGTAACAGCCGACCCCGCCCACGTCGTCGCCGCGTCCGAACTCCTCGATCACCAGGTCCCGCATCTGTTCCGTGCGGGGGGTGATGCTGTTGTGCGACTGCATGGGCTGGTTCGGGTGGTCGGCGATCAGAACGTGCACCTCCGACCGGCGGTCCTCCAGCTCGGTGAGGTCGTCCGAGGCCTCGTCCAGCCGCTCCTGGGCGTTCTGCTGAGCCACCTCGTCGCGCGAGAGCGCCTGGTTCAGGTGGTCGATCTTCTCCTGGTTCGTGGTGGTCAGGTAGTCGATGACCACGGCCCGGTCGATGACCTCGTCCGGTTCGGCCTCCACGAACAGCGACATGGCCGGGTCGATCCCGCTGCTGGTGTAGGTGGCCACCGCAAGGGAGACCACCTGGTCGCGAGCCTCCTTGACCTCCTTGCGGGTGCCGTCGGCGCGGCCCTGCGCCCGTTCGGCCTCCTCCATCACCGCCTCCATGTCCCGCAGTTCGCCCTCGTACTCCTCCGTCAGGGTCGCGGCCCGGGACTTGAGGTCGCTCATGCTCTCCGGCTCCCGGGGCGGAAGCCCGGGGGCCGGGGCGGCCGAGGCGGACAGGGGGACCAACGCCGTGGCGGCGACCAGGGAGAGGCAGAGCGCGGCCACCCGTGCTCCACCGGGACGAACGAGGGACGCCAGCCCGGACCCAGCCGACACGGACAGCGCACGCGCGCCCTCGGTCAGGTCGGCCAGGGCCTCACGCCGGGTGCGGGCCGGGGGGTCGGGTGCCCAGAAGTCCGCGTGGTCGTCGGCGGTGCCCCGTGGACGACCGGACCCCACCGCACCACCGGGGCGCACTGTGTCTTCGGTCTGTGCTCTGTCCTCGAACTGCACGGTGTGGTCTCCTCGGGCCCACACACGCCCCTGCCTGCGGGCACGGGCGCTGTGGGTGCGTCTGATCGTCTTTCCCGGGCGGGCGCGGCGGCCTGCGGCTGCCAGCTGCCCTCGGTGCTCATGGCGCGTGCGCGCCCATGAAGAGTCACGGGACGGTAATGAGTGTAGGCACTCATGAGGACTTTCGGGTGGGAGAGTACGGTACGTCTCTCCCACAAAGGCCTCGATGTGTTCTAAATAACCATATTCAGGTCAAGTATTTTGCTGAACCGACCCGGTCACCCATGGTTGAGTTGGTGCCGTGAAGGCTCCTGAGCACGGCAAAGCGACCCCCGCCACCACGGCGAACACCACCCGGCGGTGCGTTCCGCTGCCCGGCGGTCGCTGTCGCATGCCCCGTTAGTCACCTCTGACACCGAGCCGGTCCGGCTTCGCGCCGGGCCACCCCGGGGCCGCCCTCCACACGCCCCCGCGACCGCCGGACGTACCGGCGCGTCGCCGCCGCCCGCCAGGTGGACGCTTCGTACGCTCGGGTGTGGGCGTCAAACCCACGCTGAGTCCAGAGCCCTCCTGTGTCCGCGAGCGGTCTCCGGGACACCACCGCCAGACGTCGATGGGAAAACCGTGATTGACGCAGTGGGTCTACACAAGACCTACAGGTTGAAGAAACGCCAGGTGCACGCCCTGAACGGGGTGGACCTGCATGTCGAGTCCGGCGAGATCTTCGGGGTCGTGGGCCAGAGCGGTGCGGGCAAGAGCACCCTCCTGCGCTCGGTGAACCTGTTGGAACGCCCCGACAGCGGCACCGTGCGCGTGGGGGACGAGGAACTCACCTCCCTTCGCGGCTCACGCCTGCGCGCGGCCCGGAGGGGGATCGGCATGGTGCACCAGCACTTCGCCCTGCTCTCCTCCCGCACGGTCGCGGGCAACGTCGGCTTCCCCTTGGAGGTCGCCGGGGTCTCCCGCTCCAAGCGCGCGACCCGGGTGGGCGAACTCCTGGAACTCGTGGGCCTGGGGGACAAGGCGCGCGCCTACCCCTCCCAGCTCTCGGGCGGGCAGAAGCAGCGCGTGGGCATCGCCCGCGCCCTGGCCTCCGACCCCCACGTCCTGCTGAGCGACGAGGCCACCTCGGCCCTGGACCCCGCCACCACCGACTCGATCCTGGCCCTGCTGCGCCGCCTGCGCGACGAACTGGGCCTGACCATCCTGCTGATCACCCACGAGATGGACGTGATCAAGCGGATCTGCGACTCGGCGGCGATCATGGAGAACGGCGAGTTCCTGGAGTCCGGCCGCGTGCTGGACCTCATCGGCACCCCGGGGTCCCTCCTGGCTCGCTCCCTCTTCCCCCTGCCGGACAACGGCGGCCCCCAGAGCGTGGTCATCACCTACCCGCGCTCCTTCGACGAGCCCTTCATGTCCGAACTCACCCGCCGCTTCGACGTGGACGTCAACATCCTCGGCGGCGGCGTGGAACAGGTCGCCGGGCAGTCCGTGGGACGCCTCAGCGTCGACATGCGCGGGGAGCGCCGCCGTGAGGCGCTCAGCTACCTGTCCGAGCACGGCCTGCTGGTCGAGGAGGCCGGAAAGTGACCATCAACCCCGCCGACGTCCTCGTCCTCGCCCAGGAGGGCAACGCGGTCTCCGCCATCGGAGACTTCCTCGCGGACTGGCCCAACATGTGGCCCAGCCTGTGGCTCGGCACCCAGGACACCATCTACATGGTGTGGTGGGCGACCGTCTTCAGCGTCCTGGTCGGCCTGCCGCTGGGTGTGCTCCTGGTGGCCACCGACAGGGGCGGCCTCATCCCGGCCCCGGCGGTGCGCGCCGTGCTCAGCGCCATCGTCAACATCGGCCGTTCGCTGCCCTTCATCGTCCTCATGGTGGCGGTGCTGTCCCTGACCCGCTTCCTGGTCGGCACGACCCTGGGCCCCACAGCCGCGATCGTGCCGCTCAGCATCGGCGCCATCCCGTTCTTCGCCCGACTGGTGGAGACCTCCCTGCGCGAGGTCGACCGCGGAGTGGTCGAGGCCGCGCACGCGATGGGCACCCGCAAGTTCACCATCGTGGGCAAGGTGATGCTGCCCGAGGCCATGCCCGGACTGATCGCCGGTCTGGTGATGACCGTGGTCACGCTCATCTCGTACTCCGCGATGGCCGGTGCCATCGGCGGCGGCGGTCTGGGCGACCTCGCCATCCGCGAGGGCTACCAGCGCTTCAACGACCACTACCTGTGGGCCACCGTGATCCTGCTGATCGTGATCGTGCAGGTCGCGCAGAGCCTGGGCGACCTGCTCGTGCGCAGGCTGTCCCGGCGCTGACCCGGGCCCCACCCCCCGACACGACCCCCTCGCCCCCCTCCAGAGCGATACGGAACCAACGGCAAGGAGACATCGATGACAGGGACGAACGTGCTGCGAGGGGTCGCCGCGGCCGGTGCGGCGGCGGTCCTGCTGGCGGGCTGCGGAAGCCCCAGTGAGCGGGCGGCCGACGACGGTGGTGAGGAGGGCGTCGTGCCCCTGCGGGTCGGCGCCACCCCGCTGCCGCACGCGGAGATCCTGGAGTTCGTCAACGACGAGCTGGCGGCCGACGCCGGACTGGCCGTCGAGGTGGTCGAGTACACCGACTACAACCAGCCGAACGCGGCCCTGGCCGAGGGCGAGCTGGACGCGAACTACTACCAGACGGTCCCCTTCCTGGAGGAGTACCTGGAGGGCAACCCGGGCACCGAGCTGTCCTACGTGGCCGACGTGCACCTGGAGGCCTTCGGCCTGTACTCCGAGAACCTCGCGGACCTGGACGACCTCCCCGAGGGCGCGAAGATCGCCGTGCCCAACGACGCCTCGAACATGGACCGGGCCATGCGCCTGCTCGAGGAGCAGGACGTGATCACCCTGGCCGACGGCACGGACGGCCAGGCCACGGAGTCCGACATCGAGGACAACCCTCTGGACGTCACGATCACTCCGGTGGAGGCGGCCCAGCTGCCGCGCTCCCTCCAGGACGTGGACGCGGCCGTGGTCAACGGCAACTACGCCCTGGAGGCGGACCTGCCCGAGACCGCCAACGCGCTGGCCTGGGAGGAGACCGAGGACAACCCGTACGCCAACGGTCTGGTCGTACGCACGGAGGACGTGGAGTCGGAGGACCTGGTCCGGCTCAACGACCTCCTGCACAGCCAGGAGGTGCGCGACTTCATGGAGGAGCGCTGGCAGGGCATCGTGGTCCCGGTCGGGCCCGGTTCGGACTAGTCCGGGCCTCCCGTGCCTCGCGATCGGCCCCGGTGGGACACCCCGCCGGGGCCGTCCGCTTGCGTGGAGGGAGCGTAACGGTTGAATCTCGGGGCGGGGTGACTCCGTTGACTCACGAGGGGGTGTCTGCTTCGGTGACTGGGAGCGCTCCCAAGCGATCCACCCGCCACGGAAGGTGCGTACCGAAGCAGTGAGCAACCCCAACGACTTCCCCGAAGGCTTCCTCTGGGGGGCGGCGACCGCCTCCTTCCAGATCGAGGGCGCCACCACCGCCGACGGTCGAGGCCGCAGCATCTGGGACACCTTCGCCGACACCCCCGGCAAGGTCCTCAACGGGGACACAGGTGACCCCGCCGACGACCACTACCACCGCTACGCCGAGGACGTAGCCCTCATGCGGCGCCTCAACCTCGGCGCCTACCGCTTCTCCGTCGCCTGGCCGCGCGTCGTCCCCGACGGCACCGGCCCCGTGAACCAGGCCGGGATCGACTTCTACGACCGCCTGGTCGACAGCCTCCTGGAAGCGGGCATCCAGCCCTGGGCCACCCTCTACCACTGGGACCTGCCCCAGCCCCTCGAGGACGCCGGAGGCTGGCCCGCCCGGGACACCGCCTACCGCTTCGCCGACTACTCGCGGGTGGTCGCGGAGGCCCTCGGGGACCGCGTCACCCACTGGATGACCATCAACGAACCCTGGTGCGCCGCCTTCCTCGGCTATGAGAACGGCCACCACGCCCCCGGCCGCCGGGACGCCGCGGCCGCCCTGGCGGCCACCCACCACCTGCTGCTGGGCCACGGCCTGGCCGCCGAGGCGATCCGCTCCACCGGCCACCCCTCGAAGATCGGCCTGGCGCACAACCAGGCGGTGATCCGGCCGCACGGCGCCAACGCGGCGGACGCCCGGGCGGCGCGCCGCGCGGACGGCGTGCGCAACCGCATCTTCACCGACCCGCTACTCAAGGGCTCCTACCCCGCCGACGTCGTGGCCGACCTGGCCGACATCAGCGACTTCTCGTTCGTGCTTGAGGGCGACCTGGAGACCATCTCCACGCCCCTGGACTTCCTGGGAGTCAACTACTACTCGCCCGAGTTCGTCGCGGGCTCGGCCAAGGGCATCGACCCCGCCCTGGTCAGTGGTGACGGCGACGCCTGGCTGGGCGCTGGCCCCGACGAGGTGCACGTTTCCCAGGGGCTGCCCGTCACCCACATGGGCTGGGAGATCGACCCCACCGGCCTGTACGACGTCCTCCAGCGGCTGGCGGGGGAGAGCGGCGGCGTCGACCTGTACGTGACCGAGAACGGGTGCGCGTTCGAGGACACGGTCAGCGAGGACGGCGCGGTCCACGACCCCGACCGCACCGACTACTACGAGGGGCACCTGCGGGCCGCGAGGGAGGCGATCCACGCCGGGGTGCCGTTGCGCGGTTACTTCGCCTGGTCACTTCTGGATAATTTCGAGTGGGCATGGGGATACTCCCGCCGGTTCGGGATCGTCCACGTCGACTACGAGACGCAGGAGCGCGTGGTCAAGGACACCGGGCACTGGTACGCGGAGCTGGCCAGGACCGGCCGGTTCCCCGAGAGGTAGACCACCGGTGGTCGACCCGAGTGTCCGTGGGGCCCGTCGTACGGGCGCCCCACGAACGCTCGGGTCGACCCGTGCCCGAGCGCACACACAACCGCCGTCCGGGAGACCGGCGGCACGACGTCCAAGGAGCCCCAAGTGGCCAAGAGTGGCGGTCGGCAGCGACCGACCCTGGAGATGGTGGCGGAACGGGCCGGGGTCGGCCGCGGCACCGTCTCCCGGGTGATCAACGGGTCGTCCCAGGTCAGCCCGAGGACCCGCGAGGCCGTCCACGACGCGATCGCCGAACTGGGGTACACCCCCAACCAGGCGGCGCGCACCCTGGTGACCCGACGCACGGACACGATCGCGCTGGTCGTCTCCGAGTCGCGGGACCGCCTGTTCGCGGACCCGTTCTTCGCCGACATCATCCGAGGGGTGAGTTCGGTGCTGCACGAGCGGGACCTCCAGCTCATGCTCACCACCGCCCGGGGCGAGGCCGAGCACAAGCGCGTGGGCGAGTACCTCAGCGGCTCGCACGTGGACGGTGCCCTCCTGGTGTCCCTGCACCGTGACGACCCCCTCACCTCGCGCCTGGCCGAGTCCGGGGTGCCCGTGGTCCACGGCGGCCGCCCCTACTCCGACGCCCAGCCCGCGCCGTTCCGCGTCGACATCGACAACCTCGAAGGCGCGAGGGTGGCCACCCGCCACCTGCTGGACGCCGGGTACTCCAGGATCGCCACCATCACCGGGCCGCAGGACATGAACGCCGGTGTGGCGCGCCTGCGCGGATACCGCGAGAGCATGATCGCCGCCGACCGGAAGGTGGACGAGCGCCTCGTGGTCCAGGGCGACTTCAGCGTCGAGGGCGGGGCCGAGGCCATGGCCCGACTGCTGGACCAGGGCGGCGAACCCGACGCGGTCTTCGCGGCCTCCGACATGATGGCTGTCGGCGCCATCCGCACGCTGCGCGAACGCGGCCTCAGCGTGCCCGGGGACGTCGCGCTGGTCGGCTTCGACGACACCCTCATGGCCCGGCACAGCGACCCGTCGCTGACCACCGTCCACCAGCCCACGGTCCAGATGGGCCAGGAGATGGCCCGACTGCTCGTGGACGTGGCGATCCCGCGCACCGCCGAGGCCCGGACCATCCTCCTCGACACCCGACTGGTGGTGCGCGACTCCGCCTGAGGCCCGGACGGGCGCGGGCCGCCCACCGGCACGTTCGCCCCCGTGACCGCTGGACTCGCGTGTGCCGCCTGTGCGAGGCTGGTCGCGATTTCGCGGAAGACGGTGGGGGCACATGAAGTCGACGCGGGAACCGACCCACGCCAGGTGCGCGATCTCCGCGTGCGGGTGGTGCGACCGGAACGGGAACCACTGCCGGTTCTGTTCCGGGACGGGGTGGTGGCGGCCCGAGCGGCCGCACCGGGAGGTCAACGGGCTGGTCGTCTGGCACCGGGTCGAGGAGCCCTGCCGGGGCTGTGCCGGAACCGGCAAGGAACACGGGTCGAACGCCGCATCCTGAACCGCGTCACGGGGGAGTGGTCCCCCCCCACGCCCGTTGCGAGGGCACCCGACACCGAGACCCGAGGGGCTCGTGAGCAAACGTGGAGGAACATTGCGCTGGGTCACCTATCTGTCACCGAGCGGTGGCGGCGCGCGCGTGGGCGCGCTGGACGACGGTGACGTGATGGGCAGCCCGGGGACGCGGAGCCTCGGCGAACTGCTGGAGGGCGGGAACGACGCCCTGGCGGACGCGCACGAGCGGGCCGTGAACGGCGCGATCGAGATCATCGTCGAACCCGAGGCCCGCATGTGCGCCCCGGTCGCGCCCACCGCGCCGGTGTCGGTGCGCGCGGGGGACCGCGTGTTCGACATCGGCCCCGAGCTGGTGCGCGGGGTCGACGACGCGGTGGCGCCCGAGGCGCGGTCGGCCCGGGTGGGCGTGGCCGCCCTGGCAGGGGGGTCGGGACCCACGAGCGGCTACACCCCCGCCTGCCTCTGGCTGGACGCGTCGGGCGAGCCCGTGGAACTGATCCTCGGCCCGGTCCTGACCACCGCCGACGATCTGTCCGGTGAAGCGGTGGAACTCAGCACCTCGGTGGACGACAAGGAGAACGGGCGCGGCCGGGTCGAGCCCGGCCACGACTGGCTGGTGTCGGGGCCCGGACGGGTCCGCGCGCTGCTGCCGGTGGCCACCCCCGCCTTGGACGCGGACGACGAACTCTTCGTGGACGCCGGAGAACTGGGCACCTACGAGGTCAGGGTCGGCTCCCAGGTCTGAGCGGACCGTGCCGGGCCCGGGCTCAGGGGGTGAACTCCCAGTGCCAGGGCTCGAACCCGCCGCGGGCCCAGTCCGGGTTGTGCCAACCGTGCTCCGGGCCGTGGTCGAGCATCCACCGGTGCTCCGGGGTGTCGAGTTCGTTCACGCCACCGCACAGGTCCACGGCGACGCCCAGCCCGTGCGCGCTGGTACCCGGCTCGGCCGCCATCCCGGGGAGCATCTCCTGGAAGAGGCGCACCTGCTCGTGGTACGGCCGGTAGGAATCGGTCACACACATCGGGCGGCCGAACTCTGACCGGAAATCCCCGTCGAGCTCGATGAAGGCGGCGGCGGCGTCGGCGCGCAGCCGCTCGCCGGGCTGCGGCAGCGGACACAGGACCCCGTCCGGCGCCCGCCCGTTCCGGAAGTCCCCGGTGCCTCCGGCGCAGCCGCCGTCCCCGGCGGCCTCCTGGGCGCTCTCCCGCTCGCCCTCCGTGCCGCTCACGGCCCCACGGGCGTCCGCCAGGGCCTCCTTGCGGCGTGTCTCCTCGTTCCCGGGGTCCCGGGTGTCGGCCAGGGCGGCCTCCAGCCGGGTCTGCTGTTCCAGGAGCTTCTCGGTCCGCTGCTCCTGGGCGGCTATGGCCTCCAGGGCGGTCTCCCGAGCGGTCTCCGCCGCCTCGGTGGCCTCGGCCTGCTCCCGCTCGGCGGACTCCGCCGCCTCGGCCAGGGTGTCGGTGGCCACCTGCGAGGCCTGGGCCCGGGCGAGGTCGGCCGAGCGGCGCTCCCCGAACAGGAGGAGGTAGGCGCCGCGCTCCAGGGCGTGGGTGGGCCCCTCCGCGCTGGTCCAGGCCTGCATGAGGCTCAGGTCCGCGCCCTTGTAGGCGCTGGCGGCCTGGCGGGCCGCGCCCAGCCGGGCGCCCTCGTGGTGCCGGTCCGCCGCGTCCGCGCGGTGGTCTGCGGCCTCGCGCTCGTCGGTGAGCTCCTCCAGCCGGGCGCTCTCCTCCTCGTAGGCCAGGATGCGCTCCGTGGCGCTCTCCCGCAGGGCGGTCACCTCCGCGCGCGCCGTGGCCAGCTCCACGCGCAGTCGGTCCAGGTCCGCCGATTCGGGATCGGCGACCCCGGCGGTTCCCGGGGCCGCGCAGGTGAGGGCGAACAGAAGCGCGGTGCTCAGTGGAAGCAGTGCCCGGACCGAAAAGCGGAAGGGCGCACGGCACTGTCCTGAACTGCGAGTAATGCCAGGGGCGATGTGATGGTGACTCCGGGTGATCGAATCTGGGCGCGGCGAGGTGCGCATCTCCGCCTTCCCCTCAGGGCCTGCGTACACGTCCTCTCACGATGTCACGGAGGGCAGGCGTGGCAGTGGAAGCTGGTGGTGTGTCCAAATAGTTACCTCATTGTCCGACCGGTTTTCGGTCGACCAGTCTGACCTGGGGGATTGGTCATAATGCGGACAGGGAGGGGATTACGGCCACCGTTGGCCTCGGATGATCTTGCTTGATGGGCATCAATCGCCCGAAGCGAGCCCTTCTCGCCCATTGGTACGCTATGCACCGCACGCGCACCACGACTGTGTCGGTGCGCGGCGCCTCTCCTCCCAGGCGAGTCCGGCGGACAGTCTTCACATCTCCCCACATTCCCACTGCTTCCTGTTTCTGGTGGACCACTGTGGTCATGCCGACCTTCCGGTCTGGAGCGGTCCGATCCCTGGGTTCAACAGCCGTTCGAGGCGGTGACACGAAAGGTTGCGAGGGTCCGTGTCGACACGAGCGACGAAAAGCGGGGCCAGCGCTCAGAGCGAGGCAGCGCAGGCCGAAAACGCCGATGCCAAGCCCCGGCGCAGAGCCAACTGGTGGCGGCCACGTAACTGGCGGGTGCGCTCCCGACTGGTGGCCCTCATCGTCATCCCGACCGCCGTCGCGCTAGCGCTCGGCGGACTGCGGGTCTACGAGGCCTCGGTCTCCACCGTCACCCACGCGCACATCGAGGACCGCGCCCAAGTGGGCGTCCTCATCGTGGACCTGGCCAACCAGCTGGGCCGCGAGCGCACGGCCAGCGCCGTCTTCATCTCCGACAACGCGGACCCGGACCGACGTTCGGACGAACTCCGCCAGGAGATGGAGACCGAGCGGGCCGCCACACTCGACCTCCAGAGCACCCTGAACGCCCGTCTGGACGACATGGGCGCGATGGACGGCGACCTGGCGCAGACCAGGCTCGCCGCGATGCGCAGCCAGCTCTCCACACTGGAGTCCCTGCGCACCGAGGTCGACTCGACCCGCATCACGGTCCTGCCCGTCGTGACCAAGTACCGGACCATCGCCCGGTCGCTGTCCGACTTCAACCAGACCATCGCGGACGAGACCAACGACACCGAGCTGCGTGAGGCCGTCCGCGCCCTCACCGCGCTGTCGAACGCCCGTGACCAGCTCTCCTACGAGACCGCGCTGATGGGCCACTCCCTGGCCCGCAACACGATGACCGGCGGTATCTCCGAGGCCATCGACTCCAGCCGGGCCCGCTACGAGAACGAGATCTCGAACTTCATCCAGGCCGCCTCTCCTCAGCAGCGCGCGGTGTTCGACGAGAACTTCACCGGTCTCGAGGTCAGCCAGGTCTCCACCATGCGGATGCGCGTCATGTACCGCGCCGACCGTGGCGACCCCCTGACCAACGTCACCCCCAACGACGGCCCCGAGGACTACGCGGCCATCGCGGACACCGCCCTGGAGCGCCTCAAGACGGTCGAGTCCAGCCTGGCGGAGGGCATCGCCGTCGACGCCAACGACCTGCGCGACCAGGCCCTGTTCCGCACGATCATGGACCTCATCATCGTCGCGGGCGTGCTCCTGGCCGTCTTCATCCTGACCTCCCTCGTGGTCCGCTCCCTGGTGCGCCCGCTGCGCACCCTGGAGGACGGTGCGCGCCGCGTCGCCGAGCGCGACCTGCCCGAGGCGATCAACCGGATGCAGGAGGCCGGGACGGTCCCCGAGTCCGTCAAGGTCAGCCCCATCGAGGTGCACACCCACGACGAGATCGGCGAGGTCGCCCGCGCCTTCGACGACGTCCACAGGGTCGCCCTGACCCTGGCCTCCGACGAGGCCGCGCTGCGCAGCAACGTCAACGCGATGTTCGTCAACCTCTCCCGCCGAAGCCAGACCCTGGTGGAGCGGCAGCTGCGCCTGATCGACGGTCTGGAGCAGTCGGAGCAGGACGCCGACCGCCTCTCCGACCTCTTCCAGCTGGACCACCTCGCCACGCGTATGCGGCGCAACAACGAGAACCTGCTGGTCCTGTCCGGTCAGGACAACACCCGCAAGTGGGCCCAGCCCGTCCCGCTGGTCGACGTCCTCCGAGGCGCCGTCTCCGAGGTCGAGCAGTACGAGCGCGTCAACGTGCGCGCCCCCTCCCACATCTCGGTGCTCGGCCGTCCGGTCAACGACGTCATCCACCTCGTCGCCGAGCTGGTGGAGAACGCCACCTCGTTCTCCCCGCACGACACTGAGGTGCTCGTCAGCGCCAAGATCATGGACAGCGGCGCCGTGCAGGTCGACGTGACCGACAGCGGCATCGGGATGGCCCCGGAGGACCTCGCGGCGATCAACGCCCGCCTGGCAGCCCCGCCGGTCATCGACGTCGCGGTCTCGCGCCGCATGGGCCTGTTCGTGGTCTCGCGCCTGGCGCACCGCCACGGCATCCGCATGGGTCTCAAGGAGGCGCACGGCGGCGGCACCACCGCCAGCGTCGTCTTCCCGCCGGACCTGCTTATCACCCCGGTCGAGGGCCAGCACGCCCTGGGCGGGGTCGGGAACCGTCCCGAGCTGTCCGCCGGGGCGCCCGACACCTTCGCCGAGGCTGAGGCGGCCTTCGCCGCCAGCCCCGCCGCCGAGGAGCCGAACGACCCCTGGAACAGCCAGGAGTCCGGCGACCTCACCGGTGACCTGGGCGGGCTGCCCAAGCGCAAGCCCGTCGGCGGCCGCACGGAGGAGCACCCGCCCAGCGGCCAGGACCTGTGGAACACCACCAGCACCGGCTCCGTCTGGGAGGCGCCCAACCGCGCCGAGGGCCTGTCGCCCAACAGCGGCCTGACCGACAACGCCAACCCGGTCGTGGACCCCTACGACGTGCCCGAGGAGGACGAGCCGAGGCAGGAGGAGACCACCGGTCGCAGCCTGTTCGACCCGGCCCCCCGCAACAGCACGGACACGGGTTCGTTCAGCGCCCCGGACTCCGGCTCCTTCCGCCGTCCCACCGACACGGGCGCCTTCGGCCGCCCCGCCTCGGAGAAGGGCGGATTCGGGAGGAATCCCGAGCCCGAGAACCGGAGCTCGGACTCCTACGACGTCTTCGGCACCGGTACCCATCGGAGCGGGGCCTTCGACACCGGGTCCCGCGAGTCCCGCCAGCCGGAGCCCCCGGCGGCGCCGGCTCGCGGTGAGGACAACACCGAGACCTTCCCGGCGATCTCCGCCTGGGACAGCGGCGCGCAGCAGCCCCAGCAGCCCGCTCCGCAGCCCCAGCAGCCCGAGTCCAACACCACCGGGAACTGGCGCACCGGGGGCGGCGACTCGCGGGAGGGCTACGGTTCCACGGCCTACCTGTCGCGCCGCTATGGTGGCGCCCAGGGCCCGAACAGCACCGTGGTCCCGGCGGCCCCGTCCGGCCAGGACGCGGACTCGCTGCCGATCTTCGACGCGATCGAGTCCAACTGGTTCAAGCGCCGCACCGGCGGTCCCACCGTGGACACCACCGAGACCGGCCCGATCCAGCAGGTGCCCCCGGCGCCCCAGGAAACCCGGGAACCCCAGCGCACGCGCAGGGAACCCGCCCAGCAGCAGCCCCCGGCCAACCCCCGTTCCGAGCAGGAATGGAACTCGGCGGCAGACCGCGGCTGGAAGGCCGCGCGCACCGCGGCCGAGCCGCTCGCCGGTGGATTGACCACCTCGGGCTTGCCAAAACGGGTTCCCAAGGCAAACCTTGTTCCTGGTACCGCACCCAAGCCGGAGAACTTCAAGCAGATGCCCACCAGAAGCGCGGACCGGGTCCGCAACCGCTTCTCGGGCTTCCAGAAGGGCGTCCGCGACGGTCGGAACCGGCTCGGCGACAGTTCGACGGAGGAGTGACCCAAGTGACCAGTGGTGGGACGGGGTCCCTCACAGTCAGGGAAGCCGGATGCAATAGCATCAACCGAGCTTCTCGGACGCGCCACACCCATCGCTTGACGAGAGCGGAACACCAGACTCCCGGTCACCCCCACGGGAGGGGCCGGGTGGTTCGCAAAGGCAGTGCTGTCACATGCCGTGCCGGCGGTAGCAGTGCCCACAGATCGACCGGCGAACTTGGACAGGAGATCAGATGAGTCGACAGGTGAATGAACTCAACTGGTTGATCACTGACTTTGCCGACCGGGTACCCGACGTGGCCCACGCGATCGTCGTCTCCTCTGACGGCCTTCCGCTGGCCTCGTCCGCGGGCTTCCCGGCGGACCGGGCCGACCAGTTGGCCGCAATCGCCTCTGGTCTGTCCAGCCTGACGCAGGGCGCGGCCCGGGTGTTCGAGGGTGGAGCGGTCGCCCAGACCGTCGTCGAGATGGAGCGGGGGCTGATGCTCATCATGGCCATCAGCGACGGCTCGTGTCTCGCGGTCCTCGCGGCGGCCGAGAGCGACCTGGGTCTGGTCGCGTACGAGATGACCCTGCTCGTCGAGCGGGCGGGGCGGGCGCTGACACCAACGGCGCGCACCTCGGGAATCCACTGATCCACCACCGACAGGAGGAAGTGGTGGCACCTCACAGTAGAGATGCCGGGAGCGCCTCGTGGTTCGGACAACAGCCGGGCCATCCCTCCACCGGAGGGATGCCCGCAGTTCCGGGCGGCGGAGATGTTCCTCGACCAATCCAACAACCGTATGACCAACGACCCGCGCCGGGCAGCGCCCCCAGTTCGCTGGTGCGCCCCTACGCGGTCACCAAGGGCCGTACCAAGCCGAAGTCTCAGCTTCCCCTGGAGGCGCTGATCTCGGCCACCGCGGCGGCCCGGAACGAGTCAGGAACGCTGACGCCTGAATGGCAGGCGATCAGCGACCTGTGCCGGGAATGGCGATCCGTGGCGGAGATCTCCGCGCTGTTGCGGATGCCTCTCGGTGTGGCGCGGGTGCTTGTGGCGGACATGTCCGAGCAGGGACTGGTCCAGATCAGGTCTTCGCTCGACAACGACGCTCGCCCCAACACCAACCTGCTTGAAAGGGTGCTCAGTGGACTTCGCAAGCTCTAGCCCAGCCGAGGAAGGCGGTGCTGGGGGGAACGCGATGACGTCGGTCAAGATCGTCGTCGCCGGGGGCTTCGGTGTCGGGAAGACGACATTCGTTGGCTCCGTCTCCGAGATCGTGCCGCTGACGACCGAGGCGGTCATGACCAGCGCCAGCGTCGGGGTGGACGACCTCGCCAAGACGCCGGACAAGCAGACCACGACCGTCGCCATGGACTTCGGCCGCGTCTCCCTCGACTCCGACCTGATCCTGTACCTGTTCGGCACCCCCGGACAGCACCGGTTCTGGTTCATGTGGGACGACCTGGTCAAGGGTGCCATCGGCGCGGTCGTGCTGGTGGACACGCGACGCCTGGCCGACTGCTTCCCCGCGATCGACTACTTCGAAGAGGCGCGTCTGCCCTTCATCGTGGGCATCAACGGGTTCGACGGCTACTACCCCCACGCCGCAGACGAGGTCCGGGACGCGCTCACGCTCAGCCCGGAGATTCCCATCGTCCAGGTGGACGCCCGTGACAAGGCCTCCACCAAGTCGACGCTCATCACCCTCGTCGAGCACGCGATCACGGTGGGGGACCCCGAGGGCGCCGCAGGGCAGCAGCCCACCTCCACCGGGGGCCAGAACTCCTGGCGCTGACCAGGATCTGACCCGGGCCGGGGTCCCGCACGGAGTACGGCCCGGTTCCCGCACGTCGGGAACCGGGCGTCCGTGTTTTCCCTGACCTGGCATCATGGCGGCATGACCTCCTCCTCCCAACCCGACGCGGCCGAGATGACCCGACGCTTCCGAGACGTGGCCGAGCGGGTGCTCGACGCCCTCCTGGCCGACGACCCCGAGTGGGCTCTGGACCTGGGGGACACCCGGGGAGCCCACCGGCTCACCGACCACTCCGTCGAGGCCGACTCCCTGCGCGTCCGGCTCCTGACCGACGCGCTGGGTTCCCTGGACGAGATCGACGCGGACCTCGTCCCGACCGACGACCTGGTCGACCTGGAGATGCTCCGGACCAGGATCAGCGCGGACCTGTGGCACACGACCGAACTGCGCCCGCACACGTGGAACCCCCTGGTGCACTCACCGGGTGAGGCCCTCCACGCCCTCCTGGAACGGGACACCCTCCCGCCGGAGGAGCGCCTCGCGGCCCTGACCGCGCGCTGCGCCGCCCTGCCCGCCTACCTGGACACCGCGCGAGCCCGCCTGTCCGAGGGTCCCGGCATGCCCCGCGTGCACGTGGAGACCGCCCTGGGGCAGCTGGAGGGCGCCCGGGGGATGCTCGCCGAGGCCGTTCCGGCCCTGGCGGCCCAGCACCCCGAGCACGCCTCCGGACTCGAACCCGCCCGCGCCGCGGCCCTGGCCGCCCTCGACGAGTACACCTCCTGGATGCGCACCGAGCTGGAGTTCGCCACCGGGGACCCGCGCCTGGGCGCGCGACGGTTCGCCGCCCAGCTCTGGTACACGCTCGACTCCGAACTGTCCCCGGAGGCGCTCCTGGTACGCGCCGAGAGCGACCTCCTGGCCACGGAGGAGGCACTGGCCGAGGCCGCCGCCGAGTACACCGGTGAGCCGCGCCGCCCCGGCCAGGTCGCCGAGGTGCTCTCCGCCCTGGCCGACGAGTTCGAGATCTCCCCCGAGGGGGTCGTCCCCTCCTGTGTCGACGCCCTCGAACACCTCTACGCCCGGGTCCGGGAACTCGACCTGGCCACCGTCCACGACGACCCGGTCGAGGTCATCCCGATGCCGGTCTCCCGGCGGGGCGTGGCCGTGGCCTACTGCGACGCGCCCGGCGCGCTCGACCCCGACGCCTCCTCCCAGCCCACCTTCATCGCGGTGGCCCCGCCGCCCGAGGACTGGCCCGCGGAGCGCCAGGTCTCCTTCCTGCGCGAGTACAACGCGGGCATGCTGCGCAACCTGATGGTCCACGAGGCGATGCCGGGGCACGCCCTCCAGCTCGCCCACGCCGCTCGCCACCGGGGACGGACCCGGGTGCGCTCGGCGCTGAGCAGCGGCACCTTCGTGGAGGGGTGGGCGGTCCACGCCGAGGACGTGCTGGCCGTTCACGGGTGGTCCGGAGGGTCCGACCCCGCCACCCGGCGCGCCAACCTCGGGCTGCGCCTGGTCCAGCTCAAGATGCGGCTGCGGGCCATCCTCAACGCGATCCTGGACGTGCGCGTGCACACCGGCGACCTCACCGAGTCCGAGGCCGTCGCCCTCCTGACCGAACGTGGCCACCAGGAGGAGGGGGAGGCCGTCGGTAAGTGGCGGCGCGCCCTGCTCACCAGCGCCCAGCTGTCCACCTACTACGTCGGCTACGCGGAGGTCTCCGACATCGCCCGGGATCTGGCGCTGGAGCGCCCCGGCGAACCGGTCGGCCGCCTGCACGACGCCATGCTCGCGCACGGCAACCCGTCCCCGCGCCACCTGCGTACCCTGCTCGGACTCTGAGCCACGGGTCAGTGGAGCACCTGAGCGCGCCACTGACCCGTCGCGCCACCCCCGGACCGCGGGGTCCGACGCTTCACCCGCCGCGCGCTCCTATGCTGGACGCGCGGCACGAAACGGTCAGGCGAGGGGGCGGACGAGCCATGCGCGGTACCCACGACGAACCCGGGAGCGGTGCGGACCGGCCGCCCGGCGCCGGAACCGGAACCCCGGACGGCCACGAACGGCTCTGGACGCCCCACCGCATGGCCTACATCAAGGGTGAGGGGAAGCCGACCGGGCCCGGAGCCGACGAAGGCTGCCCCTTCTGCCGCGCCCCCGGCCTGCCGGACGAGGAGGGCCTGGTGGTCGCCCGCGGCCGGTCCGCCTACGTGGTCCTGAACCTGTACCCCTACAACAGCGGCCACCTGCTGGTCTGCCCCTACCGGCACGTCTCCGAGTACACGTCGCTGGACGAGGGGGAGACCGCCGAGGTCGCCGCGCTCACCCAGGCCGGGCTCCGGGCGCTCACCGAGGCCTACGGTCCGGGCGGCTTCAACGTCGGCATGAACCTCGGTACCGTGGCCGGTGCCGGGATCGCCGCACACCTCCACCAGCACGTCGTGCCCCGCTGGGGCGGCGACACCAACTTCATGCCCGTGATCGGCCAGACCAGGGTCCTGCCCGAGATGTTGGAGCGGACCCGCGCCAGGCTGGCCGAGACCTGGCCCCGGAAGTGAGGCCGGGACCACCCGCGACCCCCACCCCAACGACTGCCCGTGGTCGACGCCACCCCCAGAGGGTGCGGCTCCCACTCCGACGACCGTTACCGTCCTACGATCACTAGAAGACATGCTGAGAATCCTTCGCCCCATGATCTCCCGGGTCACCGCTCCGCTCGGTCGGAGCCTGGCCCGCATCGGCCTGACGCCCAACCTCGTCACCATCATCGGTGCCACCGGTGTCGTCGTCAGCGCCCTCTACTTCTACCCCCGCGGCCAGCTCTACGCGGGTTCCGTGGTCATCACCGTCTTCGCCCTCTTCGACATGCTCGACGGAGCGGTGGCGCGGGCCAACGACAGCGGCAGCGCCTTCGGTGCCTTCCTCGACTCCAGCCTCGACCGGGTGGCCGACGCCGCGATCCTCGCCGGACTCATGTGGTGGTTCGTGGGTGAGGGCGACGATCCCATGCTCGCCGGACTCACCCTGTTCTGCCTGATCAGCGGCTTCATGGTCTCCTACATCAAGGCGCGGGCGGAGGGCCTGGGCGTCAACTGCGACGTCGGCGTGGCCGAACGCACCGAACGCCTGATCATCGTGCTGGTGGCGGTGGGCCTGAGCGAGCTCGGCGTTCCCTACATCCTCGCGGGCGGCCTCTGGCTCCTGGCCGTGATGAGCCTGCTCACCGTCCTCCAGCGCCTCGTCGAGACCCGCGCGCGCCTCAACGACCCCGGCTTCGCCGAGGGCGAGGACGAGAAGACCAGCAACGGCGCCTGACCACGCCGCCGAGGGGACCGAAGCACAAGAGGACGAGGACGACGACGTGGACGAACGCATGGCCGACCTGGCCTACTCGGCGGGGTGGACGCTGGTCCGCCGCGCACCCGAGGGGGCGGGCCGGGCGGTGTTCCAGAGACTGGCCGACCGGGCCTGGCGCACCCACAACGACGGCACCCGGGGGCTGGAGCGCAACCTGCGCCGGCTGGTCGGGCCGAACGCCACGGACGCGCAGCTCAGGGCGTTGTCCAAGGCGGGGATGCGCTCCTACATGCGCTACTACTACGAGATGTTCCGCCTGCCCGCCATGGGTCGGGAGCACATCCTCGACCACACCCGCCAGACCGGGATCGAGGTGCTGGAGGAACACGTCAGGTCCGGGCGCGGAGTGGTGGCGGCCCTGCCGCACATGGGCAACTGGGACCACGCCGGGGCGTGGATCGCCGCGCGGGGCACCCGGCTCACCACCGTGGCCCAGCGGCTGCGCCCCGAGAGTCTCTACCAGCGGTTCACCTCCTACCGTGAGTCCCTGGGGATGGAGGTCCTGCCGCTGACCGGCGGTGCGGCCAACACCGTCGGGGTCCTCTCCCGCCGTCTGCGCGAGGGCGGACTGGTGTGCCTGCTCGCCGACCGCGACATCAACGGAACCGGGCTGGAGGTCGACCTCTTCGGAGAGAAGGCACGAGTCCCCTCAGGGCCCGCCGCCCTGGCCCTGAACACCGGGGCCGCCCTCATGCCGGTCTCCCTCTGGTACGACGGCCCCCACTGGCACGTCCGTGTCCACGACGAGGTCCCCGTCGCGGCGGAGGGCAGCCGCACCCAGCGCGTCCACGACACCACCCAGGCGCTGGTCCGGGTCCTCGAGGGAGCCATCGCGGAGCACCCCGAGGACTGGCACATGCTCCAGTCCGTCTTCAGCGCCGACCACGACGCCGACCGCGCCCGCCGCCACGAGGTCGAGGCGGCCGTGGCGCGCGACCGGGAACAGCGGCGGTGACCCGGGCGCGGACGCCCTCGGGCACCCCGGACGCCACCCCCCAGGCGGACGGGAGCGGGATGCGCGTCGGGATCGTCTGCCCCTATGCCTGGGACGTCCCCGGCGGGGTGCAGCAACACGTGGGGGACCTCGCCGAAGCGCTCGGCGCCATGGGCCACGAGGTCTCCGTGCTGGCTCCGGTCGGCGACCCCGACCACCGGACCCCGCCCTACCTGGTCCCGGCCGGACGCCCGGTCCCGGTGCCCTACAACGGCTCGGTGGCCCGCCTCAGCTTCGGCCCCCGCACGGCGGCCCGGGTCCGCCGGTGGATCGCCGAGGGCCGCTTCGACCTGCTGCACATCCACGAACCCGCCGCTCCCAGCGTCTCCCTGCTGGCCTGCTGGGCGGCGGACGGGCCCATCGTGGCCACCTTCCACACCTCGAACCCGCGCTCGCGCGCCATGGCCGCGAGCTCCGGCGCCCTGCGCTCGGCCCTGGAGAAGATCAACGCGCGCGTGGCGGTCTCCGAGGCGGCCCGCCGCACCCTGGTCGAACACGTGGGCGGCGACGCCGTGCTCATCCCCAACGGGGTGTCCGTGCGCCGCTTCGCGCACGCCGAGCCGCTGCCCGGGTGGCCGGGGCGGGGCGGCTCGATCGGTTTCCTGGGCCGCCTGGACGAACCCCGCAAGGGGCTGGCCACCCTCCTGGAGGCCTTCTCCCGGATGGCGCCGCACCGGCCCGAGCTGCGCCTGCTCGTGGCCGGACCGGGCGAGGCCGACCTGTCCGGTGTCCCCGAGTCCCTGCGGCACCGCGTGGTGTTGCCGGGGCGGCTCGACGACGCCGACAAGATCCGCGCCTACCACTCCACCGACGTCTTCTGCGCGCCCAACCTGGGTGGGGAGAGCTTCGGCATCGTCCTGACCGAGGCGATGGCAGCCGGGGCCGCGATCGTCGCCAGCGACATCCCCGCCTTCGGGGCGGTCCTGGACGGCGGCGCGGCCGGGGAGCTGTTCCGGGTGGGCGACGCCGATCACCTGGCCGAGCGCGCGGCGGCCCTGCTCGACTCGCCCGAACGCCGGGCCGGGCTCTCGGAGGCCGCACGCGTTGCCGTGCGCGCCTACGACTGGGACACCGTCGCCGCCGACATCGCCCACGTGTACGAGACCGTCCTGACGTCGGGAGAGGGGGCCGACGCCGGTGTGCGGTTGGACGGCGGACGCCGTTCCTCCGGGGCGCCGCGCCGCGCGCACCCGCGGCTGCGGGGTGAGCGGTCCTGATCGAGGACGTTCGCTTCGTCACCCTGGTCGCGGCGATCCTGATCGCGCTGGTCCTGCTCGGCTTCTACCTGTCGTGGCGGGCCACCCGGCTCGACCGCCTCCACCACCGGGTGGAGACCGCGCGCGCCGCCCTGGACGCCGCTCTGCTGCGCCGGGCCGCGGCCGTCCTCGACCTCGCCGCCGACCCCGGTCTGGACCGGGAGACCGCCGGGAGGCTCGCGGCGGCCGCCAACGCGGCGCGCCGGGCGGGGGAGGGGGAGCGCGAACTCACGGAGAGCCGGCTCTCCCAGGCGTTGCGCGCCGCTTTGGACCCCCCGGACGCCGGGCTGGCCCCGGACCGGCTGGACGAGGTGACGGTCGCCGCGCGCGGCGTGTACCTGGCCAGGGTGTTCCACAACGACGCCGTGTCCGACACCAGGCGCGCGCGCCGCTCACGACTGGTCCGCCTCCTGCGCCTGGCGGGTACCGCCGCGCTGCCCCACTACTTCGAGATGGACGACCAACCGCCCCGGCGCTGACCGGGCGATCGGGACGGCACTCCGACGAGGTGGCCACACCTCACACACCGATACTCCAGCCTGGCCAAAGGCCGCGAAACGGGTGGAACTAGGATGGGATGCTGGTCGACCCGGTGCGCGCCGCCGACGGTGCCCGCGCGCCTGCGTGCGGTCGCCGGGCGCGCCCGCCGCGTCGCATCCAGGCCGTGCTCCCGGCCGTGAGGTGTCCGGGGAGCGGGCGGTCTGGGCCCCCAGTCAGCCGAACGAACGGGAGACCACCACCGTGGCCACCAACGCAGCGAACACCACCGACAACGCCGTCGGTACCCAGCGCGTCAAGCGCGGCATGGCCGAGCAGCTCAAGAACGGCGTCATCATGGACGTCGTCACTCCCGAGCAGGCCAAGATCGCCGAGGACGCCGGTGCCGTCGCGGTCATGGCCCTGGAGCGGGTGCCCGCCGACATCCGCAAGGACGGCGGCGTCGCCCGCATGTCCGACCCGGACATGATCGACGGCATCGTCGAGGCGGTCTCCATCCCGGTCATGGCCAAGGTCCGGATCGGACACTTCGTCGAGGCCCAGGTCCTGGAGTCGCTCGGCGTCGACTTCATCGACGAGTCCGAGGTCCTCACGCCCGCCGACGAGGCGTACCACATCGACAAGTGGGCGTTCACCGTCCCCTTCGTGTGCGGTGCCACCAACCTCGGCGAGGCCCTGCGCCGGATCGCCGAGGGCGCGGCGATGATCCGCTCCAAGGGCGAGGCCGGCACCGGGAACGTCGTCGAGGCCACCCGCCACATGCGCTCCATCAGCGGCGAGATCCGGCGCCTGGGCACCCTGGACGAGCCCGAGCTGTTCGGCGCCGCCAAGGAGCTGCGCGCCCCGTACGAGATCGTCAAGGAGGTCGCGCGCCTGGGCAAGCTGCCCGTCCCGCTGTTCTCCGCCGGTGGCGTGGCCACCCCCGCCGACGCCGCGCTCATGCGTCAGCTGGGCGCCCAGAGCGTGTTCGTCGGCTCGGGCATCTTCAAGTCCGGTGACCCGGCCCGGCGCGCCGACGCCATCGTGCAGGCCACCCTGCACTACGAGGACCCGGCCGTGATCGCCCGCGTCTCCCGCGGACTGGGCGAGGCCATGGTCGGCATCAACCTGGACGAGCTGTCCGACTCCCAGCGCTACGCGGGACGTGGCTGGTAGCCGCCGCCCCGACCGCCGAACCCACGACCAACGAGGCCGTACGTGACCGCCAGCCCCACCATCGGCGTGCTCGCCCTCCAGGGCGACGTCGCCGAACACACGCACATGCTCCGGGACCTGGGCGCCCGCACCGCGCGGGTCCTGTCCGCCGAGCAGCTCGACACCGTCGACGGTCTGGTGATCCCCGGCGGCGAGTCCACGACCATGTCCAAGCTCGCCGTCCGGTACGACCTGATGAAGCCGCTGCGCGAGCGCGTCGCGGACGGGATGCCCGTCTACGGGACCTGCGCGGGAATGATCATGCTGGCTGACCGTGTTCTTGGCGGAACGGCCGACCAGGAGACCGTCGGCGGCATCGACATGACGGTGCGCCGCAACGCCTTCGGCCGCCAGACGGAGTCCTTCGAGACCGGGGTGCGGATCGACGGGATCGGCGACGACCCCTTCGACGCGGTGTTCATCCGTGCGCCCTGGGTCGAGTCGGTCGGCCCGGAGGTGGCGGTACTCGGGAGCGTTACCGGTACGGACGAGGCCGGTAGGATCGTCGCCGTACGACAGGGCGGCCTGATGGCGACGTCCTTCCATCCCGAACTCACCGGCGACACGCGTATCCACCGCCTCTTCGTCGACATCGTGAAAGGACATGCATGAGCGGCCACTCCAAGTGGGCCACCACCAAGCACAAGAAAGCCGTCATCGATGCCAAGCGCGGCAAGCTGTTCGCCAAGCTGATCAAGAACATCGAGGTGGCCGCGCGTACCGGTGGCGGGGACCCCGAAGGGAACCCGACGCTCTACGACGCCATCCAGAAGGCGAAGAAGAACTCGGTGCCCGCCGACAACATCGAGCGCGCCCGCAAGCGCGGCTCCGGTGAGGAGGCCGGTGGCGCCGAGTGGCAGACGATCATGTACGAGGGGTACGCCCCCGGCGGCGTGGCACTGCTCGTGGAGTGCCTGACTGACAACCGCAACCGCGCCGCCTCCGAGGTGCGCGTGGCGGTCACCCGCAACGGCGGCAACATGGCCGACGCCGGTTCGGTGTCGTACATGTTCAACCGCAAGGGCGTCGTGATCGTGCCCAAGGAGGGCACCAGCGAGGACGACGTGACCATGGCGGTGCTGGAGGCCGGGGCCGAGGACGTCGAGGACCTCGGCGAGGCCTTCGAGATCGTCTGTGAGGCCACCGACCTGGTCGACGTCCGCACGGCACTCCAGGAAGCGGGCATCGACTACGAGTCCGCCGACTCCAGCTTCCTGCCGACCATGGAGGTCCCGGTCGACGCCGAGGGCGCCAAGAAGGTCATGCGGGTCGTGGACGCGCTGGAGGACTCCGACGACGTCCAGAACGTCTTCACCAACGCGGACATCCCCGACGAGGTCATGGCCGAGCTCTGAGGCCGGGCCCGGACGCCGACCACGCGTCGACGCCCGTGGCCGCACCCCCCGCTGGGGGCGCGGCCACGGGCGTTCCACGCGGCGGCGCGGGTCGCTCCGCCACCGGCCGTCAGGGCAGGCGGCGCAGGACCTCGGACGTGAACTCGTCGGTCCCGGCCTCGCCGCCCAGGTCGCGGGTGCGCACCCGGCCCTCGGCCAGCGCGGCGCGGACCGCGTCCATCATCTGCCGCCCGGCCTCGGGGTGGCCGAGGTGGTCCAGCATCATCGACGCCGACCACAGCGCCCCCAGCGGGTTGGCCACCCCGCGGCCCGCGATGTCGGGCGCCGAACCGTGCACCGGCTCGAACATGGAGGGGTACTCGCGCTCGGGGTTGAGGTTGGCCGACGGGGCGATCCCGATCCCGCCCGCCACCGCCGCCGCGAGGTCGCTGAGGATGTCGCCGAACAGGTTCGAGGCCACGATCACGTCGAACCCGGCCGGTTCCAGGACGACCTTGGCGGCCAGCGCGTCGATGTGCTCCTGGTCCCAGACCACGTCCGGGTGCAGCGCGGCCCGCTCCGCCACCAGCTCGTCCCAGAACGGCATGGTGTGCACGATCCCGTTGGACTTGGTGGCGGAGGTCAGGCGGCCGCCGCGCCGCTCGGCGAGATCGAAGCCGTACTCCAGGACCCGCTCCACGCCGCGGCGGGTGAACACCGACTCCTGTACGGCGCGCTCCTGCGGGGTGCCCCGGTCGAAGCGGCCCCCGTCCCGCGAGTACTCGCCCTCGTTGTTCTCCCGCACGACCACGAAGTCGACCTCACCGGGCAGAGCGCCGGTGACCGGGCTGGGCACGCCCTCCAGGACGGTGATCGGCCGCAGGTTGACGTACTGGTGGAACTCGCGGCGGATCGGGATGAGCAGGCCCCACAGGGACACGTGGTCGGGCACGCCCGGCCAGCCCACCGCCCCGAGGAGGATGGCGTCGTGGTGGCGGATCCGGTCCAGACCGTCCTCGGGCATCATCGCGCCGGTGTGCGCGAACCGCTCGCACGACCAGTCGAACTCGTCGTAGTCCAGGGCGAACCCGTGGTGGGCGGCGACCCGGTCGAGGACGGCGGTCGCGGGGGCGACGACCTCACCGCCGATGCCGTCTCCGGGGATCGTGGCGATGCAGTACTGCTTCATGGGGTCTCCATCGGGTGAGAGGTGGGACGGGCGGGGGGCGGGGGGACGGAGGTCAGGCGTCGGGGGCGATGGCCCGGCCCAGGAAGGCGCGGAGGGAGGACGCGGTGGCCTCGGGCGCCTCCTCGGGCACGTAGTGGTCGCAGTCCAGGGGGTGTCCGCTTAGGTCGGAGGCGTACTCGGACCAGGCCTCGGGTACGTCGTAGTGGCGCCCGACGAAACTGTGCTCGCCCCACAGGAGCAGGACGGGGCACTCCACCCGGCGCCCCGCGTCCGCCCGGTCGTGTTCGAGGTCGACGGTGGCGGCGGCACGGTAGTCCTCGCAGGACGCGTGGATGGCGGCGGGGTCGCTGAAGCAGCGCACGTACTCGTCCACCGCCTCCGGGGCGAACGCGGACCCCCCGTGGTGGCGCGCGTTCATTCTGGTGCGGACCCAGAAACCGGGGTCCTGGCCGATGAGGTGTTCCGGAATGCCGTTCCCGGCCGTCAGGAAGAACCAGTGGTAGTACCCGGACGCGAAGTCCGCGTCCGCGTGCTCAAACGCGTACCGCGTGGGCACCACGTCCAGGGCGGCGAAGGCGGTGACGGCCTCGGGGTGGTCGAGGGCCAGGCGGTGTCCGACCCGCGCCCCGCGGTCGTGGCCGACGACGGCGAAGCGGTCGAAGCCCAGCTCACGCATGAGGAGGTACTGGTCACGGGCCATCGTCCGCTTGGAGTAGGCCAGGTGTCGGGGGTCGGAGGGCGGTTTGTCGCTGTCACCGTAGCCGCGCAGGTCGGCCAGCACGACGCTGAACCCGTCGGCCAGGAGCGGGGCGACCCGGTGCCAGATCAGGTGGGTCTGGGGGTACCCGTGCAACAACAGGACGGGGGGTCCCTCTCCGGCCCGTCGGACGTTGAGGCGCAGTCCCCCGACCTCCACGCTGTGCCGGGTGAATCCGGGGAGAAGTCGGTCGTTCATGTCCTGATCACAGCAGCCCGGCACACCGCCCGTCCAAGACCGGTTGGCGATAGCGCTGATAGGCGCGGCCTATAGGATCGGACAGAGTGGGGCGAACGGGACGGGGGTGCGGTGTGGACGTACGGCAGCTGGAGTACTTCCTGGCCGTCGTGGACCACGGCGGGGTGAACCGCGCCGCGGCCGCCCTGCACCTGTCACAGCCCTCCCTGTCCCAGGCGATCCGCGTGCTGGAACGGGACCTGGGCAGCGACCTCTTCCACCGGATCGGCCGCCGCCTGGTCCTCAGCGACGCCGGGCACGCACTCGTCGAACCCGCCCGGGAGGCGGTGCGCGGGCTCGACCTGGCACGCTCCGCCGTGGAGGCGGTCCGGGGACTGCGCCGGGGGCGCGTGGACGTGGCCGCGCTGCCCACCCAGTCCATCGAACCCCTCACCGGGCTCGTCTCGGGCTTCACCGAACGCCACCCGGAGGTGTCGGTGTCGATCCGGGGCGCCCTGACCAACCGGGACGCGGTCCAGATGGTCCGCACCGGCGCCTGCGAACTCGGCGTGGTCGCCACCGACACCCCGATGAGGGACACCGAGGTCCACGTCCACCCGCTGGTCCGTCAGTCCTTCGTCCTCCTGGCGCCCGCGAACGGGCCCTTCTCCCCGGGAACCCCGGTCCCCGTCGCGGACCTGACCGGACGGCGCCTCATCGTCGGCCACGAGGGCTCGGGCATGCGCCGGTTCGCCGACCGCCTGCTGGCCGGTGGTCTGGACGCGCACATCGCTGTGGAGAGCGAACACCGGGTGTCGATCCTGCCGCTGGTCCTGGGCGGTGCCGGGCTGGCCGTGGTCACTGACGCCTGGCGCGGGCTCGCCGAACAGGCCGGGGTCCTCGTCCTGGACCTGGACCCCACCGACCACCTGCTCGTGGCCCTGATCAGTCGCCGGGGCCCGCTCACCGCCGCCGCCCGGGCCTTCGTCGAGCACGCCACCGCCTGACCGTGAACCGGGTGCTCAGCCGGTCATGTTCATCTCCGCGATGACCCTGGTCGGACGCACGCGCACCACCAGCTCACCGGCGACGCCGTTGCGGCGACCGTACTCCTCGGCCACCTCCTCGCCCACGTACCGGCGGGCGATGGCGGTGGCGGTCCGGAGCAGCTCGTCGGGGTCCTCGGACACCTCGGCCACGCCCTGGACCTGCACGAAGCCGTACGGCTCCTCCTCCAGGTCCACCACCAGCGTCACCCGGGGGTCACGGGCCAGCGACCGTCCCTTCGCGGTGTCGCGCCCGGTGTTGAACACCAGCCCGTCCTCGTCGATGGTGAACCAGATCGGCGCCGCCAGCGGACGGCCGTCGGCGGCCGTGTAGGCCACCTTGCCCGTGCGCGTGCCGCTCAGCAGGAAGTCTCGGACCTCGGGATCAGTCAGGGAGCTCATGGCCCCAACGTAGGCCGCGAGCCCGACGTGCCCCAGGTCCGACACGCTCAGGTCGGTGCGTGGAGCCGCCGGGGGAGGGGGCCCAGCCGAGGCGCGCGACGGACCGGCACGTGGGCGTCGTCCCTGGTCGGGCCGGTGAACACCGCCTCCAGTGGCAGCCCCAGGGCGTCGGCGAGGGCGGCGGGCGCCGGGCCCGGCACCGGTTCCAGCACCGGCCGGGCGGCGTCCAGCAGACCGGTGAGCCGGGCCTGGCGGGCCAGGTCGGGGGAGGCCCCGGGGGTGATCCGCACCGGACTCCCGTCCGCGAGTTCGTAGCCCACGCACCAGCGCAGGTCCCGACCCAACCGGGCGGGGGCGTCGCCGTGCGTGACCACCAGCGCGTCCACCCCCGCCGTGGCCTCCAACGCGTACCGGAGCGCCACCAGGTCCAGGTGACCCACCCGGAACCCGCCCTGCCACGGGTGGGCGCGGTTGTGCCGGTCGGCCAACCGCTTGGTGAGCAGCGCGTCCTCGGTCACCATCGGCCCCGCGCCGTGGCGGGTCGCGAAGGTGCGCGTCACCCCGATCCGCCGGGCCCCGTCCGCCGACCCGGCCTCGGCCAGCAGCGCCAGCGGGTTCACGGCGGTGGTGGTGGACCAGGTCGTGTACGGGTGGAAACCGTGCCACTCGTCCAGCAGCACGCCCTGCGCGCCCTCGAACACCACCGGCGTCCGAGCCAGCAGACGGCGCAGGTACCGATCGTCCACGAGCCGGACCCGCTCGGCGAAGGCCCGGTAGGCGTCCATGCACGCGTCCGGATCGGGGAGGGGTTCCCGGGCCGCACCCCCGTCGCCGTCCGCCGCCTCGGTCAGCACCGAGGCCAGCCGCTCCGCCAGGCGGTCCAGCTTGCGGCGGAGCCGCCCCGGAGACGCGCAGTCGCCCACCGTGGGCGCGTCCTCGGGGTGCTCCAGGGCATAGGCCATCGTCTCGCCCACCCCCATCCCGCACGAACCGTGCCGGTCCCGGCCGCGCGCACGCTCCCGGGCACGGTTGGCGGCCGCGTGCCACGGAGTGCTGATCAGCGCGCGCCGGTCCACCGTGACCAGGGAGAACGGGTCCGCCACCCCCAGCGCCGCCAGGTGCTGGGCCTCGGCGGCCAACGCGAAGGGGTCCACCACCACGAACCGGGACAGGTGGGTGGGCACCGGGCCGCCCGGGGCGAGCGTGCCCGCCCCGAACTGCGCGAACGTGTGGTGCCTACCGTCCGGGGTCACCACGTTGTGCGCGGCCTGGGCGCCGCCGTTGGCGCGCACCACGGCGCCGTAACGGCCCCCCGCGCACAGCAGGTCCACGGTCACGCCCTTGCCCGCGTCGCCGAACCCCAGGTCCACGACGATCGCGTGCTCATCGGACGGCGCCCGGCCGTTCACAGCCGGTCCACCCCGGGGCCGTCACCGGCCAGCCCCTCCAGGTCGGGCGAGGTGGCCACCGCGCCGCGCCCGCGCGCCAGCGGACGCAGGGCCCGGCCCACCACGTCGGCCTGGTCCGACCCGGCGTCGGCCAGGTCCCGCAGACCCTCCTCCAGGTCGATGGCCTCCTCACCCAGGCCCACGGTGACCGCGATCGTCTCGCAGACCGCGTCTAGGTCGTCCAGCAGGACCAGGTTCTGGCCCAGGTGCCGTTCCCAGAACTTCCGGACCCGGTCGTCCCGGAAGTGGTAGCTGCCGGTCGGCATGAGGAAGTACACCTCGTACTTGCGCCGCAGCTCCTCCAGGAGCTCCGGGAGGGCCACGTCCCCGTCGAGGTCGTCGCCGATCACCTCCCGGACCTCCCGCGCCTTGACCGCGCTGTAGGCCATCTCGTCGCCCACGATGAACAGGTACCCGCGCCGCCCGCGCTTCTCCAGGCAGTCCAGTGCGGTGTGCCGGGCCATGAAGTACATCGCCAGTTCGTAGGACTCGGTCATCTGACCCCCGCCCCCGCCCTCCAGCAGGATGTTGCCGAGGTCGTCCTCCAGTTCGTTGCCGGACTCGAACTGGCCGACCTGGAGCGGCACGCGGTCGCAGGTGGCGTCGCCGATGGCACCGAACAGGATCTGCGGGTCCTGCACGTACCCCCGGCGCAGGAGCAGCCCGAACAGGTCGGGGAGCTTGGCCTGGAGGGCGCGGGGCACGCGCCCCATGGAGCCGGTGACGTCGAAGAGCACCGACACCGCCAGGGAGTTCGGGTGCGCCTCGGAGTCGCGGCTCTCACGCATCGCCACGCCGCGCGGGTCGAGTGAGGCGTGGGCCCGCCACTGGTCGCGCGGGGTACTGGTGACGTCGTCGTGGTAGTCGAACCCACTGCTTCCGGCGGAGGCCTGGTAGGCCCGCCTGGCGTGGTGGGCGTCGGTGGACCAGCTGCTGCTTCCCATCGTCGTCTCCTTCTGTTCGGGGTGGTGGGTGGGTAACGGGGGTCGAGTGGTTCAGGCGGGCATGGCGAAGGGGCGGAACCGGCGCGGACCGAAGCACCGCTCCAGCGCCTCGTCCAGCTCACCGAGCAGTGCGAACGCGTCCTTGGGGCGCCTCTCCGGGGAGGGCAGCGTGCACCCGCGAGCCAGGGCCCGCAGCGGACCGGGGAGGCGGCCGTCGGTCACGAACTCCACGCACCGGGTGGCCATGTACACGTCGGTGGCGGGCACGGCGGGGCGGCGCTCGGCGACCTCCGGCGGATACGTCTCCCGGCGGTGCGGAACCATCGCCGGGACGTGCGGCGCGGTGCGCCGCTCGCCGAAGGTGACGGAGTAGCACCAGTCCACGAGGACGAGACCGTGCGCCTCGGGGTGGACCAGAACGTGCTCGGGTACGACCGCGCCGTGCACGACCCCGGACTGGTGGGCGTTGCCCAGCGCCACCAGCAGCCGCCGCCACATCCACGCGGCGTCGCGCGGGTCGATCCCGTCCGGGTACGCCCGTCGCACCTCGGCGAGGCTGTGGAAACCGGACAGTCGGCCCAGCACGTTGCCCCGCCGCTCCACACCCGTGGCCGCGTCCCGGTGGCGGACCGACTCCACCAGCTCCGGGGCGAACGCCCGGTACCGTTCGGCGCCGCGTTCGCGGATCCGGCGCAGCGCGGTTGCCTCGGCCAGGAGGAGGTCGTTGTCGCGCGGGGCCCGGGGGAGCTTGAGCAGTGCGTCCCGCCAGGGGCCGTCCGGCGCCGCGCCACGGGTGCCCTCCCGCCACCGCACCGGATGCAGGTCGGCCACGTCGCCGCTGGCCAGAGCGCCGTCCCGGCTCACGTGGTAGGTCCGCCCCCGGGCCACGAGGGTGATGTCGTCGAGGCCCAGGCCGCCCTCCACCGCCGTCCGGTAGCGCCGCCAGGCCTCGGTGAGCCGGGAGAACCCGGCCGCTGCCTCGGCGGAGCGCTCGGCGGGCGCGGTGTCGGGATGGAGCAGCCGGGCCAGGTGCCGGTACGCGGCGGTGGCGGCCACGGGGACCGCCTCGCCGTCGAGCGGCAGGGGACCGAACAGCGCGGCGGGGTCGGCCGCGAGTCCGAGCTCGCGCAGGGCGGAGTCGAGTCCGCCCTGGGGGTTGTGCTCCACGTTCACCGGTCTCCCTTCCGGGGGTGTGGCTCGACGAGTGCTCACGGGGTCCCGCTCACTGTTGGCGGCCCCGTCTCCTCACTGGGCGCCGCGCAGGAGTGGCGGGTGGAGCAGGGCGGCGCCGCCCGCCCGGTACAGCCGCGCGCGGCGGCCGCCCCCCGCGCCGCCGCGCTCGGCCAGCTCACCGGTGTCCTCCACGAACCCCGGGGTGGCCAGGATCTTGCGGTGGAAGTTGGCGGCGTGCAGGGTCCGCCCCCACACCGCCTCGTACACGCCGCGCAGAGCGGAGATGGTGAACGTGGACGGGAGGAAGGCGGTGGCGAGCGCGGTGTACTCCAGCTTGGAACGGGCGCGTTCGATCGCGTCGGCGAGGACGCGAGCGTGGTCGAAGGCGAGTTCGTGCCGGTCCCTGCCACCGTCGCCGTGTCCGAGGGAGGTCCACGGGACCCACGCGGCCTCGGCCGTGTCGCGGCCGGTGTGCGGGTCGGGCAGGTCGGGGGCCAGCACCATGTACGCCACCGACACCACCCGCATCCGCGGGTCCCGCGCGATCGCCCCGTAGGTGCCGAGCTGCTCCAGGTGCAGCTCGGCGGGCAGGGGGGTCTTCTCCGTGAGCACGCGCAGGGCGGCGTCCGGCAGGTCGCGGTCGGCCGGGGCGTCCGGTCCGTCCTGGGCCCGGACGAAGCCGCCGGGCAGCGCCCACCGGCCTCGCTGCGGCTGCCGGGTGCGTCGGCCGAGCAGGACGTGGGGGACTCCGTCGCGGATGGTCGTGGCCACCACGTCGACGGTGACGGCGACGGGCGCGAACGCGTTCGGGTCGTAGCCGGCGAGGTACCTGCGCTCGTCGGCCGCGTCGTAGCGACCCGCTCCGCGCGGGTCCCCGGTCGGCCCGTCGATCCCCTCGGACACTGCTTCCCCCTTGTTGTTCTCAAGCTGAGTTTTTCTCGATGTGAGTTCAACCTAGCACCGCTCGGTCCGCCCGTCCACCCCTGGGTCCGCCCGTCCACCCCTCGGGGGCGACACGCCGCGCCTGGCGGCCGATCCCGTCGGCGCCCGCCGCTAGCATGGTGCGAACGGACGTTCGAGAACACGGCCGTGGGCGACGAGAAAAGGACAGGGTGGGGACGTGCGCGTGCTGGGGATCGACCCGGGGCTGACCCGCTGCGGGGTCGGGGCCGTCGAGGGCGCCATCGGCCGCCCCCTGCGCCTGCTGGCCGCCGACGCCATCCGCACCAGCCCCGACACCCCGCTCCCGCAGCGCCTGGTGGAGGTCGAACGCGGCATCGAGGAATGGCTCGACAAGTACGAGCCGGACGCCGTCGCCGTCGAACGCGTCTTCGCCCAGCACAACCTCAGCACCGTCATGGGAACCGCCCAGGCCAGCGGCATCGCCCTGGTCTGCGCCGCCCGGCGCGGACTCCCCGTGGCCACCCACACCCCCAGCGAGGCCAAGGCCGCCATCACCGGCAACGGTCGCGCCGACAAGAAGCAAGTCGGTGGCATGGTGGCGCGTATCCTCGGACTCGACGGGCCGCCGAAACCGGCCGACGCCGCGGACGCCGTGGCCCTGGCCATCTGCCACATCTGGCGCGGCGGGGCCCAGGCCCGGGTCGCCCAGGCCCAACAGGACTTCGCCCGCAAGGTGGAACTGGCCCGACGCGCACGCGGCCGCTAGCCCCCGGCAGAGCGGCGGCGTGCGCGTCAGGCAGCACCACAGCCCCCAAGGAAGGAGACGGGCACCCCTCCCGGTGTCCACACGAGATGATCGCGTTCCTCACCGGCCGGGTGGCCGCACGCGGCGCGGCCAGCGCCGTGATCGACGTCGGCGGGGTCGGTATGACCGTCCAGTGCACTCCCTCCGCCCTCTCCCGGCTCCACGTGGGGGAGGAGGGCACCGTGGCCACCAGCCTCGTCGTCCGCGAGGACTCCCTCACCCTCTTCGGGTTCGCCGACGACGACGAGCGGAACCTGTTCGAACAGGTCCAGACCGCCTCCGGCATCGGCCCCCGCATCGCCCTGGCCATGCTCGCCGTGCACAGCCCCGACAGCCTCCGCCAGGCGGTGGCCACCGAGGACACCACCGCCCTGACGCGCGTCCCGGGCATCGGCAAGAAGGGCGCCCAGCGCATCGTCCTGGAACTGCGCGGCAAACTCGACGCCCCGGTCATGACCGACGGCACCCTGCCCCCCGCCGACGCCTCCGGCGGCACCGAACCCAACGGGGCCTGGCGCGGCCAGGTCGTCTCCGGCCTCGTCAACCTCGGCTGGTCGACCAAGGACGCCGAGGCGGCCGCCTCGGCCGTCGCCGCCGAGGCCGAGGACACCGGCGACGTCACCGTCCTGCTGCGCAGCGCCCTGCGCAGACTCAGCCGCGCCTAGCCACCGACAGGAACCGGAGGGAGAAGACCCGTGTACGAGCGTGACGCCGTCTCGCCCGAAGCCGACGTCGAGGAACACCAGATCGAGGGCGCGCTGCGCCCCAGGAACCTGGACGAGTTCGTCGGCCAGCACCGGGTGCGCGAACAGCTCGCCCTGGTCCTGCACAGCGCCCAGCGCCGGGGCCGCGCCCCCGACCACATCCTCATGTCCGGCGGCCCGGGCCTGGGCAAGACCACCCTCGCCATGATCATCGCCGCCGAACTCGGCGCGCCCCTGCGCATCACCTCCGGCCCCGCCATTGAACGCTCCGGCGACCTCGCCGCCGTGCTCTCCACCCTCCAGGAGGGTGAGGTCCTCTTCCTCGACGAGATCCACCGCATGGCCCGCCCGGCCGAGGAGATGCTCTACGTCGCCATGGAGGACTTCCGGGTCGACGTCGTGGTCGGCAAGGGGCCCGGCGCCACCGCCATCCCCCTGGACATCGCCCCGTTCACCCTGGTCGGGGCCACCACCCGCGCGGGCATGCTCCCGGCACCGCTGCGCGACCGCTTCGGCTTCACCGCTCACATGGACTTCTACGAGCCCGGCGAGCTGGAGCAGATCCTGCACCGCTCCGCAGGGCTCCTCGGCGCCCCGCTGGAAGGGGAGGCGGCCGGGGAGATCGCCGGCCGCTCTCGGGGCACCCCCCGGATCGCCAACCGGCTCCTGCGCCGCGTGCGCGACTACGCCGAGGTGCGCGGAGACGGCCGTCTCACCCTGGACAACGCCCGCGCCGCCCTGGAGCTGTACGAGGTGGACGCGCTCGGTCTGGACCGCCTGGACCGGGCCATCCTGGACGTGCTCATGAACCGCTTCCGGGGAGGCCCGGTGGGACTGTCCACGCTCGCGGTGTCCGTGGGGGAGGAGGCCGAGACCGTGGAGGTGGTCGCCGAACCCTTCCTGGTCCGCTCCGGATTCCTCGCCCGCACCCCGCGCGGCCGTGTGGCCACCCCGATGGCCTGGGCGCACATGGGGATCATCCCCCCGCCGGACGCAGCCTTCGGCGCCGCCGCCGACCCCGCCGCGAACGGGGCAGGGAAGGCCGGTCAGGGCACCTCGGCCTCCTGACCGGAGCCGGGAGACTTCACAAGCGGGCCCCCGTCCGGGCACAATGAGGCGCGTGCGCGAACCGGGTCCGAACCGTTAGCGCTCCGACCCCGGGCGGTGGGTGACCGGTGACCGGCGCCACGTAAACTGGGTCGAACCAGCCAGGACGGGGCAGCGGCCTCGTCTGGTGTCGTCGGACACCGGCGGAACGAGTTGGCTCCCCCCGAGCGTTGTAGGCATCGGGTACGACTCCGGCCGCCGTGGTCGGTCGGCCCGAGAAGGTGGTCGTCGCGGTGTCCGAACCGGCAGACGTCGGCCACACGAAACGTCAGGAAGGACGCCCCCGTGCAGGGCATTTACACTCTCGCCGACGCGGCCCAGCAGGAGGGCAGCATCTTCAGCATGATGCTCCCGTTCGTGCTGATCCTCCTGGTCTTCTGGCTCCTCTTCTGGCGCCCGAACCAGAAGCGTCGCCAGCAGGAGACGCAGATGCAGAGTTCCCTGGTCCCCGGCGTCGAGGTCATGACCAAGGCGGGCATCTTCGCGACGGTGGTGGAGATCCACGACCAGGACGTGCTCCTGGAGATCTCCCCCGGTACCCGCATCCGGATGCTCAAGGCCGGTGTCGGCGAGGTCATCACGCCCGCCGCCGACGACACCCCGGTCGAGGACCGTCCCGACTTCGGCGACGACGACAAGCCCAAGGGATAGCACCGGGCCGGGCGTGACACCGCGCCCCGGCTCACCACAGACTTCGGTACCGGCCCCCCACCCGGGGCCGGTACCGCTGTTTCCCGGCCAACGCCGCCCGCAGATCCGCCGGGCCAACGCCCGACCGGACCCACCACAGAAGGCCCCGCCACCCATGCCTCACGACACCGCGATCCCGGACGCCCCGGACGCCGCCGACCTCGCCCTGATCGAGGCGCACATCCGCGACGTCCCCGACTTCCCGCACCCGGGCATCCTGTTCAAGGACATCACCCCCCTGCTCAACGAGCCCGGTGCGTTCTCCGTCGCGGTGCGGGCCCTGGCGGCGCCCTTCCTCGGAAGCGGGATCGACCACGTGGTCGGACTGGAGGCGCGCGGCTTCATCTTCGGAGCTCCCGTCGCCATGGCGCTGGGTGCGGGCTTCGTTCCCGCGCGCAAAGCCGGGAAACTGCCCTCGGACACCATCGACCAGGCCTATGATCTGGAGTACGGCACCGCGACCGTCGAGATCCACTCCGACGCGATCACCCCGGGCGGCCGTGTGCTCATCGTCGACGACGTCCTCGCGACCGGCGGGACCGGCAGGGCCGCGGTGGACCTGGTCCGCAAGGCGGGTGGTACGGTCGTGGGATTCTCCGTCCTGATGGAGCTCTCCGCACTGCGGGGACGGGAGAAGATGCCCGACGTGGAGCCGCGCACCCTCCTTTCGGTCTGAGGCCGACACCTCGCCTCGCTGCCGCCCCTCGGGGGAATACCCCGGCAGCCGGTCCTTGTTGACCTACTCCAGCACTCGGTGTGACGTACCTGGTGACCTGAGTCACCGTCCGTACCTCCGAGCCGGACCCGGGGAAACGAGGGGTCGGACCGCTCCCCGCGCAGGTGGGAAGTGGTCCCACTAGACTGACGGGCGAGGGGACCGCGGCGGCCGCGTCAACGACTGGCCCTGATGACACGCACGTGCACCGGAGGCGGGCCGAACGGCGACGTCGGCTCCACCGGGAGGAACCGCGGGAGGTAGGCATGCCAAACGAAGTGGTCTCGACCGGGGCGGTGTCCGAGCAGGGTCCGGACCGGGAGAACCCCGAGACACCGACGGCCGCCACCCCCGAGGAAGCCGCCACGCGAACCGAGCGTGCGGACGGCAGTGGTGCGCAGGCCACCGACAGACCACAGAAGGACCGCCCGGAGGGCGCCGCGCGTGACGCGGCGCCCTCCGACGTCTCGGGGCCGGGGGCCCCGGGGGCGCAGGCGGCCGCCACCACACCCTCCACGGTGCGAGTACGCCGAAGGCTCGCCCGACTCGGGGCCCAGCGGGGAGTGACGATGAACCCGGTGCTCGAACCACTGATCAAGACGGTGCGGGCCACCCATCCCAAGGTGGACGTACGACTGATCGAACGCGCCTACGAGGTCGCGGCCCACCATCATCGCCACCAGAAACGCAAAAGCGGCGACCCCTACATCACGCACCCCCTCGCCGTCGCCACCATCCTCGCCGAACTGGGCATGCAGGAGGCCACCCTGGCCGCCGCCCTCCTGCACGACACCGTCGAGGACACCGACTACTCCCTCGACGAGCTGCGAGCTGACTTCGGCGACGAGATCGCCGAGCTGGTCGACGGCGTCACCAAGCTGGACAAGGTCAAGTACGGCGAGGCCACCCAGGCCGAGACGGTCCGCAAGATGGTCGTGGCGATGGCCCGCGACATCCGCGTCCTGGTCATCAAGCTGTGCGACCGCCTGCACAACATGCGGACCCTGCGCTACCTCCCGGCCCGCGCCAAGCGGGAGAAGAAGGCCCGCGAGACCCTGGAGATCTTCGCCCCGCTCGCCCACCGCCTGGGCATGAACACCATCAAGTGGGAGCTGGAGGACCTGGCCTTCGCCACCCTCTACCCCAAGCGCTTCGACGAGATCGCCCGCCTGGTCTCCGAGCGGGCCCCCCGCCGCGACGTGTACCTCCAGGAGGTCATCATGGCGGTCTCGGCC
The DNA here is from genome assembly GCF_000341265.1 of Nocardiopsis prasina DSM 43845. Taxonomy (GTDB): domain Bacteria; phylum Actinomycetota; class Actinomycetes; order Streptosporangiales; family Streptosporangiaceae; genus Nocardiopsis; species Nocardiopsis prasina. Next base: position 4,001 of record NZ_ANAE01000176.1, on the reverse strand, counting down.
GACCTGCGCGAGTCCAAGCTCAAGGCCACCGTGCGCGGCCGGCCCAAGCACTACTACTCGATCTACCAGAAGATGATCGCCCGCAACGTGGGCTTCGACGAGATCTACGACCTCATCGCGGTGCGGGTCCTGGTCGACAGCGTCCGGGACTGCTACGCGGCCCTGGGCACGATCCACGCGCGGTGGAACCCGGTCCCCGGCCGGTTCAAGGACTACATCGCGATGCCGAAGTTCAACATGTACCAGTCGCTGCACACGACGGTCATCGGCCCCTCCGGTAACCCGGTCGAACTCCAGATCCGCACCCGGGCGATGCACCGTCGCGCCGAGTACGGCATCGCCGCGCACTGGAAGTACAAGGAGGACCGCAACTCCGCCGGTGCCGAGGCCAAGTCCAAGGGCAGCACCGACATGCAGTGGCTGCGCCAGCTGATCGACTGGCAGCAGGAGACCAAGGACCCGGGCGAGTTCCTGGAGTCGCTGCGCTTCGACCTCTCCGTGCAGGAGGTGTTCGTCTTCACCCCCGGCGGCGACGTCATCTCGCTGCCGCAGGGCGCCACGGCGGTCGACTTCGCGTACGCGGTGCACACCGAGGTCGGCCACCGCACCGTGGGCGCCCGGATCAACGGCCGCCTCGTGCCGCTGGAGAACGAGCTGCACAACGGCGAGACCGTGGAGATCCTCACCTCCAAGGACCCCGACGCCGGGCCCAGCCGCGACTGGCTGAACTTCGTCAAGAGCGCCCGCGCCCGCAACAAGATCCGGCACTGGTTCACCAAGGAACGCCGCGAGGCCGCGATCGAGCAGGGCAAGGACGAGATCGCCAAGTACATGCGCAAGCAGGAGCTGCCGGTCAAGCGCCTGTTCAACGGTGAGGCCATCATCGCCCTCGCCCGTGACCTGCGCTATCCGGACGTCGACTCCCTGTACGCGGCCGTGGGCGAACGCCAGGTCAGCGCGCAGAGCGTGGTCGGCAAGCTCGTGGACTCCATGGGCGGGCTGGACAGCCACGCGGAGGATCTCGCGGAGTCGTCGCTGCCGACCAAGGTGGCGACCAGCCGCCAGCGCGCGGGGAACCCGGGCGTGGTCGTGGCCGGTGGCGACGCCGACGTGTGGGCGCGCCTGTCCAAGTGTTGTACGCCCGTGCCCGGTGACGACATCGTGGGGTTCGTGACTCGCGGCAACGGGGTCTCGGTGCACCGCGAGGACTGCGTCAACGCCGCGAGCCTGGACCGCGAGCGCATGGTGGACGTCGAGTGGCGGCCCACCGAGGACTCGATGTTCCTGGTGGCGCTGCACGTGGAGGCACTGGACCGCTCGCGTCTGCTCTCCGACATCACCCGCGTACTCTCCGATCAGCACGTCAACATCCTGTCGGCGACGGTCCAGACCAGCCGCGACCGGGTGGCGCAGAGCCGTTTCACCTTCGAGATGGCCGACCCCACGCACCTGGGCAGCGTGCTGCGCGCGGTACGCGGGGTCGACGGCGTCTACGACGTGTTCCGCGTCCGCAACTGACCCGCGGCCACCCCGCGAGGGCGGTGCGGCGGCCCCGGAAAACCGGTGGAGCGGGGGAGATCCCGTGGGCTAACGTGCCTGGGACCACTCCGAGGGGAGGCAGCCCCCCATGCTCGACGTCCGCCCGCTCCGCCCCGGGGACGCACGCTCCCTGGAGGCCCTCGCCCGGCGCCTGTGGCCGAAGTCCCCGCACCCCGGCGGCCTCGGTTGGCAGCTGGCCACCGAGGAGTTCACGTCCGAGAACGCGGCCGTGGCCCGCCGGGACGGTGAGGTCGTGGGCTGGGCCGTGGTCGAGGGCCCCGACGCCCTGCGCTCCCTCGCCACCGTCTCTGCCGTGGGCGCCTCCGACGACCCCGAGGCCGGGGCCGCGCTCCTGGACTGGGCCCTGGACCGAACCGGTGACGCCGCAGTGGAGCTCCTGGCCTTCCAGGGGGACACCGTGCTCCGCGACCTCGCGGAGAAGGCCGGTTTCGCCCTCGGGAAGGACAACACCTTCGGTGAGTGGATGAGCCGCGACGCCACCGAGGAGGAGATCCACCTGCCGGACGGCTACCGGATCCGCGCGGTGCGTGAGGGCGAGGAGGAGGCCCGGGTGGAGTGCCACCGCACCGCCTGGAAGCCCTCCGACCTGCCCTGGCCCGAGCGCGTGGGCACGGTGAACCCGGACCTGACCAGCCGGTTCAGTCGGGAACGGTACGACAACACCCGCGCCGCGCTGCTGTACGACCGCGAACTCGACCTGGTGGTGGAGGCCCCCGACGGGTCGCTGGCCGCCTGCTGCGTCGTGTGGTGGGACCCGGAGAACCGCTGCTCGGAGATCGAACCCCTCGGCGTGGTCCCCGCGCACCGGCGCCGGGGCCTGGCCGTCGCGCTCGCCCTCACGGCGTGCGCCCTGACCGCGCGTCGGGGCGGGGACCGGGTGTACATCAACACCACACCGAACGAGGCCTACCCGACCCCGGCCATGACGTACGCGACCGTGGGCTACACACCGCTCGACCGGGGCACGGCCCTGCTGCGCCCCGCGCGCTGACCCCCACGGCTGAGCCCCCACGGCTGAGCCCCGGCCACCCGAGTTCCGGGTGACCGGGGCTCAGCGCGGTTCTACAGACGGATCGTCGTGGACCGCACGATCTGGAAGACCGGGTGCCGGTCGGCCTCGGCCTCGAACGCCTGCTCCGGGGCCTCCGGCGGGGCGTCGAAGTACGGGCCCACGACCGCGGACCTGGGGTTGTCCAGGTACTCCTTGAGCACCGGAGCCGCCTCGGCCGGGCCGAGCTCCCGCACACTCACCAGTTCGATCCAGCCGCCCTGGCGCAGGGTGGCGAAACCGTCCTTGCGGATGTTGCGCACCCAGCCGACCTCGCCGTACGGAGAGACCAGGTACCGTCCGCTCTCACTGTCCAGGACACTGAGCGGGATGGTGCGCAGGAAACCGGAGGTGCGCCCACGCGTGGTGAGCAGGTGCAGCTCCGGCGGGCAGGCCCCGTACTTGACGAAGCCGCTGACGAAGGCGTTGGCGGTCCGCCGCAGTTTCGTCATCTCGAACCGCTTCGTCGGTTCGTTCACCATCTTCGGCAACTCCCTCGATCGGATGCTCCCATTGTGATGGTTTCCGGCCACCGATGGCACCCGAGGGGTGCCCGCCGCCCTACCGGAACGCCGAGACGCCGGTCACGGACTGGCCGATGCTGAGCGCGTGGATCTCCTCCGTGCCCTCGTAGGTGGCCACCGTCTCCAGGTTCACCATGTGACGCATCACCGGGTACTCCAGGGTGATCCCGTTGGCACCGTGGATGCCGCGCGCGGTCCGGGCCACCCGCTGCGCCGCCGCCACGTTGGCGAACTTCCCGAAGCTCACGTGGTTGTGGTGGCAGTTCCCCTCGTCCTTGAGCCGGCCGATCCGCAGCGCCGTCATCGAGGCGTGGTTGGCGTCCACGACCATGTCGGCGAGCTTGCGCTGGGTGAGCTGGAACCCGCCGATGGGCTTGCCGAACTGCTCACGCGTCTTCGCGTAGTCCAGGGAAGCCTCGTAGCAGGCGCGGGCGGCACCGGCCACGCCCCACACGATGCCGTAGCGGGCCTCGTTCAGGCAGGACAGCGGCGACCCGAGCCCCTTCGACGCGGGCATGACGGCGTCGGCGGGCAGGCGCACGTCCTCCAGGACCAGCTCGGAGGTGATGGAGGCGCGCAGCGAGAGCTTCCTGTGGATCACGTTGGCCGAGAACCCGGGGGTGTCCGTGGGCACCACGAAGCCGCGGATCCCGTCCTCGGTGGCGGCCCACACCACGGCGACGTCGGCGACCGAACCGTTGGTGATCCACATCTTGGTGCCGTTGAGGACCCAGTCCGAGCCGTCACGGCGGGCGCGCGTGCGCATGGAGCCGGGGTCGGAGCCGGAGTCGGGCTCGGTCAGTCCGAAGCAGCCGATCGCCTCACCGGCGGCCATCTTCGGCAGCCACTCGTTCTTGTGCTCCTCCGAA
>NZ_ANAE01000175.1 GCF_000341265.1 Nocardiopsis prasina DSM 43845 | reverse complement strand
CGCCCTTCTCCGCCAGCCACTCGTTCTTGTGCTCCTCCGAACCGAACTTGTGGATGGCGGCCATGGCCAGCGAGCCCTGCACGGACACGAAGCTGCGCAGCCCGGAGTCCACCGCCTCGAGCTCCCTGCAGGCCAGGCCGTAGGCGACCGCGCTGGAGCCGCCGCAGCTGTAGCCGTCCAGGTGCATGCCGAGCACTCCCAGGTCACCGAAGGCCTTGGCCAGCCCGCGCGGGTCCGGGAGGGTTCCGGCCTCGAACCAGTCGGCGACGTTGGGCAGGAGCTCACGGGTGGAGAACTCGCGGACGGCGTCGCGGATGTCGCGCTCGGTGTCGGAGAGCTCGGCGTCCACGGCCAGGAAGTCGAGGGGGTCGGGGGCGGCGGCCCTGCGCTTGGAGTCGCTCATGGTGGGTGTCCCTTCGTGGTGCTTGCGTGTGTGGGGTCGGTGCCGGGGCGCGGGCCCCGGCTCAGCCGACGTCGGTCTGCTGGACGGCGCCGCTGGCCAGGAGCGCCGCGATCCGGTCCGGGGTCAGGCCGAGCTCGGCCAGGACCCGCTCCGAGTGCTGTCCGAGCAGCGGAGGGGCGGTCATCGGCACGGGGGTGTGCTCCATGCGAAAGCCCGCCCGCACCTGCTCCAACGGTCCGGCCGTGGGGTGTTCCACCGTGCGCAGGACGTCGTCGCCGTTGGCGTCGGCGGTGCGCAGCGCGTCCAGTACCCCGCGGACCCTGCCAGCCGGGACCCCGGCCTCGACCAGGACCCCCATCCAGTGCTCGGCCGGCCGTTCCCGCAGCGTCGCCGAGAGCTCCGCGACCAGTTCGTCCCGGTGCGCCACCCGTTCCGGGTTGGTGGCGTACCGGGGGTCCCGGCCCAGGTCGGGGCGGTCGATCGCGGCGCACAGCCGCTGGTACAGGGCGTCGTTCCCGGCGGCGATCACCACCTCCGCGTCCTTGGTGGGGAACACCTGGTAGGGCACGATGGTCGTGTGGGCGTTGCCCACACGCGCCGGTTCGGCTCCGGTGACCAGCGCCTGCTGTGCCAGGTTGACCAGGCTCGACAGGGTGGAGTTGACCAGCGAGACGCTGATGTTCTCGCCGCGTCCGGTCACCCGGGCCCGCATGAGCGCGCCGAGGATGCCCACTGCCGCGTTCAGGCCGGTCAGGACGTCGGTGAGCGCCACACCCACCTTGCTCGCCGGACCGTCGGCGGGGCCGGTCGTGGCCATCAGCCCGCTCTCGGCCTGCACGACGATGTCGAACCCGGGGCGGGTGGCGGGATCGTGCTCCGGGCCGAACCCGCTCACCGAGCAGTACACGACCGCCGGATTGCGCGCGCTGACCTGCGCGTACCCCAGTCCGAGCCGGTCGATCACCCCGGGCCGGAAGTTCTGGATCACCACGTCCGAGGTGGCGCACAGCTCCTGGACGGCGGCCAGACCCTCGGGGTCCTTCAGGTCCACGGCCAGGCTCCGCTTGTTCCGGTTCACGGACAGGAAGTAGGCGGCCTCGCCGGGGGAGTGGTCCGCCCGGTGCTCCTCGGTGGGCCCGGCGTAGGGCGGACCCCAGGAACGGGTGTCGTCGCCCCGACCGGGCTGCTCCACCTTCACCACCTCGGCGCCCATGTCCGCGAGCAGCATGGTGGCGTAGGGGCCCGCGAGCACGCGGGACAGGTCGGCGATCCGCACACCGGCGAGGGGGAGCGGGGCGTCCTCCCCTGTTCCGTCCGCAGGATCGGGCTGGGGACTGGTCTCACTCATGGGGGGTCACTCCTTGCCGTCGAGGCTGGCGGGATCCTCGGGGCCGCAGGGCAGCTGGTCGCCGTCCCGCAGCTGGTAGTAGGTCTCCAGGCAGCGGCGGAGCGCGGTGGTGAGCGCGGCGCCGGACTGGCCCGCGTAGCGCGTCTGGACCCGCTGGACGATCTCCGCGATGTCGTCGGTCACCGAGGCGCCCTCGACCAGGGCACGGAAGAAGTCCTTGGCGAGGTCGGTCAGGAGCGTGGTGTCCGCGGCCACGATCCGGCCGTCCGCGGAGTCCACCGCGAGCACGACCCCGAGCCGCTGGTACTGGGAATGGCTCGCCACCGAGTCGGGAAGACGGGCGTAGCCGGAGATGAGCACAACCCTCGGGTTGCGGAAAAGCTGCTGAACACGGTCGTCGCCGTACAAAGGAAGAGCACCTCTTGTCTGCGGGCACGCGAAAACTCCAACTCACTGGAGTCTCGCGTCTGAAGGGCAGCCGGGGGAAACCGGACACCCGCGACGTGAGGGCAGTTCCCGATCAGTATGGCCCAGCCGGGACGGTCGGTGTCAAGGGCGGGGGTGGTCCGGGGCACACGGGCGCGGATGCGCGCCCACGGGAGCTTGTGTTACATTTCGGCACAGGTCACGAGTACCAGCGACAAGCCCCGGCTAGCTGGTCGGCAACCCTCCTTCCGCGGTGGGGTGCCCCGGGTGAGGACCAGGTCCCGACACGACCGTGTCAGACAAGCGCGGACCCCTGAGGCGCGGCCGTCATCGGCGTACCCCGTGGGTCCCACGACCCACAGAAGAGGTGCCCCATGACCACTGTCATCCCGTTCGACTCCACGCGCTCCAGCCGCTCCGCCGCCAGGGACGCGGCCCGCGACGCCAGGGCCCGCACCGAGTGCGCGATCGTCACCGCCGAGGGTGGGACCCCGCTGGTCACCGGCGAGTACGTGGACTACGCGAACTTCGACTACGCCGCCAGTGCCCCGTGTCTGACCAGCGTCGCCGACGCGCTCGCCGCCGCCCTGCCCTACTACGCCAGCGTCCACCGGGGCGCCGGGCACCACTCACAGGTCAGCACTGACGCCTACGAACGCGCCCGCCGCAGCGTCTCCCGGTTCCTGGGCGTGCGCACGGAGGCCGACGCGTCCGGCTCCGCTGACGCGGTCGTGTTCGTGCGCGGCACCACCGACGCCGTGAACCTGCTGGCCCGCGCCGTCCCCGAGGGCTGCACCGTGGTGGTCTTCGAGTCCGAGCACCACGCCAGCCTCCTCCCGTGGGAGCACCCGGCCTCGCGCGCCGGGAAGGTGGTCCGGCTGCCGCTGCCCGCGTCGCCCGAGGCGGCCGTCACCGCCGCCCGCACCGCGCTCGCCGAGGCGCCCGAGGGTCCCCGGCTGCTGTGCGTCACCGCCGCCTCCAACGTCACCGGTGAGATCTGGCCGGTCGAGGAGCTGGTGGAGGCCGCCCACGCCGAGGGCGCCCGCGTGGTGGTGGACGCCGCCCAGTACGTGCCGCACCTGCCGTTCAGCCTCGCCGCGACCGGCGCGGACTACGTGGCGCTGTCCGGTCACAAGCTCTACGCCCCCTTCGGCTCGGGGGTGCTGGCGGGCCGCGCCGACTGGCTCTCCGCCGCAGCCCCCTACCTCGCGGGCGGGGGAGCCACCCGCAGGGTGACCGAACACGACGTCCAGTGGAACGACCTCCCCGCCAGACACGAGGCGGGCAGCCCGAACGTCCTGGGAGCCGTGGCACTGGCGGCGGCCTGCGACACCTTCACCACCGAGACTCTCTCCCTCCAGCACATCCGCGAGGCCGCGCTCCTGGAGCGCCTGCGCGCCGGGCTGGGCGAGATCGAGGGTGTGCACGAACTGTCCCTGTGGGACCCCGAGCACGCGCGGGTCGGGATCGTGTCCTTCGTGGTCGACGGCCTGCCCGCCGACCTCCTGGCCGCCGCGCTCTCCGCCGAGTACGGGATCGGGGTGCGGGACGGCCTGTTCTGCGCCCACCCCCTCACCACCCGCCTGCTGCCCGAGGGGCACGAGCAGGCCGTGCGGGCGAGCCTGGGCGTGGGGACCACCGAGGAGCACGTGGACCGGCTCGTCGGAGCCGTCGCCGACCTCGTGGCCCGGGGCCCGCTCTGGGAGTACGCCGACTGCGACGGCCGCCTCGCCCCGGTCCCGGACCCCCGCAACGTGCTCTGAACCCGTTGCGGTGCGCGGGCGGTTCGGCCGGGGTCCGGGCCGCCTGCTGTCGTTCGGTCGGCCCTCACCGGTGCCGCGCGCCTTCCCGGGCCCTGGCACACCACCTCTCCCCACACCGCGTTCTGGCCGAATCGGGCCACATCCGGTAGCGCCCGGCTCTCTCGGGCACAGCCAGTGGGGGCCTCGGTGGAGACGTGGTTGCTGGTGTGGGCCCTGGTGATCTTCGGGCTGTGCTCGGGGGGAGTCTGCGTCCTGTGGGTCCGCTGGGTGCGGGAGCTGGGAGGCACCGACTCCGGGGCGTTCGGGAAGGGCGTGGGACCTCGGACTCAAGGAACCTTGTTACGCATGACCCCACATTCGACGCACTAAGTCACATTTCACGCTTAGGTGTGCTGGGGATCACGTTCCCAGACGGTACTATCGGGCCCTGACGGTGGGGCGCGCCGTCGCCGGACCCGACCGGTCCGCACCGACGACGCGGCCCGCCTCCCGCGAGCGAACCGGCTGGGGGAGCGTGAACGTGACGGACGTCCGAGGACCCAAGACAGGTCCCCTCACGGCCGTGTTCCGAGCGACCGAACCCCCGCGCGTGCCCGAGCAACCATCACCGGTGGTCAGCCTCAGCGCGCGCGGCTGCCCGCCGCCCGACCCCGCCGAGACCGAACTGGTCCGTCTGCACCAGGCCTTTCTCGGCCGCGTGGTCGACTACCTCTGCGCGGACGCCGGGATACGCCAGTTCGTGGACTGGGGCTGTCCGGTGCCCGGCACCGCAGAGCGGATCCGCCGGGCCAACGCCGACGCCACCGTGGTGCACCTGGCCCCGACCGGAGCAGCGGGGGTGCTGGCCGCTCCCGCGCTCAACGCGACGGTTCTGGCCGGGGACGGTGCCGGTGACTCCGGGACGGACACCGTGCTCCGACGCCTCCACACCAGCGGGCTCGTCGACTTCGACGAGCCCGTCGCCGTACTGATGACCCGACCCGGCACCGAACAGGAACCGCCAGCCGGGCTCGACACACTGCACACGATGATGCGCGGCGGCGGATACGTCGCCCTCACCTCCACGGCTCCCCGCCCCACGGCGGAGCGGGCCTTCGCCCCTTTCCTCCCCGTCGAACCGGGGGTCGCCGACCTGACCTGGTGGCCCTATCCGGACGAGGACGTGCCCGCCCCGGGGTGTGGAACCCTGGGCGGACTGGGCCGCGTGCCCAGGCGAGGAAGGGGAGCGACGCGATGGCGCTGAACTGGAACGGCGAGATCCTTGCCCAGATGAGGTTCTACTGGGACTTCTCGCTGTGGCCCAGGCTCGAAGGACTGACGGACGCGGAGTTCTACTGGGAGCCGGTCCCGGACTGCTGGACGGTGCGCCAGCTGCCCGACGGCCGCCACGCCCCGGACGGCGCCTATCCCGAGCCCGAGCCACCGCCGGTCACCACCATCGCCTGGCGCCTGGGGCACATCGTGGTGGACGTGCTGGAGGCCCGGATCAACTGGCACTTCGGCGACCGCACCACCAACCGCGACAACATCGACTGGCCCTCCACCGCGGCCGAGGCCAAACAGCGCCTGCGCAGGGCCTACACCACCTGGTCCGAGCACATCCAGGAGCTCGACGACGACGCTCTGGCCGAGCCGGTGGGAGGCGCCGAGGCACCCCAGTGGTCGGACTTCCCGCTGGTCGTGCTCATCCTGCACCTCAACCGCGAGTTCATCCACCACGGCGCCGAGGTCGCCCTCCTGCGCGACCTCCACAGGGCGCGCTTCGGGGAGAGTCCCGGCCCCTGGTCCGCACCGGTCTCCTAGAGCACGTGCAGGGGGTCCACCCGGACCTGCACCAGGTGTTCGTCCCGGCGCGCGCTGCGTGCCGAGGCGGCCGCCTTCAACGCACGGGAGAGGTCGCCCACCGCCGAGCGCGGCACGCGCAACAGCGCCCGCTCGGTCACGTGGTCACCGTTCTCCCCGGTCTCGGAACCCACCGGAACCGGTCCCAGCAGCTCGGCGGACTCGGGCAGCCGGATCTGGTCCAGCAGCTCGCGCACGTGCTCGGGGGCGCCGGTGATCGAGGCCATCGACACCGCGGGGGGAAACCCCAGCCCGCGCCGCTCGGCCAGCTCGCGCTCGGCGAACCCGCCCGGGTCCCAGCGCACCAGTGACTGCACCACCGGCAGGGACGCGTCCGCCGACACCACCACGGTGCCGCCCGGCCGCACCAGCGCGGCCGCGTTGAGCCAGCGGCGCAGCGCCTCCTCCGAGGCGCGCAGGTCGGCCCGGTTGAGCAGCGCCCAGCCGTCCAGGAGAACCGCCGCCGCGTACCCGCCGTCCGGGACCACGGGCTCGGCCCCCGGGGTGGACACCACCAGCGAGGGTTTGTTCGGCACCTCCGCCAGGACCTCGTCCCGGCCCGAGGTGCGCACGGTCAGTGACGGGAAGGCCCGGCCCAGCTCCTCGGCGGTTCGGCGGGCGCCCACCACCACCGCGCGCATACGGGTCACTCCGCACTCGGCGCAGGCCCACTGCCCGGCCACCCGGCCGCACCACCCGCAGGAGGGCACGGCGTGCGCCTCGCGGATGGCCAGCGGCCCGTGACACTCCCCGCAACGGGCCGGTTCGCGACAACCGGCGCACGCCAGGGCGTTGAGATAGCCGCGGCGCGGCACCTGGAAGAGCACCGGACCCTCGCGCGCGCCGTCCCTGGCGGCCTTCAGGGCCAGGCTCGGCAGCCGTGCGCTTCGCGCGGCCTCGTCCCGGGCCAGCTCGCGGTCGTCCCCGGCGGGTTTGACGAGGGGCGCACGGCTGCGCAGGGTCGCCCGGTCGGCGACCAACGGCAGCGCCCACCCGGACTCGATCAGCAGCTGGGTGTCGGTGGTGCGGGTGTGGCCGCCGAAGAGCGCGCCCGCCCCCGACATGTGCGCGCGCATCGCCAGGACCGTCCGGGCGTGCGGATAGGGCGCGTGCGGGTCCACGTGCACGTCGTCCCCGTCGTCCCACAGCACCACCAGACCCAGGTCGTGGACGGGAGCCAGGAGGGCCAGACGCGACCCCACCACCACCCTGGTTCGCCCGTGCAGCACCGAGAGCCAGCGTCGATAGCGCGGGGTCGGCCCCAGGTCGGCGGGCAGCGCGGCGTGCCGTCCCTCGCCCAGGTGACGGGTCAGAGCGGCGTCCACGGCCTGGACGTCACGGCTGTTGGGGACCACGACCACCGTGCCGCGACCGGCCTCCAGGGCGGCCCCGGCGGCCACGGCGACGGCGTCGGCCCACTCGGGGCCGGGCAGGGCGTTCCACACCGCGCGGGCCGGACGCCCCTCGCGCAGGGCCGTGACGAACCCCGGACCCTCCGGATAGTCCCGCCAGGGACCCGGGTCCGTCGCCACGGCCTCCCGCTCCGCCTGGTTCTCCTCGTCCGGTGGGGTCTCCCGCTCCACCCTGACCCTGCGCGGTGGAAGGGCCAGCTTGGCCACCTCGTTGAGGGTGCCCGCGTACCGGTCCGCCACGGCCCGGGCCAGCTCCAGGATCTCCGGGGACAGCACCGGCTCGGAGGAGACCACGGAGTCCAGGTAGAGCAACTGCCCGGCGAAGTCCGACCGCTCCACCCGCTCCGCCAGCAGCCCCGACAGCAGGCGTCCGTGGAACCACACCTTCACGCGGCAGCCGGGCACCGCCTCCGCGTCCTGGTCGCCGGAGACCTGGTAGTCGAAGTACCGGTCCAGGTGGGGGAGCGGGGTGTCCACGATGACGCGCGCCACCGGAAGGCTCGCGGCGGGCCTCCGGGGCTCGGGGCGGGACGCCTCCTTGGCCCTGGCCTTGGCCAGCGCCTTGGGGTCCAGCAGTTCCGACACGTCGAAGAGGCCGTCGTCGGGCTGGTCGGGCTGCTCAGTCATCACCCTTGGTTTACCAGAACCCGCCGACAACACCGCCTTTCCCGCTCGGGAGCCCCCACGGGTACTGGTAGAACAGTGATCCGTAGGCGCAGCGGAGGGGGACCCGAACATGAAGCTTGTCTTTGCCGGAACACCGGAGGTGGCGGTGCCCTCACTCAGGGCGCTCATCGACTCCGAACACGAGGTCGCCGCGGTGGTCACCCGGCCCGACGCGCGTGCTGGTCGCGGACGCCGGGTCTCGGCCAGCCCCGTCGCGGAACTCGCCGAGAGCGAGGGCATCGAGGTCCTCAAGCCCGCCAAGGCCGGGGACCCCGAGTTCCTGGCGCGCCTGTCGGAGATCGCCCCCGACTGCTGCCCGGTGGTGGCCTACGGCGCCCTGTTGCCGCAGTCCGCGCTGGACGTACCCAAGCACGGCTGGGTGAACCTGCACTTCTCCCTGCTGCCCGCGTGGCGCGGCGCGGCCCCGGTCCAGCACGCCGTCCTGCACGGAGACGACGTCACCGGAGCCTCCACCTTCCGTATCGTCAAGGAACTGGACGCCGGGCCGGTCTACGGCACCCTCGCCGAGACGGTCCGCCCCACCGACACCAGCGGGGAGCTCCTCGGGCGCCTCGCCGTGTCCGGAGCGGGGCTCCTGGTGCGCACCGTGGACGGTATCGCCTCCGGGGAACTGAGCCCGGTCCCGCAGCCGGACGCGGACGTGTCCTACGCGGGCAAGCTCACCACTCTGGACGCGGAACTCGACTTCACCGCGCCCGCCCAGCGCGTGGACCGGGTCGCCCGCGCGTGCACGCCCGCGCCCGGCGCCTGGACCACCTTCCGGGGCACGCGTCTGAAGCTGGGCGCGGTGCGGCCGGTCACCGACGCCGACCGGCCCGAACTCGACCCCGGCCAGCTGCACGCGGACAAGAAGCGCGTCATCGTCGGCACCAGCACCCACCCCGTCGAGCTCGGGTGGGTCCAGCCGCAGGGCAAGAAGGAGATGGCCGCCGTGGACTGGGCCCGTGGCGTGCGTCCCACCGATGACGACCGACTCGGCCGCTGAGCTGCCGTACTCTCAGACCTGGCGTGCGTGAACGCGCGTCGGCACCCGTCCCCGGCTTGTTGAGGCAGAGCACACGTTGAGCGAGCAGTCCCGGTCCCGGAACCAGCGTCCCCGTAAGGGTGGAAAGCCCAGGCAGGGCGGTGGCCACCGGAGCGGGCCGCCGCAGCCCCGCGATCCCGCCCGCCGTGTCGCCTACGACGTGCTGCGCGCGGTGGAGCAGCGCGACGCCTACGCGAACCTCCTCCTGCCCGCCCAGCTCAGTGAGCGCGGCATCCACGGCCGGGACGCGGCGCTGGCCACCGAGCTCACCTACGGGACGCTACGCCGTCAGGGCACCTACGACGCGATCCTGGAGACCTGCGTCGACCGCTCGCTGGCCTCGGTGGACGCCGAGGTGCTTCCGCTGCTGCGGCTCGGCTCCCACCAGCTGCTGTCCACGAACATCCCGCCGCACGCCGCCGTCAGCGAGACCGTGGACCTGGCCCGCCGCGTGGTGGGCCAGCACCGGGGCAAGTTCGTCAACGCGATCCTGCGCAAGGTGAGCGCCCGCGACCTGGACGCGTGGATCGAGATCGTCGCCCCCGACCGCGAGCGCGACCCCAGCGGCTACCTGTCCGTGGTCCAGAGCCACCCGCGGTGGGTGGTCAAGGAGCTGGCCCGCGCCCTCGGAGAACGGGCCAGGGACGGTCTGGTCCGGACCGAGGAGCTGTTGGTCGCGCACAACGAGCGCCCCAGGGTCACCCTCGTGGCCAAGCCCGGCCGCGCGAAGGTCGCCGACCTGGAGGAGTCCGGGGCGCTCCCGGGCCGCTACTCACCCTTCGCCGCGTACCTGCCCGAGGGCGACCCGGGGCTCGTCCGCGAGGTCCGCCAGAACCGGGCGGCTGTCCAGGACGAGGCCAGCCAGCTCGTCGCCCTCGCGCTCTCCCGAGTGGACGCCAAGGGCGATGACCGCCTGTGGCTGGACATGTGCGCCGGCCCCGGGGGCAAGGCCGGGCTTCTGGCCAGCCTGGCGGGCCAGGGCGAGGCCCGCCTGGTGGCCTCCGAGCTCCAGCCCGCCCGCGCCGGTCTGGTCGCCAACGCCGTGCGCCGCGCCCCCCGCGACGCGGGCCGCGCCATCGTCGCGGACGGCACCCGACCCGCGTGGAAGCCGGGTTCCTTCGACCGCGTCCTTGCCGACGTGCCGTGCACCGGCCTGGGCGCCCTGCGCCGCCGCCCGGAGTCCCGCTGGCGCCGGGGGCCGGAGAACGTCACCCAGTTGGCCCCGCTCCAGCACGACCTGCTCACCCGGGCGGTCGAGTCCGCGCTCCCCGGCGGCGTGGTCGCCTACGTGACCTGCTCGCCGCACCTGGACGAGACCGACGGGATCGTTCGGAAGGTGCTGGACGAGCGCGACGACCTCGAACTCCTGCGCGCCCCGGACTACCTCGACGAGGTCCCCGACCTCGCCGCGGGCCCCGAGGGGAAGTACGCCCAGTTCTGGCCGCACGTCCACGGCACGGACGCCATGTTCCTCGCCCTCTTCCGGCGCAAGCCGGAGTAGGCGGACGGGACACCACCCCTGGGCCACCGTGCCCAGGGGTGTCTTTCGGACATTGGGGAATCTACGCCGTAAAGGCGATGCTCAGTCGGTGCCGGTCGCGACCACCACGCAGATCATGCAGGAGTTGCCCGCCTCCCTGAGCAGGTAACGGTAGGACTCGGCCCGCACCTCCTCGCCGCGCGCGTCCTGATAGGACCAGCGCACGTGCGCCCAGACGAGTCGGTCGGTGAGCTCCTCGATCCCAAGGATCTCGGGGACGGCCTCGACCATCCCGCGCTCCCGGTAGCCCTCCGCAGAGCCCGCGAAGGCGCCTCTGACGTCCTCGGGCGACGCCACGGGGATGCTCTCGACGTCCCCCGCGACGTAGGCCGGATAGCCGTACCGCGCGGCCACCCCGTCCAGGTCGCCGCGCACCAGCTCCCGGCTGTAGGCCTCCAGGAAGTCCCTCAGCCCGTCCTCGTCCAACATGGTTCCCCCTCGGTCGGTCGTGCCCCCGAGGCACACCTGCCCCGAACCCGCCCCGATACACTGCTGACGTGGCAATTCAGATCTCTCCCAGCATCCTCAGCGCCGACTTCGCGCACCTCGCCGACGAGGCCGCACGCGTCCCCAGCGCGGACTGGCTGCACGTCGACGTCATGGACGGACACTTCGTCCCGAACCTCACCCTGGGCCTGCCCATCGTGGAGTCCCTCCTCAAGGCGACCACCACGCCTCTGGACTGCCATCTGATGATCGAGGACCCCGACCGATGGGCCCCTGCCTACGCCGAGGCGGGCGCGGGCAGCGTCACCATCCACGCCGGGGCCGCCAACGCCCCCGTGCGCACCCTGCGCGAGATCCGCAGGCACGGCGCCCGCGCCGGACTGGCCCTCAACCCCGCCGAACCGGTCGACCCCTACGAGGACCTGATCGGCGAGATGGACATGCTCCTGCTCATGACCGTCGAACCCGGCTTCGGCGGACAGCGGTTCCTGGACCTCGTGCTGCCCAAGATCCGCCGGGCCCGCGAACTCCTCGACAACCGGGACGCCTCGGTGTGGCTCCAGGTCGACGGCGGAGTGAGCGACGAGACCATCGAACGCGCCGCCGAGGCCGGAGCCGACGTGTTCGTGGCCGGTTCCGCCGTCTACGGAGCCCAGGACCCGGACGGCGCCATCGAGTCCCTGCGCGCCCAGGCCCGCAAGGCCAGCCCGCTCGCCTGACCGCGTCCGGTAACGATCGCGGCGCGCCGGGCCCCGGGGCCTGGCCACCGCGGGCGGCCCGCCCTATGCTGCCCGCTGTAGTCGTCGATTTCGCTTGGTCGCGGCTCCGTCTTCCCCCCGGGGGAGCGGCGCGGCGTGAGCGCGTTGCCAGGCGCGGACCCGTGGAGTACGCGTGAGGACCACCGAGCACCTGGCCATGGACGCCCTCTGGGAGGCGGAGAGCGAGATCATCCGCTGGCTGCAGGGGCTGACCGAAGGCCTCGCCCCCCTCCTGGGGGCCGTCACCTTCCTGGGCTCGCAGGGCGTCATCATCGTCCTGCTGGTGACCGTCTTCTGGTGCTTCCACGCGGGCCTGGGCGCCCGGCTCTTCGTGGCCGTCATCGCCTCGGCGGTGGTCAACAACCTGCTCAAGTCGGTGCTGTACGGGTCCCGGCCCTACTGGTTCGACGCCCGCGTCACCGGACACGCGCAGCACGGCAGTTTCGGGATGCCCTCGGGGCACAGCCAGGCGGCGGTGGTGACCTACGGCTATCTCGCGGCCAGGTCCGGCCGCCGGGGCCTGGTGTGGGCGGCCGTCGCGGTGATCGCCCTGGTGGCCCTGTCCCGCGTCCTCCTGGGCGCGCACTACTTCAGTGACGTCGTGGTGGGACTGGCTGTGGGCGGGGGCCTTCTGTGGCTGGTGCTGCGCTACGAGGACCGTGTGCTGGCCTGGTGGCTCTCCCTGGACACGGTGCGCTGGGTGTCGTACCTGCTGGTCGCCGCTCTGGTGCCGTGCGTGGTCGCGATCGTCTGGCAGACGATCGTACGCGGGGACTGGGTCGTTCCGACCACCGAGTGGATCGGCGCCACCCCCGCCGACCCGGCCGGGCACACCCTGGTCGGGCTCCACACCACCTGCGGCGCCCTGCTCGGCGGGGTCCTCGGCTTCACCCTGCTGTACCGGCGCGGCTGGTACAGCGCTGAGGGCACCGTCACGGCCCGCGCCGCCCGGTTTGTCCTCGGGATCTCCGTGGTCGTCCTCATCCTGGTGGTGGATCGGGTCCTCTTCCGGGACCTGGAGGGCCTGCCCTCGGCTCTGGTGTCGTTCCTGGTCTACGGTGCGGTGGCCCTCTGGGCGTCCTTCGGGGCACCGGAGATGTTCGTGCGCGGCGGCCTGGCCCGCCGCCCCGAACCGCCCTCGCGGGAGGGGACTTCGGCCTCCGGTACGCAATGAACCCCGTCACACCGGCTATGCGCCGGGTGGGGGAGGGGTTACCATCGAGTCGTTAGACAACAGTCAAACGCGTGCTCCGGGGTCGGTGAAAGTCCGAACCGGCGGTGACAGTCCGCGACCCGGTCGATTCCATCGACCGGTTGAACCGGTGGAATTCCGGTACCGACGGTTAAAGTCCGGATGGGAGGCAGTGCGCGTTGGGGCGGGTCCGAGCCGTGCCGAACCTTGGCGACGGTTTCGTGTTCCGTCCCTGTCGTGGACCCGTGATTCCACACCCTTTTCCCCGGAGCCGTGCCAGGCGAAGGGACGTAGGGCGTGTTCACCGGAATCGTCGAGGAACTCGGCAAGGTCGTCTCCATCCAACCCACCGGGGCCAACGGTGAGGCGGCTCTGCTCACCGTGGACGGACCCCTGGTCAGCTCCGACGCCGGGCTCGGTGACTCCATCGCCGTCAACGGCGTGTGCCTGACGGTCGTCGCTCGCGGTGAGGGCACCTTCACCGCCGACGTGATGAAGGAGTCCCTGGACCGCTCGTCCCTCGGCGCCCTCACCCCCGGCGCCCCCGTGAACCTCGAACGCGCCGCCCGCACCGACGGTCGCCTGGGCGGTCACATCGTGCAGGGCCACGTCGACGGCACCGCCACGCTCCTCTCCCGTGATCCGGGTGACAAGTGGGACGTCCTACGGTTCGGCCTGTCCCCGCAACTCTCCCCGTACGTGGTCGAGAAGGGTTCCATCACGGTGGACGGCACCAGCCTCACCGTGTCCGCCGTGAGCGCACCCGGAGCCGAGGACGAGTTCTTCGAGGTCAGCCTCATCCCGGCCACCCTGGAGGCCACCACCCTGGGCGCCCTGGCGGTCGGTGCCGCCGTGAACGTCGAGGTGGACGTCATCGCCAAGTACGTGGAGCGCATCACCGCGGTCTCCCGGGCCCGCGCGCAGGACGGCACCCGCGCCTAGCGCACCGCCACCACCCACCGAGACCCACCACCCACCACGCACCTTCAGGAGCGGGAATGACCGTCACCGACACCCCCCCGGCCGCCGACACCGGACAGGCCGTCGTCCTCGACCGCATCGAGGACGCCATCGCCGAGTTCGCCCAGGGCAGGGCCATCGTGGTGGTGGACGACGAGGACCGCGAGAACGAGGGCGACATCATCTTCGCCGCCGAGCTCGCCACCCCCGAGCTGCTGGCCTTCATGATCCGCTACACCTCCGGAGTGGTGTGCGTGCCCATGGAGGGAGAGGACCTGGACCGCCTCGACCTGCCGCTGATGACCGCGCGCAACGAGGAGAGCCTGCGCACCGCCTACACGGTGACGGTGGACGCCCGCGAGGGCGTCAGCACCGGTATCTCCGCCGCCGACCGCGCCCGCACCATCCGCCTGCTGGCCTCCGAGGAGAGCGGCCCCGTGGACTTCGTGCGCCCCGGCCACATCCTGCCGTTGCGCGCCCGCCCGGGCGGCGTCCTGGCCCGGAGGGGCCACACCGAGGCCTCCGTGGACTTCGCCCGCCTGGCCGGTCTGCGCCCCGCCGGTGTGCTCGCCGAGGTGGTCAACGACGACGGCACCATGGCCCGCCTGCCCCGGCTGCGCGAGTTCGCCGACGAGCACGGCCTGAAGCTGGTGTCGGTCGAGCAGCTCGCCGCCCACCGCGCCGCCCTGGGCGAGACGCTCACCGAGGAGGAGGCCCACCCCGCGCTGGTCACGCGCATGGTGGAGACGCGCATGCCCAACCAGTACGGGGAGTGGCGCGCGATCGGCTTCAAGGGCACCGCGGACGGCGCCGAGCACGTCGCCCTGGTCCTCGGCGACCTGACCGACGGCGACGACGTCCTGGCCCGCCTGCACTCGGAGTGCCTGACCGGCGACGCCTTCGGCTCCCACCGCTGCGACTGCGGCGCCCAGCTCGACGCGGCCATGGCGGCCGTGGCCGAGGAGGGGCGAGGGGTGATCGTGTACATGGGCGGTCACGAGGGCCGGGGGATCGGCCTGCTGCACAAGCTGCGCGCCTACAGCCTCCAGGACCAGGGCGTGGACACCGTCGACGCCAACCTGCGCCTGGGCCTGCCCGCCGACGCGCGCGAGTTCGGCGCCGGCGCGCGCATCCTCGCCGACCTCGGGGTCGCCTCGGTGCGGCTGCTGTCCAACAACCCGGCCAAGGCCGAGGGCCTGGAACACCACGGGGTGCGGGTGAACGAACGGGTGGCCATGCCGACCTTCGTCACCGACGACAACCTCTCCTACCTGCTGACCAAGCGCGACCGCATGGGCCACGACCTGGCCGCCGTCGCACGCTAGAAGCACCCTCCACCCCCCGGTTCACCATCCACTCCCATCCCAGGAAAGGCCGGTCATGAGCGGCACAGGACGTCCGGACGAACACCAGGTCGACGCCTCGGGGCTGTCGGTGGGCCTCGTCGTCACCCGGTGGAACGAGGCGATCGTCGAGCCGATGCTCGCCAACGCGCTCGCCGTGGTGAAGGCCTCAGGGGCCGCCGATCCCGTCGTGGTGAGGGTCGCCGGGGCCGTGGAGATCCCGGTGGTCGCCCAGGAGCTGGCGCGCAGGCACGACGCGGTGATCGCCCTGGGCGCGGTCATCCGCGGCGGTACCCCGCACTTCGACTACGTGTGCCAGTCGGTCACCCACGGTCTGACCGAGGTGGCCCTGCGCGAGTCCACCCCCGTGGGCAACGGTGTGCTCACGTGTGACACCCTGGAACAGGCGCGTGACCGCGCCGGACTCCCGGGAAGCGTCGAGGACAAGGGCGCCGAGGCCGCTTCGGCCGCCCTGGACACGGCGGTCGCGCTGCGCGGTCTGCGTCGCTGATCCCACCCTCCTGGTCGCGCGCGCCCGCGCCTGGCCGGACGGTGACCGGGGTGAGGCACGCCCGAGGGCGTGGAGATGGAGCAGTTGGTGCGGACGAGGGAACTACCTGTGGACGAGGCGTCGAGCAAGGCGGCCCTGCCGAGGACCTGGCGGCCCCGTGCGGTGCGTCTGGTCGCGTACGGCCTGGGCGTGCTGATCGTGGGGACCATGGTCGTGCTGGCCGTGATCCTGCCCGCCGAGTGGCGGATGATGGACCGTTTCCTGGTCGTGGGGCTCGGGCTGGCGGTGGCGGCCGGGCTGCACATGCTGGGCCGTCCCCGGCTGATCGCCATGGAGCGCGGGGTGGTCGTCATCAACGGTGTCCGCACGCACCACCTGGCCTGGCCGGAGGTCCTGGACATCCGGATGCCGGTCGGCGAGCCGTGGCCCTGCCTGGACCTGTCGGACGGCACGTCGCTGCCGGTGATGGGCATCCAGAGCACCGACGGAGAGTACGCCCAGCGCGGTCTCGCCGAGTTCCGCTCCATGCTGGACCGGGGCGAGGGCCGCGAGCCCGACCTCCCCGAAGGTCCTCTTTCGTAGACGCGACCGAATCGAGCCCCTGTTTCCTGGAGGAACGGGGGCTCTTTCGTGTTGCGTTGGGCACATAGGTTGATACCAAGGCCCATGAGCGGACCGGGGCGGCCCGCCGGGGGAGTCGTGGAAGAGGTGCAGCGTGCGAGATGTCCGAGCGAGCGTGTCCGAGCTGTACGCCTCGGGGGAGACCTTCGCCGTGGCCACGGTGATCGACACCTTCAAGAGCGCGCCTCGTGACGCGGGCGCGGCCATGCTGGTGAGCGCCTCCGGTGAGGTCGCCGGCAGTGTGTCGGGCGGCTGCGTGGAGGGTGCCGTCTACGAGGAGGCCCTGGAGGCGATCCGCACGGGTGTGCCCGTGCGCCGCACGTACGGCGTCAACGACGACGACGCCTTCAGTGTCGGCCTCACCTGCGGGGGAACCCTGCACGTGTTCGTCGAACCGGTGAACCGGGCGACCTACCCCCAGCTGGGCGCGGTGATCGGTGNNNGGTGGCGGTGGCCCCCGTCGTGGCCGATCCCTCCGACGCCTCCCGGGTGGGCCGCCGCCGCGTCGTGTGGCCGGGGAACGCCGAGGGCGACCTGGGCGAGGGCGGTGAGCGCCTGGCCGCCGCCCTGGACGACGACGTGCGCGGCATGCTGGCCCAGGGCAGCACCGGTCTGCTGCACTACGGCGTGGACGGCCAGCGGCGCGGTGACGAGCTGGAGGTGTTCGTCCAGTCGTTCGCCCCGGCGCCCCGCATGCTGGTGTTCGGCGCCATCGACTTCGCCGCGGCCGTCGCGGATCTGGGCTCCTACCTGGGTTACCGGGTGACGGTGTGCGACGCCCGTCCGGTGTTCGCCACCGCCAAGCGGTTCCCGACCGCCGAGGAGGTGGTGGTGAAGTGGCCGCACGTGTACCTGGACGAGATCGCCGACGAGATCGACCAGCGCACCGCGATCTGCGTGCTCACCCACGACCCCAAGTTCGACGTCCCCGTGCTCAAGCGGGCGCTGTCCACCGAGGCCGGATACATCGGCGCGATGGGTTCCCGGCGTACGCACGAGGACCGCGTGGAGAGGCTCCGCGAGGCCGGTGTGGAGGAGGAGGCGCTGGCGCGTCTGCACTCGCCCATCGGACTCGACCTGGGTGCGCGCACTCCTGAGGAGACGGCGGTGTCCATCGCCGCCGAACTGGTGCGCACCCGGTGGGGCGGCAGCGGCCGGGGTCTGAGCGAGACCAGCGGACGGATCCACCGGGACACGCCACCGACACCCCTGGTTCCGGCCGGATTCGGCCAGTCCAAGGGGTGAACCGAAACCGACCCGGGGGTGAAGGGCCAGCTCAGGGCGGTGATACCGGACCCGGCTGCGGAGCCGTGCCCACGACCTGGTCCAGGCGGCCCACTCGGGGCCCCCGGCCGTGGCATCATCGCGTCATGGGTACGGGGGAGCGAGGAGACATGCGTTCGGGTGCTGTGGCCGGTCTGCTGCTCGCGGCGGGTTCGGGGAGCAGGCTCGGCCGCCCCAAGGCCCTGGTCGAACTCGCGGGCGAACGCCTCGTGGACCGTGGCACACGCACCCTCACCGAGGGCGGATGCACCCCGGTCCTGGTGGTTCTGGGCGCCGTCGACACCACCGTGTCCGGCGCGGTGACCGTGCACAACCCCGACTGGCCCACGGGGATGGGATCCTCGGTCCGCGCCGGGATCGACGCGATGCCCGACACCGTCGACGCCCTGCTGGTGGCCCTGGCCGACCAGCCCCTGGTCACTCCCGAGGCGGTCCGGCGTCTGGTCGAGGCCTACGGCCAGGGCGCCCGGGCCGCTGTGGCCACCTATCACGGCAATCCCCGCAACCCCGTCCTGCTGGGCCGCGAGCACTGGTCCACGGTCTACTCGATGGCCGAGCAGGACGTGGGCGCCCGCCCCTTCCTGCGGGCCTACTCCCACCTGGTCACCGCGGTGGTCTGCGACGACGTCGCCAGCCCCGAGGACATCGACACCGAGGAGGACCTGGCCCGACTCACGGAGGCGCTCGGGGGAGTGTGAGGGCCCGCTACGGCATCGTCCGCGGACGGTGCGCGGGTGTTCCACGACGGGGTCCACTGGGGTCACACCGGACACGCTCACGGCCGACCCAGCTCAGAAACGGTTCGCTGTGGACGAGGTCCACGGCGAACCTGACGGGGGCACCGCACGATCCCGCCTCGGGGCAGTTCGCCGTGGTGGCCCGGACCGCGGACTGATCAGCCCAGCGACTCGGCGAGGATGCCGAACGTGTGCTCCACGCTCTCACCAGGGGCCAGGACGATCAGGTCGGTGCCGCTGTTGAGGGCGTCGGGCGGGCAGGTCATGGGTTCGGCCGCCAGGTGGGCCCGGTGGAGGTCGCCGCCGAGGGAGTCGGAGCTGAACAGCTGGAGCCACCCGTAGCCCCGGCCCGCCCACAGGCACACCCGGTGGTCGGGTCCGCTCAGCCGCACCCAGGCGCGCCCGTCACTGTCGCGGTCGAGGTCGGTGAAGGCGGTGTCCAGCTGCGTCGTGCCCGGGTTCCGGCCGGGCGGGCGCAGGTCGTACTCGGTTCCGGACACCGGTACCGGGTCGCCCACGGGCACCAGCGTGGCGTCAGCGGGCTGACGGCTCCCGGCGGTGGCCTCCAGCCGCACCTCGCCCCGCTCCACCAGGTCCCGGAAGGGCGCGCCCAGGGTGAGGTAGGGGTGGAAGCCCAGGCCGTACGGGGCGTCCGAGTCCCCGGTGTTGCGCGCCGTGACGGTGACCGTGAGCCCGTGCGCCGCCGAGGCGTCGGCGGTCAGGCGGTAGGCGGCGGTCAGTTCCAGCGGGAACGGGTATCCGGGAGTGCCGGGGAAGTCCAGACGCAGGGTCACGTCCTCCTCGGAACGCTCCTGGGTGGACCACGCCACCTCGCTGACCAGGCCGTGGATCGCGGAACCGGTCTCCGGGTCGTTGACGTCCAGCCGGTACTCGGTGCCCTGGAAGGTGTAGCGGGCCGAGGCCACCCGGTTGGGCCAGGGCGCCAGCAGCTGCCCCTGGGAGGCGATGGGACCCGACTGGCGGGTGTAGGGCCAGACCAGGTCGTGTCCCCGCCAGGAGAGCGCCTGCAACCCGGCCCCGGTACGGTCGACGCGCGCCCGGTACTCCCCGGCGCGCAGCTCGAACACCTCAGCCACCCGTTCACCCTTCTCCCCGTGGTCCGGCACACCGCCGAACCGGGAGATCATAGCGTGTCCGACGCCTCACCCGGGGTGTCGGCCCGCCGGGGACCTCAGCCCAGCAGGCCGTCCAGGGGGATGAGCACACCGGACCCCAGGGCCAGCAGCCCCGTGGAGAACAGCACCACGAGCATGACCAACGATCCCGCCACGGCCAGGCGGAAGGCGCCCAGCCTGCGACGGGCCTTGAGGGTGGACTTCGCCGCCGTGCGGCCCAGCACGAACAGGGCGATCGACAACAGGACCGGGAACCACCAGGCCGCGCCGATCCCGCCGGGCAGCAGGCCGGTCAGCGCCGCGGCCCCCTCGGTCAGGGGGTTGTCGCTGAAGTCCAGCAGACCCGTGTAGGCGTCGGTCACGAACGCGCTCTCGGGGAAGAAACCCTCCCCGGGGCGCACGGCCCGGCCGAGACCGTCCACCAGGCCCAGCAGGGCGGCCGGGTAGGCGAACCGGCGGCACCGGCCAGCCTTCATCGCGCGCTGGATCTGGCCCATCGTCCGGTCGACCCGCCGGGCCGCCCGGTCCTGCCGACGTTTCTCCTTGGCGGTCGCGGGCTCCTGCGGGCGGGTGGGGTCACCGGGCAGTGCCGGGTGGTCCGGCCGGGTGGCAGCGACCGCTCGACGCTGGCGGGCGGTGGCCACCTTCTCCTGTGCCCCCTCCCAGCGTGCCCGTGCCGATCCGCCCAGGGAGGCCCAGCGGTCCTGGCGGCGGGCCCGTCCGTCGGCGCGCTCGCGCTCGGCGATCGAACCGCCGACCCGTGCGGCCTCCGGCAGCAGGAGGAGGGAGGCCAGGACGGCGCTCCGGCTGGCCAGCTGGTCGCCGCCGTCACGCAGCGCCGCCTTGCGCTGCTCTGACCACCACGGCGCGTTCGGTGCGGAGCTGCGCTGCTGCGGGTGCCAGGACTGGCGACGCAGCAGGGACCGGTGCTGCGCGGCGGTGTCGGGCGACAGCACCAGCTCCACCGCGCGCGCCCACGTGGAGTCGATCTCGTGGGAGGCGGGCGGCCGTGGCGCGTCCGGGTTCCGGGTCGAGTCGGGGCGCGCGTCCACCACCCGCTCCAGGGTCTCGTTGACCCGCGCCATCAGCAGCGGGACCTCGTGCTGGACCCGCTCCAGCAGGGCGCAGCGGCCCGATCCGCCCGAGCGGCACTCGGGGTGCGGACACCAGTGCTGGGCGCCCAGTCCCACCACGCCCGACTCCACGGTCTCGCGGACCACGGAGTGGCGGCTGGCGTCGCCCGCGGCCAGGGCCAGCAGCCCGTCCGCGCTGATCTCGTGCCCCCGGAAGCGCGGCGGCATGCCGGGCACGTAGCGGGCGGCCAGGGCGCTGATAGCCACGTGCGCGAGGTCGGGGCGGGCCTCCAGACCGGTGAGGTAGGCGCGGTCGAAGGTGTAGTCGTTGACCTCGCGGTCCAGCCAGGTGCGCAGCTCGGACCAGTGGCTGCGCAGCCACATCGCGCCGGTGTCGGAGCGGTCGAGCAGGTCGAAGGCGAGGCTGGGCGGGTCCTCGTGGGAGGTCCCGGCGAAGTTGATGGGGCGCCGGCGGCTCGCGGTGCGGATCGGCGGGCGCTCCCCGGCCAGCCACGCCGCGACCTCGTCGTACCCCCACCGGGTGGAGGGGGCCAGGGTGAGCAGGCCCCGGGCGAGCAGGCGCCAGCGCTCGTCGGTGATGGCGGAGATGTCCACCTCGGTGTTGCGGGCGGTCAGCCAGTTCCCGCCGCGGTCGGGGCGGCGCCCGGTGGTGAGCTCGTGCACCATGACGCCCAGCGACCACCAGGCGGCCGGTGCCTCACGGCGGCCCTCCACCACCTCGGGGGAGGCGTAGGCCTCGGTGACGGCCTGGCCGCCGTAGACGCGGCTCATGGTGGCGCGGACTGCCCCGCCGAAGTCGGTGAGTGCCACCACCGGCGGGTCCAGTGAGCGGACCAGCAGGTTCTCGGGCTTGACGTCGGTGTGGTTGTGCTGGAGCTCGCTCTGCCAGTGGTGCAGGCAGTCGGCGACGGCGCGGACCACGGCCCGGGCGCCCTCGTCGTCCATGGGGGACTGGTTGATGACCTCGCGCAGGGTGCCCAGGGAGAAGTACTCCTGGGCCTCCCAGGCCAGGTCCTCGCCCCAGGAGCTGGCGGCGGTCCCGTAGCCCTGGATGGCGGGCGTGTGCGGAGAGGCGGTGCCCCGCGCGCGCAGACGGTCCAGGAGTTCGCGGTTGATGTCGTGACCGGGCCGGTACACCTTCAGGGCCAGCTGGCGCCCGGGGGAGTCGGTGGGTTCGGCGAGGTAGACGACGGCCTCGCCGCCCGCGCCGATGTGGTCCAGGACCTGGTAGCGGCGGCGGAGTTCGGCGGGCACGGCGTAGTCGAGGTCGCCCGCGGGGCCCACGACCACGCGGGAGACCAGACGGGCCATCCAGTCGAGGAGGGGCCCGAGGAGTGCCCGCCACCACGGGGTCCGGCCTCCGGAGGGCTGGGACGCGACGACGGCGGGTCGGTTCGTGCCCGGGCGCCCGGTGGCGGCGGCTGGCGCCTGGACCCGGGTGCCGTCGGCGGGCGCGGAGCCCAGGGCGGCGTCGCCGGGCAGGACGGTGGTGCGGTCCGTTCCGTTCGGCGCGCCCGGGGGGACCACGCGGGTGGGCCCGTCGTCCGGGGCGGGGGGCGGCCCCGGGTACGCGCCTCCCGGCTCGGGTGGCGGCGCGGCGCCTGGGCGGAACACGCGTGTGACCCAGCGCGTGGCTCCCACCGCCGGGTTGGCTCGCGTGGTGGGTGTCGTCGGGTCGATCCGCTGGGTGGGTGCGTTCTCGTCACCGGGGTCGGGCGTGACCATCGAGGCCGGAGCCATCCTTCGGATAGGCGGTCGTCTGCGGGTGTCCGGGGGGATCTCCGTGGCGGGGCGGACCCCTCCAGGTTAGGTCGTTCCCGGATCCGGTCGGAGAGGTGGAGCCGCCTCGTTCCGGACCCGTGAACGGTCTTCCCCCGTCACCGGATGGGACTCCTCAAAGGCCGTTCGGGTTCCGGTTTTCGTGACCCTTCGTCACCGGACCCTCCTGCGATGACGGGCGGGGGTCAGTGCTCGCCGCGCGGGGTGATTCCGAGAGCGGCGCAGGCCTCCTGGTACATGCGGACCACCTCGACGCGGATCTGCGCGCGTTCGGTGAGCGGGGCGGCCCAGGGGATACGCACGTCCTCCTCGGTTCCGTCCACGGTGACCGCGTAGTCGCCGCCCTCACCGTCCAGGCCGGTCATCCGGGCGGCGGTCGCGTCGGGTCGGTCGCCCAGGGCGCGGCAGATGAGCAGGGTGTC
The DNA here is from genome assembly GCF_000341265.1 of Nocardiopsis prasina DSM 43845. Classification (GTDB taxonomy): domain Bacteria; phylum Actinomycetota; class Actinomycetes; order Streptosporangiales; family Streptosporangiaceae; genus Nocardiopsis; species Nocardiopsis prasina. The sequence continues at coordinate 20,399 of NZ_ANAE01000175.1, read as the reverse complement.
CTCGGGGTGGTCGCCGTTCATGTGGGCGGTGACGGCGGTGACGACCTCGGGGGCGAAGGGTTGGGACGGCACGGTGGTCTCTCCTGCGGTCTGTGGGGCGCTGCCGGACATACGGAACGGGGGAGGGTCCGTGTGGACCCTCCCCCGTCGACGATATCCGAGGCCCCGCCGGGTTACTGACGGAGTGTCGTCAAAACTCGGGGCGGTGGCGCCGGACCGTGTCGTCGTGCCCGCCGGAGCCGGAGTGGCTCAGGCCTGGCGGGTGAACTCGGCGTCGATCTCGATGGAGATCTTGTCGCCGACGACCACGCCGCCGCTCTCCATCGGCATCTCGATGTCGACGCCGAACTTCTTGCGGCTGATGGTGGTGGAGGCGGCGAAACCGGCGCGGTCCAGGCCGTAGGGGTCGACGGTGGAGCCGTTGAACTCCAGGGCCAGCTCGACCGGGTGGGTGTTCTTCTTGATGGTCAGGTCGCCCTTGAGGACGAAGTCCTCGCCCCTGGCCTCCAGCCCGGTGGAGCGGAAGCTGAACGCGGGGTGGTTGTCGGCCTCGAAGAAGTCGTTGGACCGGATGTGGTTGTCACGGTCGGCGTTGTCGGTGTTGATCGAGCTGGCGTCGATGGTGGCCTCGACGGAGGACTGGGTGGGGTCCTCGGGAACGGTCAGCGTGGCGTCGAACTTCTCGAAGCGGCCACGGACCTTGCTCACCATCATGTGGCGGACGGAGAAGCCGACGATGCTGTGGGCGGTGTCGATCTTCCAGGTGCCGGGCTTGAGTTCCTGATCGGCCATGGTGTCTCTCCCTGTGTTCGGGCGGCCCGGGTGCCGGGTCGACCCACTGGCTGGTTCTTTGTCTGACAACAAAGTACCTTAGAAGTATCTTCCTTGGAAGTAGATTAGGTGTTCGTCCTCGAGGGTGCAAGGGCTTCGCCGCTCCGCCACCGCCACCCGATCCACCGGGCTAGAATCACGCCCATGGAGAAGGCATGGCTCGAACCCGACGAACAGGACGTCTGGCGCGGGTTCCTGCGGATGAACGCGTGGATCTACGACGAACTCGAACACGACCTGCGCGACCGGGACGGCCTCTCCCTCATCGAGTACGGCATCCTCGCCCACCTCTCCGAAGCCCCCGAACAGCGCATGCGGATGCGCGACCTCGCCGAGACCGTGATCGTCTCCAAGAGCCGCCTGTCCCACCAGATCGCCCGCCTCGAACGCGACGGACACGTGCGGCGGGAGAACTGCGAGGACGACCGGCGTGGACTGTGGGCGGTCCTCACCGACGACGGCACCGCGGCCCTTCACCGGGCAGCACCGGGCCACGCCACCCGGGTGCGCTCGCTGATGTTCGACCGGCTCACCCCCGAACAGGTCGACCAGCTCCGGGAGATCGTCGACACGCTCGGCGGCGCCCGACCCTGATCCGCGCGGACTTCCCGGAACCGCCCGCGCCCGCGACGCCCTCCTGTGAGGCTGGTGTCCGCGGGGCGGAGCACACGAGCGCCGACCCCGCGAGACGGCGGCCGAGCCCGCCCGGAACAGGGGAGAGGTCACATGGTTCTGTCCGAGAAGCGACTCCGGAACGCACGCACACCCCGGGTAGAGTCGGAGCCCGTGAGCAGACCATCGATCATCGGCGCCCAGAACTTCCGTGACGACGACGGCAGCGCCGACCCGGACGTCGAGGCAAGCCTGCGTGAGCACGCCGCGGGCCGGACCGGCGACCGACAGGTCCTCGCCGCCCTCAGCGGATCCCGGGTCCTCATCCCCGTGGTGGCCGTGGCCACCGAGACCGAGCAGGGCGTGGGCGGGCTCACCAAGGACAAGAACAGCGAGGTGGCCATCCCCATCATGACCGGCAAGGACGGTCGTCGCGGGGTCCTGGCCTTCACCTCCGTGGACGCCGTACGGCGCTGGCGCCCGGACGCCCGCCCGGTGCCCTTCACCACCCAGGACGCCTGCCAGGCCACCCTGGAGGAGAACGCGGACGCGCTGGTCATCGACGTGTCCGGGCCGGTCCCGCACACCATCCAGGGCCGCTTCCTCACCGTGCTCGCCGAGCAGGGATCGGTCCCCGAGCCCAAGGACGACCCGCAGGTCCTGGGCATCGTCTACGGGGTGACCCACACCGAGTTCGGGATCGAGCGCGTGCGCATCCACCCCTCCGAGCGCGCCGACCTCGGCATCCGCCTCGAACTGGAGGAGCGCGACGACGAGTCGCTGCGCAGGGTCGCCGAGCGGCTCACCGCCGAACTCCGGCACGTGCTGCCCGGCGGTGTCGAACTCAGCGCGGTCGTGCGGGCCCGGCGCGACGACGAGTGACCCCGGGGTTGTCCACAGGTCGCCCCACACCCTGTCGCCGGACGACGCCAACAGGTAGTTTCCGAACATGCCCACCCCCCTGGTGCTCACGTCGTCCCCGCTCCCGTGGGCGGTCCTCGCGGCCGCCGTGCTCTTCGCCCTGGGCCTCACGGTCGGCCGTACCGGCGGCCGGCTGGTCCACCTCTTCGGTACGGCCCTTCCGCCGGGGCCACCCGGCCCCGGGCGGCCCGCTCCCCACCAGGACGCTGCCACAGGTGGAATCGAGGAGCGGGCAGGCGCGCCCGACACACCGACGGCGCCCGTCACCACGACCGTCCCCGACCTGGAGGAGGAACACGACGGGCCCCCGCCGCCCCGCTGCCCGCACTGCCTGAACCCGATCCGCTTCGCCCGGGGGCTCCCCGTCGTCGCCTCCCGTGCCTTCCGGCGGGACGGTACCTGCCCCCACTGCGCGCTCCGGGTCCGACCCCACCCGGCCGTCGTCGCCACCACGGCGCTCCTCTTCGCCGCGGTCGGCGCCCTCAGCCCCGCCCACCTGGCCGACTGGTCGCCGTTCGGGCTCCTGGCCGTGCTCTGGCTCGTCGCTCTCGGCGTCCCGCTGTCCGTCGTCGACCTGCGCGTCATGCGTCTGCCCGACGCCCTCGTCGCCCCCGCCTACCCCGTCGCCGCGCTCCTCCTGGCCGCGGCGGTGCTCCTCCCGCCCTTCGGACCCCACCTGGAGCGCGGCGCCGGTGCCCTGGTCGGCATGGCGCTCATCACGGTCCTCTACTGGCTGATGTGGCGGATCAGACCGGGCGGGCTCGGCTTCGGGGACGTCAAGCTCTCCGGGCTCACCGGCCTCTACGCGGGCTGGGTCGCCGGACCGGTGGGCGCGCTGGTCGCCGCCTTCTGGGCCTTCGCGGCCTTCTCCCTGCTGGGAGTGGTCCTGCTGCTCCTGCGCCGGATCACCCGGGCCGAACCGCTCCCGCTCGGCCCCTTCATGCTCGCCGCCACCCTCGCGACCGTCCTGGCCGGTCACCCCCTGCTTCCGCAACCCTGAACCCGGTGACCACGCCTCCCTCCGATCCGTGGGAGGATCGTGCACATGTTGCGTTGGCTGACCGCGGGGGAGTCCCACGGACCTGCACTCGTCGCGATCCTGGAGGGCCTTCCGGCCGGTGTGTCCGTCACCTCTGACGACATCGCCGCCGCGCTGCTCCGACGTCGCGCCGGGTACGGTCGGGGCGCCCGGATGAAGTTCGAGAAGGACCAGGTCTCCGTTATCGGAGGTATCCGGCACGGCATCACCCAGGGTGGGCCGGTCGCGATCGAGGTCGGAAACACCGAGTGGCCCAAGTGGGAGAAGGTGATGTCGCCCGACCCGGTTCCCGCCGAGGAACTGGACGGCACGGCGCGCAACGCGCCCCTCACCCGCCCCCGCCCCGGGCACGCCGACCTCGTCGGCATGCAGAAATACGGGCACGAGGAGTCCCGCCCGATCCTGGAGCGCGCCAGCGCCCGCGAAACCGCGGCCCGGGTCGCGGTCGGCGAGGTCGCCCGGCAGTTCTGCCGACAGGCGCTCGGTATCGAGATCCTCAGCCACGTGGTCTCCATGGGCCCCGTCGCGGTTCCCGAGGGTGCGCCCGAACCGCGCCCCGAGGACCTCGCGGCGATCGACGAGGACCCGCTGCGCTGCTTCGACACCGCGACCAGCGCCCGCATGGTCGAGGAGGTCGACGACACCAAGAAGTCCGGGGACACCCTGGGCGGCGTCGTCGAGGTCCTCGCCTACAACCTGCCGCCCGGCCTGGGCAGCCACGTGCACTGGGACCGCCGTCTGGACTCCCGCCTGGCCGGGGCCCTCATGGGCATCCAGGCCATCAAGGGCGTGGAGGTCGGTGACGGCTTCCGCACCGCCGCCCGCCGCGGCTCCGAGGCCCACGACGAGATCGAGCCCGGCCCCGACGGTGTCCGCCGCCGCACCAACCGCGCCGGAGGGGTCGAGGGCGGCATGTCCACCGGCGACCCCCTGCGGGTGCGCGCCGCGATGAAGCCCATCGCCACGGTGCCCAAGGCGCTGGACACCATCGACACCGAGACCGGCGAGCCCACCAAGGCCCACCACCAGCGCAGCGACGTCACCGCCGTGCCCGCGGCCGGTGTGGTCGCCGAGGCCATGGTCGCCCTCGTCATCGCCGAGGCCGCCATCGAGAAGTTCGGCGGCGACTCGGTCCCCGAGACCGCCCGCAACCTCCAGGGCTACCTGGACGCGCTGACGATCCGCTAGAACCACCCCGCTGGCCCGCCCTCCTCGGAGAGCGGGCCAGTTCACTTTCACCACCAGGAGCACCCCCATGCACCACCCCCGCCTCGCCACCGTCTGGTGGGACCTGACCGAGTCCGACCAGACCATCGAGTCCCTGCGCGCGTACCTGAAGGAGACGTCCGTCGACGCCTTCGCCGAGGTGCCCGGTCTGCGGCTCAAGGCCTGGATCGCCGACCCCGAGACCAACCGTTGGGGAGCGGTCCTGCTGTGGGAGTCCGCCGCGGCCTCCGAGGGGCCGGTCCCCAGCCGCGCCCTGCAACTCATCGGCTACCCGCCCACCGAGCAGCACGTCTTCGACGTCGAGGCCACCGTGGAGGGACGCTGCGAGGACACCGAACTCAGCCACCGGGGCCTCGCCTTCGCCGCGCAGGCACCCTGACGCCTCGGAGAGGCCCTGCCCACGCGGGCAGGGCCGTGCTGTTCACCGCCTGAGCGCCCTGTGCGGTTGCTTCTCCGGCACGGGGCCCGGAGCTTCCATGACCGTCCCCCGCGCGGACAGTGTCTGTCCCCGCGCACACGGCGATGATCACACTCGGAGCCGTGGTCCGTCCCGTTCGAGCGAGCCACACACCCGCGCGGGGCGGCGCCCCTGCCAGGCGACGGCTGACGGCTGAGGTAGGGGAGCCCCGCGCACGTGGGATGGGTCCTCGCGACTACCGGTAGCGTTGGTCGAACAGAGCCTGCTCCCCGCACGCGCGGGGATGGGCCGCCGTCAGGCGCGGCTCTGAGCAGGCGGTCAGAACGTTCCCCGCGGGCGCGCGGGGGTGACCCCCAGAGGTAGGCAGAGCGTGGCAAGAGCGATCGCGGTGCTCATCGGTTCGCCCGGTTCGGGCAAGTCCACCGTCGGCGAGGCCCTGGCCCGCCGCCTGGACACGGACCTGTTGTGCACCGACACCGAGGTCGAGAAGCGTGCGGGCAAGCCCATCAGCGACATCTTCCTCCAGGAGGGCGAGGAGCACTTCCGCGCCCTGGAGCGCGAGGTCGTCGCCGAGGGCCTGCGCTCGTGGGAGGGCGTCATCGCGGTCGGCGGCGGCGCGGTGCTGAACGAGGACACCCGCAAGGACCTCGTGGACCACCACGTCGTCTACCTCCAGGTGGACTTCGGTGAGGCCGCCAAGCGCGTCGGCATGGACGTCGCCCGCCCGCTGCTGTCCGGGAACCCCCGCACCCAGCTGCGCAGGCTCCTCAACGAACGGCTGCCGGTCTACGAGGGCCTCGCCTCGGTGACCGTGCCCACCACCGAGTACCACCCCGAGGAGATCGTGGACTCGATCGTCGCGTCCCTCCCCACCGGAAAGGCCGCCCAGTGACCGTGACCCGGATCGGCGTGGGGGAGCCCACCGGACGCTACGACGTGGTGGTCGGCAGTGGCATCCTCGCGGAACTGCCCTCCCTGGTCGGCGGCGCCGCGCAGGTGGCCGTCATCCACCCCGAGGGCCTGGACCAGATCGCCCGCCCCGTCGTCGGGGTCCTGGAGGAGGCCGGATACCGCGTCCGGCCCATGCCCGTGCCGAACGGCGAGGCGGCCAAGACCGCCGCGGTCGCCACCGAGCTGTGGTCCCGGTTGGGGTCGTTCAACTTCACCCGCACCGACGCGGTGGTGGGCGTGGGCGGCGGCGCCGTCACCGACCTCGCCGGGTTCGTCGCCGCCACCTGGCTGCGCGGGGTGCGCTCGGTGCTGGTTCCCACCACGCTGCTGGGCATGGTGGATGCCGCCGTGGGCGGCAAGACCGGCATCAACACCCCCGAGGGCAAGAACCTCGTGGGCGCCTTCCACCCCCCCGCCGGGGTGCTGTGCGACCTCGCCACCCTGCCCAGCCTCCCCCGGGCGGACTACGTCGGCGGGCTGGCCGAGATCGTCAAGGCGGGGTTCATCGACGACCCCGTCATCTGCGACCTGGTCGAGGACGACCCCGAGGGCGCCGCCCTTCCGGAGGGCAGGCACACGCGCGAACTCATCGAACGCGCCATCCGGGTCAAGGCCGACGTCGTCTCGGGCGACCTCAAGGAGAGCGGCCGTCGGGAGATCCTCAACTACGGCCACACCCTCGGGCACGCCATCGAGCGCGCCGAGAACTACACCTTCCGGCACGGCTACGCGGTCTCCATCGGCATGGTCTTCGTTGCCGAACTCGCCCGGCTGGACGGGCGCATCGACGACGCGCTGGTGCGCAGACACCGCTCCGTGCTCACCTCCGTGGGCCTGCCCGTGGCCTACGCCGCCGAGGCCTGGCCGGAGCTGCGCGCCACCATGGCCGTGGACAAGAAGGCCCGCGGCTCCACACTGCGATTCGTGGTCCTGGACGGTCTGGCCCGGCCCGCGATCCTGAGCGGACCCGCTCCCGAGCTGCTGGACGAGGCCTACCAGGCGGTCGTGGACGGTTCCTGAGTCCTCGGAAGCCACTAGACTGACCCAAGGCGAGGAGTGCCCGGGTGCCGGTCGGCACAGCCGCCGGCGGCCACGGGAACCACGCCTCGCCCCACTGACCACCGACCGGACCAGCGAGTCCGGTCTCCGACGTGTCACACCCCTGGGAGAGACGACCGAAGTGGCCACGACGAACGACATCAAGAACGGCACGACCCTGCGGCTCGACGGCGGCGTCCTCTGGAACGTCCTGGAGTTCCAGCACGTCAAGCCGGGCAAGGGCGGCGCGTTCGTCCGCACCAAGCTCAAGAACGTCCTCACGGGCAAGATCGTCGACAAGACCTTCAACGCCGGTTCCAAGGTCGAGTTCGCCAGCGTCGACCGCCGTGACATGGAGTACCTGTACCACGACGGTGACTCCTTCATCTTCATGGACACCCAGACCTTCGACCAGATCCCGGTCGGCGACGCCGTGGTCGGCGAGGCCAAGGGCTTCCTGCTGGAGAACACCAAGGTCACGGTGGCCACCAACGAGGGCAACCCGCTCTACATCGAGATGCCCGCCGCCGTCGAGCTGGAGATCACCCAGACCGACCCGGGCGTCCAGGGCGACCGCTCCACCGGCGGCACCAAGCCCGCCACCGTCCAGACCGGCGCCACCATCCAGGTGCCCCTGTTCGTCACCACCGGCGAGCGCGTCAAGGTCGACACCCGCACGGGCGACTACCTCGGGCGTGTCAACTGATGAGTGGCGCACGGCGCAAGGCCCGTCGGCGCGCGGTGGAGGTCCTCTACGAGGCCGAGGTGCGCTCCACCTCGGTGGAGGACGTCATCAAGCGTCGCAGAGCCCAGCCCGAACCGCCGATCAACGAGTTCACGGAGCTGCTGGCCCGCTCCGTTGACGAGCGGCGCGACCGGATCGACTCCCTCCTCGACGAGTACGCCATCGGGTGGACCCTGGAGCGCATGCCGGTCGTCGACCGCAACATCCTCCGGATGGGAGCCTACGAGCTCCTGTGGGCCGAGGACATCCCCGACGGTGTGGCGATCGCCGAGGCCGTCGGTGTCGCCAAGGAGCTGTCCACCGACGAGTCGCCCAACTTCATCAGCGGACTCCTGTCCAGGCTGATGGAGAACAAGGCGACGCTCGCGCTCTGAGACCTCGCGCCGAGGCCGGACACTAGCTGATTGAGGGAACGCAGGTGACTGACAGGAGCGGCACGCCCGCGACCGCCGCGAGCGGTTTCGGCACGGGTGGTCCGACCGGCCCCGGGCGGGCGGCCAACGCGGCCCGCACCGCCGTGGTGTGGGACGCCCTCTCGCGGCTGCTGGACCGTCTCTTCGACGGTGAACCCCTGGAGATCGTCGACGCGGGCGGTGGCACCGGTGGCGCCGCCGTTCCGCTCGCCGAGCTCGGTCACCGCGTGACCGTCGTCGAACCCAGCCCCGACTCCCTGGCCGCCCTGGAGCGCCGCGCCGCCGAGAGCGGTGTCATGGTGCGCGGCGTCCAGGGGGAGACCCAGGACCTGGCCTCGCTCTTCCCGGCCGCCAGCGCCGACCTCGTGCTGGTGCACAACGTGCTGGAGTACGTCGACGACCCCGTCGCCGCGCTGGCCGACGTCGCCGGCGTCACCCGCTCCGGCGGCGCGGTCAGCCTGCTGGTCACCAACGCCGTGGCCGGGGCCCTGCACCGGGTCCTGGCCGGGCACATCACCGAGGCCCGGCACCTGCTGGAGGACCCCGACGGCCGCTGGGGCGGGGCCGACCCCATGCCCCGCCGGTTCACCCGCCAGCAGCTCCTCGACCTGATCGGCCAGTCCGGCCTCACAGGGGAGAGCGTGCGGGGGGTCCGCGTGTTCGCCGACATCCTGCCCGGGCACGCCTGGGAGGGCGACGCCCAGGCCGGACAGCAGCTGGTGGAACTGGAGCGGGCCGTCGCCGACCACCCGGAACTGATCGGCGTCGCCACCCAGCTGCACGCCGTCGCCCTGAAGCCCTAGGGTCGGGGCGGGTCGCTGCGGACAGGGCATAACCTGGGCATATGAGCCGACGTCAACTGGAGCGCGGTGCCGCTCTGCGGGGTGTGGTCACCTCCGAGGGGATCACGCCCCTGCGGTCCGACTTCCCCTTGGACGGCTCCGGTCCGGACGACGACTGCAACATCCTGCACCTGGACATGGACGCGTTCTTCGCGAGCGTGGAACAGCTGCGCCACCCCGAGGCGCGCGGCCGTCCGGTGATCGTGGGCGGCACCGGTCCGCGCAGTGTGGTCTCCTCCGCCGACTACATCGCCCGCCGCCACGGCGTGCACTCGGCGATGCCCATGGCCCAAGCGATGCGGCTGTGTCCGGACGCCCTGGTCTACCCGCCGGACGGGGCCGCCTACCGTCAGGCCTCCGAGGCCGTCATGGACATCCTGGGCTCGGTGACGCCCCTGGTGCAGCCGCTGTCGTTGGACGAGGCCTTTCTGGACGTCTCCGGCGCCCGCCGCCGTCTCGGCGGTCCGGTGCGCATCGCCGCGATGATCCGCGAACGCGTCCGCCGCGAGCAGCGGCTCACCTGTTCGGTCGGGGTGGCCGCCACCCGTTTCGTGGCCAAGCTCGGTTCCACCCACTGCAAGCCCGACGGTCTGCTGCTGGTGCCCACGCGGGAGGTGCACGGCTTCCTGGACCCCCTGCCGATCGGCGCCCTGCCCGGGGTGGGGGACAAGACCGAACGCACGCTCGTCCGGCTGGGGCTGCGCACGGTGGGCGCCCTGTCCCGGGCCGACCCCGACCTGCTGCGCATGGAGCTGGGGGAGAAGGCCGGCGTCCGCCTGGCCGCGCTGTCCCGGGGTGAGGACCCCAGCACGGTCGTCCCCGACACCCCGGACAAGAGTGTCGGCGCGGAGGAGACCTTCGCCGAGGACGTGGATGACCCGGGCCTGATCGACCGCGAGCTGCTGCGGCTGTCCGAGAAGGTGGCCCACCGTATGCGGGTCTCGGGGCAGGTGGGGCGCACGGTGAGCGTGAAGCTGCGCCGGGCCGACTTCTCCACCATCACCAGGGCGCGGACCCTCTCCGAGAGCACGGACGTGGCCCGGGAGATCAGCGCGGTGGCGCGCGCGCTCTACGCGGCGTCGGGGCTGAAGGGCACCCCGCTGCGCCTGGTGGGGGTTCGGGTGGAGGGCGTCGCCCCGGTCGGACAGGCGCACCACCAGCTCGCACTGGGGGAGGAGGACTCGGGTTGGCGGGACGTTGAACGGGTTATGGACCGGGTGAAGGCCCGTTTCGGTCCAGGCGCGATACAGTCGGCCGTATTGGCCAAGCGTGACGAAAACGACGTATGATGCGGCAACTTCCGGGGACCTCTGAACGTTCTCAGAGTAGAACCGGAGTAAGGGTAAGAAGAGAGGCATGGAAGCCGGTGTTTCCGATACAGGGCGAGGGTATCGTGGCCGTAGTGGGTCAGGTACACACGCAGCTTTTCTTTCCACCAGGCGCTAGTGCACCGTATTCTGGGCATACCACTGACCAAGAGACTGTTCATCAGTACCCGTCACCCCAACCGGGGACTGCCGTAGGGAGGCACCGTGCCGCTCTCTGAACACGAGCAGCGCATGCTCGACCAGATCGAGCAGGCGCTGTATGCCGAGGACCCGAAGTTCGCGAACACTGTTCGGCAGACGAACCCCGGAGTCCATTACAAGCGCTGGATCATCAAGGCCGTCATCGGCTTCGTACTCGGTATGGCATTGCTGCTCCTGGGGCTGCTGCTGAGTAGTCCGGACTCGTCGATCGCGGTTCCGGTCACCATCAGCGTCCTCGGGTTCATCTTTATGCTCGCCTCCTTCCTGCTGGGCGCCAACGCCTGGCGCAAGGCCGCCGGGGGCGGCGCGGAGGCGATGCTGGCCGAGGCCGAGACGGAGACCAAACACAAGCGCAGGGGCGCCAAGCGTCCTGGGATGATGAACCGCTTCGAGGAGCGGTGGCGCCGTCGCCAGGAGGGCGAGGAGTAGCAGCCCGCTCGGGACGGACACCGGTCCTCCCAGGTGACGGATGCCCAGAACGCTCGCCCGTTCGCACCGGTGGGGCCCGCACACGCCAGTCGTGTGCGGGCCCCACTGTCGTGTGTGCCCCACGTCGCCCCGTCCGGGCGGCCCCATCCGGAGGCTCCCCATCGGGGCGGTCCCCGGCAGGGCCGACCCGGTCGGTCAGGCGGTGGCGGGAACGGCGTCGGCGGCGACCCGGGGGCGGTGCCACGGGGCCAGGGAGCGCGGCAGCAGCAGGGCGCGGCACCGGTCGCCACGGGTGGCCGCGGCCCTCGCTCCCGACCGGGCCGTGGCGAGGTCGGCGGAGAGCTCGGCACCGTTCGGGTGCTGGTCGTCGCCCGGGGCGGGGGCGTAGCGGGCCGCCTCCTCCGCCAGAGCCAGGCGCCACACGGCGGCGTGCGCCTCCGAGGGCAGCAGCGCCCCGTTCGGGCGGACGGCGCCCAGCCGGGAGGCGGTCGCCCGTGGGCTCTCGGTGAGCGTCCACTCCACCCCCAGGTCCAGGCAGGTGTCCCGCAGCTCCAGCCACGCGGCGTGCGCGGCTGCGGTCCCGCCCGCGGCCACTGCGGCCCGACGCGACCAGCGGATCACGGATCGCACCAGGGCGGGGCCGGCCAACAGCAGCAGTCCGCCGAGCAGACCCACCGCCACCGGCCACCAGGGAGCCGCGCCGGAACCAGCGCTCCCCCCCGGGGTACCGGCGGCGGAGTCCGTGGGATCCTCGTCCGCCTCGGGGGGCGGGCTCGCGTCGGAGGGGCTCGCGGAGGGCTCGTCCTCGGGGCTCGGGCTGGGCTCGGGGGTGTTCGAGGCGCTGGGTTCGGGTTCGGGGCGGAGCTCGGGGGCTGCGTCGCCACCCGCGTACTCGGGGACCGAGGCCGTGCCCTGCCCCTGCGAGGAGGCGGGGGTGGGCTCGAAGCGCAGCCAACCCGCACCCTCGAAGTACAGCTCGGGCCAGGCGTGCGCGTCACCGACCGAGACCGACCAGCTGCCGTCGCCGCCCCGCTGGCCCGCTGTGTAACCCACCGCGACCCGGGCGGGGATGCCCGCCTGGCGGGCCATGACGGCCATCGCCCCCGCGAACTGCTCGCAGTAGCCGACCCTGTCCTCCAGGAGAAAGTAGGACAGCGGGTCGGCGCCGTTCGGGACCGCGGGCGGACTGAGGTCGTAGGTGAAGTCGCCGCCGGTGAAGAACTCCTGGAGGGCGACGGCCCGCTCGTAGGTGGAGTCCGCGTTCTCGGTCAGCGAGTCGGTGAGCTCCTGGACGCGCCCGTCAATGCTGTTGGGGAGGTCGAGGTGGTCGTCGGTCAGGGAGACCGGGGGACCGGCGTCGGCCAGGGCCTCCGCCTCGGGGCGGTACTCGGAGGACTCCACGGTGAAGTCGAACCCGGTCGAGGGGGTGTCGGTGGTGAAGACCATCAGGGTGGCGGGGTCCACGTACCAGTCGCCGGACACGTCCACCGAGCGCGCCGGGTAGGGCAGGGGCAGGAACTCCATGCGGGGTGCGTCGGAGGTCAGCGACACCTGGGTGGTGACAGCCGTTCCGGAGTCACGGCTCCAGCCCGTGGGCAGCGGGAGGGTGCCCCTGAGCGCGGAGTCGCGTCCGGTGCGGACCGGCGACATCGTCCAGTTCTCGCCGCCGAACTCGTCCAGGACGTAGGTGCGCAGGTACTCGGGCTCCTCGGCGTCACTTCGGTAGGTCAACACCGTGCGGTCGGAGGAGGCCGCCAGGTCACGGCGGAGCGAGACCAGCGGGTGGGTGGTGGTCACGCTGCCGCTGGAGCCGAACTCGGCGCCGTCCGCCATCGTGCGGAAGGCGTCGGTGCGCAGCGACGGCACCATCAACGGGAGGGACAGGGCCAGGAGGATCGCGACGGAGGCGGCGACGACCACGGTGCCCAGCTGGGCGGCGCCCGCCACGAACCGGCTGCCGGGGGGGTGCCCGTCCGGGACCCGGACCCCCCACTCACGCCCGCGGACCCACATGTCCGTGGCCAGCAGGGTCACGTACCCCGCCGCGCAGACGGCGGCCTGCACCCAGGTCAGACCGGCACCGTCCACGGCCAACGGCACCACGATCAGTGCCAGGAGCAGCCCGCCCACCATGCCCGGGCAGCGGGCGGTCACCGCGAGGAAGTCCGCCGTCATCGTGAACACCAGGAAGGTCAGCGCGATGATCAGCTGGAGCCCGGTGGTGGTCGGAACCGGGGGAGTGCTGGTGTTGATGCCGTTGACGCCCTGCTCGAACAGCACCCAGGCCTGCTCGAAGGTGGCCGCGGTCGGCACGACACCGAGGAACCCGGTGCCCGGGGTGAGGATCGGGGTGAACAGCAGCGCCGCCACCAGCAGTTGGAGGAACGGCACCGGGATCGAGGTGCGTCCGGTGAGGCGGTACAGGGCGGACACCAGGGTCACCGCGACCATGAGGACGACGGCGGGCCCCCACCAGCCGTCGCCGCGGATGAGCCCGCCGAGCAGCGGCAGCGCCGCCAGCATGGAGACCAGGGCGGCCAGGGGCATCAGTGTTCGCGACAGTCTCAACGGGACCCCTCCCAGGGGACACGGGTGCCTGCCGGGGCCAGCGGCGTCTCGCCTGTGAGGCGGCCTCCGGGGGCTACGGGGGACATGGGGGAGACCCCGGAACCGGGGGTGATCGCCCGCCCCCACAGCGGGGGGAGTTCGGCGGGGTCGGCGACCGGAACCACCCGCCAGCCGTTGGCGGCCAGCAGCTCGGCGGTTCTCCGGGTGTGCTCGGCGTCGGTCCACGCGGCCCGCGTGCACAGCACCGCCACGTGGAGCCCGGAGCCGCGCACCCGGGACAGCGCAGCGGCGTCCTCGGGCGACAACGCGCCCAGGACGGCCACCACCAGACTGGACGAGGAACCCCGCGCGCCCTCCAGGGTGCTGATCCCTCCGTACAGGCTGTCCGCCTCGGAGGCTTCCACGGTGGCGAGCCCGTCCAGCACACCCGAGGTGTTCCCGGTGTGCAGCTGGCCCCGCTCGGTGTGCAGACGCAGTTCGTGCCCGTTGTCCAGGAGGTTCACCGCCACGGAGGCGGCCACGCTGACCGCTGTCTCCAGCGAGTCCCGGACACCCTCGCCGTCGTGCGCCCCGAACCTGGTGTCCAGGAGCAGGGTGCTGTGCTCCCGCCAGTGCTGCTCGTCCCGGCGCACCATGAGTTCGCCGTGCTTGGCGGTGGAACGCCAGTGCACCCGGCGCATCTCGTCGCCGTAGCGGTACTCCCGCGGAATGGGGTCCTGCTCCCCGGCACCGGTCACCGAACGGCGGGGCGAGTGCTCCCCCTGGGAACCGTCGGAGACACCGAGCGTGGAGAGCGGGACCACGGGCGGGGTGACCAGCAGCGGAGTGGGCGCACCGACCTGACGGGTCACCCGGACGCAGCCCAGGGGGTCCACCACGCTGACCCGCAGCGGGCCGATCGGATAGCGGCCGCGGACCGCCGGACGCACCAGGTAGGTGACGTCCCGCACCGCCCTCGCGGACAGGAAGCCCACCGTGTAGCGGGGCTCGTACCCGAGCCGGACCGGCAGGGCGTCCTCGATCCGCAGCCAGACCACCGGCCAGGCGGTGGAGGCGTTGCCGATCCGCACCAGGACCCGGGTGTCGGTTCCGGCGGGGATCCGGTTCGGTTGCAGCGCCCGGCTCTGCACCACCCGACCGGTCGCGCCCAGGATCGTCAGCGCCGAGATCGGGGGCACCAGGAGCAGGAAGAGACCCACACCCGCGAGCTCCCGCTGACCGATGACGAAACCGCACACGAGCGCGACGACGCCGAAGAACAACATCAGACCACCGCGTGCGGTGAGGGTACGTTGCGGGCGCATGGTCCGTCTCTCGGGGATCAGGGGGCAGAGGGTCAGCGGGGGCCGGGCACGGGTAGCCGGGAGACCAGCTTGGCGACGATCTGCTCGGCGCTGAGCCGCTCCATCTGGGCCTCGGGGCCGGGCAGCAGCCTGTGGGCGAGGACCGGGACGGCCAGTGCCTGGACGTCGTCGGGGACGACGTAGTGGCGCCCCTCCAGGGCGGCGTGCGCCCGCGCGGCGCGGACCAGGTGCAGGGTGGCGCGGGGAGAGGCGCCCAACCTGAGTTCGGGGGCGGTCCGGGTCGAGTTGACCAGGTCCACGACGTAGCGGCGCATGCCCGGGGCCATGTGCACGTTGTGCACGCGGTCCACCAGGGATCGGATCTCCGCCGCGTTGGTCACCGGCTCCATACGGTCCAGCGGCGAGCGGGTGCTGTGGCTGTCGATCATGTCCAGCTCGGCCTGGGGTGAGGGGTAACCCACCGAGACCCGGGCCATGAAGCGGTCCCGCTGTGCCTCGGGCAGCGCGTAGGTGCCCTCCATGTCGGCCGGGTTCTGCGTGGCGACGACCATGAACGGCCGCTCCAGGGCGCGCGTCTGGCCGTCCACGCTGACCTGCCGCTCCTCCATGCACTCCAGGAGCGCCGACTGCGTCTTCGGCGAGGCGCGGTTGATCTCGTCGCCGAGCACGATGTTGGCGAAGACCGGGCCGGGGTTGAACTCGAACTCGTTGCGGTCCTGGTGGTAGACGCTCACACCGGTGATGTCGCTGGGGAGCAGGTCCGGGGTGAACTGGACGCGCTGCACCGAGCAGTCGACGGCGCGGCCCAGGGCCTTGGCCATCATCGTCTTGCCCACGCCGGGAACGTCCTCGACGAGGAGGTGGCCCTCAGCGAGCAGGACGGTCAGCGCGATGCGCAGCACGTCGGGCTTGCCCTCGATGACCGTCTCGATCGCGCCACGGACGCGTTCGGCGACGGCGACAACGGCACCGACGTCTCCTCGGACGTCGCCCCCGTGACCGTCCTGCTGTGTGCCGAGTGACACGAGAACCCTCTCGATCGGTGTGTCTGCGTGTATCGCTCCGAGGCTAGGGCCAATCAGATCCCTTGCAAACCAAAATGCCGGAATCGGCCGCCGAACGGTTGCCCGGGGGGTGGAGGTGGTGCGCGACGCACGCGGGCGTCGTGGTGCCCCACGCGCCGACCGTTCCCATCCCGCCATTCTGACCTGCGCATTTGTCGATTCTTCAGCGTCTGAATACGGATTGAAGCTGTTGACGGTGGGGAAGAGTGGAGTAAGGTGGAGCAGCGTGGAGAGGGTGAATTCTCCGCATAGGGGTGAGGGGGTGAGTGTGTGTTCCTCGGCACCCACACACCTCGCCTCGATCAGAAGGGACGGCTGTTCCTTCCCGCGAAGTACCGCGACGAACTGTCGGGGGGTCTGGTGATCACGAAGGGCCAGGAGCGCTGTCTCTACGTCTTTCCGGCGGACGAGTTCCGCCGCGTCACCGACGCCCTGCGCTCCGCACCGGTCACCGCCAAGGCGGTCCGCGACTACAGCCGCGTCCTCTTCGCCAGCGCGTCCGACGAGTCCTGCGACAAACAGGGCAGGATCACGATCCCGTCGAAGCTGCGCGCCTACGCGGGCCTGGACCGCGAGTGCGTCGTCATCGGGGCCAACACACGCCTGGAGATCTGGGACGCCGCCGCGTGGTCGGAGTACGAGACCGAGCAGGAGCAGGCGTTCTCGCAACTCTCAGAGGAGGTGCTGCCCGGGGTGCTGTGACGGCGGGGCGGTCGCTGGAACGCCTCGAACCACCAGCACACAGTCCATGCAACGCCGGGACCGGTGGCGGTCTCCGGAGACGGTCACACGAGCTGGCGCGACTTCCCCGGTGCCAGGTCGTGAGCGTTCGCCCACCGAAAGGTGGACAATAGCGGCCGTGTCCGGAGGCCCCGCCGGTTACTTCGGAGGGGCCACGCGAAGGACACCGTGGAGCGCGCCCAGTGCGCTGCACGGACCCAGGGGGAGATCGCGACAGCGTGGAGGAACAGCAGCGCATGGGGGACAACCGGCAGGACGGGCGGCCCGAAGGGGACCGCTCGACGGACCACGGGGCCGACGACATCGCGGCCCGCATCCAGGCGGCCAGGGCGGGGATCGACCCCCTGCACGTGCCGGTGATGCTCGACCGGATCGTGGAACTGCTCGCACCGGCGCTCAGCAGGCCCGGGGCGGTGTTCGTCGACGGCACCCTCGGGTTGGGCGGACACTCCGAGGCGCTGCTCAAGGCCTGCCCCACCATGAGGCTGGTCGGCGTGGACCGGGACACCACCGCCCTGGAACGCAGCGCCAAGCGCCTCGCACCCTACGCGGACCGGACCCACTTCGTCCACGCCGTCTACTCAGAGATCCCGCGCGCACTCGACGAGGCCGGGGCGGAGCACGCCGACGCGGTCCTGCTCGACCTCGGTGTCTCCTCGCCGCAGCTGGACGAGACCGAACGCGGCTTCGCCTACGCCCACGACGCGCCCCTCGACATGCGCATGGACGGTACCCAGGCGCTCACCGCCGCCGAGGTCGTCAACGACTACTCCGTCGCCGAGCTCACCCGGGTCCTGCGCACCTACGGTGAGGAGCGCTTCGCCTCCCGTGTGGCCAGGGCGATCGAACGCCGCCGCGCCCAGGGACGCATCGACTCCACCAGGGAACTGGCCGAACTGGTGCGCGACGCCATCCCCGCCGCCACCCGCCGCACCGGCGGCCACCCCGCCAAGCGCACCTTCCAGGGCCTGCGCATCGAGGTCAACGCCGAGCTCTCCATCCTCAAGGAGACCCTGCCCGCCGCGATCTCCCGCCTGGACGTCGGCGGCCGCATCGCGGTGCTGTCCTACCACTCGCTGGAGGACCGGATGACCAAGAGGGCACTCGCAGCCCTGGCCACCGACACCACACCCGCCGACCTTCCGGTCCCCCTCCCGGACCGCCAACCGGAACTCCGGCTCCTCACCAGGGGCTCGGAACTCCCCACGGACGAAGAGAACGAACGCAACCCGCGCGCACAGTCGGCACGCCTCCGGGTGGCCGAACGTGTGCGCTGGCCGTCGCGGCAGTAGGGAGACCAGATGGGCACGAAGACGGACACGAAGACGGACACGCGCCGCACCACCAAGGGGCGGGCGACGACCACCAGGCGCACAGGGGCCACCAGGCGTCCACCGGCGCCCAAACGTCCGGCGCGCCCAGCGGCGACCACACGCACAGGCGGTACCGGACCCGCGCCGAAGATCCCGTTCGTCCTGCTCATTTTGTGCCTTCTCGGCGGTGCGCTGGTGTCACTCCTGGTGCTGCGCAGCGTCGTCGCCCAGGAGGCGTACACGATCACCAGTCTCCAGTCGGAGAACCGGGAGATGTCCTACGTGGAGCAGCAGCTGGAGAAGTCGGTGGCCCACATGGAGACCTCCGAGCGCATCGCCAGGGAGGCCGAGGAGATGGGGATGGAGCAGGGGGACGCTCCGCTCTTCCTCGACCTGGACAGTGGTGAGATCACCGGCAGCGGTACGGACACCGGGAACGTTGGGAGCGGAGAGTGAGCAACCCCCGGGACCGCCGCCCCCGTGACCCCCGTGGACCCGGAGCGGCGGGACGCTCCGGGTCCCGGCCCAGCAAGCGTCCCCAGCGGGAGCCCAGGCGCCCCGCCAGCGGTGCCCGCGCGAGTTCCGGAGCGAACCGTGGCGGGTCCGCGCGCGAGGTGCGCAGGGGCGGTGAACGGCCGCGGCGACGGAGCCCGGCCCCGCCGCCTCCGCCGCCGCTCCTGCGGCGCACCTTCCGGCAGGGCGACCCGAACAAGCGCATCAGGATGGGCGGGGCCATCATCGTGGTGATCCTCCTCCTGTTCGCGGGGAGGCTCACCCAGATCCAGGGGGTGGAGGCCGAGAGGTACGCCGAGGCCGCCGCGAACCTGCGGCTCCAGACCATCGACATCCCCACCCTGCGCGGACAGATCACCGATGCCGGGGGCAACCCGTTCGCACTGTCAGCCGAGGTGCGCACCGTCTTCGTTGACCCCGAGGAGGTCAAGGAGGAGGAGCGCGACCAGCTCGTGGACGAGCTGGTCACCCGCTTCGACCTGGAGCAGGAGGAGGTCGAGGCCAAGGTCGACGCCGCGCCCAGCCGCTATCAGGTGGTGGCCACGTTGGTGTCGCCGGAGGACTGGCAGGACATGCGTGACCTCGGCCTGTCCGGTGTGGGGGCCGAGGTGGACTACGAACGCGTCTACCCGGAGGAGACCGGCGCCGCGGACCTGGTCGGCTTCGTCGGTTCGGAGGGGCACGGCCTGGAGGGGCTGGAGGGCTACCTGGACTCCACGCTCGCCGGTGAGGCCGGCAAGCGGCAGGTCGAGGTGGGTAACGACGGTACCCAGATCCCCATGGCGGGCGGTCTGGTGCGCGAGCCCGAGCCCGGTCAGGACGTGCGCCTGACCCTGGACCGGGACCTCCAGTGGTTCGTCCAACAGGCCCTGGCCGAACGCGTGGAGGAGTTGGACGCCGAGGGCGGGAGCGCCATCGTCACCAACACCGACCAGGAGATCCTCGCGATGGCGGACTACCCGTCCTACTCGCAGCACGACATCTCCGCCACCGGGCCCGAGGAGTGGTCCAACGGAGCCGTGGCGGAGACCTTCGAGCCGGGCAGTACCAACAAGGTGATCACGGTCGCCGCCGCGCTCGAGGAGGAGCTGACCACACCGGAGACGGTGTACACGGTGCCGTACACCCTCCAGTACTACGACCAGACCTTCCGCAACTCCACCAACAACGGCACCCAGCGGCTGACCGTCAACGGCATCATGGCGCAGTCCAGCAACGTGGGCACCATCAAGATCGCCGACCAGGTCAAGGCGGGGGTGCTGCACACCTACATGAAGGACTTCGGCCTGGGACAGCCCACCGGTCTCGCCCTGCCGGGGGAGGAGTCCGGGGTGCTCACCGACCCCGACGACTGGTGGGGGACCCAGCTGCCGTCGGTGTCCATCGGGCACGGCCTGTCGGTGAACGCGACCCAGATGGCCTCGGTCTACGGCACGATCGCCAACGGCGGGGTTCGCGTCGAGCCCCGGCTCATCGCGGGAACCGTCGACACGGACGGGGAGTTCACCCCCGCCGAGGAGCCGGAGAAGACCAGGGTCGTCAGTAAGGAGACCGCCGACCAGCTCGCCCTGATGCTCGAAGCCGTCACCAGCGACGAGGGCACCGCGCCCCAGGCCCGCATCGACGGCTACCGAGTAGCGGGCAAGACCGGTACCGCCAACCGGATCAACCCGGAGACAGGCGGCTACGACGGCGGTGGCTACACGGCGACCTTCGCGGGCTTCGCCCCGGCGGACAACCCCGAGCTCATCGTCCAGGTGGTCCTGCACAACCCGCAGGAGACCTACTACGGCGGTGAGGCCGCAGGACCGGTGTTCAACGACATCATGTCCTTCGCCCTCAAGACCATGAAGGTCCCCCCGACGGACACCGAGCCCCCGGCCATCCGCCTCTTCGAAGAA
>NZ_ANAE01000174.1 GCF_000341265.1 Nocardiopsis prasina DSM 43845 | reverse complement strand
GGGGGGGACCCCCACCCCGGCGCCCCCCGCCAGCGTCGCGTGGCCCTTCCCTGCCCTTGGGGCAGCTGTACTCCTGTCTCTCTGAGCTGAGCACGAGCCATCCCCGAATGCGCGGGGAGCAGCCGGTGCCCGTCCCAGACGAGCCACTTGCCGCGGGTCCATCCCCGCGTGCGCGGGGAGCAGGCGCCGTCCACGGTCCTCAAGGTGCACTGGAGGGGTCCATCCCCGCGTGCGCGGGGAGCAGCGCACCCAGTGGGACCACCGCGAACGCCAGGTCCATCCCCGCGTGCGCGGGGAGCAGCCCGCCCAGGCCCGCGACCGACGCATCCGGGCCGGGTCCATCCCCGCGTGCGCGGGGAGCAGGCTTTTTCACCTGCGAACTTACCGGTGGCAAGCGCTCGTTTTTCCAACTTGTTGAGAAACAGACAAAACCGACATCCACCTTTGTTGTTGCGGTCACGGGTGAGCCTACGGCCACAGCGATGTGTTTCTCCATGCCTGCGCTGACCGGGATTCGTGTCGCGGCCGGTCACGCTTTCCGACGCAACAGCGGCAGCGAAGGAGTGCGGGTCCCCGGGCCTGTGGTGAGCGGGTCGCGTGTCGCGGCTGGTCATTCGTGCTAGCGCAACAGCGGCAGCGAAGGCAGGCAGCGTGCGGGGGGGTAGGAGTGGAAGCTGGCCCGGGTCCGGTGGTGGGTGCTTCTGCGGTGGGGTGTGGGGCGGGGTTCATGGGTGGGCCTCCTCTCCCCGGGGTGTGGGTCGTGTGTGGCGAGTGTGGGTGGCAGGGCATGAGCGGGCGCACAGAGGCACGGGGGCTTAGGGCACGGGCGCTCAGGGGTGCTGGTGTGGGGCGGTTTTGGGGTGTGGGCGTGCGGGGGTAGGGGCTTGGCCCGTCATTCGCGGGGCGGCGGCAGCGTTGGGGGTGGTGCCGGGTCCATCCCCGCGTGTGCGGGGAGCAGATGGCCGCCCGCCGCGTCGCCCGCGCCAACTG
>NZ_ANAE01000173.1 GCF_000341265.1 Nocardiopsis prasina DSM 43845 | reverse complement strand
CCTGTGGTGAGCGGGTCGCGTGTCGCGGCTGGTCACTCGTGCCAGCGGAACTACGGCGGTGAGGGCGGGTTGGGTGCTGAGGTGGGCGGTCATCTCCAAGTGGGTGGGGGTGGAGGCCAACCCCGACCCGGTGGTAGTGGATGCTCCTGCGGTGGGGGGTGGGGTGGTGTTCATGGGTGGGCCTCCTCTCCCGTGGTGTGGGTTGGGGATCGTGTGTGGCGAGTGTGGGTGGCAGGACTTGAGTGGGTGCCCAGGGGTGTCTCGTGCCGGG
>NZ_ANAE01000172.1 GCF_000341265.1 Nocardiopsis prasina DSM 43845 | reverse complement strand
AGGATGTCGGAGATCGCGGCCCGGTTCCGAGTCGAGACCCGTGAGGCCCCGCTCGCCGTCCCGCAGCGACTCGGTGAGTCTAGGTATCTGAACCGTCAGACGTCAAATCGGTCCGGAACGTGGGAGGGATCCCGATCTGCCCGGACGTTCCGCGTCGACCCGGAGGCCCCCGTGATCTCGGGTTCCTCCCAGGTCCGCGGAGCGACGCCCCGTTCGGCTCGGCTCCTCAGACGGAGACCGGCGCTTCTCGTGGCTTGCTTGTCAGACACTGTGAGTCCTGCCCAGCGAGGCCGTCGGCAAACATGGCCGGGCGGATTCCTTCGCCCGTGG
>NZ_ANAE01000171.1 GCF_000341265.1 Nocardiopsis prasina DSM 43845 | reverse complement strand
CCCCCCCCCCCCCCCCCACCACGACCGATCCGACCGGAGTCGTGGTCGGTCCCGCTCAGACGATCTCCGCCAGTTCCCGGGCGAGCTGCCGGAAGGCGATCCCCCGGTGGCTGATCGCGTTCTTCTCCTCGGGCGACAACTCGGCCGCCGTGCGGGTCTCCCCCTCGGGAACGAAGACCGGGTCGTAGCCGAACCCGTTCCCGCCGCGGCGTTCACCGACCAGGCGGCCCCGCAGGACACCCTCCGCCACGGCCTCGATCCCGTCCGGCATCACCAGGACCGCGGCGCAGACGAACTCCGCTCCCCTGCGGTCGGCGGGGGTGTCGGCGAGCTGGTCCAGCACCAGGTCCAGGTTGGCCCGGTCCTGGTCGTCCGCACCGAACCTCCCGGCCCAACGGGCGGACAGCACCCCGGGCATCCCCCGGAGTTCGTCCACGCTGAGACCGGAGTCGTCCGCGACGGCCGGGAGCCCCGTGTGCTCCGCGATCGCCCGCGCCTTGAGCAGGGCGTTGCCGATGAAGGAGGGTTCGGTCTCGGGTACCTCGGGTGCGTCCGGGAACGCGTCCAGGGCCAGGACCTCCGCCGACACACCGGCCTCGGCCAGGATGGCGCGCATCTCCGGCACCTTCTTCGCGTTGCGCGTCGCAAGGACGAGCTTCACCGTGCCTCCTCCACTCTCACCGTTGGTCCTCAAGGGGCTCCTCCCCCTGGGGAGCGGGGCGGATCTGCCGGACCGGCCCCGCTCGCGACAGTCACTCCGACAGGGCCTTCTTCTGGAAGGCGGTCAGCTCCTCGCACCCGCCTGAGGCGAGGTCGAGCAGCTTGTTCAACAGTTCGCGGTCGAAGGCGGCGCCCTGGCCCTCGGCGGTGCCCTGCACCTCCACGAACTTCCCGTCACCGGTGAGCACGACGTTCATGTCGGTGTCGGCGACCGAGTCCTCCAGGTAGTTCAGGTCCAGCCGGGGCTGGCCCTGGACCACGCCGACGCTGACCGCGGCCACCGAGCCGGTCAGCGGGTTGTTCTTGAGCTTGCGCCGCTTGCGCAGGTGCTTCATCGCGTCGGCCAGGGCCACGTAGGCACCCGTGACAGCGGCGGTGCGGGTGCCGCCGTCGGCCTGGAGTACGTCGCAGTCCAGGGTGATGGTGTGTTCGCCCATCGCCTTGAAGTCGACGACGGCGCGCAGGGAGCGGCCGATCAGGCGGGAGATCTCGTGGGTGCGACCGCCGATCTTGCCGCGTACGGACTCACGGGCGCCCCGGGTGTCCGTGGAGCGCGGGAGCATCGCGTACTCGGCGGTGACCCACCCCTCGCCGGTGCCCCGGCGCCAGCGGGGCACACCGTCCTCGACGGTGGCCGCGCAGAGCACGCGGGTGTCCCCGAACTCGATGAGGGCGGAGCCCTCCGCGTGGCGGAGCCAGTTGCGGTGGATGTTCACTGGGCGGAGTTGGGTCGGAACGCGTCCGTCAGGTCGAGCCATGGACACGAGCGTATATCGGCACGGTGTTCCACGGTGCTGGAGTCGGGCGCTACCGGCCAGGGTGGGACCCGTGCCACACGGGCCCCACTACTTCCCTCTTCACACAGTCCCGGCCCTGCCGCATTCGTCACCCTGCGTGTCCGTGACCCACCGTGTTTCGGTCGGGTCGGAGTACCAGTGCAGCGGACCGTCGGTCTCAGACGCCGATCTCGCGGACCTGTCCGCCCCGGGCCAGCTCGATGGGGCCGTCGTAGGTGCTCCGCGCCTCGGCCAGCGTGATGTCGTCGTCGTTCCACGGCACCAGGTGGGTCAGCAGCAGCTTGCGCGCCCCGGCCCTGGTGGCGTGGTCGCCCGCCTCACTGCCCGTGAGGTGCATGTCCTTCGGGTGTTCGACGTGGTCGTGGAAGGCCGCCTCGCACAGGAAGAGGTCAGTGTCGCGGGCCAGGTCGACCAGGGAGTCGCAGGTGCCGGTGTCACCGGAGTAGGCGAGGCTGACACCGCCGTGCTCCAGGCGGATGCCGAAGGCGTCGACGGGGTGGTTGACGCGGGCGACGCGGGCGGTCATGGGTCCGATCCGGAACTCGCCCTGGGCGAGTTCGCGGAAGTCGAAGACCTCGGTCATCCCGGGGTCGGGGTCCAGGCCGTAGATCTCCGCGAGGCGGTCCGCCACACCCGCGGGGCCGTACACGGGGATCGGGGGCTTGGCGCCGCCGGGCGAGTACATGCGGGCGACCCAGTAGGCGCACATGTCCGCGCAGTGGTCGGTGTGCAGGTGGCTGAGGTAGACGGCGTCGACGGAGTACAGGTCGGCGTGGCGCTGGAGGGCGCCGAGGGCGCCGTTGCCCAGGTCGAGGAGGAGCCGGAAGCCGTCCGCCTCCACCAGGTAACAGGAGGCCGGACTGTCCGGCCCGGGGAAGCTCCCGGAGGACCCGATAATCGTGAGTCGCACGTCGTCGTCGCCTTTTCGATCGGCCGCACTGCTTCCGTGGCCCCTTGGTGACGTGTGCGGGGTGAGCGGTGGGCGGCTGGTTCTGCGGATGTCCCGTTGTTACGGGTGTACCCCAATGACCGCCTGGGTGGTACAAAATGTGGCCCGCATCTCAGGCGACGTGCATCACGTGTGAATTTTTCACACCGATTGACCAGATTTGACCGATTCGCTGCGCCCGAGTTCAGGACAGGAACTGACCTGCGTGGGAACGGACCGGAGGCCGGCCCCCGCGGGGAACCGGCCTCCCAGACACCGTGACGACACCGCCTCCAGGCGGCCCCGGAGGCTGGATCAGGCCCAGAGCTGGCCGTCCAGACGCTCCTCCGCCTCCTCGAGGGTGCCCTCGTAGGCACCGGTGGAGAGGTACTTCCATCCGGCGTCGGCGATGACGAACGCGATGTCGGCGCGCTCGCCGGCCTGTTCGGCCTTGCGGGCCATGCCCAGGGCCGCGTGGAGCGCTCCGCCCGTGGAGATGCCCGCGAAGACGCCCTCCTTGTTCAGGAGCTCTCGGGTCCGCCGGAGCGCGGCCTCCGAGGGGACGGAGAAACGCGTGGTGAGGACGGACTCGTCGTACAGCTCGGGAACGAAACCCTCGTCGAGGTTGCGCAGTCCGTAGACCAGCTCCCCGTACCTCGGCTCGGCGGCCACGATCCGCACGTCCGGCTTGTGCTCGCGCAGGTACCGGCCGACCCCCATGAGGGTTCCGGTGGTACCGAGACCCGCCACGAAGTGCGTGATCTCCGGCAGGTCCGCCAGCAGCTCGGGCCCGGTGGTCTCGTAGTGGGCCCGCGCGTTGGCGTGGTTGCCGTACTGGTAGAGCATCACCCAGTCGGGGTGCTCCGATGCCATCTCCTTGGCGACCCGGACGGCCTCGTTGGAGCCGCCCGCGGCGTCGGAGTAGTGGACCTCGGCGCCCCACATGGCCAGGAGCTGCTTGCGTTCACCGGAGGTGTTCTCCGGCATGACGCAGACCATGCGGTAGCCGCGCAGTTTGGCGACCATGGCCAGCGAGATGCCGGTGTTCCCCGACGTCGGCTCCAGGATGGTGCACCCCGGGGAGAGCAGCCCGTCCTTCTCGGCCTGCTCGATCATGAAGAACGCGGCGCGGTCCTTGATCGAGCCGGTGGGGTTGCGGTCCTCCAGCTTCGCCCAGAGCCGGACCTCCGGCGAGGGCGAGAGCCGAGGCAGGCCGACCAGCGGCGTGCCTCCGAGGGAGTCGAGCAGGGAGTCGTAGCGCATGGCTTCCTCAGCGGGAGCCGCCCGCGACGGCGGGCAGCACGGTCACGTTGTCGCCGTCGGAGAGCTTGGCTTCGAGACCGCCCACGAAGCGGACGTCCTCGTCGTTCAGGTAGACGTTGATGAACCGGCGCAGCTTGCCGCCCTCCACCAGGCGCTCCGCGAGGCCGGGGTACTGCTGGTCCAGGTCGCTGACCAGCTCGCTGAGGGTGTCGCCGGACCCCTGGACGACCTTGGCGTCGTTGGTCAGGTTGCGCAGGATGGTGGGGATGCGGACCTCGATGGCCATGAAGGTGACTCCGTTAACGGTCGTTGTTGTGCGTTCAGGTCCAACAGGCGGCCCGCCGTTGGCATTCCGCGGGCCGTGGCGCCGGGCGCCGTCGGGCGGCTGTGTTCCTACCGGTCCGCGCCGGAGGCGCCGCCGTCGACGATCTCGACGGGTTCCTCGGTGACCTCACCGTCGATGATCCGGAAGGAACGGAACTCGGCGGTGTCGGGCTCGCGGGTGGACACGAGGACGTAGTGGGCCTGGGGCCACTGGGCGTACGTGATGTCGGTCCGCGAGGGGTAGGCCTCGGTCGCCGTGTGGGAGTGGTAGATCACGACGAACTCCTCGTCGCGGTCCCACAGTTCGTCGTAGACCTTCTTGTACTCGGTCGAGTCGAACTCGTAGAACGTCGGGGAGCGTGCCGCGTTCAGCATCTCGATGATCCGCTCCGGGCGGTCGGAGCCCTCGGGCCCCGCGACGACACCGCACGCCTCGTCGGGGTGGTCGCGTCGCGCGTGGGCGACGATCTGGTCGTGGATGGAGCGGTCGATCCTCAGCATGGCTCCAGGGTACCCACAACAGCTTCTCTACCAACCAAGTGGGTATTCATGCGGGGGAGGTCACTCCGGGCAACGCCCCGACGCAGGTGGGGCGCTCGTACCGGCCCGGACCGGAACACGTAGGCTCGCCCCTATGAGCGAGGACAGCAGCAGCGCGCTGCTCACCGACCACTACGAACTGACGATGCTCCAGGGAGCCCTGCACAGCGGGGCCGCCGCACGCCGGTCGGTGTTCGAGATGTTCGCCCGGCGCCTGCCCGAGGGCCGTCGCTACGGGGTAGTCGCGGGGACCGGACGTTTCCTGGACCTGCTGGAGCGCTTCCGCTTCGGCCGCGAGGAACTGGACTTCCTGTCCGACCACGGCGTCGTGGACGACACCACACTGGATTGGCTCTCGGAGTACCGGTTCTCCGGGAACGTGTGGGGCTACGGCGAGGGCGAGGCCTACTTCCCTGGGTCGCCGATCCTGGTCGTGGAAGGCACCTTCGCCGAGGCCGTGATCCTGGAGACCCTCGCGCTGTCCGTGTACAACCACGACAGCGCGATCGCCTCCGCCGCCACCCGGATGTGCGTGGCCGCGGGAGACCGGCCCCTCATCGAAATGGGTTCCCGGCGCACCCACGAGCGGTCGGCCGTCGCCGCGGCCCGTGCCGCCTACCTGGCCGGGTTCGCGACCTCCTCCAATCTGGAAGCGGGGCGCACCTACGGGGTCCCGACCGGCGGCACGGCCGCGCACGCGTTCACGCTTCTGCACGACAGCGAACGGCACGCCTTCAAGGCCCAGTTGGAGTCCATGGGATCGGGGACCACGCTCCTCGTGGACACCTACGACGTGGAGCGCGCGGTGCGGCACGCGGTGGAGCTGGCCGGGCCCGAGCTGGGCGCCGTCCGCATCGACTCCGGGGACCTGGGGGCCACCGCCTCCCGGGTCCGCAAGCAGCTGGACGACCTCGGCGCCACCGGGACCAGGATCGTGGTCACCGGCGACCTGGACGAACACTCGATCCAGGCGTTGGCGGTGGCCCCGGTGGACGGGTACGGAGTGGGTACGTCCCTGGTGACGGGTTCGGGCGCCCCGACCGTCTCACTGGTCTACAAACTCGTGGCGCGGGCGCGCGACCTGGCGCCGGACGCCCCGTTGGAACCGGTCGCCAAGCGCTCGGTCGGCAAGCCGAGCCGGGGCGGCCGCAAGTGGGCGGTCCGGCGGTTGGACGACAAGGGCGTCGCCGTGTCCGAGGAGGTGTACCCGCACGAGCCGACCGAGCAGGTCGGGCTCCGGCCGCTGCTGCTGCCGTTGGTCACCGACGGTGAGGTCGTGGGGCGCGAGAGCGTGCAGGAGGCGCGGGCGCGCCACCGCGCGACAGTGGCCGAGCTCCCCGAGCAGGCTCTGCGGATGTCCCGTGGCGACGTCGCTCTGTCGACCGTCTTCCACTGATCCCGACGATAAGGAAGCGAGGTGCCGGCATGAGCAGGGCACTCATCGTGGTGGACCTCCAGAACGACTTCTGTGAGGGCGGCAGCATGGGCGTGACGGGCGCGGCCCGTACCGCGGCGGCCGTCACCGAGCACGCGCGTGTGGGCGGATACGACCACGTCGTCGCCACCCGTGACCACCACATCGACCCGGGGGCACACTTCTCGGAGAACCCCGACTTCGTGGACAGCTGGCCCCGGCACTGCGTTGTGGGCACGCCCGGCGCGGAGTTCCACGCCGACTTCGACGAATCCCTGGCCGAGGAGGTCTTCAGCAAGGGGCAGTACGAGGCGGCCTACAGCGGGTTCGAGGGCAGGGCCGGGGACGGCGAGACGACCCTGGCCGCATGGCTGCGGGAGCACGACGTGGACGAGGTGGACGTGGTGGGGGTCGCCACCGACCACTGCGTACGCGCGACAGCCGTGGACGCCCGGAAGGAGGGCTTCCGGACCCGGGTGCTGCTCGACCTGACGGCGGGGGTCTCCGCTCCCACGGTGGACACGGCGCTGGAGCAGCTGCGCGAGGCCGGTGTGACGTTGGAGGGTGAGCCGCTCGTCGGCTGAATCCGCGGGGCGGTCCCGCCCCGGACCCCACATGACGACGGGGGCGGTGGTGACCTGGTCACCACCGCCCCCGCGCGCGTGTGCGGAGCTAGCCGATGCCGATGGCGGCGCGGACGTCCGTCAGCACGCGGCGGGCCCGCGAACGGGCGCGCTCGAGGCCGGAGTCGAGGATCTCGTCGAGTTCGGTCTTCGAGGCCATGAGCTCCTCGTAGCGCTCGCGCTTGGGGCCGAGCTCGGTGTTGACCGCCTCGAAGAGCTCCTTCTTGAGGTCGCCCCAGCCCATGCCGCCCGCCTCCAGGCGCTGGCGCACGTCGGCCACCTTCTCCGCGTCGGCGAAGTGCGTGAGCAGCTGGAAGGGGATCGAGGAGTCCGGGTCCTTGGGGTCCTCGACCGGGGTCGAGTCGGTGGGGATGCGGTTGATGGCCTTGCGGAGCTTCTTCTCCGGCAGGAAGAGCGGGATGTGGTTGTCGTACGACTTGCTCATCTTGCGGCCGTCGGTCCCGGGCAGGATGCTGGCTTCGCTGTCGTCGATGACGCCCTTGGGGATGGGGAAGCTGTAGCTGTCGCCGTACCGGTGGTTGAAGTACCCGGCGATGTCGGCGGTGTACTCGATGTGCTGGGACTGGTCGCGCCCCACGGGGACGCGTTCGCCCTCCATGATGAGGATGTCGGCGGCCATGAGCACGGGGTAGACGTACAGCCCCATGTTGATCCCGGCGTCGAGTTCGGTGACGCCCGCCTCGTTGTTGCGGTCGCGCGCGGCCTTGTAGGCGTGCGCGCGGTTCATGAGTCCCTTGGGGGTGAGGGTGCTCAGGATGGTGGTGAGCTCGAAGGTCTCGGGGATGCTGGACTGACGGTAGAAGACCGTGCGCTCGGGGTCGAGTCCGCAGGCCAGCCAGGTGGCAGCGCCCGACCGGATGCTCTGGCGGAGCTCGTCCGCGTCCTTGATGATGTTGAGCGCGTGGTAGTCCGCGATGAAGTAGAAGGTGTCGTAGCCCTCGGCCGCCGCGAGGGCGGGCTTGATCGCGCCGACGTAGTTGCCCAGATGGAAGTCACCGGTGGGCTTGATCCCGGTCAGATAGGTGTTCGCTGCCATGCCCCCAGCCTATCGACGCCCACCACCCGATGACTGACCGCCGCCCGGCCCCGGACACACGGACGGCGCCCCGCCGGGGCGGGGCGCCGTGCCCGTGGGAACCGGGTGCGGGTGCGGCTCAGACTCGGGCCGAGCCCCCTCGGAAGGCCTCCCAGTGCTCGGCCATGCGGACCGACTGCCCCGGGGTGAAGTGGGTCATGCAGGCGTCGTCGCTGTAGTTCATGAAGTTGGTGACGGGGTCGAGTCCCGGGAGGTCGGGGCAGCTGTCCCGGCCCTCCGGGCAGCCCGCCGCCGCCTCGCGTTCGTACGGGGTGTCGTCCACGTAGTCCCCGGGGCTCTCGCAGCCGTTCTGGAACGTGTGGAACAGGCCCAGCCAGTGGCCGACCTCGTGGGTGCCGGTGTGGCCCTCGTTGAAGCGGTCGCGCGTCCCGCCCGGGAAGGTGTCGTGCGCGATGACGACGCCGTCCTGGTCGGGGCCGTCCGCGTAGTCCTGGGGGAAGGTCGAGTAGCCGAGAAGACCGGAGTCGAGCTGCGTGGTGTAGACGTTCAGCGTCTCGGGTCCACCTTGGCGCAGATCGGAACGGATGGTGTCGCGGTACCGGTTGAAGTCGTCGAACCAGGCGTCGTTGACGTTGCGCGTGACGTCCGAGAGCTCGAAGCTGAAGCCCGTGTCGGTGCCCTCGGAACCGACCGCGTAGTCGCCCCGGTAGGCCTTGTTGAGGACGTCGATCTGCTCCTGGATGCGCTCGT
This sequence comes from Nocardiopsis prasina DSM 43845, assembly GCF_000341265.1. Lineage (GTDB taxonomy): Bacteria > Actinomycetota > Actinomycetes > Streptosporangiales > Streptosporangiaceae > Nocardiopsis > Nocardiopsis prasina. Next base: position 15,621 of record NZ_ANAE01000171.1, on the reverse strand, counting down.
CGGTCACGTCTCCCCGGCCGTCCTGGGCGGAGATGACGTGCACGACCACGGGCACCGCGTGCGGCGGGGCGAGTTCACGTCCGCGCTGGGGGACCAGGGCGTCGCGGAGCTGTTCCTCGTACTCCGCGGCCTGCTCCGGGGTGATCTCGACGTCGGCGTTCCCGCCCGCGCCGGGGTCGGAGAGCCTGCTGGCGGCGGCCCGGGCCGCGGTGTCGGCGCCGTCGGCGGCCCGAGGGTCCCAGTCGGGCGGACAGTGCTGGTCGGCGACCGTCACCCCGGTCCGTTGGGGTTCGGGATGCGCGGTCTCTGGCAGCGAGCTCGCCACCAGACCGGTCAGCGCGAGTGCGCACAGGGTCAGGCCGGACCAGGTCGCGGCTGAGCCGCCGCGTGGGCTTCGTCGAATCACCTCACTCACTGTAGTGAGACGATTGCTCAGCGTTTGGCGAGCTTGCCCGACCTTGCGAAGTATTTGCCCTCTTCGGCCGGTGGTGGGGGCCTCCGGACCCCGGCGGGTCCGGACTCCTCTCCCCCGGCCTGTCGCCGCGAACCTACTTCTGGCCCACGGCCCAGGCTCTGAGCTTGGCGATGCGCTCACGGATCTGCGGCGGCGTGGCCTGCGCGACCGGCGGCCCTCCGCAGGCGCGGCGCAGCTCGTTGTGGATCACCCCGTGCGGCTTCCCCGTGCGGTGGTGCCAGGCTCCGACCAGGTTGCTCAGGTCCTTGCGCAGCTCGGCCAGGACCTCGTGCGTGGGCCCCGACTCCTCCTCCGGCTCGGACTTCCCCTTGGCCTTGAGCTGGCTCGCGTGGATGTCCGCCTTGCGCTTGCGCAGCAGCTGCGAGACCTGGTCCGGCTCGAGCAGCCCGGGCAGCCCGAGGAAGTCCTCCTCCTCGCTGGACCCGGCAGCCCCGCCCCCGTACTCCAGGCCGTCATAGAGCGCGCGGTCGAACTCGGCGGCCGACTCCATGGTCTCGAAGGGGAGCTCCTCCCCCGCGTCCGGAGTGTCCTTCTTCTTGTTGGCCTCCTTGAGGAGGTCCTCCTCGGGGTACTCGTCGTCCGAGGGCTGCTTGTCCAGGACGTGGTCGCGCTCGCGCTCCATCTCCCCCGCGTACTCCAGCAGGGTCGGCACGGAGGGCAGGAACACCGACGCCACCTCGCCGCGCTGGCGCACCCGCACGAAACGGCCGATGGCCTGCGCGAAGAACAGCGCGGTGCTGGTGGAGGTCGCGTACACGCCCACCATCAGGCGGGGCACGTCCACGCCCTCCGAGACCATCCGGACCGCGACCATCCAGCGGTCGTCGCTCTTCGCGAAGCGGGTGATCTTCTTCGAGGCGGCGGGGTCGTCGGACAGCACCACGGTGGCGCCCTTCCCGGTGATCTGCCGCAGGATGCGCGAGTAGGCGCGGGCGTTCTCGTGGTCGCTCGCGATGACCAGTCCGCCCGCGTCCGCGTGGGTCTTGCGCACCTCGGTCAGCCTGCGGTCGGCCGCCTGCAGGACCTTCTTGATCCAGTCGCCCTTGGGGTCGAGCGCGGCCCGCCACGCCTGGGACAGCGCGTCCTTGGTGAGGGGTTCGCCGAGCCGGGCGGCGAGCTCGTCACCCGCCCGCGTCCGCCACCGCATCTCCCCGGAGTAGGCCATGAAGATGACCGGGCGCACGACCCCGTCCTCCAGGGCGGGCGCGTACCCGTAGCTGTAGTCCCACGAGCAGCGGCGCACACCCGCCGCGTCCTGGACGTAGTCCACGAACGGAATGGGGTTGATGTCGGAGCGGAACGGGGTTCCGGTGAGCGAGAGCCGCCGTGTGGCCGGGTCGAAGGCCTCCCGGACGGCATCGCCCCAGGACAGGGCGTCGCCCGCGTGGTGGACCTCGTCGAAGATGACCAGGGTCTTGCGCGCCTCTGTACGGTTGCGGTGCAGCATCGGGTGGGCGGCGATCTGGGCGTAGGTGACGGCCACGCCGACGTACTGGCGCCCGAGGGCGCCCTGCCCGTTCTTGAAGTCGGGGTCGATGGCGATACCGAACCGGGCCGCCGCCTCGGCCCACTGCTTCTTGAGGTGCTCGGTGGGGCAGACAATGGTGATCGCCCGTACGGCGTGCCGCTGGAGGAGCTCGCTCGCCAGGGTCAGGGCGAAGGTCGTCTTGCCCGCCCCGGGCGTGGCCACGGCGAGGAAATCGCGTGGCTGCCTGCGAAAGTACTCCTCGAAGGCCTCCCGCTGCCAGGCACGGAGACCGCTCAGCCGGTTCTCCGTCGTGGTCTGCGTCACCGTCATTCGTTCCGTCCCCCGTTACTCACCTGCTTGAGGTTAGCGGCCGCCGAAGACCGTATCGGGAGCTCCGGCGGTGGCGCCCGGCACAGCGGTCGCCCCGGGCGTGTCCGGCGATCGGGCCCGGGCACCGAGCTCCGGGCGCCCCGCACACCCCATGACAAGCGGCACGGTGCTTGCCGCACCGCGCCGCGCCGTACTTCGGGAATCCGTGCCGAGTCCCCCGCGTCCCCGGGGACTCCCGGGTCCCTCAGCCCTCTCCGGAGACCTCCGACTCCCCCGGGTCGGCGTCACCGGTGGCGGGGTCGGCCTCCCCCTCGGGGGCCTCGCCGCCGACGCCGGTCATGTCGACCGCGCCGTCGTTGAACGGCATGTGCGGGGAGAGCGCCGGGAAGGCGAAGAACCACAGCAGGGCGGCCGCGCCCGCCAGCAGTCCCACCGACATGATGAACTTCGAGGCCCAGGGGCCGGGCAGGATGCGCCAGATCAGTCCGTACATTCGTGCGTCCCTTCCCCTAGGCGTCCGGAGCCATGTGGGCGATGCTGTCGGGCATGCCCTCGGACTTGGGTGTGGTCTCGGTCAGTTCGGCCCAGACGATGAGCCGGTGCGTGTTGTTGAGCTTGGGCGCGCACGTGGTGAGGGTGAGCAGCGCCCGTCCGGGCTCCTCCTCGGAGGCCTCCTCGAAGGGGTCGGGGTTGACGACCCAGAAGTCCTCGGGGAGCACGGTCTCCTCACGGAAGACCTCGTAGGTGTAGAAGTTCTCGCCGTCCTCCAGCACCATGACGTCGCCGTCGTCGAGCAGGTCCAGGTCCCAGAAGAGCCCGGGCGTGCGGTGCGCGGCGATGCCGTAGTTGCCGAGCTCGCCGGGTGTGCTGTCGAACTCCGTGTAGCGGCCCGGGCTGTAGCGGATGTCGTCCGGCGTGGTGCCGTTGACCACCACCCAGTCCAGGTCCAGGCTCGGGACGTACAGGCGGCTGTCGGCGCTGCCGGGCAGGGGCTCGGAGTCCGGCCCGCGCTCGTCGGCGGCGGCCCAGGCCTCGTCGAGGCCGTCGGCCAGTCCCTGCTGCTCACGGTCGGTCTCCCACTGGGAGCCGTACACCTCGTAGCCGGCGTAGAAGAGCATCAGCAGACCCACCGTCAGGAGGACCTCGCCGAAGAAGCGGACGAACCCGCGGACGACGTCGCCCGGGGTGGTCCGTGGTTTGCGCGGACGGCGACGGCGGCCCCTTGGGGGCCGCTCGCGCCCCTCGCCCGAGGGACGAGGCTCATCATGGGACTGCCGTTCAGTTGTGGACACCAATACGACCTACTCCTGTGGACGCTTTCGTGTGCACCCGGGCGGCCGGAGGGGGACGACGAGCGGGACCCCCGTACGCGGATGCGGCAGGACTTCGACCTCGTGTCGGTACACAGCGCTGAGGAGCGACGAGCTGAACACGTCGGTGGGGTTTCCCCGCGCGGCGACCTGTCCTCCGGAGAGTACCGCCACACGATGGGCGTACGCGGCCGCAAGCCCCAAATCGTGCAGGACCACGATAACCGCCCCACCGCCGGTCGCGAGGTCGCGCGCGATGGAGAGTACGAGTTCCTGGTGGTGGATGTCCAGCGCGGCGGTCGGTTCGTCGAGGAGGAGCAGGTGGGTGTCCTGGGCCAGGACCCGGGCGAACATGACGCGGGCCCGTTCTCCTCCCGAGAGCGTGGGGAAGCGGCGGTCGGCCAGGTGGGTCACGCCGACCCGTTCCATGGCGGTACGGACCAGGTCGTCGTCCCGGTCCGGGGTGCTCAGCCCGGCCCAGGGCGCGCGACCCATCGCGACGAGCTCGGCGACGGAGAAGGGGAAGCTGACCGCGGCCTCCTGGGGCAGGACGGCCCGGCGCAGCGCCAGTTCGGGTGGGTTCCAGCCCGGAAGCGGGCGGCCGAGCAGGCGCACCGTCCCCGAGTCGCGATCGCCCCGGGACGTGCCTCCCGCGACGTCACCCGAGAGCGCGGACAGCAGGGTGGACTTGCCCGCGCCGTTCGGTCCGACCAGGGCGAGCAGCTCACCGGCGCGGACGGTGAGGTCGACCCCGTCGAGGAGGGCGCGCCCGCCCCTGCGGACAGTGAGGCCCTCGGCGCGCACCACCTCGGAGCCGGGTTCGACGGGCGCGGGTGGGGCTGGCGCCCTGGTCAGGGGGGCCACTGCGGCGGCGAACCCTCGGGCGAGGGCCGACCGCCGCGGAGCCGCCCCCGTCGCGGAGTCGAGGGTGGTGCTGGCGGTACCGGCGATGCTCGTGGTGTCGGCGCTCACGACCAGCCTCCTTGCTTGGCGCGGGTGCGGTACAGCAGGAAGAAGAAGAACGGTCCGCCCAGGGCGGCGGTGACCACGCCGAGGGGGATCTCGGCGGGGGCGGCGACCGTGCGGGCCAGCAGGTCGGCGGCGAGCAGCAGCAGTCCGCCGCCGAGCGCGGAGGCGGGCAGCAGCACGCGGTGGCCGGGACCGGTCACCATGCGGATGATGTGCGGGACCACCAGGCCCACGAAGGCGACGATCCCGGCGAAGGCGACCGCCGCCGAGGTGAGCAGTGCCATGGCGCCGATGAGCACCAGGCGCATGCGTTCGACGTCCACTCCCAGGTGACGGGCGGGCCCCTCACCGAGCGCGAGCAGGTCCAGGCGACGGGCGTACACGGGGACGACCGCCAGCCCCAGGAGGAGACAGGGCGCGATCGCCGCCACCTTGGACCAGGTGGCGGTGGAGACGCTGCCCAGCTGCCAGAAGGTGATGGTCTGGATCTCGGCGTCCTGGGAGAAGTTGGTCATCAGGCCGATCGCCGCCCCCGCGATGGCGTTGACCGCGATGCCGGTGAGCAGGAGGGTGACCACTTCGGTGCGGCCTCCCGAGCGCGCGAACACGTACACGAACAGGGTCGTGCCGAGCCCGAACACGAAGGAGGAGGCGATGACCGTCCAGTGGCCGAGGACGGTGGCGCCGGTGAAGATGACGACGATCGCTCCGACGGCCGCACCGGCGGAGACCCCGATCACTCCGGGTTCGGCGAGGGGGTTGCCGAAGACGCCCTGCATGATGGCGCCCGCGCTGCCCAGGGCGGCGCCGACCATGACGGCCAGGACGACGCGGGGCAGGCGTACGTCCCACAGGACGGTCCTGGCGATCTGGTCGGGTTCGGCGCCGACGTCGAGACCGACCGCCTGGAGGACGGACGCGGCGACCTGGCCAGCCGGGATGGGGTAGGCGCCGACTCCGGCCGCGATGACCGCGACGGTCACGAGGCCGACGGACAGACCGCCGAGGAGGAGACCGGCGCGCAGTCGTCGCAGCCCACGGCCTCCGTGGTTCGGTACCGCGTCGGTGGCGGCGGGCCGTTGGGAGAGGGTGGTCACGCGGTGCCCCCGTCACCGTCGGGGATGGCGGCCAGCTCCTCGGCCAGGGAGACGATGACCTGCGGGGTGCGGGGGCCGAAGTTGAGCAGGACCCCGTCCTCGAAGTCGATGACGGCCGCGTTCCGGCCCGCGGGGGTCTGGGCGACGCCGGGGATCTCGACCAGCCCCTCCACGCCGCCGACCGACTCCAGGCCCTTGGTCATGACGAGGAGGACGTCCGGCTGCGCCTCGATGAGCGCCTCGGTGGTGATGGGTGTGAAGGGTGTGGTCAGGCCCATCTCGACCCCGGCGTCCCTGGCCCCGATCTCGGCGAGCATGGCGTCGGCGCCCGAGCCGGGCCCCCCGAGGAGGTAGACCCCGGCGGTGCCGCGCAGGTAGAGGAAGGCGACGAGGGGGTCCGCGCTGGCCTCCAGGGAGGCCTCGCGCACCTCGGCCATCTGGTCCCGGGTGCGTTCGACCAGCCGGGTTCCGGCGGTGGGGACGCCGAGCGCCTCGGCGACGCGCTCGAAGCGCGGGTACATCTCGTCGATGGACCAGGCCTCCTCGACGATGACGACGGGGACGCCGCTGCGCTGGATCTGCTCGATCACCTCGGGCGGCCCGGTCTGGGTGTCGGCGACGACCACCGTGGGCTGGAGGGCGAGCACGGACTCGGCGGAGACGTCGTGGCCCTCGCTGATCACCGGCAGGTCGGACGCCTCGTCGAAGGTGGCGGCCACGTCGCGGCCGACCACCTGGTCGCCGAGGCCGAGGGTGAAGACGATCTCGGCGAGGCCGCCGGTGAGCGGCAGGACACGGCTGGCGTCGGTGACCTCGACCTCCTCGTACTCCAGGGGGTCCGCGCTGGTGCGGTAGGGGTCGAGGACCACCGACTCCACTGTCACGGGGAGTTCGGGCGCCGGGGTGTCCTCCAGGACCTGGAGCCGGTTCTCGGAGAGTGCGGGGATGCCCCCGTCCGCCGACGCGTCCTCGGGGGCGGGTTCACCGGTGCAGGAGGTCAGGGCGAGGGCGCAGGCCACGGCGAGCAGGACGGTGGCCGGTCCTGTTCGGTGGCGACCGCGCAGGCGGAAGCGGGGGACGACGTGGGGCATGGCGGTCGCTTTCGGTTGATCCGTGTGCCGGGGGTGTCGCCGGGGAGCGGGGGCGCGACACGACCTTTTATATGACAGGTCGTCATCATCTTGACAACCCGGACGGTGCGGTGTTCAACTGTTCTGCGCGGGGTTGAGTTAGGTAAGGCTCACTTTGCCTAGGTAAGCATAACCTAAACCCGATTCCCCAGGTCTCGCGGGTGACGGACACCGTCCGACCCGCACGAACGCGAAGGCCCCTGATGCAAGCTGCGGTTCCCCTCCGTGGGTTTCTCCCATCCCTGGCCGCCGTGGCGGCGGCGACGGTCCTGGCCGCCGTCATGCCCGCGACGGCGCTCGCCGCCCCGGCCGAAGAACCAGTCCATCCCCGGACCACCGCCGTGGACCGCACCGAGGGGCTCGACCCCCGGGGCGACACCGTCACGGTGTCCGGGATCGGGCACGACCCCGGCAGCATGATCGAGATCGCCACCCGGGCCCTGCCTGCCGAGGCGGTCCCGACCCCGAACCCCGACGACTCCGCCGTCCTGGACACCGAGAACGCGGTCCGGGTCGAGGTGGACGAGCGCGGCCTGTTCACGGCGGACCTCCTCACCGGCGTCGGGTTCGCCGACGAGGCCGGGCTCGACACCGCCGAGGACCCCTTCGAGATCGTCCTGACCGAGATCGCCGGAGGGTCCGAACCCGAGGCGCCCCTTCCCGGGACACCCGAGGGCCGGGAACCTGACCCCCGGGAGGACGGGGGCGACACCGCACCGGACGCCCGGGACGCGGAGACGGCCGAGGTCGTCTCGGCCCCCGGTCCCGGCCGCGGCGCGCCCGTGATCGCCCCGGCGCAGACCCCGGGCGCCCCCGTCGTCGGCGTGGTCCCCGTGAGCTTCGCGGCGCCCGCGGCGCAGTCCGCGCCGCGCACCCAGCCCCAGGCCCAGCCCCAGGCGCCCAGCGCGCCCCGGCCCCAGTCGGCGCCGCAGACCCTGCCCCGGACCCCGGGCAGCCCGACCCTCACGGTCTCCAGGACCAGCGGGCTCGATCCCTCCGGCGAGAAGGTCACCGTGACCGGCACGGGCTACGACACCTCCAAGGGCGTCTACGTCGCCCTGTGCGACACCACCAACGCCAGTTCCACCCAGGCGCCCAGCCCCTGCATCGGCGGCGTGGACATGGAGGGCGAGGGCGGCGCCTCCGTCTGGGTCTCCAGCAACCCGCCGCCCTACGGCGAAGGTCTGGCCACCCCCTACACCGGCAGCGGGACCAACGGCGGGTTCACCGTCGAACTCACGGTCAAGGGGTCGGACGAGCACACCGACTGCCTCTCCGCCGCCACCGACTGCGCCGTCGTCACCCGCAACGACCACACCCGCTCCAGCGACCGGGGCCAGGACGTGTTCGTCCCGGTGACCTTCAGCGGGCAGACCGGTGACCCGGGCCCGTCCGGCGGGAACGGCACCGCGTCCAGCGGGGGCGCGAACGGTTCCGGGAACACCGGCGGCGACACCCCGGCGTCCGGTTCGGGCGGTGCTGGCTCCGGAGGCGCCGGAGGGGGCGCCAGCGGGCCGCTGGCCACCACCGGATCGTCGCTGACCGGTCTGGTCCTGGCCGCCGCGGTGGCCGTCCTGACCGGCGCGGTGGCGCTGTTCGCCGCACGCCGTCGTGGCACACCCCCGGGCCCCGCGACCACCTAGGCACCCCTGGCCGGGACCGGCTGGACGGTCCCGGCCCCACTGACCACGTTCTCCCTCAGCGGCTCCGCCAGCGCCCGCTCAGCCTCGGGACCGCTGCCCCACTCCCCGCCCGGAACCCGGTGCGCGACCGGAACCGGCATCCGTCCATCCCCCGAGTCGATAGGAACACTCACCCCATGAGCACCACCGCCACGAGAGCGGACGGGACCGGCGCACTCCGCCGCCCCCTGCGCTCCCTCGTCTCCCTCGCGGGAGCCGCCGCCCTCAGCGCCTCGCTCTCCCTGGGCGCCGCACCGGCCCTCGCCGACGAGGCACCCGTCTCCGTCGCCGACGGCTCCGCCACCTGGGGCGTCAAGCAGTCCTTCCGCAACTACGTGTCCAGCCCCATCGCCCACGGCGGCTACGAGGCCGTCGACGGTGCCAGCCGCAACACCGACGGAACCCTGGACTTCCCCACCGCCGAGGGAACCGTCTCCAAGGAGGACTCCTCCGGCGAGGTGAGCTTCTCTGGCGGAGTGGTCTTCACCGGCCACGACTACGGCCAGGGCCCTGTCCTGGAGATCCGCGTGAACGACCCGCGCGTGGAGTTCGACGGCCAGGGCACGGCCACCGTCTACGCGGACGTCGCCAGCCGCGAGTTCGCGGGCGCCGACCCGTCGCTGCCGCCTGGCGACCTCGTCGAGTACGGCGAGGTGGCGGTGGCGGAGCTGACCGGCGCCGAGATCGGTGTCGACGGCGACCAGGTCACCTTCACCTCCGAGGCCGGGGCCCTGCACGCCGACGCCGTGGAGCCGTTCGCCAGCTTCTACCCGGCGGGCGAGGCCATGGACCCGCTGTCCTTCACCACCGAGGTGGTCGAGGGAACCGACCCGACCGATCCGACCGACCCCGAGGAGCCCGTCCTCGACCCCGAGGTGCGGGTCGGCCAGACCACCGGTCTGGATCCCGAGGGCCAGACCGTCCGGGTGGACGGCACCGGGTTCCGCCCCGGGTCGGGCGTGTACGTGGCGCTGACCGGTATCGCCCAGTCGGACTCCTCGTACCCGCAGCACTGGTTCGGCAGCGGCGTGTGGCTGCGTGAGGGCACCGCGCCCGACGCGGACGGCGCCTTCGGCACCGACCTCGACGTCATCGGCGCCTTCGAGAAGGGCGGCACCGCCTACGACTGCCTGGAGGACCAGTGCTACGTGGCGGTGTTCAACGACCGCAACGACCTGGACAACCGAGACCAGGACGTGTGGACCCCCGTCACCTTCGCCACCGGCGAGGACGGCGGCGAGGACGGCGGCGAGGACGACGGTGAAGGCGGCGGTGAGGGCGGCCAGACCCCCGAGGGTGACCTGACCGTGCACAACGGCCGCGCCGACTGGGGCGTGAAGGAGTCCTTCCGCACCTACATCGAGGGCAACATCGCCAAGGGCACAATCCGCACCGAGGACGGCGCCACCCGCAACGACGACGACACCTTCTCCTTCACCGACGGCACGGGCAGCGTGAACCTGGAGGAGGAGGTCGCCGAGATCGACTTCACCGGGACCGTGCTGTTCGAGGGCCACGTCTACGGCGGCGCCGACCCCCTGCTGCACATGACCGTCGCCGACCCCCGGGTCGAGATCGACGGCGACACCGGCACCCTGTACGCCGACGTGGTCAGCAAGTCCCTCACCGACGAGGAGCTCGTCACCTACGACGACGTGGCCTTCGCCGACCTGGACCTGTCCGGCGTCTCCCACGAGCTGGACGGGGGTGTCCTGTCCTGGGGCGCGATCCCGGCCACGCTGACCGCCGACGGCGTCCCCGCCTTCGCCGACTTCTACGGCGCCGGAGAGCAGCTCGACCCGATCAGCCTCACGGTGAGCGTCGACGAGGACGTGGAGGTTCCCGGCGGCGGCACCGGAGGCGGTGGCGACGACAAGCCGACCCCGAACCCCACGCCCGGTCCGGGTGACGGCGGCGGCAAGCCCGGCCTGCCCAACACCGGTGTGGCGCTGACCGGCCTCCTGGCCGCCGCGGCGGTCGCCGTGGCCGCGGGCGGCACCGCCCTGGTCGCCTCCCGCCGACGCGCCGGCACCGGGGCCTGATCCACCGGTCTCCCGGCCGACTGACGGCACGAAGGGCCCTGGCTCACCCGAGGGGGTGGGTCAGGGCCCTTCCGCCTGCCGGCCACGAGGAGCCGTCACTTCATCATTTCCTCGTACGCCCTCTTGCAGTCGGGGCACACGGGGAACTTCTTCGGGTCCCGGTTGGGCACCCAGACCTTGCCACACAGGGCGATCACCGGGTCACCGGTCACCGCGCTCTGGGTGATCTTGTCCTTCTGCACGTAGTGGGCGAACCGTTCCCGGTCCCCGTCGTCGTGCGAGATGTCCGGCCTGGTCTCGCTGTCCGGAAGAACCTTGTTCAGGACATCCATCGACATCGTCCTCACACCTTTCAACGTCCGTCTACCACGGTATAGGGTGACGCGCCCCACTTCGAAGCCCGCGGCAAACCGCTCAGTTCATGGTGGGATCGTCAGGATAGGTGGACAACAGGGCCATCTCGCCACCTTGGCGACGCAGCACCCGCGGCCACAATGTCTCGGGGGAGCCCCCGAAGAGGTCGTCGGAGAGGGCGTCCACCACGTACCAGGCGCCGTCCTCGATCTCCCCCGCCAGCTGCCCGGCACTCCATCCGGCGTACCCGGCGAACACACGCAGGGAAACCAGTGCGGCCCCCAGTACTTCGGAGGGGGCCTCCAGGTCCACCAGACCGACCCCGGCCAGCTCCCGCCCGGGCGCGACCCCCTCCAACGGTGCCCAGCCGGGCGGCTCCTCGTCCGGCGGCGCGGCACCGAGGGCGATCCCGGAGTCGGTGCCGACCGGCCCGCCCGAGAACATCACCGGGGGCGCGCTCGCGTAGGCGCCCCAGTCCGTCACCACCTCGTCCACCGGGAGCTCCAGCGGGCGGTTGAGGACGACCCCGAGGGTGCCGTCGTCGGCGTCGTCCACGACGAAGACCACCGATCGGCGGAAGGAGTCCTCTTGGAGGAGGGGGGCGGCCACCAGCAGGCGTCCGGTGAGTGTCGACTGGTCCATGCTCCACACTTACCCGGAAAACCGGACCGGTGGTCGCCCCTTGACAGGGAGGACCACCGAATCGCTACTCGGCCTGGCCGCGCTGGGCCACCTCGCGCACGGCGGTGGCCACGTGGGTGGACAGGTCCGCGTGGAACACGCTCGGGATGATGTAGTTCGGGCCCAGCTCGTCCTCGGTGACGACGTCGGCCAGGGCCTCGGCGGCGGCGACCATCATGTCGGAGGTGACGTCGTGGCTCTGGGCGTCCAGCAGGCCGCGGAAGAAGCCGGGGAAGACCAGGACGTTGTTGATCTGGTTCGGGTAGTCGCTGCGGCCGGTCGCGACCACGCCCGCGTGCAGGTGGGCGACCTCGGGGTCGACCTCGGGGTCGGGGTTGGCCAGGGCGAAGATGATCGAGTCCTCGTTCATCTCGGCGATGTCGTCACCGCCGAGCAGGTTCGGGGCCGAGACGCCGATGAAGACGTCGGCCCCGGCCACGGAGCCCTTGAGGTCGCCGCTGTAGCCCTCGGGGTTGGTGTTCTCCGCGATCCAGCGCAGGTTGCTGTCCAGGTTCTCGCGGCCCGCGTGCACGGCGCCGTGGACGTCGCTGACGATGATGTCGCGCGCTCCGGCGTGCATGAGCAGCTTGAGGATCGCGGTGCCGGCCGCGCCGGCGCCGGACATGGCGATACGGACCTCGGAGAGCTTCTTGTTGACCACGCGCAGGGCGTTGCGCAGGGCGGCGAGCACGACGATCGCGGTGCCGTGCTGGTCGTCGTGGAAGACGGGGATGTCGAGGAGCTCGCGCAGGCGGGCCTCGACCTCGAAACAGCGCGGGGCGGAGATGTCCTCCAGGTTGATGCCGCCGAAGCCCGGGGCGAGCAGCTGGACGGTGCGGACGATCTCGTCGACGTCCTGGGTGTCCAGGGCGATGGGCCACGCGTCGATGTCGGCGAAGCGTTTGAACAGGGCGGCTTTGCCCTCCATGACGGGCATGGCGGCCTCGGGGCCGATGTTGCCCAGGCCGAGGACGGCCGAGCCGTCGGTGACCACGGCGACGCTGTTGCGCTTGATGGTGAGGCGGCGGGCGTCGTCCTTGTTGGCGGCGATGGCCTGGGAGACGCGGGCGACACCGGGGGTGTAGGCCATGGAGAGCTCGTCGCGGTTGCGCAGCGGCACCTTGGACTTCATCTCGATCTTGCCGCCGAGGTGCATGAGGAAGGTGCGGTCACTGACCTTGTGGACCACGACCCCCTCGACCCCGCCGAGGGCGTCGACGATCGCCTGGGCGTGCTCGGTGTCGCGGGCGGCGCAGGTGACGTCGATGCGGATGCGCTCGTGCCCAGCGGCCGCCACGTCCAGGGCGGTGATCATGCCGCCGACCTGCTCCACCGCGTTGGTGAGGCTGCCGACAGCGCTCCCTCCGGCGTCCAGTTCGAGGCGGACGGTGATGGAGTACGAAACGCTGGGAAGGGTGGCCACGTATTGCTCCTTGGCTTTTGCTGATGTCATGCGTCCGCGGGGCACACCGGCGGCCCCTCCCGTGGACGTACGGACCGACGTCGGGACTCCTCCACCGGGGATCGGACGCACGGCCTGCACTCCGTGGCCGGGCCCGGTGGAACCTCGTCGGCGCCTGCGCGCCGATCGGACCCTGGTCCGTGACGGTTGCGCGTCCCGCCGTGGAACACCCGGTCATCGGGCGTCCGGCGCGGGGCTCGGTTGCCGGGCGGGGGCGGTACTTGGGAGCCCACAACCGAGTCGCCTCACCTTACCCGAGTCAAGCGGGTAACGTCAGCACAAGGTGACAATTAACGCCTTCGGAAAAAATCGCATTAATTCCGGGCGTTTATGGGGCACTTCGCCCCTCCCCTAGCCCCGGGCCCGGTCGGCGGCGGCGCGCACCACTACGTCCGCGCAGGCGTCGGTGGAGAGGGCCGTGGAGTCGACCACCAGGTGGTAGAGGCCGGGGTCCGCCGGGTCGGTGCGGTAGAAGCGGCGCACGTAGGCGGCTCGGGCGCGGTCGTTGTCGTCCAGCAGGCGGAGCGTGGGCGGATTCGCACCCCAGCCCTGGCCGCCGTGCTCCTCCGGGTCGCCCCGCTCCCACAGGCCTCGTGCCCTGCGCAGGCGGGCCTCACGGTCCCCGTCCAGGCGCACGTGCAGCGCGCCGGGGTGGTCGGCCAGGACCACGGCGGCGGCCCGGCCCAGCACCACACCGCCGGTGCGGGCGACGTCGCGGATGACCCGCTCGGTCTGCTCCACGAACTCGTGGTCGTGGAGGAGGCGGCCCTCCTTGTCGGTGGTGCCGACGAACCCGGAGTCGACGCTGCCGAGGGTGACCGTGGGCAGTCGCGCGGCACTGGCGAGCAGCCGTTCGAACCCGCCGGGGGTGCGGTCGTCGCGCTGGAGCACCTCGTCGAGGGAGCAGCCGATCTCGGCCGCCACCGCGCTGGGCACCGCGCGGTTGAGGAAGGGGACGTGGAGCCTGGCCGCGACGGCCGGGCCGACCACGCTGCCGCCCGCGCCGAAGGTCGCCGAGATCGTGACCACGGGAGCAGCGTCGTGCGCTGGTCGAGCTTGGTTGGTCGCCATGGGACACCTGCCCGGGTTGGCCGCACGTCGGACGGAACTTCTCCTCAGCTCCTACCCCGCAGCGGGAGCGCTATCCCCGCCATCTCCAAATCGGTAAATACGCACCGTTTTACCGCTCTTGGTGACACATCGGGAGGAAATCCACCAGAAGAAGAACCGGCCCCGGGACGACGGATCTCCGTCGTCCCGGGGCCGGTCCCGCCGGGCTAGAACAGCGCCGAGGTGAGCTTGCGGCGGGCCGCGCTCACCCGGGGGTCACCGGCGGGCAGCAGGTCGAACAGGGCGAGCAGGTGCCCGCGCACCCGGTCGCGTTCGTCGTCCGAGGTCAGCCGGACCGTCTCGACGAGCCGGTCGAAGGCGGCCTCGTACTCGCCGCCGTACATGTCGATGTCGGCGACGGTGATCTGCGCCTCCACGTTCGCGGGGTCGCTCTCCGCCGCCTGGCGCACGGCGGGGCCGTCCACCTCCTGGAGGCGGCCGACCAGGCGGACCTGCGCGAGGTTGGCCTTGAGTTCGGCGTTCCTGGGGTCGTCCTCCAGGGCCTTCTCGAAGACCGCGGCGGCGGCCTCGAAGTCACCGCGTTCCAGGGCCGCCTGGGCCTGCGTGGTGATCGGGTCCTCCTGGGGGGCGGGCTCGGCCTCCTCCGGCATCGCGGAGGGGTCGCCGTCCACCGTGCCGGGGTGGTCCGGGGGGAGCATGCCCTGCTGGGCGAGCGCGCCGAACACCTGGGTCAGGGCGTCGCGCAGCTGCTCCTCGTTGGCCGGGCCCTGCATCAGGGGCATGACCTGGCCCTGGACCGCGATGATGATCGTGGGGGTCCCGGACACCCGGAGCGCCTGCACCAGCTGCGGGCTGGCGTCGCTGTCGATCTTGGCCAGGAGCCAGTTGCCGCCGGAGCCCTGGGAGAGCCTGTCGAGGATCGTCTCGACCTGCCTGGACTGCTCGGACCAGCTCGCCAGCACCGCCATCACGACCGGGGCGGCCATCGACCGCTCCAGCACCTGCTGGAAGTTGGACTCGTCGGCGTTGACGGAGTAGGGGTTGGTTCGACCGGCCGACTCCTCGGCGCGCTGCTTGGCCTCACGCTCCAAGGCCGCCTTGCGCGCCCCGAGGTCAACCGCACTGTTCGGTGAAAAGTCCGAAGGCTGCATGTTCCCTATCCTGCCGCATCCCGGAGCGGTACGAGGACCGCCCCGGAAAGCCCTCGGCGAACGCACCCGCCACGATGGCCGCCTGCCTCAGCCACAGTCGGACAGACGGAGGACACCTGAGCCACAAGGGGGGGTGCTTTCGTTCGGTGCCGGAGAGGGTTCTGGAGGTGGCGCAGGTGGGATTGCGAGGAACGAGCCATCACACCGAAGACGCCGAAGGTTCCTCTGCAAAAGCACCGAACCCGGGCCAAAGCGAAGCGGAGGCCCCAAGAAGGTGAGGGTGCCGGAGAGGGTTCTGGAGGTGGCGCAGGTGGGATTGCGAGGAACGAGCCATCACACCGAAGACGCCGAAGGTTCCTCTGCAAAAGCACCGAACCCGGGCCAAAGCGAAGCGGAGGC
>NZ_ANAE01000170.1 GCF_000341265.1 Nocardiopsis prasina DSM 43845 | reverse complement strand
GGCACCGAACACGGGCCAAAGCGAAGCGGAGGCCCCAAAAAGAAGGCACTGAACTCCTAGAACCGCGGGTCCTCCGTGTAGCCGCCGAACTCCTCTCCCATCGTGGCGCAGATCTCGCCGAGGGTGGCCTCGGCCCGGGCGGCGTCCATGATGAGCGGGATGAGGTTGCCGTCCTCGGCGCGGACGCCCTCCAGGAGGCGGGCCAGGGCGTGGTCCACGGCGTCCTTGTCGCGGGCGGCCCGGCGCTCGGTGAGGGCGCGCTTCTGCTCGTGTTCGACCTCGTGGCTGATCTTGAGGATGTCGAGTTCGCCGGAGACGGTGGCGGTGTGGCAGTTCACGCCGACGATGCGCTTGTCGCCCTTCTCCAGGGCCTGCTGGTACTGGAAGGCGGACTCGGCGATCTCGGAACTGAAGTAGCCGTTCTCGATCCCGGCGAGGATGCCGGAGGTCATCGGGCCGATGGCGTGTTCGGCGTCCTCTCCCCCGCCCATGCGGAGGATCTGCTCGAAGATCCGTTCCGCCTCGGCCTCGATCTCGTCGGTGAGCGCCTCCACGTACCAGGAGCCGCCGAGCGGGTCGGCGACGTTGACCACCCCGGTCTCCTCCATGAGGACCTGCTGGGTGCGCAGGGCGATCTCGGCGGACTGCTCGGTGGGCAGGGCCAGTGTCTCGTCGAGGGCGTTGGTGTGCAGTGAGTTGGTACCGCCGAGCACGGCGGAGAGCGCCTCGACGGCGGTGCGCACCACGTTGTTGTAGGGCTGCTGGGCGGTGAGCGAGACCCCGGCGGTCTGGGTGTGGAACCGCAGCCACTGGGCCTTCTCGGTCTTCGCGCCGTAGGTGTCGCGGATCCAGCGGGCCCAGATGCGGCGGGCGGCGCGGAACTTGGCGATCTCCTCGAAGAAGTCGATGTGGGCGTCGAAGAAGAAGGAGAGTCCGGGTGCGAAGCGGTCGATGTCCAGGCCCCGGGACAGGCCCAGCTCCACGTAGCCGAACCCGTCGGCCAGGGTGTAGGCCAGCTCCTGCGCGGCCGTGGCCCCCGCCTCGCGGATGTGGTAGCCGGAGACCGAGAGCGGTTTGAAGGCGGGGATGTGCTCCGCGCAGTACTCCATCAGGTCGCCGATGAGGCGCAGGTGGGGTTCGGGCGGGTACAGCCACTCCTTCTGGGCGATGTACTCCTTGAAGATGTCGGTCTGGAGCGTGCCGTTGAGGCCGCCGGTGTCGACACCCTGGCGCTCGGCGGCGACCAGGTACATGCAGAAGGCCGGGATGGCCGGTCCGCTGATCGTCATGGACGTGGTGGTCTCCCCGAGGGGGATGCCGTCGAAGAGCAGGTCCATGTCGGCGACGGAGTCGATGGCCACGCCGCAGTGCCCGACCTCGCCGAGGGCCTGCGGTGAGTCCGAGTCGTGGCCCATCAGGGTGGGCATGTCGAAGGCGACCGAGAGTCCTCCGCCGCCCTGGGCGAGGATCATCTTGTAGCGCTCGTTGGTCTGCGTGGCGTTGCCGAACCCGGCGAACTGGCGGATGGTCCAGGCGCGGCCCCGGTACCCGGTGGGGTACAGGCCCCGGGTGTACGGGTACTCACCGGGCCAGCCGACGCGCTCGAAGCCCGGGACCTCCGCGCCGGGCCGGGGCCCGTAGACGGGTTCGAGGGGACGCCCGGACAGCGTGGTGAAGTCCGCGTCGCGCTTGCGGGCGGAGTCGTAGCGGCGCTGCCAGCGATCGCGCCCGGCCTCGATCTCCTGGGCCCCGCCGCCGTCGGTGGGCTCTCCTGTGGTGTTCGCCATACCAAGATAGTAGGACGTCCAACTAAATAAGTACAGACAGGGCGTCCCCGGCGCACGTGCGCGGGTGGACGGCCCGGTCAGCGCCGCTCCGCCGCCTCGGCCACGGGGGCGGGGAAGTCACCGAAGTCCACCCTGAGCCGGGTGAGCAGCTGGTGCACGCCCCAGAGCTCCTCGTCGGAGTAGCAGCCGACCCCGAAGTCCATACCGAGGAGCGCCTGGGTGGCCTCCTCCGTGACCTCGCGCCCAGCCTCGGTGATCTCCGCCAGCACGCCCCGACCGTCGCTCGGGTTGGGGCGGCGGAGCACCAGGCCCTGCCCCTCCAGCCGGTCGATGGTGTTCGTGACGCTGGTGGGGTGCACCATCAGCCGCTCACCGATCTTGCCCAGCGGCAGCGAGCCGGAGGAGCTGAAGGTGAGCAGGACCAACGCCTCGTACCGGGCGAAGGTCAGGCCGAACGGCTTCAGAGTGCCGTCCAGCTCGCCGATGAGGAGCTGCTGCGCGCGCATGAGGGAGGTGACCGCCGCCATGGCGGGCGAGGCTCCCCATCTCTGACTCCAGTTGTCGTGAGCGCGCTCGATCGGGTCGAACGGAAGGTTCAAAGGGTTTCCCACGCCGTCACTCTAGGCCGTGTTCGGTGGGCGCTGGACGGTGTTCCGAGTCGGCCCGGAACGGGGAAGCACATCGTCGCCTCACCGACAAGGGGGGTTCCGTGGCCGGAAGGGGACACTTTCCGCTCGGGGCCACTGGTCCGGCCCGTCAACTCGACGGATCACCCGGAGGAGACCGGTCCCCCTCCCTGAATCCGATGCGGCTCGGCGAAAACTTCCCGGCGGGGCGTTGACGGGGCCCGTAATTATTAGTTAAGTTTCCTAAAAATTTATCCCCCCACGTCAGGGCCGCAGAAGCCCCCTCGGGCCTTGACCCCTCCCCCCAGGAGACCTCGCGACGTGAGCTCACGACGATTCAGAACCCACCTCTCGGTGGCGGCCGCCGCCGCGCTGGTGGCGCCACTCGCTCTCTTCGTCCCGCCCGTGGCCGCAGAGGGCGCCGAAAGCGCCGAGCCCTCCGACCTCAGGGTCACCTACGTCGAGTCGGCCCGCTGGAACACCGGCTACACCGGCGAGATCACCGTCCACAACGCCTCCGGGGCGGACCTGACCGACTGGACCCTGCAGTTCGACCTCCCCGAGGGCAGCAGCGTCCACCAGCTGTGGAACGCCACCCTCGTGGGCACCGCCCAGGACGGCTACACCGTGACCCCTCCGCACTGGGGCGCGGCGATCCCCGCCGGCGGCACCTACCAGTTCGGCTTCAACGGCGTCCACACCGGCGGCAACAGCCACCTCCTCGACTGCACCGTCAACGGCGCCCCGTGCGCGGGAGAGCCCGACGAGGGGCCCCAGCACGGCAGCCGCAGCATCGCCTACTTCACCCAGTGGGGCGTGGAGGAGCGCGGCTACGGCGTCCGCGACCTCGTCGACTCGGGCAGTGCCGAGAAGCTCACGCACATCAACTACGCGTTCGGCAACGTGGGCCCCGACGGCGAGTGCTTCATGACCAACGAGCCCGAGGAAGGCGACGCCCGCGCGGACTACGGCCGGGCCGTCCCCGCCTCGGAGAGCGTCGACGGCGCCGCCGACGGCCCCGGCCAGCCCCTGCGCGGCAACTTCAACCAGCTCCGCAAGCTGAAGGAGCAGTACCCCAACCTGATCGTCAACATCTCGTTGGGCGGCTGGAACTGGTCCAAGCACTTCTCCGACGCCGCGCTCACCCCCGAGTCCCGTGAGCGGCTCGTCAGCTCTTGCGTCGACCTGTACCTGAAGGGGAACCTCCCGGTCATCGACGGGGCGGGCGGCGAGGGCGTCGGCTACGGCGTCTTCGACGGCATCGACCTCGACTGGGAGTGGCCCGCCTCCGACGGCAACCCGCACAACGTGGTCCGTCCCGAGGACCGGGAGAACTTCACCGCCCTGGTCCAGGAATTCCGCGACCAGCTGGACGAGCTCGGCGCCGAGACCGAACGCCACTACGAGATCAGCGCGTTCATGCCCGCCGGCCCCTGGCGCATCGACACCGGCTTCGAGCTGGACGAGATCATGCCCAACATGGACTACATCACCGTCCAGGGCTACGACTACCACGGCACCTGGGAGTCGGTCACCAACCACCAGTCCAACCTGGTCCCCGACCCGCGCGACCCCGGTGACGTGATCTCCACCCAGACCACCATGCAGGCCTACCTCGACCGCGGCGTCGACCCCGACAAGCTGGTCCTGGGCGTGCCCTTCTACGGGCAGGGCTGGACCGGTGTGGAACCGGGCCCTGAGGGAGACGGGCTCTTCCAGCCCGCCACGGGCCCCGCCTCCGGCACCTACGCCGACGGCAGCGAGGAGTACCGCAACCTCAAGGAGCTTCCCGGCTACGACCTGTTCCGCTCCGACGACCTCGGAACGGCCTGGCTCTACGACGGAGAGACCTTCTGGACCTTCGACGACGAGACCGCCATGACCCAGAAGACCGACTGGGTGACGGACAACGGCCTCGGCGGAGTCATGATCTGGTCCATCGACGGCGACGACACCGACGGCAGCCTGATGGCCGCCATCGACACGGCGCTCGTCGGGTAGGACCGAGGACCCCCGCCTCCGGTCGAGGCCGGTGGCGGGAACCAGCGGCGTCGGTGCTCTGATCCGGGGAGCACCGCCGCCAGGCCGGGGCGGACCGACGTGCGACGGTCCGCCCCGGCCGCCTCGTGTCCGGGGTCGATCCGGTACTTCGAGGACGGGAACTCCGGCGATCCGGGCAGGGAGCGCGCTACTCCCCCGTGGCGGCGCCGAGCTCCTTCAGGAGCAGGTCCGCGGCGGCGTAGGGGTCGCGCTCACCGGCCGCGACCTCCCGGGCCAGATCGTCCAGTCCGTGCTCGGAGCCCACACCACCCATCCGGGCGCGCAGCAGGTCCAGCACGATCGCCTCCACCTCGTCACGTGCGCGCCGACGGCGCCGCGACGCGAGTTCCCCGGACTTCTCCAGGTGCGCGCGGTGCTCCTCCACCCGCCCCCAGAGTTCGTCGATCCCCTCGTCCTTGGCAGCCACCGTCATGGCGATCGGCGGCTTCCACTCGTCGTCAGAGCGGTCCTTCATCGCGATCATCTGCCGCAGCTCGCGAAGGGTCACCTTGGCGCCGTCCCGGTCCGCCTTGTTCACCGCGAACACGTCGGCGGCCTCCAGCACCCCGGCCTTGGCGGCCTGCACCCCGTCGCCCATGCCGGGGGCGCTCAGCACGACGGTCGTGTCCGCCAGACCGGCGATCTCCACCTCGGCCTGGCCCACGCCGACCGTCTCCACGAGGATCACGTCGAACCCGGCCGCGTCCAGCACCCGCAGGGCGTGCGGGGCCGCCCAGGACAGCCCGCCCAGGTGCCCGCGGTTGGCCATGGACCTGATGTACACGCCCGGATCGGTGGCGTGTTCCTGCATCCGCACCCGGTCACCGAGCAGGGCGCCGCCGGTGAACGGCGAGGAGGGGTCCACCGCCAGGACCGCGACCGACAGGCCGCGGGAGCGCACCGCGCGCACCACGGCGTTGGTCGTGGTGGACTTGCCCACCCCGGGCGAGCCGGTGAAGCCGACCACGCGGGCCCGTCCTGTGTGGGGCGCCAGCCCGGCCATGATCTCGCGCAGTTCGGCGGCACCGTTCTCGACCAGGGTGATCGCGCGGGCCAGTGCCCGGCGGTCACCCCCGCGAACCCGTTCGACCAACTGGGGGGCGTTCATGCGACTCCTCGACCTCGACCTGCGGACATGTGTCGGGGCGGTGGCCCGACGCCCCCGCCCCGTACGATCTCACTCCCGACCGGCCCGCGCACGGACCGGACGGGTGCTACTCCCCGGGCACCGTGAACAGCAGGGCGTCGCCCTGGCCACCGCCGCCGCACAGAGCGGCCGCGCCGAGCCCGCCGCCGCGGCGACGCAGCTCGTGGATCAGGTGGAGGGCGATGCGGGCTCCGGAGGCGCCGATCGGGTGACCGATCGCGATGGCGCCGCCGTTGACGTTGACGATGTCCTCAGAGACACCGAGGTCCTTGGTGGACTGGATGCCGACCGCGGCGAAGGCCTCGTTGATCTCGATGAGGTCCAGGTCCCCCACTTCCTTGCCCGCCTTGGTGAGCGCGTGCCTGATGGCGTTGGAGGGCTGGGAGTGCAGGGAGTTGTCCGGACCGGCGACGTTCCCGTGCGCGCCGATCTCGGCGAGGATCGGGACGCCGAGCTCCTCGGCCTTGGCTCGGCTCATCACGACCACGGCGGCGGCGCCGTCGGAGATCTGCGAGGAGGAACCCGCGGTGATGGTGCCGTCGCTGTCGAAGGCGGGACGCAGCCTGCCCAGGCTCTCGACGGTGGTGTCGGGCCGGACCCCCTCGTCGTGGGAGAACACGACCGGGTCGCCCTTGCGCTGCGGGATCTCGACGGGGACGATCTCCGCGTCGAACCGGCCCTGCTCGGCAGCGGCCGCGGCGCGCTGGTGGGAGCGGGCGGCGAAGGCGTCCTGCTCGGCGCGCTCGATGCCGAGCTTGCCGTTGTGGCGCTCGGTGGAGGCACCCATCGAATCGCCCTCGAAGGCGTCGGTGAGGCCGTCGTGCGCGGTGGCGTCCAGGACCTCGACGGAGCCGTACTTGTAGCCCTTGCGGGACTTGGGCAGCAGGTGGGGGGCGTTGGTCATGGACTCCATGCCGCCCGCGACCACGATGTCGAACTCGCCCGCGCGGATGAGCTGGTCGGCCAGGGCGATGGCGTCCAGGCCGGAGAGGCAGACCTTGTTGATGGTCACGGACGGGACGTCCATGGGGATGCCCGCCTTCACGGCGGCCTGACGGGAGGGGATCTGCCCGGCGCCCGCCTGGAGGACCTGTCCCAGGACCACGTATCCCACCTGGTCTCCGCTGATCCCGGCGCGTTCCAGCGCCGCCTTGATCGCGAAGCCGCCCAGGTCGGCGGCGGAGAACCCGGCGAGGGAGCCGAGGAGACGGCCGGTCGGGGTCCGGGCCCCACCGACGATGACGGAACCGGGCATCTTAACTGGCCTCCAAGTGATGGGTGTCTCAGCTGGTCTGCAACGATACCCACACAGGTCCCAGCGACGTTCGGGAGGTTCGCCAGTGAGTGACGCACCCAGCCCCACCGGCCCATTCGCGGGTCTGACCCGGTTGGACCACGTGGGGATCGCCTGCCGCGACCTCGACGCGTCCGTCGAGTTCTACCGGACCACGTACGGGTTCGAGGTGGAGCACGAGGAGGTCAACGAGGAGCAGGGCGTCCGCGAGGCGATGCTCCGGATCAACGGCACGGACGACGGCGGCGCCACGTACCTGCAACTCCTGGAGCCGACCCGGGAGGACTCCCCCGTGGCGAAGTTCCTGGCCCGCAACGGCGAGGGCGTGCACCACATCGCGTTCGGCACCGGCGACGTGGCCGCGAGCGCGGCCGGGGTGGCCGAACACGGGGTACGGGTGCTCGACGCCGAGCCGCGCTCCGGTACCGCCGGTTCGCGGATCGTGTTCCTGCACCCGAAGGACTGCGGCGGAGTCCTCACCGAGTTGGTGCAGAGCGCCCACTAGCGCCATGCTGAGGGAAGTGGTCGGCCGATTCACGTCACGGGGAAGTTCCGGACTCATCACAGCTTGAGTTCCCGTGGCTCGGTTGACCACGGACCCCACCGGAAGTTGCCCGAAACCCCCTTCCCAGGGGTGTCCTGCTTGATAAAGTCGGCTAGCTGCCGGATGTGTTCGCATCCGGCGTGGTCCATGTCTTGCAGTCCGGTCAGTGAGCCGGGACGGTCGCATCCGGGTGTCCACCACATCCACGCGACCGTCGGAGGCGGTCAGGGTCATCACGGGAGCTCGGAACCCCGTCGCACCGGTCCGCCCGCGTCCCGGCTCGCGCCCCTCCGGGCGAAAACCCGCCCCCCGGGGGCACACAGCAGCCGCCCTCCTGCCGCCCCCGGCAGTTTGCAAGTAGCCGTCTCGCACCCGTTCAGGATTCCGCCACATGTCGTCAAACAACATTGACACCCAGCTCAACAACATCTTCGACGAAGACAACACCCCGCCAGAGTTCGACGTGGTGCTGCGTGGCTTTGACCGCACCCAGGTGCAGGACTACCTGGACGGGCTGCGCAACGAGGTCAAGCAGTCCAACAAGCAGCTCGACAAGGCCAAGTCCGAGCTGAACGCGAAGAACCGCCAGCTCCAGGAGCGGGAGCGCCCCTCCTACTCCGGCCTGGGCTCCCGTATCGAGGAGCTGCTGCGCCTCGCCGAGGAGCAGGCCAACGAGCTGGTGCAGAGCGCCCAGATCGACGCCAACGACATCCGCTCGGCCGCCCAGATCGAGGCCGCCGAGATGCGCGCGGCCGCCGAGTCGGAGGCCACCGAGGTCCGCACGCTGGCCCAGCGTGAGGCCGACGAGCAGCGCCAGGCCGCCGAGTCCGAGGCCGAGGAGATCAGCACCACCGCCCGCCGCGAGGCCGACGAGCTGGCCTCGACCACCGAGCGCGAGGTGCAGAAGAAGCGTTCGGCCGTCGACCACGAGATCGCCGAGAAGCGCGCCACCTTCGAGGGTGAGATCGCCAAGCTGCGCACCACCACCGAGCGTGAGTGCGCCCAGGCCCGCGCCGCCGCCAAGCGGGAGCGCGACGAGACGATCCAGTCGGCCAAGAGCCAGGCCGAGGAGCTGCGCAAGAACGCCGAGCGCGCGTACGCCGAGTCCGAGGCCCGCCGCACCGAGACCGAGGACCAGTTCGAGCTCCAGCTGGCCGACCGCCGTGCCGAGGCCGAGCGCCAGGACGCCGAGCGTCTGGCCGCCGCCCAGGCCGCCACGCAGAAGATGGTCAACGAGGCCGAGGAGCGCGCCTCCAGCGCCGAGCAGCGCGCCACCAAGGCCAGCCAGCAGGCCGAGCAGACCCGCCGCGACGCCGAGAACCACGCCAAGCAGCTGGTCAGCAACGCCAAGAAGAACGCCGGTCAGATCGAGGCCGAGGCCAAGTCCAAGGCCGAGCACCAGCTCGGTGACGCCAAGTCCGAGGCCAACCGGATCATGACGGCCGCCAAGAAGGAGGTCGACGAGCTCAACCGCCAGCGGGACAGCATCCAGTCGCACCTCCAGCAGCTGCGTC
>NZ_ANAE01000169.1 GCF_000341265.1 Nocardiopsis prasina DSM 43845 | reverse complement strand
CCGCCCCCGCCCCCGCCGCGATCCAGCAGGAGGCCGCCCCGGCCGCCCCCGCTCCCGCGGTGGAGGAGCCCAAGCAGCCGGCCCACTCCGGCAAGGGCTCCGACGACGAGGACTGGTGGCAGGAGTAACGACCGGCCTCGGCTGAGTCGTCCTGAGACGACGAAGGGCCCGGTCCCAGGGGTTCACCCCCGGGACCGGGCCCTTCGCGCTTCCCCACCCACCAGCAGGGACGTCAGTGCGGCTCCCGAGCTACGGGGCCAACTCAGCGCAGCCACAGCCAGGAACCCGCGCGCTCGCCTCAGCCACAGGGGGTCCGACCGACGGGGCACCTGATCGCCCCAGTGAAGACCTGACCGCTCACCCACACCGAAATCGGTTGGCTGACGAGGACTCCAGCCCACCAGGGTTGCCGCCCCCTCAGCCACAGGCGAGAGCCTGACCAGTCACACGAGCCACCGGCGGAGTGTCGACCGGGCTGCTCAGCCACAGGCGTGAGCCCAGCCCGAGCACCCCAGCCACAAGGGGGGTGCTTTTGTTCGGTGCCGGAGAGGGTTCTGGAGGTGGTGGAGGTGGGATCGCGAGGAACGAGCCATCACACCGAAGACACCGAAGGTTCCTCTGCAAAGGCACCGAACCCGGGCCAAAGCGAAGCGGAGGCCCCAGGCAGTACAGCGGAGGCCCCAAGCTATACAGAATCCTTCTCCCACGGACCGTCCCACTCGGTGGGCAGCGGGTACGCCTCGGGGTTGACGCGCTTGACGATCTCGTCGAGGACGCGGCGCACGTAGGGCTCGCCGACCCACAGGTGCTTGGCGCCGTCGACCCCGATGATCTCGGCCTGGGTGAGGGGCGCGAAGCGTTCCCGGGCCTCCTCGGGTCTGAGGTAGTCGTCGTGTTCGGGGACCAGCGCCACGACGGGCTTGCCGGAGTCCGCCCACACCCGCATGTCGGACTCGTCTGCGCGGTGCAGCGGCGGTGACAGGAGCAGCGCGCCCCTGACCTGCGGGTCGCAGCCCCACTTGAGGGCCAACTCGGTACCGAACGACCAGCCCAGCAGCCAGGGGTCGGGCAGGTCCTCGAACTCGGTGAACTCGATGGCGGCCATGACGTCGTGCTGCTCGGTCTCGCCCTCCCCGAACTCGCCCTCGCTGGTGCCGTGGCGTGAGGTGGTGCCACGCGTGTTGAAGCGCAGCACGGCGACGTTGGCCAGGGCGGGCAGGCGGAAGGACGCCTTGCGCAGGACGTGGCTGTCCATCATGCCCTCGGCGGTGGGCAGGGGGTGCAGGCAGACCAGGGTGGCGACGGGCCTGCGGCCCTCGGGCAGGGCCAGTTCGCCGACCAGTTCCAGTCCGTCGGCGGTGTGCAGTGTGATGGGCCGTCGAACGGCGGGCAGCACCGTGGTAGCTCGGATCTCCATGGGTCCTCTTCGTCAGGTCAGTATCTGGGGGCCCTGGGAGAGCGGTGGGAACGCCGGTCCCAGCAGGAGGAGTGCCAGTGCCTTCGGTCGCCGCCGTCGCCGTAGGGGCGCCAGGCGACGACGTGGGGCATCCCGGCGGGGATCTCCTGGGCGCAGCCGGGGCAGCGGTAGACCTTGGTCGCGGCGGCGCCGCTGATCCGGCGCGTGACCCACTCGCCGTCGGGCCCGGTCTCGCGGCGCTGCCCTCCGGTGACGCGCAGCATGAGGGCGTCCTCGTCCGGGGGGCCTCCAGGAGTGTTCTTGCCCCGGGCGGTCTTACGGCGGGGGCTGTTACGGCGCGGGCTCACTCTCCAAGGGTAGGAGAGGAAGAACAGTGGCCGCCGTCACACCCGGGGGTGTGGCGGCGGCCGGGGCTTCGGGCAGGGGCGAAGCGGTGAACCTAGCCGTGGCAGGCGCAGCCTCCGCCGTGGGAGGCGCTCTCCTCGGCGTCGGGCAGCAGGTCCATGAGGAGCGGCGCGGGCACCGCGATGGTGGTGAGCCCGTACTCCGACATGGCCACCAGGGTGGTGATGACGGACTCGGCGCCGCGCTCCTCCAGGAGCTCGGTCGGGCCCTTCGGGTACCCGCAGCCGAACCGCATCGCGGTGTCGATGTCCTTGGCGGAGGCGTAGCCGTCGCCGACCATGCGCAGGGCGTCGTCGATCTGCGGCGCGATGAGCATCTCGCCGAGGTCGAGTGTCTCCTCCTCGCGCACCATCTCGGCGAGGCGGCCGGTACGGCGGGGCTCGGGGGCCTCGTCTCCGGTCGCGTAGAAGCCCTGGCCGGTCTTGCGGCCGAGGCGGCCCGCGGCGACCATGCGGCGCAGGAGCGGACTGGCGGTGTACCGGGGGTCGTGGAACTCGTCCCAGAGGACGTCCATGACGGCCAGGCACACGTCCAGGCCCACGAGGTCGGCGAGGGCGAGCGGGCCCATCGGCAGACCGGCGGCCTTCTTGACGGCCTCGTCGATCTCCTCGCGGGTGGCGATCCGACGCTCGTAGAGACGGATGGCGTCGTTGATGTAGGGCACCAGGAGGGCGTTGGCGACGAATCCGCCGCGGTCGCTCACCGCGATCGGGGTCTTGCCGACGCGCTTGGCGACCTCGGTGACGATGTCGACGGTCTCGGCGCTGGTGGAGACGGTGGTGATGACCTCCGCCAGCTTCATGACCGGGGCCGGATTGAAGAAGTGCAGGCCGACGACCTTCTCGGGGCGGTCGGTCAGCGCCGCGATCTCGGTGACCGACAGCGAGGACGTGTTGGTCGCCAGGATCGTGCCGGGCGGGCAGATCCGGTCGAGGTCGCCGAACACGTCGCGCTTGACGTCCATGTGTTCGGGGACGGCCTCGACGACGAAGTCGGCGTCCGCGAGGTCCTCGCGGGACGTGCTGAACGTGAGGCGGGCGTCGATCTCCGAGCGCTCCCCCTCGGTGATCTTGCCCTTGCTCACCGCGCGCGAGAGGGACTTGTCCACGTGGCCACGGCCGCGGTCGAGGGCGGCCTGGTCGATCTCGACCCCGACGACGTTGAACCCGGCCCTGGCGAACACCTCAGCGATGCCCGCACCCATCGTGCCCAGTCCTACGACGCCGACCTTGTCAAATTCCTGCACCATGGGCCCCAGCCTAGACCTCCCGGGCGCCCCGCCGACGCACCGGGACCGGATCTCTACTACTGGTCGGTAATGCGGTTCGGCCGGATCGGCACCACGGCGACGGCCAACGCGGAGAACACCGCGCTCACCGCGAACACGGCGGGCAGCCCCGCGAGCGTGATCACGGCGGCCATCAGCACGGGGGTGAGGGTGGTGCTGACCGACTGGAGCCAGTTCTGCACGGCCAGCGCCCGCCCGGCCCAGGCGGTTCCGGCGATCTCCGCCACGGAGAGGAAGGTCAGGCCGTTGTGCCACATGGTCAGCACCAGGCAGACCAGGACCAGGGGGACGGCGGCCCCTCCCCACACGTTCGGCAGGACGGTGAGCAGGACCAGCGCCACCCCGGAGACCACGGCCAGCCACCGGACCGGACGCATGCGGTTCCCGGTCCGGTCCGACCAGGCCCCGAGCAGCAGCCGTCCGACCGCCCCGGGGATCTGCGCGGCCGCCACCACGGCACCGGCGGCGGGCGGGCCCCACCCCTGTTCCTGGACCAGGTAGATGACCGTGTAGACCATGAGCGTGACCTGTGGGACCCCGAGGAGCATGCTCACGCCGTGCACCCGCCAGATGGCCCATCCGCGGTAGGGGGACGCCGCCGGTTCGGCGGGTTCGGCGGGTTCGGCGGGTTCTGCCGGTTCGGCCGACGCGGGGGCGGACGGGGTCTCCCGCCCGTCCGGGGGCGCCGAGGCCATCGCCAGCACGAGCGGGACCGCCACCAGCGCGAGTCCGGCCGGGAGCGTCATCGCGCCGACGAACCCCCACGCGTCCGCCGCCATGGGCAGCACCAGGGCGGCCAGCCCCACGCCCAGGGGCAGGGCCGACTGACGGATGCCCATCGCCAGTCCGCGTTCGCGGCGTTCGAACCAGGTCATGACCAGGCGTCCGCTGGCCGCGTTGACCGGGCCGCCGACCGCGCCCGCCAGCAGCAGGACCGCCGCCGCGCCCCACAGGTCCGTCACCGTCCACAGCAGGCCGAGCACACCCGCCGTCAGGAGCAGGCTGAGCGCCATCGTCGCCCGCTCCCCCGCGCGGTCGATGACCACGCCCCAGGCCAGGAGGGTGAGCAGCAGCCCGAACGAGGGCAGCCCGGCGAGCATCCCCGCCTGGGCCGTGGAGACCCCGAACGCCTCGCGCAGCTGCGGGAGCACGACCGGCACCCCGAACATCACCGAGACGCTGGCCACCTGCGCCACCATGCTGACCGACAGGATGACCCAACGATTGCGCACGAGCATCCCGCCACCCTAGGCAGTACCGGCCCCGGTCCCCATCCCCGCCCCGGCGTGGTCCCTCCCCGGAAGCGGGTTCGCGGGCGCGGCGGAGGCGGTAACGTGACGTCCCGTGCGTCTCGTCATCGCGCGGTGCAGCGTCGACTACGTCGGCCGGCTCACCGCCCACCTGCCCATGGCTCCCCGCCTGATCCTGATCAAGGCCGACGGGAGCGTGTCCATCCACGCCGACGACCGGGCGTTCAAACCCCTGAACTGGATGAACCCGCCGTGCAAACTCCGCGAGGAGACGGTCGAGGACGGTCCCGACGTGTGGACGGTCACGCACAGCAAGTCCGGTGAGAAGCTCGTGCTGACCATCGAGGAGGTCATGCACGACTCCTCGCACGAGCTCGGGAAGGACCCCGGCCTCCAGAAGGACGGCGTGGAGGCCCACCTCCAGGAACTGCTCGCCGAGCACATCACCACGCTGGGCGACGGCTACACGCTCATCCGCCGCGAGTACCCGACGGCCATCGGCCCCGTGGACATCCTCTGCCGCGACGGCGAGAGCAACACCGTCGCCGTGGAGCTCAAGCGCCGCGGGGACATCGACGGCGTGGAGCAGCTCACCCGCTACCTCGAACTCCTCAACCGCGACCCCTCCCTGGCCCCGGTGACCGGTGTGTTCGCGGCCCAGGAGATCAAGCCCCAGGCCAAGGTCCTGGCCGAGGACCGGGGCATCACCTGTGTGGTCCTGGACTACGACGAACTGCGCGGCATCGAGCCCGACATCCTGCGCCTGTTCTGACCGACCGCTGTCCTCCGTTCGGAGGACAGCGGTCGGTCCCCCCGGGGGACACCCTCCGCACGGCGTCCACGGAACGCTGGGGGTATGAGCGCAACAGTCATCGAGGTCGAGGGCCTCACCAAACGCTACGGCGACACCCACGCGGTCGCGGGGATCGACCTGAGCGTCCCCCGGGGCGAGGTCTTCTCCTTCCTCGGGCCCAACGGCGCGGGGAAATCCACCGCGGTGGAGATCCTGGAGGGCTTCCGCACCCGCAGCGGCGGCGACGTCCGTGTGCTGGGTGAGGACCCCGGGCGGGCGGGCCGGGCCTGGCGCTCCCGCATCGGGATCGTGTGGCAGAAGGAGACCATGGTCCCCAAGCTGCGGGTGCGCGACGTCCTCCAGCACTTCGCGGGCTACTACCCCCGGGCGCTGAGCGCCGACGAGGTCCTGGAGATGGTCGGCCTCGCGGAGAAGGCCACGGCACTGCCCGACTCGCTCTCCGGCGGACAGCGGCGACGCCTCGACGTCGCCCTGGGCATCATCGGCCGCCCCGAACTCCTCTTCCTCGACGAGCCCACCACCGGCTTCGACCCCCGGGCGCGCCGCGAGTTCTGGGAGCTCATCCAGGGCCTGGCCCGGCAGGGCACCACCATCGTGCTCACCACGCACTACCTGGAGGAGGCCGAATTCCTGGCCGACCGGGTGTGTGTGATCGCGGGCGGCCGCATCCGTGCCCTGGACGCCCCCGGGCAGCTGGGGGGCCGCGCCTCCGCCCAGGCCACCGTCTCCTGGACGGAGGCCGGGCGCCGACACGAGACGCGCACCGACACACCCACCCGGCTGGTGTCCGAGCTGAGCGCGCGCATTCCCGGGGAGATCCCGGAGCTGAGCGTGCACCGCCCCACGCTGGAGGACATCTACCTCGACATGATCCAGGACGGCCAGGCCAACGAGGAAGGCGCGGCATGAGCACCGACACCGTGACGGAGACCTCCGCGACCCCCGCCCCCGGTTCTCCGGGCCGCCCGCCCGGCGCCGTGCGCGTGGGCCTGTCCCGGGGGTGGATGGAGATCCGCACCTTCTCCCGCGAGTGGGAGAGCCTGATCTTCACGTTCTCGCTGCCCGCCCTGATCCTGGTCATGTTCGCGGCGATCTTCGACGGCATGTTCGACATGGAGATGGCGGCGGTCGACTACTACCTGCCCGGGCTCATCGCGATGGGCCTGATGTCGGTGAGCTTCCAGACCCTCGGCATCGCGATCGCCGTCGAACGCGACCAGGGGGCGCTGCGCCGACTGCGCGGGACCCCCATGCCGCCCAGCGCCTACTTCGTCGGCAAGACGCTCCTCGTGCTCTTCCTCGCCGTGGGCCAGATGGCGCTCCTGCTCGCCGTCGCGGCCCTGTTCTTCGGCGGGACCATGCCGTCCACCCTCGCCGCCTGGTCCACCATCGCGTGGGTGTTCGTCCTCGGAACGGTCGGCTGCTCCCTGCTGGGCATCGCCATGAGTTCGCTGGCCCGCACCGCCCAGACCGCCTCCGCCGTGGTGGTCATCCCCTTCCTCCTGCTCCAGTTCACCTCCGGGATCTTCGTCCCGGTGCACTTCATGCCGGACTGGATCCTGACCGGCGCCGCCCTCTTCCCCCTGCTGTGGATGGCACAGGGCATGCGGGCCGCGTTCTTCCCGGACGAGATGGCCGTCATGGAGATGTCCGGCGCCTGGGACCTGCACATGGTCGCCCTGGTCCTGGGGGGCTGGTGTGTGGTGGGCTTGGTCCTGACCCTTCTGACCTTCCGATGGAAGACGCGCAAGGACGGATGACCATGACAACGGACCGGGCCCCGGGGCCGGACACGACGGCGCCCTCGGGGTCCGATCCCGCCTGGTCGGAGGCCCCGACCGGACCGGATCCGTCCTCCGACCGGGACGAGCGGCACGCGTGGAACATGGGTGTCTGGTGGCACGTGGCCTTCACCCTCGCGATGGCGGCGGTGATCGTGCTGGCCCTGGTCACCGGACCTCCGGAGTGGCGCTGGCTGACGGCGGCGCTGATGGTCGCGGTGGTGCTGGTCTACCTGGTCTTCGCCCGGCCGCTGATCAGCCCGGAGAAGGACTTCCCCAGTACGGGCCGGGCCCTGAGGCTGATGGGGCTGTTCCTCCTGCCCAGCGTGCCCGCCGTGATCATCAACCCGACCCTGGTGTTCGCGCTGATCGCGATCGCCCCGGTCTGCTTCATGACGGTGGGGAGCGTGCTCGCCGTCGCGACGGTGGGCGTGATCCTGCTCTTCCCGACGGTGCTGGACGGCCTGCTCGGCTGGGAGGACTGGTCCTCGGTCGGTGTCAGCCTGCTCATCAACGGCGCGATCCTGGGCTACGCCCTGTGGTTCGGGACCTGGATCGAACGGATCGTGGTGCAGAGCGCGGAACGGTACGAGCTGATCGAGGCGCTGCGGCGCAGCCGCGAGGAGGTGTCCCGGCTGTCCGAGGAGGCCGGGGCCCTGGCCGAGCGGGAGCACCTGGCCCGCGAGATGCACGACACCCTGGCCCAGGGGTTCACCAGCATCATCACCCTGACCCAGGCGGTGGAGTCGGAACTGGACAGCGACCCCGCGACCGCCCGCCGCCACCTGGCGCTGATGCGCGAGACGGCGGCGGAGAACCTCGCCGAGACCCGAGCCATGGTGGCCGCCCGGCAGTCGCTCCGGCTGGACGACGAGGGCCTGGACGCCTCGGTCCGACGCATCTGCGAACGCCTCGGCCGGGAACTCGGCATCTCCGTGAACGCCGAGGTGACCGGGGCTCCGGAGGAACTCGCCAACGACCTCCAGATCTGTCTGCTGCGCACCGCGCAGGAGGCCCTGGCCAACGTCCGCAAGCACGCCGGAGCCCGCACCACCACGGTCACCCTCGCCTACACCGACGTCGGCGTACGGCTGACTGTGGAGGACGACGGGCTCGGCTTCGACACCTCACTGCCCGCCCACGGCAACGGACTGGCCAACATGCGCCACCGGGCGGAGTCGGTCGGCGGACTGCTGGAGCTGGAGAGCTCCCCCGGAGGGGGCACCACCGTCCGCCTGGCCATCCCCCACGACGACGCGGACGAATGATCCGTCCCGGAGAGGAAAGCCGTCCCATGATCCGTGTCCTGCTGGTGGACGACCACCCCGTGGTCCGCGAGGGCATCCGTGGCATGCTCAGCGCCGAGCCCGACCTGGACATCGTCGGTGACGCCGGATCGGGCCCCGAGGCGGTGGCCCGGGTGGCCTCCCTGGTCCCCGACGTCGTCCTGATGGACCTGCGCATGCCCGGCGGCGACGGGGCGGAGGCCACCGAACGCATCCGCGCCGAGCATCCGGGCGTCCACGTGCTGGTGCTCACCACCTACGACACCGACACGGACATCCTGCGCGCCGTCGAGGCGGGCGCCACCGGCTACCTCCTCAAGGACACCCCGAGGGCCGAGCTGGCCGACGCGGTGCGCTCGGCGGCCCGAGGCGAGACGGTGCTCAGCGGTCGGCTGGCGGGGAAACTGCTGACAGGTGTGCGTCAGCGGAACACGGAGCCGGAGGGACCGGCGCTCTCCCCGCGCGAGGTCGAGGTGCTGCGGCTGGCGGCGGACGGGCTGACCAACGCGGCGATCGGCCGCACCCTGCACATCAGCGCCACGACGGTCAAAACCCACCTCATGCGGGTCTACGAGAAGCTGGGGGTGGGCGACCGGACCGCCGCGGTGTCCCAGGCGCTGCGCCGGGGCCTGCTTCCCGAGAAGTAGCGCCGCGGGACCTGTCTCAGGGTCGTCTCCGGGCTCGTCCCCGATCCCGTGGTCCGCCGCGGAGGGCAGAATCGGCATAGGGTGGAACAGATGAGCCAACTCACCCCCCACGATGACGGCAACGGCCGGATGCGCGCGTCCGACGCCGACCGTGACGCCGTCGCCCACCTGCTCCGGGAGGCCCTCGCCGAGGGGCGCCTGGACCCCGACGAACACAGCGACCGGCTGGACGCGGTGTACCGCGCCAAGACCGTCGGCGAACTGGTCCCCCTCACCGAGGACCTGCCCGGTTCCGGTGCTGCGGCCGCCCGTCTCCCGGCACCGGCCGACTTCCGCTCGCCGCGTCCCGTGTACGGCGCGAGCCGGATCGGCGACCAGCCCGCCACCAGTCACGCCGCGATCGCCCTCCTGGGCGGTGCCGACCGCTCCGGCAACTGGGTGCTCCCCCGCCGGTTCTTCGCCGTGGCCACCATGGGCGGGGTCGAACTCGACCTGAGGGAGGCCCGGTTCACCGAGCGCGAGACCACCGTCTGGATCGGCGCGGTCATGGGCGGCATCGGCATCATCGTCCCCGACGACATCCAGGTGCGGGTCCACGGCCTACCGATCATGGGTGGCTTCGGGATCGAGGGCGACACCCCCAGCGTGGTGGAGCCGGGCGCCCCGATCGTGCACATCCGGGGCGTCGCCCTGATGGGCGGCGTCGGGGTCAGTTACCGGGCGCGCAAGCACCAGGAGGGCGAAGGGGTCGAGGGCTGACCGGGCGGGCCGTGGGCCCGTCCCGCGTCTCGTGACGCCGCTTCACCTCGACGACCCGGGCGCTTCGGGCCGTCCATCAAATCACAGTGCGCACCTTCCCGTAAGGTCTGTGGCTGATTGTGGCAATGTCCCGCGCCATGTCTTGCCGCGACCGGAACCTCCTGCGAGGCTTCTCCGGTACCTCGCCCACCCCAGGTGTCCATCCCCCACACCACGGCACGATGGGCCCCCGTGAACCGGAGGAAGTCCGTGCAACCGACAACCCATGGGAGCCCGCGCGACACAGCGGCCGCGCCTCCCTCCCCCAGGCGGAGCACCGCCGTCACCGCCGGTCTCGCCGCCCTCATGATGACCGCGGGCACCCTGGCGGGCGCACCGGCCCACGCGGACCGGGCCGCGCTCCCCGACCTCGTGTCGGCGGAGGCGATCGAGGCCCACATGGCCAACCTCGACACCATCGCCCGCTACAACGGAGGCAACCGCGCCAGCGGCACCCCCGGGTACGACGTGGCCGCCCTGTACGTCGAGGACCAGCTCAAGCGGGCGGGGTACGAGCCCTACCGCCACGAGTACGACTACGAGGCCTGGCGAGAGAACACGCCCGCCGTGCTCGCGCAGACCGCGCCGAAGCAGCACCCGTACGAGCTCGACCAGGACTTCGTCACCATGAGCTACTCGGGCTCCGGCGACGTGTCCGCCCCCGCCGTCGCGGTCGCCCCCGACAGCGCGGCGAGCGGCTGCTCCCCGGACGACTTCGCGGACTTCCCCGAGGGCGCCGTCGCCATCACGGTGCGCGGCAGCTGCCCGTTCGAGGACAAGGTCACCAACTCCGCCGACGCGGGTGCCTCGGCGGCCCTGGTGGTCAACAACGAGGACGAGGTCTTCCTCGGCACCGTGAGCGAACCCTCCGCCATCCCGGCCGTCGGCGTCTCCGGCCTGGCAGGCGCGGACCTGTTGTCGATCCCGGACCTGGAGCTCCAGGTCACCGTGGACGCCGAGGTCCGCCAGGAGAGCTCCTACAGCGTGCTCGCGCAGACTCCCGGCGGCCGGGACGACAACGTGGTGGTCGTGGGTGCCCACCTCGACGGTGTCGAGGAGGGCCCCGCCATCAACGACAACGGAAGCGGCACCGCCTTCCTGCTGGAGACCGCGATCCGGCTGGCCGAACAGCCCGACCCGAACAACCAGGTCCGCTTCGCCTTCTGGGGCACCGAGGAGTCCGGCCTGGTCGGTTCCAGCGAGTACGTCGCCGGTCTGGACGAAGGGGAGCTCGACGACCTCGCGCTCTACCTGAACTTCGACATGATCGGTTCGCACAACTACGGCCGGTTCGTGCTCGACGGCCGGATGGAGCTGCCGGAGTCCGGCGGCGCCCCCTCCGGCTCCGGTGCCATCGCGAAGGTCTTCGAGGACTACTTCGGGGCTCAGGGCCAGGTCAGCGAGCCGGGTGTGCTCAGCGGCCGCAGCGACTACTTCGGCTTCATGCAGGCGGGTGTGCCCTCCGGTGGCCTGTTCAGTGGTGCGGACGGCGTGAAGTCGCAGGAGCAGGCGGAGTGGTACGGCGGCACGGCGGGCGAGGCGTTCGACCCGTACTACCACACGGCCGACGACACCCTGGAGAACGTCAACTGGGAGTCGGTGGCCGAGCTGTCGGCAGCGGGCGCGCACGGTGTGGAGTTCTTCGCCGAGAGCACTCTCCCGGTCAACGGCGTGCTGTCGATGTCCGCCGTGACGGTGGACCTGCCCCGCAAGGGGGACGCCTGGATCCGCTAGACACGTGATCCACCGCTGATCCGGGAAGCTGGAGGGCGGGTGGCGTGAACCCCCCGGTTCCACGCCACCCGCCCCTCGCGGCGTCTCCCCCTCGTACGGTCGTCCGGGCGACCCCCCTCGGTCCCGCCCGGGTGTCCGCGCGTGAACACCGCCGGAAACTACCGTGTGTAGCTCCCTCGTGCCTCAAGGTATCAGTGAGCCATGTCACCTTCGCCCCCCGATACTGAACAGTTATCCTCCGTGACTCGCCCGTGCTCAGACCCCACCACGGGCCCTGTTCCACGCCCTCGCCTAGGCTGAGGGACATGAGCACAAGGGACACGGACAAACCGGTCGTACTGTCGAAGATCTACACGCGTACCGGTGACGCCGGCACGACGGCGCTCGGCGACATGAGCAGGACCTCCAAGAACGACACCCGCCTGGTCGGCTACGCGGACGCCGAGGAGGCCAACGCGGCGATCGGTGTGGCGCTGTCCCTGGGCGACCTCCCCGAGGACGTGCGCGTCCTCCTGCTGCGCGTGCAGAACGAACTCTTCGACCTCGGCGCGGACCTGTCCACACCGATCGTGCCCGACCCCGCGTACCCGCCGCTGCGGGTCCTGCCGGAGTACGTCACCCGGCTGGAGGAGGCCTGCGACGCCTACAACGCGAACCTGCCGACCCTGCGCAGCTTCATCCTGCCCGGCGGCTCGCCCACCGTTGCCCTGGTGCACACGGCCCGCATCGTGGTCCGCCGCGCCGAACGCTCGGTGTGGGCGGCCATCGAGGAGCACGGGGACAGCGTCAACCCGCTCACGGCGCAGTACCTGAACCGCCTCTCGGACCTGCTGTTCATCCTCGGCCGCCACGTTGCCGGAGACGGCGACGAGGTCCTGTGGAAGCCGGGCGGCGAACGCTAGGGAACCCGGACGGGCGAGAAGCCGATCGGCGGCCTTCGCCCGCCCTCCGTCTCCCCCGTGTGAACGCGACTGTTCCACGACAGGGAGTCGTGGCCGTCCCACATGCCGCCAGGCCTCGTGCGTGGGTTCCCAGCAGGAGGCAGCGGCACGCGGACGGTCGAGCCGGGCCCCGCGGCCTCGTCTCGGCGGTCCCGGGTCCGTCGTCGTGGGTCCGCCGTTCACCAGGGACGTGAGAGGTCCCGGCACGGGGGACGACGCCGTGACCGGTGAGCTGACCCCTCGAACCTTCCGGCACCTGACGGGGGTGCCGGGAGGGACGTCAGTCGAGGTCGCCGAGTTCGCGCTCGACAGCCTCCACCTTGGTGTGCAGGCCGTCGGTCACGCCTTCACGGACGTCCGCCTTCAGAGTCAGGCTCACCCGCCCGGCCCCCTCACCGGCGGCCTCCACGGCGCGCTTGACGACGTCCATGACCTCGTCCCACTCGCCCTCGACGGTGGTGAACATGGCGGAGGTCTCGTTGGGCAGCCCGCTCTCACGCACGACCCTGACGGCACGGGCCACGGCCGGGGCGACGGACTCGCCGCTACCGAGCGGGGACACTGAGAAAGCCACGATGGTACTCATGGGCCCATGCAAACACACGGGGACCGCCCCTGTGAACCTCAGGGCTCCCGCCGCGCGGCGGTCAGGCCTGCCACTGGGTGCCGGGGGGCATGGACTCGATCCAGGACAGGAACCCGGTGAGCGCGCTCTCACCCATCGCGACCTCCAGGGCGGCCTCACTGGGGTCGCTGCCGTCCGCGCCCGCCCAGCCGACCTCCAGGACCGTGACATCAGCGGGCAGGGGCGCGTCCTCGGCTCCGGGGGCACGACGCCCCACAACGACGAGACCGCGGCGCGACAGTCGCACTGTCGGCCGCGGTCTGAGGGAGAGGACGGGGAACCACCCGAGGTCACCCGAGCCGTAACGGCCGAAGCCGATCCGCCAGGAGCCCCGACGTCCCTTCCCCCCACGCGCACGCAGGTAACACTCGACGGCCCCGCCGCTGCGCAGCAGC
This sequence comes from Nocardiopsis prasina DSM 43845, assembly GCF_000341265.1. GTDB lineage: Bacteria > Actinomycetota > Actinomycetes > Streptosporangiales > Streptosporangiaceae > Nocardiopsis > Nocardiopsis prasina. The sequence continues at coordinate 18,873 of NZ_ANAE01000169.1, read as the reverse complement.
ACGAACCGTCGCATCCAACCGGTGCCGAGCACCAGCACGACGAGCAGGACGACGGCGAGGACCACCCACAACAAGGACTCCAACCACGGCGTTCCCTGAAGCGGTGCCACACCCACGTCTCGTCGCCTCCCGGCTTCGCTAGGCGACTTCCTCGCCAGCAGCACGCAGGCGGCTGCGGGCACGGGCGGCGGCCGGGTTGTCCCCGGACTCGCCCGCGTCCTTCAGCGCCTGGCGCGCACGGTCCACATCGATGTCCTCGGCGAGCTCGGCGGTCTCGGCGAGGATCGAGATACGGCCCTCACCCGAAACCGAGACGAACCCACCGTGGGCGGCGGCCCGGATCTCGCCGGTCTCACGCGCGCCCAGAACGCGAACGACCGCGTCCTCGGCCAGAAGCGACAGCACCGGGACGTGCCCGGGCTGGACGCCGATCTCGCCCTCGACGGTCTTCGCGATGACCATGTCGCCCTCGCCCGCCCAGACCTCGCGGTCCGGAGAGACGATCTCGACGAAAAGCTTCTTCGACACTGCCACAAACTCCTCGGCTAGCGGGTGGGTTCGGCGGGGCCGAGTACGAATGGATACTCGGCCCCGCCTCGGGTCTAGCCCCGCCCGTCGCCCTCCGCTCTCAGAGCGGGGGGACACTGACGCGCAGTACTAGCCTTCCTGCAGCTTCTTGGCCTTCTCCACGACCATGTCGATGTTGCCGACATCGAGGAAGGCCTGCTCGGGAAGGTGGTCGTACTCGCCGTCACACAGACCCTTGAAGGACGCGATGGTCTCCTCAAGCGGAACGAACACACCCGGGGTGCCGGTGAACTTCTCGGCCACGAACATGTTCTGCGAGAGGAAGCGCTCCAGGCGACGAGCCCGGTTGACGATGATCTTGTCCTCTTCGGACAGCTCGTCCATACCGAGGATGGCGATCTGGTCCTGGAGGTCGTTGTTGCGCTGGAGGATCTCCTTGACGCGCTGGGCCACCTGGTAGTGCTCCTCGCCCACGTACTGCGGGTCCAGGATGCGGGAGGTGGAGGCCAGCGGGTCGACCGCCGGGTAGATACCCTTCTGCGAGATCGGGCGGGAGAGCTCGGTCGTCGCGTCCAGGTGGGCGAAGGTGGTCGCCGGCGCCGGGTCGGTGTAGTCGTCCGCGGGAACGTAGATCGCCTGCATCGAGGTGATCGAGTGACCACGGGTCGAGGTGATCCGCTCCTGGAGCTGACCCATCTCGTCGGCCAGGTTGGGCTGGTAACCCACGGCCGAGGGCATGCGGCCCAGCAGCGTGGAGACCTCCATACCCGCCTGGGTGAAACGGAAGATGTTGTCGATGAAGAGCAGCACGTCCTGACCCTGGACGTCACGGAAGTACTCCGCCATCGTCAGAGCCGAGAGGGCCACGCGCAGACGGGTGCCGGGCGGCTCGTCCATCTGGCCGAAGACGAGCGCGGTGTCCGGGAGGACGCCCATCTCGTCCATCTCCAGGAAGAGGTCCGTACCCTCACGGGTGCGCTCACCGACACCGGCGAACACGGACACACCACCGAAGTTACGGGCGATACGGGTGATCATCTCCTGGATGAGCACCGTCTTGCCCACACCCGCGCCACCGAAGAGGCCGATCTTCCCACCGCGCACGTACGGGGTGAGCAGGTCGATCACCTTGATGCCCGTGACCATCATCTCGGTCTTGGACTCGAGCTGGTCGAAGGCCGGGGCCTTGCGGTGGATCGGCCAGCGCTCGGTCACGCCGAGCTCGGCCGTGGGCACGTCCATGGACTCGCCCAGGGTGTTGAACACGTGGCCCTTGACGACGTCGCCGACGGGCACGCTGATGGGCGCTCCGGTGTCGCGGACCTCGGCGCCACGGACCATGCCGTCCTGCGGGGCCAGGGAGATGGCGCGGACCAGGTTGTCACCCAGGTGCTGGGCGACCTCCAGGGTCACGACCTTCTCCGTGCCACCGATGCTCACGTCGGTGTGCAGGGCGTTGTAGATGCCGGGCAGGGAGCCGACGGGGAACTCCACGTCGACGACCGGGCCGGTGACCCGGGCGATGCGGCCGGTGGCGGTGCCAGCGCCGGCCGTACCTTCAACTGTCGCAGTCACTTCTGTTACTCACTTCCCGCGCTGGACCCAGAGAGCGCATCGGCACCGCCGACAATCTCACTGATCTCATTGGTGATCTCGGCCTGACGAGCCTGGTTGGCCAGGCTGGTCAGGTTCTTGACGAGTTCTTCCGCGTTGTCGGTCGCGGCCTTCATGGCCGCCCGACGGGACGCCTGCTGGGAGGCGGCCGACTCCAGGAGGGACGCGTAGATCCGGTTGACCACGTACTGCGGGAGCAGCTGGTCCAGGACCTCCTCCGCGGAGGGCTCGAACTCGTAGAGCGGCAGGGCCTCGCTACCGACGCTCTGCTCGAGCTCCTCTGCGTCGACCTCTTCCACCTCCAGCGGGAGGGCGCGGACCGCCCCCGCCCGCTGGGTCAGCATCGACACGAACTCCGTGGAGATGACGTGGATCTCGTCGACACCGCCCTCGGCGGTGTCCTGGGAGAACCGCTCCATGAGAGCGGTGCCGATCTCCTGGGCGTGCGCGTAGGTCGGACGCTCGGTGATGCCTTCCCAGGACTCCTCGACCGGGCGGTCGCGGAACTTGTAGAAGGCCGCACCCTTGCGGCCCACCATGTAGGTGAGGACCTCCTTGCCCTGCTCCCGCAGGAGCTGGGTGAGGGCCTCGGCCTCCTTGATGACGTTGGTCGAGAAGGCGCCGGCCAGACCCTTGTCACTGGTGACGACCAGGACGGCCGCACGGGTGGGGTTCTCGGCCTCGGTCAGCAGCGGGTGATCGGTCACCCGGCTGGCCAGGGCAGACACCGCCCGCGTGATCTCCCGTGCGTAGGGTCCGGCAGCCTCGGCCGCGCGCTGCGCCTTGGTGATGCGCGTGGCGGCGATCAGCTCCATCGCACGGGTGATCTTCGCCGTCGCCTTCGTCGCTCGGATCCTCCGGCGATAGACGCGAAGCTGTGCACCCATGGGTTACTTCCCGCCCTTGGCGACCTTGATGGTCTCCTGGCCGACCTTCTCCTCGGCGAGCGCCTCGGTCTCCGCCTCGGTGCCCAGGAGGGTACCGGCGGAGGTCTGGAAGCTCACCTTGAACTTCTCGATGGCGGCCTGGAGCGTCTTCTGGCTGTCGTCCTCGAACTTGCCGGTGTCCCGGATCGTGTCGAGAACGGCCTTGTGCTCGCGGTCCAGGTAGGACAGGAAGTCCTCCTCGAAGCGGCGGACGTCCTCGACCGGGACCTCGTCGATCAGGCCGGTGTTACCCATCCAGATCGAGACGACCGTCTTCTCCATGGAGAACGGCGAGTACTGCCCCTGCTTGAGCAGCTCCATCATCCGCGCACCGCGCTCCAGCTGCTGCTTGGAGACGGCGTCCAGGTCCGAACCGAAGGCGGAGAACGCCTCCAGCTCGCGGTACTGGGCCAGGCTCAGACGCAGCGTGCCGGACACCTTCTTGGTGGCCTTGGTCTGGGCCGCGCCACCGACACGGGAGACGGACACACCGACGTCGATCGCCGGACGCTGGCCCTGGTTGAACAGGTCCGAGTTCAGGAAGACCTGACCGTCGGTGATGGAGATGACGTTGGTGGGGATGTACGCCGAGACGTCGCCCGCCTTGGTCTCGATGATCGGCAGAGCCGTCATCGAGCCCGCACCCAGCTCGTCGGAGAGCTTGGCGCAACGCTCCAGGAGACGGGAGTGGAGGTAGAAGACGTCACCCGGGTAGGCCTCACGCCCCGGCGGGCGGCGCAGCAGGAGGGAGACCGCGCGGTAGGCCTCGGCCTGCTTGGTCAGGTCGTCGAAGACGATGAGGACGTGCTTGCCCTCGTACATCCAGTGCTGCCCGAGGGCGGAACCGGTGTACGGGGAGAGGTACTTGAAGCCGGCCGGGTCGGACGCCGGGGAGGCCACGATGGTGGTGTACTCCATCGCGCCGGCCTCTTCGAGGGCGCCGCGCACGCTGGCGATGGTCGAGCCCTTCTGACCCACCGCGACGTAGATGCAGCGCACCTGCTTCGTGGGGTCGCCGGTCTCCCAGTTCGCCTTCTGGTTGATGATCGCGTCGATACCGATCGCGGTCTTGCCGGTCTGCCGGTCACCGATGACCAGCTGGCGCTGGCCACGGCCGACCGGGGTCATCGTGTCGATCGACTTGATACCGGTCTGGAGCGGCTCGCCGACGGGCTGGCGCTCCATGACCGTCGCGGCCTGGAGCTCAAGCTCGCGGGTCTGGCTCGTCTCGATCTCGCCCTTGCCGTCGATGGGGCTACCCAGGGGGTCCACCACACGGCCGAGGAAGTTGTCGCCCACCGGGACCGACAGGAGCTTGCCGGTGCGACGCACCTTCTGCCCCTCCTCGATACCGGTGAAGTCACCCAGCACCACGACACCGATCTCGCCGATCTCAAGGTTCTGGGCCATGCCCAGTGTGCCGTCCTCGAACTCCAGCAGCTCGTTCGCCATCGCCGAGGGAAGGCCACCGACGCGGGCGATGCCGTCACCGGAGTAGGTGACGGTACCGACCTCTTCAGCGCGGGTGGCGTCAGGCTCGTACGACTGGACGAAGCGCTGTAGCGCGTCCCGGATCTCATCCGGCCGGATCGTCAGCTCCGCCATCTCTACGTTGTCCTTGCTCTCAAATGGCGCCGGGCCGGCGCCGTGCGTGCTTGCTTGTCTTCGCGTCAGCCGGCCAGGCGGCGCTGGACCTCAGCGATGCGCCCGGCGATCGTGCCGTCGATGACCTCGTCGCCCACCTGGATGGAGAGTCCACCCAGGATTTCCGGGGCGACCTCGATGTTCAGGTGGATCTCACGGCCGTACTTGCGGCTCAGCAGGGTGCGCAGGCGCGTCTGCTGGGTCTCGGTCAGGGCGTGGGCGGTACGGACGACGGCGATGAAGCGCTTCGCGCGCTCGGCCACCAGTTGTCCGAAGTTGTCGAGCGCCTGCTCCAGGGTACGACCCCGGGGGTGGGTGACCGCCTGGCTGACCAGAGCCAGCGTCGCGGCGCTCACCTTGCCCGAGAGCAGGTTCTCGATCAGCGCGTTCAGGTGGGCGTCGGCCACACCCTCACGGGTGAGGGCCGAACGCAGCTCGGGCTCCGCGACGACGATCCGCTGGAAGCGGAACAGCTCGTCCTCGAGCTCGTCCAGCCGGGTGCCCTCGACGGAGGCGACGGTCGCGTAGACCGCCGTCCGCTCCAGGGCGTCCAGCATGTCGCGCCCGGTGGACCACGGCTGCGAGACGACGTCGCTGACCACGATGACCGTGGACGGCGAGACCTTGCCCTCGAGGATCTGACCGATCAGGGCGGTCTTCTTCTCGGGGTCGTTGGCCTGGTCCGCGAGCCAGCGGCGGAGCGAGTGCTCACCGCTGACCAGGGCGACGACCTCGAAGAGCTCGCCGCCCAGCGAGACCGCGTTCCCGGCGCCGGCCGACGCCAGGACGTTCTCGTCCAGGCGCCGGATCGCCTCAGCCAGGGAGTTACGGCTGATACCACGCATCAGCGCACCTCGGCTTGCTTCGCGCTCTCGTCCTGGCCCAGCTCCTCCAGGAACCGGTCCACCACCCGCGTCTGAGCGGCGCTGTCACTGAGCGTCTCGCCGACGATGCGGCTCGCGAGCTCGGTGGACAGGGTGCCGATCTCACCGCGGAGCTGGACGAAGGCCTGCTGCCGGTCCGCCTCGATCTGCGCCTTGGCGGACTCGATGATGCGCTGGGCCTCGACCTGGGCCTCCTCGCGAGCCTCGGCGATGATCGCCGCGCGCTGCTCCTTGGCCTTCTCGAGCTCCTGCGCGTACTCGCGGTGCGACTCTTCGAGCTTCTCGCGGTACTGCTGGCGGATCTCCTCGGCCTCGGCCTCGGCCTTCTTGGCCCGCTCGATGCCGCCCTCGATGGCGTCGTGACGCTCGTCGAGGACCTTCATGACCTTGGGGACCGACTTGCGGACCACAAAGAAGTAGACCACGGCGAGCGCGATCGCGCCGAAGGTGAACTTCACCCAGTCGATCCGCAGAATGTTTGGTTCGGCTGCCAACTCCAACAGCATGGTCAGCCCTCCTTCGCGTCAGTTGCCATCAGAAAACGGTTGGCGATTCCGACTAGGCGCCGGGAGCCGCGAAGGCGAGAACGAAGCCCAGGATGGCCAGGGCCTCGATGAGGGCGAAGCCGAGGTAGATGTTGGTCTGGAGCGGGCCGCGGGCCTCGGGCTGGCGGGCGATGGCCTGCATACCGAGACCGAAGACGATACCGACACCGATACCGGCGCCGATGACGCTGATGCCGTAACCGATGGTGTTGATGTTGCCGGTGATCGCAGCGATGTCCATGGTGTTTCCCTTTACTCGACGTCCGGCGTCGCGTTCTGCGATTGGTCAGTTCGCCGGTTTGGACGGGTCTTCAGCACTCCGCGTCCTGGTCCGATCAGGGGATCGGGGGAACGTGGAGGGGGTCTTTAGTGAGCCGCTTCGAGCGACTGGTTGAGGTACAGGCTCGCGAGCAGCGTGAACACGAAGGCCTGGATCAGCATGATCGCGATCTCGAAGACGAAGAAGGCGATGTACCCGAGCAGCGCGGCACCGGAGTAGAACACGGAGACCGCGGCGAGCATCGGCTCCGCCGTCAGGTTGAGCATGTACCAGCCGCCGTAGGCGAACACGGCCAGCAGCAGGCTGCCCGCGAACATGGTCGCGAACAGACGCAGGGCGTGCGTCACCGGGCGGATGAGGAAGACCGAGAGGATCTCGATCGGGGTGACCAGGACGTAGATCCACTTGGGCATGCCCGGGGGGAAGATCTGGTTCCGGAAGTAGCCCCAGCCGCCCTGGTGCTTGATGCCGATCACGATCGTCATCACGTAGATCGTGAGCGCGAACATCACCGTGAAGGCGAGGTTGCTGTTGACCGGGAGCATGCCCGGGATCAGGCCGGTGAAGTTCATGGCCAGGATGAGCGAGAAGATGCCCGTCATGAACGGGATGAACTTGTCACCCTTCTCACCCATGGTCGGCCGGGTGATGTTGTCCCGGATGAACAGGATGAGCAGCTCGCCGACACTCTGCCTGCGGCCGGGGACGAGGCTCAGCTTCCTGCTGAACCACGACCACAGAAGCAGGACGGCACCGACCGCGACGAGCAACAGAACCAGGTACAGGTCGATGCCCGCGCTGCCGGGGATGTTGGCGAACCACGGTTCGGGGAAGAACATCCCGATAGTGGGGGCCGTGAACCCGCAACCGTTGTCGCCGAAGAGATGGCAACCCGGTTCGGCCGCGAGAATGCGCACGTCAGCACTCACGGCGAATCCTTTCGTCGTGACGCAAGAAAGCCTCGTTGATGGTTGTGACTGCAAGCGTCGTCGCGAGATGGGCGACGCGGAACTGCGGGGAGCTCAGAGGTGGCGTGTCTTGGCGACGATCAGATAGATCGAGCCGACCATGCCGAGAACGGCCCCGATGGGCAGGAAGAGGGCCTGGAATCCCAGGAGCCTGTCCGCACCCCAGCCGATCGCACTCCACACAAGCACACCCGCGAGCAGAGTGGAGAAGAGCGCCCAACCGTCGGACTCTCGCGGTGCTGGAGGCGCACTGGAGCCCTTCTTCCTGGCTGGTTCGCTGCTCATCTCGCTCCGGAATATAGCATGTGGGGCTCGGCTCGGACTTGGCAGCCCGGCTACCCTGGAACAGGTTATTACGCCCGTTCCGGCGGGTCGCGGCGGGGCACCCCATCACGTGTTCTCCGAGCTCTCGCTCGGGTCCACGTGAAGGATCTTCGCCCTGGAAGTGGCCCAGGTCTGCCCACCCAGCCAGGCCAGTACGACGGCCAACGCGCTGTAGACGAAGGCGTTGCTACTGAGGTCCGTGATGAGGGGGCTCCGGCCCAGGGTCACCAACAGAATGCCCAGCAGCGCCATCTTGACGACGAAACCGAGCAGGTTCGCGGCGAGGAACAGGTCCCTGTTCCTCCGGGTGACCATCATGACCGCCCACTGCCCCAGCCCGAAACAGGCGAGGATGATGCCGACCGCCAGGGCCGAACTGAGAGCTCCGGCCGCTCCCGCGAGAAGGCCCGAGACCGCGATGGCCAGGACCCCGCACGCGGCGCTCGGAAGCGCGGCGCCGCGGAGAATCCGGGCGTCGTGTTCCTGCATGACGAAGCTCCGTGGGGTTCAGTGAGTACCTGCTCGTGAAAGCTATCACAAGGTTTTTGGTGCCAAATCCAGGGTGCCCTTAACGCGGTCTTAACGCCTCGCGAAAGCCCCGTTCGGCGGCCCCTTCGGAACTTGTGTCACCTTGCCCACACTTGCCGCGAGCTTCACACCAGCGCACATTCGGAACGGCTGTCGGGACCTCGGTCCCGAACGTGACCCCGCATTTATCCATCGGTTGACCGATGGTGATCTGCCTTCGCGGAGGGCCTGTTCCCCCGGTCCCACGGCAGCAGGCCGCGGCGGCGCAGACGCGGCAGCGCGATGAGACCGACGGCACAGGTGGCGACCAGCACCGTGACCGTCAGGACGATGAGGGCCGAGTCGAAGATGGACAGGGAGACTGCGGCGAAGGCCACGATCCCCGCCCACAGGTACATGAGCAGCACCGCGCGCGTGTGCGTGTGCCCCATGTCGAGGAGCCGGTGGTGGAGGTGTCCCCGGTCCGGGGCGAACGGGGACTTGCCCGCCAGCGTCCGACGCAGCACGGCCAGGACGAGGTCAGCCAGGGGTAGCGCGATCACCAGCAGCGGCAGCGCGATCGGCAGGAAGACCACCAGACCCGAGGAGCTGAACTCCTCCCTCGCGGTGTTGGCGTCGAACTGGCCGGTGACCGTGATGGTGATCGAGGTCAGCAGCAGGCCGAGCAGCATCGAGCCCGTGTCGCCCATGAACACCCGGGCCGGGTGGAAGTTGTGGAAGAGGAAACCCACGCAGGTCCCGGCAAGGATGATGGCGATCATCGCCGGATAGGACTGACGGACGAATCCCTGCTCCACCGCAACCACGTAGTAGTACGCGAAGAAGGCCAGCGACGAGATGCCGACGATGCCCGCCGCGAGCCCGTCCAGACCGTCCGCGAAGTTGACCGCGTTGATGGTCACCACGATGAGCAGGATGGAGACCATCGCCCCGAGCCACGGCCCCAGTGACAGCTGGGTACCCGGCAGGGGCAGCCAGAGCAGCTGGACGCCCTGCCAGACGAGGATGCCCGCGGCCGCGACCTGACCGGCCAGCTTGCTGAGCGCGTCCATCCCCCACCGGTCGTCGATGACGCCGATGACCGTGATGAGTCCGCCCGCCAGCAGCAGACCGATCCACGTCTTGGCGACGAAGACGTTCTGGAGGTGCGGCAGCTGCGCCGAGATGAGCAGCGCGGCCGCGAAACCCCCGTAGATCGCCAGTCCGCCCAGCCGCGGAATGGGTTCGGTGTGCACGTCGCGGTCGCGCACCGGGGGCGCGGCGCCGAAGGCGATCGCCAGTCGGCGTACCAGCGGGACCAGCAGGTAGGTCACCGCGGCGGCGATGACGAAGGTGAGCGCGTACTCCCGCACTGCCTGATCCTCTAGCTCTCGGAGCGGTCGGTGTCCTTGGAGGCTTCGGCCTCCGGCTCGGTGGTCCCGGCCTCCGGCGGTTCGGCCGCCGCCTCGGTTCCGGGTTCGGGCTCCGCCTGTGCCTTCGGCTTGGTCCGGCCCTTGCGCAGCTCCCCGATCACGGTGCCGCACACCGAGCGCAACTGCTCGATGGAGATCGCCCCTGAGCGCAGCACCCGGGGGACCGCGTACGTGAGATCGACGATGGTCGAGGCCACCGGGCTCTCCGCCTCACCGCCGTCCAGGTACACCGCGACCTCGTCGCCAAGCTGCTCGATCGCGTCCTCCGCCGTGGCGGCGGCGGGCTGACCGGACTTGTTGGCGCTGCTCACCGCCATGGGCCCGGTCTCCTTGAGCAGTTCCAGCGCGACCGGGTCCATCGGCATCCGCACGGCGACGGTGCCCTTGGTGTCGCCCAGGTCCCAGGAGAGACTGGGGGTGGCGGTGCACACCAGCGTGAGCGGGCCGGGCCAGAACTCCTCCATGAGGTCCCGGCCGTGGTTGCCCAGGTCCTCGATGAGCGCGGTGGCCGCGCGCATGGAGCCCACCAGGACCGGCGGCGGCATGTCCCGCCCCCGGCCCTTGGCCTCCAGGAGGCCCGCCACGGCCTTCGGGCTGAAGGCGTCGGTGCCGATGCCGTACACGGTGTCCGTGGGCAGCACCACGAGTTCGCCTCGGCGTACCGCGGACGCGGCGTCGGCGATGCCGTCCTTGCGGGCGGTCTCGTCCGCGCAGTCGTAGATGCGGCTCACCAGCGTTCACCTCAATCTCGGTCGACCGGACCTGGTTGCCGGTCCTGCGGTGGGGATGGGGGGTGTGGTTCGGCGGGCACGGGGACTAACCGTCGCCGTCGGCGCGGCGCATGACCACGAAGCGGTCGCGCCGGGCCATGTCCTTGCGGTTGAGGACGTCGCGCCAGCCCCGGTCCTCGGGGAACAGTCGGGGGATGTCGATGCCCTGGCCGTCGTGGTGTTCCACGGCCATGGCGCCGCCGGGGCGGAGCAGCCTGCGGCCGACCGCCTCGAGTTCGCGGATCATGTCCAGCCCGTCCTCGCCGGACCACAACGCGGGCGCGGGGTCGTAGTCGCGCACCTCGGGCGGGATCAGGCCCGCCTCCTGCGTGGGGACGTAGGGCGGGTTGCTGATGAGGAGGTCGACGCGGCCGTTGAGCTCGGGCAGAGCCGTGCGCATGTCGCCCTCGTGGGAGGTGACGCGGTCGGTGTGCCCGGTGGCCTCGATGTTGCGGCGGGTCCACGCCAGGGCGCCGGGGTCGATCTCCACGGTGTGCACCCGGGAACGGGGGACCTCCTGGGCGATGGAGATCGCGATGGCGCCGGAGCCGGAGCCGAGGTCCACGACGAGGGGGTCGGCCACGTCCATGGCACGCAGGGTCTCGATGGCCCAGTCGACCATGATCTCGGTCTCCGGACGTGGCACGAAGACCCCCGGCCCCACCTGGAGCTCCAGGTAGCGGAAGTAGGCGCGGCCGGTGATGTGCTGGAGGGGTTCGCGCGCCTCCCTGCGGGAAACGCACTCCCAGTAGCGCGCGTCGAAGTCGGCGTCGGAGACGGCGTGGAGTTCCCCTCGACGGACACCGTGCACGAACGCCGCGAGTTCCTCGGCGTCCGTACGGGGTGAGGCCACACCCGCCTCCGCGAGCCTCAGTGTGGCGCGGGCGACCTCGTCGAGCAGGAAGTTCATGATTGGGCGGCTTCGAGCCTCTCCTTGGTGTCCGCGTCCACCAGGGCCTTGACGACCCCGTCCAGTTCCCCGTCGAGGACCTGGTCGAGGTTGTAGGCCTTGTAGCCGACGCGATGGTCGGAGATGCGGTTCTCCGGGAAATTGTAGGTGCGCACGCGCTCGGAGCGGTCCACGGTGCGGACCTGGCTCTTGCGCTCGGCGGAGGCCTCGGCGTCCGCGCTGGCCTGGGCCTCGGCGAAGATGCGGGCACGCAGGATGCGCATGGCCTGCTCCTTGTTCTGGAGCTGGCTCTTCTCGTTCTGGCAGGAGGCCACGATGCCGGTCGGCAGGTGGGTGATCCGGACGGCGGAGTCGGTGGTGTTGACGCTCTGCCCGCCGGGCCCGGAGGAGCGGTAGACGTCGATCCGCAGATCGTTGTCGTTGATGACGATCTCGATCTCCTCGGCCTCGGGGACCACGAGGACACCGGCGGCGGAGGTGTGGATGCGCCCCTGGGACTCGGTGACCGGGACGCGCTGGACCCGGTGGACGCCGCCCTCGAACTTGAGCATGGGCCACACGCCGGAGCCGGGCTCGGGGGTGCCCCTGTTCTTGAAGGCGATCGTGATGTCCTTGTACCCGCCCAGGTCGGAGTGGGTGGCGTCGATGACCTCGGTCTTCCACCCCTGGCGCTCGGCGTAGCGCAGGTACATGCGGACCAGGTCTCCCGCGAACAGGGCGGACTCCTCGCCGCCCTCGCCGGCCTTGACCTCCATGATGAGGTTCTTGTCGTCGGCGGGGTCGCGCGGGACGAGGAGGACGCGCAGGCGCTCGGTGAGCTGCTCGGCCTCCTCCGTCAGGCGGTCGGCCTCCTCCGCGAAGGAGGAGTCCTCGGCGGCCAGCTCACGGGCGGCGTCGATATCGTTCTCGACCTCCTTGAGCTGACGGTAGGCCTCGATGATCGGGGTGAGCTGTGAGTAGCGCTTGCCCAGCGTGCGCGCCTTGGCCTGGTTGGCGTGCACCTCGGGGTCGGCGAGCTGCTGTTCCAGCTCGTAGTACTCCCCAAGGAGGTCGTCCAGCTTCACTTTCCCACGTTCCCGTCTTGTCGCTCGCCCTGTCCGTCTCCCCCGTACGGGGAACCGCCTGGATGCCCGGTGGCGCCGCCCGCTCCTGGGAGGGGCGGCACCGCCGGGCGACGGGCAGCGCTAGCTGCGCTTGCCGAAGCGCTTCTCGAAGCGGGCGACCCGGCCACCGGTGTCGAGGATCTTCTGCTTGCCGGTGTAGAAGGGGTGGCACGCGGAGCACACGTCGGCGCGGATCTTGCCCTCGGTAACGGTGCTGCGCGTCACGAACTTGGCCCCGCAGGTGCAGGTCACCTCGGTCGGGACGTACTCGGGGTGGATTTCGGCCTGCATGTGTGTCTCCTTGCTAGTGCGCGACCGCCGGACGCATGACGACCGCACCACCGTCGGAGGTGGGGCGGTGTTCGTTGACCATGCGCGAACCGGTGTCGCGGCGATCCAGGTAAGAGGGCGGCGTGCACTCCCCCTCGGGAGGACGGCCGTTCCCTGATACCAGTTTGCCAGACCATCAACCATGCCGGGACCAGTACCTATTCCCGACCCCCCTTCGGCGTCCGCGAGCCGCTCGTCGTGCCNGGCGGGGAGCCGCTCGTCGTGCCCGGCAGGGGCTTGTGGCGGTCGTTGCGCCACAGCCACCACAGGGTGGCGGCGGTGGCCGCGAGGGTGAGGCAGAGCATGAGAAGCCCGGCGTTGGCTCCAGGTCCGTGGATGAACAGGTACGCCAGCGAACCGGCCATCAGCAGGTAGTAGGCCAGCGGCACCACGGTCTGGCGGAGGATGTCGCCCTCCCGCCCGGCGAGGCCGACCACGGCGGAGGCGGCCACCACGTTGTGCACGGTGATCATGTTGCCCGCGGCGCCACCGGCGGCCTGGGCCGCGACGACGTTCTCCGGCGGGACGCCGATGCGTTCGGCGGTGGAGTGCTGGAACAGGGAGAACATGAGGTTGGAGACGGTGTTGGACCCGGCCACGAAGGCGCCCAGGGCACCGATCCAGGGTGCCAGCAGCGGCCAGTTGTGCCCGCCGAGTTCGGCGGCCCCGGTGGCCAGCGTGAGCGGCATGCTCTCCAGGGCGGTGGTGCCGAACTCCGACCCGGTGTTGATGAAGACCCGTACCAGGGGGACGGCGAAGAGCAGGGCGACGGCGGCCCCGGCGAGCTGGGAACCGGCCATCCGCCAGGAGTCGGCGATCTCCCGGGGCCGCATGCGGTGCAGTCCGTAGGTGACGAGGCAGACCAGGATGAACGTGGCCCCGGGCGAGTAGAGGGGGGCGACGGAGTCCCCGATCGAGGTGCCCAGGATGTTGTCGGCGCCCACGGTGAGGCCCGACAGCCACTCCTTGACCGGCTCCACGGTGCGGGTGGCCACGAGCAGGGCGGCGACCAGGAGGTAGGGGGCCCACGCGCTGAGGAACCCGACGCGACGTCCGGTGTCGGACGGCCGCTCGCCGTTGCCGGACTCGATCCGCCCGGTCCAACGGGCCAGCCAGTCCTCCCTGGGCGGGAAGTCCCAGACCCTCTTCGGCATGAGGAAGCCCCTGCGCGCGGCCAGCACGACGATGACGAGGCCGGTGAGCCCGCCGAGGAGGCTGGTGAACTCGACACCGAGGAAGTAGTTGTACAGGAGTGAGGGGACGGTCAGGGCAAGCCCGCTGAACAGCGCGAACTTCCACACCTCGAGGCCGTCGGAGAAGCGCCGGTTCTCGCCGTAGAAGCCGCAGAGCATGCAGCAGATCAGCAGCGGGACGAGGGTTCCGGTGATCGAGTGCAGCAGGACGGTCTGGAAGCCGATCTCGGTGACGTACTCGGGGAAGCTCATGCCGAGTTCGGACGCGCGGGCCGCCACCCCTCCCCCGCCGTCCAGGCCGCCTCCGACACCGACGAGGATCGGGGTGCCGACCGCGCCGAAGCTGACCGAGGTGCTCTGGATGACCATCCCGACCATGACGGCGGCCATGGCGGGGAAGCCCAGGGCGAGCATCAGGGGGGCGACCACGGCGGCGGGGGTGCCGAACCCGGAGGCCCCCTCGATGAAGCTGCCGAACAGCCAGCCGATGATGATCGCCTGGATCCGGCGGTCGGGGGTGATGTCGGTGAAGGTGCGGCGAATGGTGGCGACGGCCCCGCTCCTGGTGAGGGTGGAGAGCAGGAGCAGCGCGCCGAAGATGATGTAGAGCAGGCCCGCGGCGAGGATCAGGCCTTGGAGCGTGGAGGCCGCGACGGCCGTCCATTCGGTCCGCCAGAAGAGGACTGCGATCGCGACCACGATGACGTATCCGGCGGGCATCGCGTACATGGCGGGGACGCGGAACCCGACGAGCAGGACTCCGACGACCAGGATCGGGGTGAGCGCGAGAAGGCTGAGCAGGGCGAGGTTGTCCATCCAGGCGGCTCCCTGGTAGGGGGTGTGCACTCTGGCCCGCGTGACCCTACGTTCACGGACGAACACCCACCAGCCCCCCAATGTGATCCGAGACACATTGGTGATCATCGGCTTCCGCACTCCGGAAACACCGCCGCGGACGCGGCCCCGGACACACGAACGGCCCCCTCCCCGAACCCGGGGAGGGGGCCGCCACACCGTCACCCCGCGCTCGTCGCGCGGAGCTCCGGAACGATCACGAGCGCTCGGGGCCCACCGTGGTCTTCTGGATCTGCATGAGGAACTCGGCGTTGCTCTTGGACTCCTTCATCTTGTCCAGGAGCAGCTCGATCGCCTGCTGCGTGTCCAGGGCGTGCAGCACCCGGCGGAGCTTCCAGACGACGTTCAGTTCCTCAGGCGACATCAGGATCTCCTCCTTACGCGTGCTGGAGGCGTCCACGTCCACGGCCGGGAAGATCCGCTTGTCCGCCAGGGACCGGTTGAGCTTGAGCTCCATGTTGCCGGTGCCCTTGAACTCCTCGAAGATCACCTCGTCGGCGCGCGAGCCGGTCTCGACCAGCGCGGTCGCCAGGATGGTCAGCGAGCCGCCGCCCTCGATGTTGCGGGCCGCACCGAAGAAGCGCTTCGGCGGGTAGAGGGCGGTGGAGTCCACACCACCGGACATGATGCGTCCGCTGGCGGGGGCGGCCAGGTTGTAGGCACGGCCCAGGCGGGTGATGGAGTCGAGCAGGACGACCACGTCCATGCCCATCTCCACGAGCCGCTTGGCCCGCTCGATCGCCAGGTCGGCGACGACCGTGTGGTCCTCGGCCGGACGGTCGAAGGTCGAGTGGATGACCTCGCCCTTGACCGTGCGCTGCATGTCGGTGACTTCCTCGGGACGCTCGTCCACGAGGATCACCATCAGGTAGCACTCGGGGTTGTTCTCGGTGATCGCGTTGGCGATCGACTGCATCACCATCGTCTTGCCCGCCTTGGGCGGCGAGACGATCAGACCGCGCTGGCCCTTACCGATGGGCGCGACGAGGTCGATGATGCGCGTGGTGAGGATGTTCGGCTCGGTCTCCAGGCGCAGACGCTCCTGGGGGTAGAGCGGCACCAGCTTGGAGAACTCCTGCCGACCCCTGGCCTGGTCCGGCGACATGCCGTTGACCGAGTCCAGGCGCACCAGCGCGTTGAACTTCTCGCGGCGCTCGCCGTCCTTGGGCTGGCGGACCGCACCGATGATGTGGTCGCCCTTGCGCAGGCCGTGCTTGCGCACCTGGGCCAGGGAGACGTAGACGTCGCTCTGCCCGGGCAGGTAGCCGGTGGTACGGACGAAGGCGTAGTTGTCCAGGATGTCCAGGATGCCCGCGACCGGCAGCAGGACGTCGTCCTCACCGATGACCGGCTCCGGCTCCTGGCCTCCTCCGCGTCCGCCGCGACGGTCCCGGCGGTCGCGACGGCGTCCGCGGCGGCGTCCGCCACCGAAGTCGTCGTCGTCGTTGTTGTTGTTCCCGCTGTTGCCGCGGCCCTGGTTCTGGCCGCCGCCACCGCCGCCGCCCTGCTGACGGTCGGAGTTGTTGTTGGCGTTCTGGTCGTCACCGCCGCGGTTGCGGTTGCGACGGTTGCGCTGGCGCTCGCGACCCTGCCCGGACCTGGTGTCACGGTCCTCGGAGTCGGGGCCGTTCTTCTGGGGGGTGCTGGATGTCTTGGTCACGCTGCTCGCGGAGGTAGAGGAGTCGGTGCCGTCCACCGAGCGGGTCTGGTCACCGGACTCGTCGCCGCGCCTGCGGGACGAGCGGCGGTTGCGGGAGGGCTTGTCACCCTTCCCACCCTGGGTCTCGGTCACGGCCTGGTCGGACGACCGCTCACCGGCGCTCCTGCGCGGTGCCTCGTCCGTGCCCGACTTGGCGGGAGACTGGGATTCGGCCGGGCCGTCAGTTGCCTCGACCTTACCGGCCTTGGGAGCGGTGTCGGCTTTCTTTCCGGATTTGGCCGACGCGGGACCGCCCACCGGGCCGCCCTGCTTGGCCTCGATCGCGGCGATGACGTCGCTCTTACGCATGCGCCCCGTACCGGTGATGCCCATGCTCGACGCGAGCTTCTGGAGCTCGGGGAGCTTCTGGGCGGCGAGCCCGGTGCCGCGCGAGGCTGCGCGAGGCCGCGTGGTCGTGGCCTCTCCGGCCTCCGAGGAGGCGTCGGTGCTCTTCTTGCTGTCGACCGCCGCGTCCGTTCGGAGTTCGGTGGTGTCGCTCACTAAGGGTCCTTCCCAAGGAGCGGGCTTCGGCCGTCAGCGGATTGCTTGAGCGGCCGGCCCGATGGTGCGAACCGGCAGGGGCCGGGTAGGGCGTGCCCCACGTGGATGTCGGAAACCGGCGAAAACGGTCCCCTACCCAATCGCGGCGGGCTCTGGGTACAGCCAGACGTCGGGGCGAGTGGCTCGGAGGTTTTGCCTGTCTACCCTGAGGACACGCCCGACCATGACGGAGGAGCGCACTCGGGAGACGTGGGCACAGCGGGAAATCCGCTGGATCGACACTTGGGCCACCGCTTCCAACAGGTCGAGAGATCGGACCGCCGGAGTATGGGACGCGGAAGCCGTTGTGGCGGATGAGCACACGCCCCGCAACGGGGCATCTGGTGCTTCACCAAGCCTAACATCACCAGAGGCCACGGCTATTCCTCGACACAGATGCTACGGATGGGGAGATGGGGTCCGCACCCCCGCCGGCTCGATGTGCAGGGGGCGTATGTCCCAATCATTACCCGCCCGTCGGCGAATCGAATCAACCTGTCGGATGATTTCCGGCGAATCCTCCTGGGCCCGTCCCTCAGGAACGGAGCACAGAACGAGGACCGTGGGACCCGCGCCGGAGACCACCGCCGGGAGTTTCTCGTGTTGACGCAGGTCACGGATGAGTTCGAGGGTGCACGGCATCGCCGGGGCGCGGTACGCCTCATGTAGCCGATCCTCGGTGGCCGCGTACAGGGATTCGGTCTGGCCACAAACGGCCGCCGTCATCAGCGCGGCGCGTCCCGCGTTGAAGGCCGCGTCCGCGTGGGAGACGGTCTCGGGCAGGAGACCCCGCGCGCGCTCGGTGGACAGCCGCCACCCGGGCACGCACAGCACTGGCAGCAGCCGCTCGTCCGGCGTGAGCCGCGCGGCGCCCCAGGAGTCGCCGTCGCGGAAGGCGACGGTGTAACCGCCGTGGACACAGGGCGCCACGTTGTCCGGGTGGCCCTCGATGTCCGCGGCGACCTGGTAGATCCAGTCCCGGTCCGAGCCGCCCCCGGCGCCGGTCCTGCCCAGCAGCGCCGAGGCCGCCGCGACCCCGCCCACGATCGCCGACGAGGACGAGCCCAGCCCGCGCGCGTGCGGAATCCCGTTCACGCAGTGCAGGTCCAGCCCGGGGAGCTTCTCCCCGACCCGCTCGAAGGCCTCCCGCATGGCACGGACCACGAGGTGGCGCCCGTCCAGTGGCACCTCACCCGCACCCTCCCCCTCGACCCGGATACGGACCTCACCGTCGGCGCGCGCCGCCACGTGGAACTCGTTGTACAGCTGGACGGCCAGACCGAGCGCGTCGAAGCCCGGCCCGAGGTTCGCGCTGGTGGCCGGGGCCCTGACGGACACCCGGTCGGGGCGTGGTGGGGTCATTCCTTAATCCCTATCTTCTTGCATCTCCGCTTCGCTTCGATGCGTGTTCGGCTGTACCACTTTGGGCCTCCGCTTCGCTTCGGCCCGGGTTCGGCGCCTTTGCAGAGAGATTCTTCGTCCTCGTCCACGCCTGACGCTCGTCCCTCGCTAGCGGCTCGACTCCTCCTGCAGAACCCTCTCCGGCGCTCGAACGGGCAACCCCCTGCGGCGAGGTGTGTAAGCGGGACCCACGGCTGTGGCTGGGGAGACCCGGTCAGCACACCCGCTGGGGCTCGGGTGGACGGGCGGGACCCACGGCTGCGGCTGAGGTGACCTGCTCAGCACACTGGCTGTGGCTGAGATGGGTGGGACTCACAGTTGTGGCCGAGGAGACCCGTCGGCGCTCGACCCGATTCGCAGCTGAGCAGACAGGATTCGCCTGTCAGCTGACCCAGACAGCCCCAGAGTCGGCAGGCGGG
>NZ_ANAE01000168.1 GCF_000341265.1 Nocardiopsis prasina DSM 43845 | reverse complement strand
CCAGCCGGTGCTGAGGCTCCCGGTCGACCCTTCGCCTGTGGGGCAGGTCGACGGGAGGGCGCTCGCCCGTGGCTGAGAGGCCCAGCCGGTTCCCGGGGTGGGCGGTCGGGCTCCGGAGCGGGGTCAGGCGAGGTCGAGGGCCCTGGCGGCGGCCAGAGCGTCCACGGGCACGGTGGTGGCGGAGGAGGCTCCGGCCAGCGCCCAGTCCGGGTCCTTGAGGCCGTTTCCGGTCACCGTGCACACGATCCGGCTGCCCTTGGGGACCAGACCGGCCTGGGCTGCCTGGAGGAGTCCGGCCACGCTCGCGGCGGAGGCGAGTTCGACGAACACGCCCTCCTCGGCGGCGAGGAGCTTGTAGGCGGCCATGATCTGCCGGTCGGTGACCTTGTCGATGAGGCCGCCGGACTCGTCGCGGGCCTGCTCGGCGAGCTTCCAGGAGGCGGGGTTGCCGATCCGGATCGCGGTGGCGATGGTGCTCGGGCTGGTCACCGGGGCGCCGTCGACGATGGGCGCCGAACCGCTGGCCTGGAAGCCGAACATGCTCGGGGCCTTGGTGGAGACACCGTCTCTGGCGTACTCGGTGTAGCCCATCCAGTAGGCGGTGATGTTGCCCGCGTTGCCGACCGGGATGCAGTGGATGTCCGGGGCGTCGCCGAGGGCGTCCACGATCTCGAAGGCGGCGGTCTTCTGTCCCTGGAGGCGGTAGGGGTTGACCGAGTTCACCAGGGCGACCGGGTAGTCGACGCTGAGCTTGCGGGCCAGTTCCAGGCAGTCGTCGAAGTTGCCGTCGACCTGGAGGAGGCGGGCGCCGTGTACGAGGGCCTGGGCGAGCTTGCCCATCGCGATCTTGCCCTGGGGCACCAGCACGGCGCAGGTCATGCCCGCGCGGATCGCGTAGGCGGCGGCGCTGGCGCTGGTGTTGCCGGTGGAGGCGCAGATGACGGCCTTGGCGCCGTCCTCGGCGGCCTTGGTGATGGCCATGGTCATGCCCCGGTCCTTGAAGGAACCGGTGGGGTTGAGGCCCTCGACCTTGAGGAGGACCTCGCATCCGGTGAGCTCGGATACGCGCGTGGCGGGCAGCAGCGGGGTGCCGCCCTCCTGGAGGGTGACGACGGGGGTGTTCTCGTTGACGGGAAGGCGGTCGCGGTACTCCTCGACGATGCCTCGCCACGCCCGTGCCATGCTCACGACGGTGTCCCTTTCGGGTGGATGCTGTTGCGCTGGACGCGCGGCCGGACCCGGCGCGCGTGGGGATGCGGGCGGGGCGTCGCGGGAGCGATCGGTCCCCACCAGCTACGAGTCTATGACCCAGCCCGAGCTGTCTTGCATCTCGGGAAGGTGTTTCTCACCATGTGGACACTCCGTCCGGGGCGCGCGAGGGCGCGTCCCCGGGACGGCGGGGCTACTCCTGGAAGGTCTCCACGCGCATCACGCTGGCGACGTCGCGGACCATCGGGTGCGCGCTGAGCTTCTCGACGGTGCTGCTCAGGGCCGCGTCGGGCGCGGGGTGGCTGACCAGCACGAGCTGGGCGTCGTCCCCCGTCCCCTCCTGACGCACGTTCTTGATGGACACCCCGTGGTCGGCGAAGATCTCGGCGACCTTGGAAAGCACACCGGGGCGGTCGGCCACGTCCAGCGCCACGTGGTAGCTGGTGATGGTGTGCCCCATGTCGTGCACCGGGAGTCCCGTGTCGTGGGCACCCTCGGACACCGACGTGTGGGTCAGGCGGTTGCGGACCACCGCCACCAGGTCGCCCAGGACGGCGCTGGCCGTGGGCGTGCCCCCGGCCCCGGCA
>NZ_ANAE01000167.1 GCF_000341265.1 Nocardiopsis prasina DSM 43845 | reverse complement strand
GTGGGTCAGGCGGTTGCGGACCCCCGCCACCAGGTCGCCCAGGACGGCGCTGGCCGTGGGCGTGCCCCCGGCCCCGGCACCGTAGAACATGAGGCGACCGGCGGACTCGGCCTCGACGAACACCGCGTTGTAGGCCTCCTTGACGCTGGCCAGGGGGTGTCCGACCGGCAGCATCACCGGGTGGACGCGCACGCCCACGGACTCCCCGTCCTCCGAGCGCTGGCAGATCGCCAGGAGTTTGACGACGCAACCCATGGCTCGGGCGCTGGCGATGTCGGCGGCCGACACCGCGGTGATGCCCTCCCGGTGGACGTCGGCGGCGGTGACCCGCTGGGTGTGGAAGGCCAGCCGGGCCAGGATCGCGGCCTTGGCGGCGGCGTCGAAGCCCTCCACGTCGGCCGTGGGGTCGGCCTCCGCGTACCCGAGGGTCTGCGCCTCCTCCAGGGACTCGGTGAACCCCGAGCCCAGGGAGTCCATGCGGTCCAGCACGTAGTTCGTGGTCCCGTTGACGATGCCCAGGACCCGGTTGACCCTGTCACCGGCCAGGGAGTCGCGCAGCGGGCGCAGCAGCGGGATGGCCCCGGCCACGGACGCCTCGTAGTAGAGGTCGACCCCGGCCGCACGCGCCGCCGCGTGCAGCGTCTGGCCGTCCTCGGCGAGCAGCGCCTTGTTGGCCGTCACCACGGACTTGCCCGACTTGATCGCGGCGAGCATCAGCGAACGGGCCGGTTCGATCCCGCCGATGACCTCCACCACGACGTCGATGTCCGGGCGGGTGACCAGCGCCGTGGCGTCGGTGGTCAGCAGCGCCGGGTCGACGCCGCGGTCGCGGTCCAGCCGACGAACCGCGATGCCGCCGATCTCGATCGGCGTGCCGATCCGCGCGGCCAGTTCCTCGGACTGCTCGTTGACCAGGCGGACGACTTCCGAACCCACAACGCCGCATCCGAGCAGCGCCACCTTCATCGCCATTTGGGCGTGACTCCCACTTCTCTCGTGTCCGAACTGCCGGGCACCGGTGCGGTGCCCGCGGGGCGGACTGTTCAGCCTACGTCGAGACGGAGGAGGTCCTCCTCGTTCTCCCTGCGCACGATCACCCGTGCGTTCTCGTCCCGGACCGCCACCATGGCGGGGCGGGGCAGGTGGTTGTAGTTGCTCGCCATGGAGTAGCAGTAGGCGCCCGTGGCGGCGACCGCCACCAGGTCGCCCGGCCTCAGGTCGGCGGGCAGGTGGAGGTCGTGAACGATGATGTCACCGCTCTCGCAGTGCTTGCCGACCAGGCGGGAGAGCATCGGCTCGGCGTCGCTCTCCCGGGACACCAGCTGGCTCGTGTACTCGGAGCCGTAGAGGGCGGTGCGGATGTTGTCGCTCATCCCGCCGTCCACGCTCACGTAGGTGCGGATGCCCTCGACGTCCTTGACGGTGCCGACCTCGTACACGGTGATCCCGGCCGGACCGGCCACGGCGCGCCCGGGCTCCACGGCGATGCGCGGCATGGGCAGGCCCGCGTCCTCGCACTCACGGCGGACGATCTCGGTGAGGCTGGCCGCGATGGTGCCGGGGTCGAGCGGGTCGTCCCCGGAGGTGTAGGCGATGCCGAGTCCGCCGCCGAGGTCGAGTTCGGCGAGGGTGATACCCAGCTCCTCGTGGATCCGGGTGAGGAACCGGGTGACGCGGCGCGCGGCGACCTCGAAGCCCGACGTGTCGAAAATCTGCGAGCCGATGTGCGAGTGCAGCCCCACCAGCTCCAGGTGGTCGGCGGCCAGGACGCGGCGGACCGCCTCGCCCGCGGCGCCGGTGCTCAGCGCGAAGCCGAACTTCTGGTCGTCGTGCGCGGTGGCGACGAACTCGTGGGTGTGCGCCTCCACGCCGGTGGTGACCCGGATGAGTACCCGGGGGCGGGCGCCGGACTCGGCGGCCACCGCCTCCAGGCGGTCGATCTCGTCGAAGGAGTCCAGGATGATCCGGCCGACACCGGCCTCCACGGCGCGGCGCAGCTCGGACACCGACTTGTTGTTGCCGTGCATGGCGACGCGGTCGGTGGGGACCCCGGCGGCCAGGGCCACGGCCAGCTCGCCACCGGAGCAGACGTCGAGCTTGAGCCCCTCCTCGACCACCCAGCGGGCGACGGCCCTGGTGAGCAGGGCCTTGCCCGCGTAGTAGACGTCGGCGTCGGCGAAGGCGGTGGAGTAGGCGCGGGCGCGGGCGCGGAAGTCCTCCTCGTCCATGACGAAGAGCGGGGTGCCGTACTCGGCGGCGAGTGCGCGCACACCGACGCCGCCGACGGTGAGCTCGCCACCGGAGCGTCGCGCCGTGGCGGGCCAGATCCGCGGGTTCAGGGCGTTGAGGTCCTCCGGCGGCAGCGGCGGGTTCTCCTCCGGCAGGACCTCCGCGTGGCGGGATCCGGCGGGGTGGGCGTAGCGGCTCATGGCGGTCTTTCGGCTGGGACTGCGGTACGTCTGGGCGGTGCTGTGTTCGGCGCGGGGGAGGTTCCGGGCGGGCCGGGGCGGTCGCTCCGCCCCATTGTCCACCAAGCCGATCGGAACACAGGGGTTGGGCTGGCCCCACCGGGTTCGCGGCCGCGGGTGTCTACAGCCTTGTGGGCGCTGACACCCCGAGCAGGAAGAGGCCGGTGCCGACCACACCGGCGACGGCGGCGGGCAGCGCGGGGTCGAGCGCGGCCCGGGTCGGTTCCGGTTTCGTGGCCGGTTCGGCTCCGGCGGTGGAACCGGTCCGCCATTCATCGTAGGCACTGGTCAGCGCCTCCAGGTATCTCACCAGGATATGGGGTTCCTCTCGACGCGCCGCCGTGTCCAGGACGCTGGGGCCGTCGAAGAGGAGTCCGCGCACCTTCGCGTCGTTCTCGTGGTGGCAGCGCGCCCGCGTGGTCGTCCGCCCCGTGGCGGCCGGCTGCTCCGCCGCTCGCTGGTCCGCCGCCCAACGCGTGCTGCTCAGCGCGTGCGCGTGGGCGTAGCGGAGCCGGAAGGCGGGGTTGGCGTCGGTGAGCCGGGCCCAGGATCCGGGGTTGTCCGCGGAGGGCAGCACCGGCAGGTCGCGGCCGGTGGTCTCGTTCTCCCGGGGGCGTTCGGGGACCGAGCGGCAGAACGCGACCCGGGCGCTGGCCTCTCCGATCCGGCCGAGCGCGCGGCCCGAGGGGGTGAACAGGGCGGACTGGTCGGTGTCCAGGTAGCGGTCGCGCCAGGAGACCTCGCCCCCGGGGCCGGGCGGAGGCGGGCTCTCGCCCACGGCCATGGCGATGCGGGCCCGGGCGTCGGCGCGGGCGTAACGGCGGGCCTGGGCGAGGGGTCCGGCCTCGTGCAGATCCGAGTGGGGCCACTCCCCCGCCCCGGTCCAGGCCCGGCCGGTGAGGTAGCGGGGGCCGTCCGCCGCGGCCTGGAGCAGGCTCTGGCGCTGTTCGCAGGTGAAGGTGAAGTTGGCGAAGCCGCGCTGGTCCGTGTGGACGTGCGCGAACCCCGCGTCGGGTTCGCCCTCCTCGGCCATGGCCGCGATCCGGGCGACGATGCGTCCGGACACCGTGAGCCGGTGGGAGTCCTCACGGCCCCGGGGGAGCCCGTCGCGGAGGCGACCGACCAGGCGGGGCGCCAGGGCGATCGCGGCGTCGGCGCCCTCGTCCGCGTGGTCGGCGCGCGGCCACACGAAGGGGACGTCGGCGTCGCCGAGTCCGAAGGCACCCACGGCGGCCCTCCGGACGAGCGTCTCCAGTTGGAGCGGGGTCACGCCGCTCCCCCGATCCCGCCGTCGCCCTCCCCGAGGAGCGCCCGGATCAGGTCGACCAGCTCGTCGGGGTCGAAGGGCTTGGTCAGGTATTCGTCGACACCGATCCGCTCCCCGCGTCTGCGGTCGTCCGTCTGCGCGCGGGCGGTCACCATGACGATGCGGCGCGTGAAGCCGTCCGACCGCAGCCGCTCGACCGTGGACCAGCCGTCGAGGCGGGGCATCATCACGTCCATGGTGATGACGTCCGGCTCGACGTGGCCGACCCGGTCCAGGCAGTCCTGACCGTCCATGGCGGTGAACACCTCGAACCCCTCCAGTTCGAGGTTGAGGCGGATGAGTTCGCGGATGACCTCGTCGTCCTCGACGACGAGAACCCGTGCGGGAAGGGCGTTCACGCCCGTGACACTACCGCCGCCGAGCGTGGCCGCACCACTGGAATCCAGTATCCGCGAGGGGTCGGCGGCGGGCCCGGCGCTCGGGTGGCCAACCATCCCGGAACCCCTGCTACAGTTGTTCTCGCAGCAGCGCGCCCCCTTAGCTCAGGGGATAGAGCACCGGCCTCCGGAGCCGGGTGCGGAGGTTCGAATCCTCCAGGGGGCACAGCTAAGGAAGACCGGCGGAGACCACGTCCCGCCGGTCTTTCGCGTTTCCCGGGCCGCGACGGCCCCTCGGGGCCATCGCACCGGCCCTCACGCCGGACGCTCACACCCGGGCGGCGATCAGCGGCCAGGAACCGTCGACCACCGCTTCGGGGTTCCGGCGGCGCAGGTACTCCTGGAAGCTGGCGGACTGCTCCCCCTTCCACTTGACCTGCGCGGCGTGCAGCTCCTCCGCTGAGTACGCGGCGATCTCCGGGTGGGTGGCCGCGATCCGCCAGGCCAGGCGTGCGGCGGCCAGGGCGTCGGCGGCCGCCCCGTGCGCCTCCTCCTGGGCGAGGGGGACCTCGTAGTGCGCGCAGACGTCGACCAGCTTGCGGGAGCCGCGCCGGAAGGTGTCCACCTGTTTGTCGAGGACCAACGGGTCCACCACCAGCGGCTGGGCGGTCAGGGGCCGGTCGGGGCGGTGGAGCGCGAGTTCGCGGTCCAGGAGGGTGAGGTCGTAGGGGGCGTTGTAGACCACCACGGGTACCCCGTCGGAGACGACCTCCTCCAGGGCGGCGGCGATCTCGTTGACCACCTCGGCGGCCGGGCGCCCCTGGGCACGCGCGTGTTCGGTGGTGACGCCGTGGATCTCGGTGGCCTCCTGCGGGATCTCGATACCGGGGTCGGCCAGCCAGGTGGTGACGTCCTTGGTCCTGCGGGTGGGGTCGATACGCCACAGTGCCGCGGTGACGATCCGGTCGCCCTCCACGTCCAGGCCGGTGGTCTCGACGTCGAAGGCGGCCATGGGCCGGGTGTGCCAGGGGGTGTTCACGTGTCTCCTCGTGTGCTCGGTTCGGTGCCGTGGGGCGGGTTGGTGTGTTCGGTGAGCGCGGTGACGCAGGCGCGGATCGCCGGGGTCTCGGCGTCGGCCCGCCACACCGCCTTGATCGTCCTTCGCAGGGGCGGGTCGGTGGGCAGGAACAGGACCCCCTCCGGTGCGGTGCGGCGGCCGAGGTCGGGGACGAGCGCCATGGCCAGCCCGGCGGCCACCAGTTCCAGCTGGGAGGGGATCTCGGCGAGCGTGTACCTGATGTCGGGTTCGACGCCCCGGGACCGCAAGGCCTGGAGGATCGCCTCGTAGGGCTCGGTGCCCGCCGGACAGCTGGCCCAGGGCAGGCCGCCGGGTTCCGCCAGCGCGGCGAGGTAGACCGGCTCCGGTTCGGCTCGGGGGTGGCCCGTCGGGAGCGCGAGGCACACCCGTTCGTCCAGGAGCTCCACCGTGCGCACTCCGGCGGGCAGCGCGACCGGGCGGCTGGACCAGCTCTCGGCCAGGACCAGGTCGAGTTCCCCGCGCAGGAGCGGGGGGACCAGGGAGACCACCTCGCCGTCGCGGACCGTGGGGACCAGGCGGGGGTGTTCTGCGAGCAGGTCGGACAGGGCGCCGGGAAGCAGGTTGCGCACGGCGCTTCCCACACCGCCCAGGCGCAGGGGGCCGAGGATCTGTCGGTCGAGGGCGGCGAGGTCGGTCTGTGCCTCGCTGACCTGGGCCAGCACCCGGTCCGCGTGTGCGGCCAGGACCCGGCCGGCGTGGGTGAGCCGCACGGTGCGGCCGTCGGGTTCGAGCAGACGCTGCCCGGCCTCCCGCTCCAGTTTGGCGAGCTGCTGGGACATGCCCGAGGGGGTGACGTGCAGGACCCTGGCCGCACGCGCGATCGAGCCGTGGGTGCGTACGGCGGCCAGTGCCGTGAGTCGTTCCAAGCTGAACACCTAAGCAACACTACCGATTACCAGCGACAAATCATCGCTTTTGTTTCAGGGTCGGAGGCGGCAACCTGGTCCTGGGCTCGCACGTGGCGGGCCGGGCGGCGACGGAGGGGGCGCGGAACCGGTGTCGGGAACGGACACGAGACGGACAGAGCGGGGGTCGGTCCTGGACCGGGCCAACCCCGTGGTCCTGGCGATCGCGGGATCGGCCACCACCTCGGCCACGGGTGTGTTCGTGAAGCTGTCCGGCGCCAACACCGGGACGGCGGCCTTCCTGCGGTGCGCGCTGGCGCTGTTCGTTCTGGTCCCGATGGCGCTGGTGGAGCTCCGCCGGGTGGGACCGCGGGCGCTGCGCCTGGTGGGGCTGGACCTGGCGGCGGGGCTGCTGCTGGGTGTGGACTACGTGCTCTGGGTGGCGAGCATCCGGCACGTCGGCGCGGGGATGGCGACCGTCCTGCTCAACGTCCAGGTGGTGGTCTTCCCGCTGCTGGCGTGGGTGTTCCTGGGCGACCGCGCGCCTCTGCGGTTCCTGCTGGCGGTGCCGCTGATGCTGGTCGGGGTGGCCCTCACCGCCGGGGTGGTCGGTCCGGGAGCGGGCGCCGTCGCCGAGGGTGATCCGTGGCTCGGTCTGGCCTACGGCTGCGCGGCCGGGGTGACCTACGCGGGCTACCTCTTCCTGTCCCGGCTCGGCGGCGGCCAGGGGCACACCGTGACCCCGGTGTGCGTCTCCACCACCGCGGCCGCGCTGGCCGCCGGTGTGCTGGGCGCACTGTGGAGCGGGATCGACCTGGCTTCACTGGACACCATGGCGTGGGTGTGGCTGGCGCTGCTGGCGCTGACCGGGCAGGTGCTGACCTGGCTGCTGGTGGGGTCGGCCCTGCCCAGGTTGGCCGCGAGCACCGGCGCGGCGATCCTGGTGCTGCCGCCGGTGCTCGCGGTGGCCATGGGCGCGGTCTTCCTGGGTGAGCGGGTCACGCCCGTCCAGTTGGGCGGCTGCGTGCTGGTGGTGCTGGCGATCTGGCTGTCCCAGCGCCAGCGGCGCTGAGCGCGGGCCAGGGTCGTTCGACCGGCTGCCGAGTATCGACCCGTCCCCGGGTCGAGACGGCCCGGGACACCCCGAGCGAAGCCGCCCGCACCACCGGGCCCGCCCCGCTCGCGGGGCCCTGCGCGGACTCGCACCGGAATCCGGCTCTCCCCCGTCGACTGACCGGGACGCCGTGTCACGGCTCCCCGCCCTGGTGGGCGGCGAACGCGTCCATTAGCGTCGGGGCATGAAGTTTCTGGTACGTGAACGCGTGTTCGACATCGGCGACGACTTCTGGGTGACGGACGAACAGGGCACCAAGGTGTTCTGGGTGGACGGCAAGGCCCTGAGGTTGCGCACCACCTTCGAGCTCAAGGATCCCAAGGGCGAGGTCCTCATGGTGATCCGCAAGAAGCTCTTCAAGGTCCGCGACCAGATGAGCGTGGAGCACGACGGCTCGACCGTCGCCACCGTCCGCAAGCGGCTCTTCAACCCGGTCCGGGACAAGCTCAACGTCGAGATCAAGGGCGGCGAGGACTGGGAGGTGATCGGGAGCTTCTTCGACAAGGAGTACTCGATCAGTGACAAGGAGGGCACCGTCGCGGTCGTGTCGCGCAAGTGGTTCCGGATGCGCGACACCTACGCCGTGGACGTCAACACCCACCGGCGCGACCTCGCCGGGGACCCCGCCCTGGTGATCGCGGTCGCCGTCGCGGTGGACGCCCTCACCAACGACGACGGTGACCACGACTGACCCCCGCCCCCGGTTCCGGTAGCCAGCTGTAGTGCCCGACCCCCGCAGATACCCCAGACTGGTGCGAGTCGGCGGATCGACGCCGACACGGAACCTGGCTGAGGAGCACGGAATGCGGAAGGTGTGGGATCGGCCGTTGCGGGCGTGCGGCCGCCTGCTGGCGGCGCTGGTCTTCGGGATGCTGACCCTCGTGATGGCGCCCCTGACCCTGGTGGTGGCTCTGGCGCTCCCGTTCAGCGGGGTGGGGACGTTCCTGGCGTCCCGGTGGGTGCGGCTGGTGACGCGTTGGGCCGACTGGAACCGGCTGCGTGCCGCACGGTGGCTGGGGGTCGACGTCCCCGACCTGCCGCGACCGCCCGACCACGGCTTCCGCGCGCTGGTGGGCGCGCCCGCCACCCACCGGGTGCTCCTGTGGATGCCGCTGTTCTCGGTGGTGAGCATCCTGCTCGGATGTCTGGCCCTGATCGGCCCCGGCATGCTGGTCAACACCGTCGACTCACTCCTGTGGTGGGCGTACCCGGCCGGGTTCCAGCCCGAGCAGCTCGGGTATCCGGTGGACGGCTGGGGGGTCGCCCTGCCCACCGCCGCCCTCCAGTTCGCGGTCGGCCTGGCGATCCTGCGATGGGCGACGGTGCCGATGTGCGACGCGCACGCCCGGATGTGCGTCCGCTCCCTGGCTCCCTCCGAGCAGGAGGTGCTCGCCCACCGCGTGGACGAGCTCCAGCGGACGCGCGCCGGGGTGGTGGACGCGCACGGCGCGGAACTGCGACGGATCGAACGCGACCTGCACGACGGTACCCAGGCCCGGCTGGTGGCGATCGCCATGCAGCTGGGCGTGGCGAAGGAGGCCGCCTCGGACCCCGCGGTCGCCGCACTGCTCGAACAGGCGCACACGGGAACCGAGGAGGCCATGACCGAGCTCCGCGACGTCATCCGGGGCATCTACCCGCCCATCCTCGCCGACCGGGGCCTGCCGGGCGCCCTCACCGCGCTGGCCGGGCGGACCACCCTGCCGGTGCGGCTGGATGTGACCGACCCGGGCACCCTGCCTGTGGCGGTGGAGACCGCCGCCTACTACGCGGTCACCGAGTCGGTCACCAACGCGGTCCGGCACAGCGGCGCGGAGACGATCTCCGTGCGCCTGGCCCGGGAGGACGACCTGTTGAGGGTCGAGGTGTCCGACGACGGGCACGGCGGCGTGGACGAGTCGGCGGGGAGCGGAGTCCGTGGGCTGCGCCGCAGAGCGGCCGCCCTGGACGGGAACGTGACCGTGCACAGCCCCGCCGGGGGACCGACGACGCTCAGGGTGGAACTGCCGTGCGGATCGTGATCGCCGAGGACAACGTGCTGTTGTCCGAGGGCCTCAAGCTGCTGTTGTCCACCCGGGGTCACGAGGTGGCCGCGGTGGCCGAGGACGTGCCCGCCTTCGCGGCGGCCGTGGACCGGCACCGCCCCGACCTCGCTCTGGTGGACGTGCGCCTGCCACCGAGCTTCCGCGACGAGGGCATCCACGCCGCCATCGCGGCTCGCGCCGCCCACCCGGGGCTGCCCGTCCTGGTGCTGTCCCAGTACGTCGAGCGCGACTACGCGGGCGAGCTGCTCTCCGACGGCCAGGGCGGGGTGGGCTACCTGCTCAAGGACCGGGTGGGCCGGGTGAGCGAGTTCGTGGAGGCCCTGGACCGGGTCGCCGGGGGCGGCACCGTGATGGACCCGACCGTCGTGCGGCAGCTGCTCACCTCGCGCAGGCGGGACCCGCTGGAGACCCTGACCGCCCGGGAGCGCGAGGTCCTGGCCCTCATGGCGGAGGGGCACGACAACGGCGAGATCGCGGCGCGGCTGGTGGTCACCACGAACGCGGTCCACAAGCACATCGGCAACATCTTCCACAAGCTCGACCTGGCGCCCACGGACAGCGGCCACCGCAGGGTGCGGGCGGTCCTGGCCTACCTGAGCCGCCGCGCCTGAGTTGCCGCGCCTGAGCCGCCGCCTGGGTCGCCGGGGGCCCGCGGGCGGGTCGGGGCGAACGTCGCGGTGGGCTTGCGGGGTCAGGAGACCCGGGCCCCGGCCCGGTCCTCGCGCGCGCCGCGACGGTTGAGCAGGGCTCCGGCGACCGCCGCGGTGAAGAACATCAGCACGCCGTACACCGCCGAGGGGATGGCGATCTCGGTGCTGTTCAGGACGGTCACGGCGATGGTGAGCGACAGCGTGGTGTTGTGCAGGCCGATCTCCATGCAGGAGGCGACGGCCTCGGGGCGCTCGGTGCCCACCAGGCGGGGCGCCCAGTAGCCGGTCGCGAGGCTGACCACGTTGAAGACCAGGACCATCAGGCCGACCGAGAGGATGTACTCCGGCAGGTTGGCCCACTCGGCGGCGATGGCCCCGACGATGACCGCGACCAGCACGAGGATGGAACCGAGCTTGACCGGCTTCTCCATGCGCTCCGCGAAGGTGGTCAGCTTCGCGCGGATGAGCATGCCGACGGCGACCGGGACGAGGATGACCGCGAAGACCTGGACCATCTTGTCGGTCTGGAGACCGATGGACCCGCCCTCGGTGAAGTAGCCGAGCGAGAACCCGGTGATCAGCGGCAGCGTCACCAGCGCGGTGAGCGAGTTGATCGCGGTCAGCGAGATGTTGAGCGCGACGTTGCCCTTGAACAGGTAGCTGTACAGGCTCGCCGTGGTGCCGCCCGGGGACGCGGCCATCATCATCATGCCCACCGCCAGCAGGGGCGAGAGGTCGAAGCGGGTGACGAACACCAGGACCAGACCGAAGCAGAAGAGCGGCAGCAGGAGGATCTGGCAGCCCAGGACCAGGACGATGGTCCAGGGCATGGAGAGAAGTCGGGTGAAGTCCCGGACGGTCAGGGAGAGTCCCAGGCCGAGCATGATGATGCAGAGGGCGACCGGCAGGCCGATCGTCGTGAGCGCGGAGTCCATGGGGGGGGCACCTTGGGGGGAGGGCCGCCGGGGGCGGCGGGGGACGGTCGGGGTGGTCGCGTGACCGGGGCGCACCGGAACGGCACGAATCAGTGACCTGCGCCACAAGCTACCTACAAGTAGGAAATAGTGGCACGCGTCGCCCCGACTGACAAGACCAGCTCCCCCTCCGCGCCAGGTCAGGCGGCGGGCCAGGAGCTCCCGGTCATGTCGTAGGCCAGGTGGAACCAGACCTTGCGGATACTGGGGTGCCCGTTGTCCCCCCACGTGGTGGCGAAGCTGTCGATCAGCGCCAGCCCCCGACCGTCCTCGGCGGTGAGGCGTTCCTCGGGGGGCGACGCGAACAGCTGACCCCCCTCGTCTCTCAGCACGTTGACGGGGGTCCCGTTGTCCCTGCACGTGACCGTCAGCCCGTTCGGCCCCCGGTCCACCCGGATCACGAAGCTCTGGCCCGGCTCCCCCGACCTGCTGTGCCGGATCGCGTTGGTGGCGAGCTCGGCGCCGAGCAGGGTGAGGACGTACTGGTAGTCCGAGTCCCGACCGGCGGCGCAGGTGTCCAGAAAGGCGCGGACCATGGGCACGCTGACGGGCTCACCCGCGAACTCCCAGCGCCGTTTGGTGAACGGGACCGGGACACGCCCGTTGAAGTAGTGCCGGTACTCGTCCGGGACCCTCGCGAGAACACCGTCCTCGTTCCTGATGAGGGTGGGCACGGCAACGAGCGTGGGCATGACTGACTCCTTCGGCGGGGCGGCTCAGTGGACGGGCGCGCCGGAACGGGGGCGGCTGCGGGAGTGTCCGAGGGGGGAGGGGGAGGGCTCGAACCGGTATGACCTTACGCGATCACATCGTCGCGGAACAGGGGAGCCGGGTGTGGTGAGTTCCCGAATTCGCCGCATCCGTTCCCTTTTTCTCACTCCGCCCGGGCCAGCGCCGCCTTGGCCGAGCCCTCCGCGCGCTCCCGGTCGCTGTCGACAAGGGCCAGCCTGCTGCGGCGTTCCAGCAGGTCCCCGACGTTCAGAGCTCCCTCGTGTCGCACGCCGAAGCGCAGCTCGGCGGGGGTGATGCCACGGGCGACGGGTGTCAGCGCCGCCGGATCCCCTCCGGCCTCGGCGATCACGTCGAGTGCCTCGGTTCCGTACCGGGCCACCAGGTGGCGCGGAGCGTCCAACGCGTCGAGCTCCTCGTGGGACGCGGCGCCCACGAGCGGGACCGCGCGGGTNGGCACTCGGGGGGGGGGGGTGCCCCGCCACGAGCGCGTCGACGGTCTCCTCCGCCATCGCGCGGTAGGTGGTGAGCTTGCCGCCGACCACCGTCACCGTCCCGTTGGGCGCGACCGAGACGGAGTGCTCGCGGGAGAGGTTGGCGCTGGTGTCGTCACCCTGGAGCAGCGGCCGCAGCCCCGCGAAGGAACCGATGACGTCCGACCTGGTCAGCTTGGTCCTCAGGGCCCGGTTGAACTGGGCGAGCAGGAAGTCCACGTCCTCCTCGGGGACCTCGGGGACCCGGGCGGCGGGGCCGTCCACGGGTTCGTCGGTGAGCCCGGCGAAGACCCGGCCGTCGGGCTGGGGCAGCGCGAACACGAACCGGCTCACGCTCCCCTCAAGCGGGACGGTGAGCGCGGCCGTCGGGTGGCCGAGGCTCGCCCCGTCCAGGACCAGGTGGGTTCCCCTGCTGGGGCTGAGCCGGATGCCGGGGTCGAGGGCGTCGGCGTGCACACCGGTCGCGTTCACCACCCCGCGCGCCCGGACCGGGATGATCCGGTCGGTGAGCTCGTCACGCAGGACCACCCCGTCCGCGCTGACGCTCTCGGCGGAGCAACGGGTGATGATCCGGGCGCCCTCACGGGCGGCGGTGCGGGCGATGCCCACGACCAGGCGTGCGTCGTCGACCAGCTGGCCGTCGAAGGACAGGATGCCGCCGAGCAGCCCCTCCGTCCGCACTCCGGGCAGGAGGCGGGTGGTCTGGCGGGCGTTCAGGAGGCGGGGGGCGCGCAGCACCGAGGACGGGGTCCCCGAGAGTACGCGCAGGAGGTCGCCCAGGCCCATCCCCGCGCGGACGAACAGGGGGCGGGCCAGGCCGGACCCCCGGAAGACGGGCACCACCATGGGCATGGGTCGGACCAGGTGGGGCGCGGTGACGCGCATGAGGACGTCGCGTTCGCGGGCGCTCTCGTAGGCGATGCCGACCTGCCCCTTGGCGAGGTAGCGCAGCCCTCCGTGGACCAGTTTGGAGCTCCAGCGGCTGGTGCCGAACGCCAGGTCCTCGCGTTCGACGAGCACTGTGGACAGGCCGCGCGAGGCGGCGTCCAGGGCCACTCCCGCGCCGGTGACTCCCCCGCCGACCACCAGGACGTCCACCTCGGGACGCGCCTCCAGCTCGGCGAGGTCGGCGGCGCGCCGGGCGGCGTTCAGGGATGCGGACCGGGTGTGCTGCTGCTGACGCATCGGGGCGTCCTTTCCGATGAGGTGGGCCGGGGAGCAGGGGCCGTGAACGGTGGGTCAGGGCCTCAGGTAGCCGTCCAGCATCGTGGACAGTTCCTCGACCAGACCGTCGTGGTCGAGGACTTCGGCAAGGAGGCGGTGGGAGGTCACGGTGTTCTGCACGGTGACCATGAACAGGTGGGCGAGGACGGCGGGGTCTCCCCCGCGCACCGAGCCGTCGGACTGCCCCTCGGCGACGACCGGTTCGAGGAGTTCGAGCGCGGCCAGGTGGCTGCTGCCGAGCCGGTGGAAGGTGTAGGTGGCCAGGAGTTCGGGTTCGGTGTCCACGATGCGGGTGACCAGCGGGTGGGCGAGCATCGCGCGGGCGACCCTGGCCGCGTGCCGGACCAGTTGCGCGCGGATGCTCTCCGTGCCGCCCGTCCTGTCGGTCACGCGGGCACCCACCTCCTCGGCGACGAGGATGCGCCGGAGCTCGCGGGTGAGCAGGTCCGCGACCAGGGCGGTCACGTCGGGCCAGCGCCGGTAGACGGTGGGCCGGCTGACGCCCGCGCGCCGGGCCACGTCCGTCAGGGTGGTGCGGCGGACGCCGAAGGCCTCGACGCAGGCACGGGCCGCGTCGAGGATGTCGTCCTCTACGTTACGTTTTGACGCCATGTGTAAAACTGTAGAGCATGACCCACGATGCTCGCACTGAACACGCCCCAGTCAGCCTCGCCGACACCGTCGACACCGCTCCGGACATGAACTGGTACGCCTGGGGCGACCCCGCCAAGGCCAAGGAGCTCGAACCCGGGCTGCGCGAACTCGTCTCCCAGGTGTTGCGCGCCGAAACCAGGGACATGCCCCCGGTGGCCGCGGAGGACGTGGAACTGCCCGTCTCCCGCCTGGACGGCCCGCTGACCGCGAGGTTCACCGAGGTCCTCGGGGCCGAGCACGTCATCGTGGACGACGCCGCCCGCCTGGTCCACGCGGGCGGCAAGAGCACCCCGGACCTGCTCGCCCGCCGAGCCGGGCGTGCCCCCGCCCCCGACGCCGTGCTCTACCCCGCCGACCACGACGAGGTGGAGCGGGTCCTGGCGCTCTGCTCGGCCGAACGCGTGGCCGTGGTGCCCTTCGGCGGCGGCACCAGCGTGGTGGGCGGGGTCTCCCCCCTCGACGGCGGCTTCCGCGCGGTCGTCACCCTCGACCTGCGCCGCCTGAACCGGCTGGTCTCCCTGGACGCCGCGTCCCTGACCGCAGTCCTCGGCGCGGGGGTGCGCACCCCGCACGCCGAAGCGATGCTGGCCGAGCACGGGCTCACCCTCGGGCACGTGCCGCAGAGCTACGAGTACGCGACCATCGGCGGATACGCCGCCACGCGCTCCAGCGGGCAGGCCTCCGCCGGGTACGGGCGGTTCGAGGACATGGTGGTGGGCCTGCGGGTCGCCACCCCGCGCGGCACCCTGGACGCCGGCGGCGCCCCGGCCTCCGCCGCCGGCCCCGACCTGCGCCGTCTGTTCGTGGGTTCGGAGGGCACGCTGGGCGTGATCACCGAGGTGGCCCTCCGCGTCCGTCCGAGGCCGAAGCGGGTCCTGGACGAGGCCTGGTCCTTCCCCGACTACGCCACCGGGGTGGACGCGCTGCGCATGCTCGCCCAGTCGGACACCCGGCCCACCATGGCGCGGCTGTCCGACGAGACCGAGACCTTCGTGAACGCGGCCCTCGGAGGGCGCGAGGCCGTCCCCGGCTGCCAGGCCGTGCTGGGCTTCGAGGGCGGCGACCCCGAGGTCGAGGCGCGCGCGGCCGTGGTCCGGGAGGTCATGGAGGCCGCGGGCGGCACCCCGCTCGGCCCGGACCCGGTGGCGCACTGGCGCGAGACCCGCTTCCACGCGCCGTACCTGCGCGACACCCTGCTGTCGGCGGGGATCCTGGCGGAGACCCTGGAGACCGCCGCGTCCTGGAGCGACCTGCTGCCCCTGTATACAGCCGTGGTGGGCGCCCTGACCGGTGCCCTGGACGACGACGAGAGCGGGGCCGTGGTGCAGTGCCACGTCTCGCACACCTACGCCACCGGCGCCTCCCTCTACTTCACCGTGGCCACGGGGGCGGGCGAGGACCCCGCCACGCGCTGGGACCGTGCCAAGCGGGCGGCCTCGGACGCGATCGTGGCCAACGGCGGCACCATCACGCACCACCACGCCGTGGGCACCGACCACCGTCCGTGGATGGAGGCGGAACTCGGCCCGCTGGGCGGCGAGGTGCTGCGCGCGGTGAAGTCGGCGCTGGACCCGGAGGGCGTGCTCAATCCGGGCAAGCTCATTCCGGAGGCCTGAGCGGACGGCGGGGGGAGAAGGGGGCACGGACTCCGAGAGGGTCCGCGCCCGGCCGCGCGGTCAGGTGGCCGGTTCCGCCTCCCGGGAGACCTGCCGGTACAGCTGCTCGGAGAGCCGCTCCACGTAGTCGAGGGTCTCCGCCTCGTCGTAGTGGCCGTAGAGGTTGTGGCCGCCCCAGACGCGAAGGTTGGCAGTGACGAAGTCGAAGTTGGCCAAGGCGGCCCGGTCGGCGCTGCCCGAGTCCTCCAGGATCGCGACGGTCCCCGCGTCCCCAACCCTGGTCTCGCGCCAGTCGAGCACGTCCCGGCCCAGTTCCTCGTCGAAGGCACCGCCGTCCTCCCAGGTCAGACGACGTTCCTGCACCAGTTCGACGACGAACTCGTTGAGTTCGCGGGCGGCCTGCGCGTCCTGCGGGTGGGGTTCGAACAACCAGACGGTGAGCCACAGCGGTTCGCGGTCGTCGCGGTCGCTCACCTGGCAGGACAGGAGACCGAGCACCTCGGGGTCCCCTCCCCCGGCGTCTTCGCGTCCGCCCTGGAGGTCCCGGTACTGCCCGGTCGCCCTCGGGCTCCGGACGCCGGGGATCTCGTCGGTGATCTCGCGCGGCAGCACGGTCCCGCACCCCGGCAGGGAGGCGTAGGGGCCGCTGCCTCCGGAGAGGGACGCCACCACCACCCCCGTGGACACCAGGAGCAGGGCGACCGTCCCGATGCCGCCCAGGATCGGCCCCCACCTCCGACGGGGTCCCCCGCCCGGTCGGGGATGGCCGGGACCGGTGGGCCGGGGCCCCGACGGCGGTTGGCCGGGTGGGCCCGGCTGCCCCGGAAACGGAGGCTGCCCCGGGTGGCCCGGAAACGGAGGCTGCCACGCCTGCCCCGGCTGCCCCGGGTGGCCCGGGAACGGCTGCTGACCGGGCTGCCCCGGGAACGGAGGCTGCCCCGGCTGCCCGGGGAACGGAGGCTGCCCCGGCTGCCCGGGGAACGGAGGCTGCCCGGGCGTCCCGGGGAAGGGGCCGGGCGAGCCGTGGGAGCCCGGTACGCCGTAGGGACCGTGTGGGGGCGGGGGCTGTCCCATGGAAGTGCCTCGTGATCCGTGTCACTGGAAGACAGGTGTCTTCGGAAGGGGTGCGTAACCCCCTCACTTCTACCCGGCACCGGCCCCGCGCACCCGGTCACGGGCGCCGTCTGTCCGCTCCCGGCCACTCCGGAACGGCGCGCTCCGCCCCCGCACCCGTCCCGTGCGGGGTCGGAGCGGACCGCCTACTTCTCGGCCGACCGCTTGAACTGGCGGGCGAGGTCGCCGCTGACCGACTCGACGGAGTTGAACAGGTCCTGCACCTCACGAGCGTTCTCGGTGTCGCTGACCACGATGCCGCCCGCGATGTTGTCCGTGACGAACGCGCCCATGGCGAAGCCGTAGGTGTCACCGCCGCCCTCAGCGGTCGTGGCCACCGCGACACCCTGGTCACCGACCGACGTGTAGTTCCACAGAACCTGCCCCGTCGTGCCGTACCCGGGGTCCATGTCCGAGATCTCGCCGGGTTCGGCGGGCTCGTCCAGGAAGTCCTCGGTCACCTCCTCCTCGGTGAAGACCTCTTCCACCTCCTGGAGGGCCACCCCGTCCTCGGGGTCGAAAAGCTCCGCGTAGACCTCGACGCTGACACCGTTCGCCTCACCCGAGCACGACAGGGTGCCGTACGAGTCGCCGATGCTGTTGGACTCCGGGTCGAACTCACCGGACAGCGAGGGGACGGACCCCTCGAAGACGGGGCTCAGGACGTCGCTGTCGAAGGCGTCGGCGCAGTTGTCGGGCATGGACGTGTACACCGAACTGGAGTTGACCGCGATCAGGACCCCACCGATGGCCGCGACGAGCACCACGGCGCCGACCGCCGCGCCGACGATCAGACCGGTCTTCTTCTTGGGAGCACCCTGCGGGCCGTGGCCGGGCGGGTACTGCCCGGAGGCGCCGTACGGGGGGAACTGGCCGGGAGGACCCTGCGGAGGTTGCTGACCGAAACCCGCGGGCGGCCCCTGGGGCGGCTGCTGTCCGTATCCGGGCGGCGGGCCCTGCGGGGGGAACTGGCCAGGA
>NZ_ANAE01000166.1 GCF_000341265.1 Nocardiopsis prasina DSM 43845 | reverse complement strand
CCCTGCGGCGGCTGCTGGCCGTACCCGGGCGGCGGGCCCTGAGGGGGCTGCTGGCCGGGGTAGGGGCCCTGCGGGCCGTTCGGGGGCGGGGGCTGTCCCATGGGGTTACCTCGTGGTCTGATCTGTAGAAATCGGGCCCTTCAAGTTCTACCGGACACCGGACGTGAAGAATCTCCCCGCGTCCTCTTTCGGTCACCTTCCGTCGTCGGGATCACCCCCCGACGAAGGCGTCCGCGTCCTCGCGCACCCACAATGGGACACGTGAAAGGAACACTCCGTATCCACCTGGGCTCGGCCCCCGGGGTCGGGAGCACACACCACGCGCTGGCCGAGGCCAGACGCCGGGCCGAACGCGGGACCGACGTCGTGGTCGGCGCGGTCCACACCCACCGCCGCGCCAAGACCTCCGCGCTGCTGGAGGGCCTGGAAACCGTCCCTCCGCTGCCCACCGGCGCCGTGAACACCGCAGCGGTGATCACCCGCGCGCCCCGGCTGGTCCTGGTGGACGACCTCGCCCGGCCCAACGAGCCCGGGTCCCCCAACCCCACCCGCTGGCAGGACGTGGAGGAACTCCTGGCCGCGGGGATCGACGTCCTGTCCACCGTGGGCGTCCACCACCTGGACTCGCTGTACGACGTCGTCCACCAGATCACCGGGGTCCGGCCCGAGTACACCGTCCCGGACCGGGTGGTGCGCGCCGCGGCCGAGATCGAGCTGGTCGACGCCACCCCGCAGGAGCTGCGCCGCCGGATGGCCCACGGCGACCTGCACCCCGCCGAGCGGGTGGACGCCGCGCTGGCCGACTACTACCGCGAGGGGAACCTCGCGGCCCTGCGCGAACTCGCCCTGCTCTGGACCGCCGACCGGGTCGAGGAGGGCCTCAGCCACTACCTGGGCGAGCACGAGATCCGCGACACCTGGGAGGCCCGCGAGCGAGTCGTGGTGGCCCTGACCGGCGGGCCCGAGGGCGAGACCCTCATCCGCCGCGCGGCCCGGGTGGCGGCCCGCTCGCGCGGCGGGCGCCCCCAGCCGAGCCACCTGCTCGCGGTGCACGTGGTGCCGCCGAGCGGGATCGGTGAACGCCCCACCGGAGAGCTGCTGCGGCAACGGCACCTCCTGGCAGAGCTGGGCGGCACCTACCACCAGGTGGTCGGCGCCGACGTGCCCTCGGCGCTGCTGGAGTTCGCGCGCGGCGCCCACGCCACGCAGATCGTCCTCGGATCCTCGCGCAGGCGGCCCTGGCAGTACGTGTTCGGCCCCGGCGTGGGCACGATCGTGGCCCGGGAGTCCGGCGACATCGACGTGCACATCGTGACGCACGAGGAGGTGGGCCGGGGGCACTGGCCGCTGCCCCCACCGGGGCGCGGCCTGAACGAGCACCGGAGGCTGTGGGGGTGGACGCTGTCCCTGATGGCACCCCCGTTCGTCACGCTGGTGCTGGCGCTGCCCGTGTTCTCCGAAGTGGGTCCGGCCGCGGACCCGCTGTTCCTGTTGCTGATCACCGTCGCCACCGCCGCCGTGGGGGGTCTGCGCCCGGCTCTGGCCTCGGCGCTGTGGAGCGCCGTCCTGCTCACGGTGCTGCTCTCACCCCTGCACGGCAGACCCTCGGTCTCCCTGGACAACTTCCTGTCGATGACGGCGTTCATCCTGGTGGGCGGGCTGGTGGCCACCATGGTGGAGATGGCCGCCCGGCGGTCGTCCCAGGCCCTGCGAGCCCGCGCCGAGGCGGACGCGGTCGCCCTGCTGGCGGCGAGCGTGCTGTCCGGGAACGAACCGCTCCAGGCGCTGCTGCGGCGGATCAGGGAGACCTTCGGGCAGCGCTCCGCGACCCTGTTGGAACGTCTGGACGACGGCCGCTGGTATCCCGTGCACAGTGTGGGCGCTCCGGCGTGCGAGGCCCCTGACGAGGCGGACGCCCTGGTGGCGGTCTCCGACTCCGTGGCGCTGGCGTTGCGCGGACGGGTGCTGCCCGCCGCCGACCGCGGGGTGATGGAGGCCTTCGCCACGCACGTGGGGATCGCGTTGGAGCACCAGCGGCTGGCCTGGGACGCCGCCGAGGCGCGTGGCCAGGTCGCGGGCACCCGCATCCGCACGGCGCTGCTGGCGGCGGTCTCGCACGATCTCCGCACACCGCTCACCTCCATCAAGGCGAGCGTGTCCAGCCTGCGCGCCACCGACATCCAGCTCTCGGAGGAGGACCGCGCGGAACTGCTGGAGACAGTCGAGGAGTCTGCGGACCGGCTGAACCGGCTCATCGGGAACCTGTTGGACATGAGCCGGGTGCAGACCGACAGCGTGCGGCCGCAACTGCGACCGGTGGCGCTGGAGGAGGTGATCCCGGCGACGCTGCTGGGGGTGCCGGGCGACGCGGTGGTGGTGGACGTCCCGGACGGTCTGCCCCGGGTGCGCGTGGACGCGGGGCTGCTGGACCGGGCCGTGGCCAACGTGGTCACCAACGCGGTGCGGTACAACCCCGATCCGCGTACCCCGGTGCTGGTGGCGGCGAGCGCGCACGGCGACAGCGTCCAGCTGCGGGTGGTGGACCGGGGGCCGGGCGTCTCCGACGAGGCCAAACAGCGGATGTTCGAGGCCTTCCAGCGGCTGGGGGACGCACCCCAGGGAACCGGTGTGGGGCTCGGCCTGGCTGTGGCGCGTGGTTTCGTTGAGGCGATGCACGGCACCCTGGCTCCCGAGGACACCCCGGGTGGCGGACTGACCATGGTGTTCACCCTGCGTGCGGTGGACGAGGCGGACAAGTGAGGAGCGGCATGCGGGTCCTGGTCGTCGACGACGACGTGCAGATCATCCGGGCGATGCGGATCAACCTGAGGGCGCGCGGCTACGACGTGGACACCGCCCCGGACGGTGAGAGCGCGCTGCGCCTGGCCTCGGAGCGCCACCCTCACGTGGTGCTCCTGGACCTGGGGCTGCCGGACATGGAGGGTGTGGAGGTCATCCAGCG
This sequence comes from Nocardiopsis prasina DSM 43845, assembly GCF_000341265.1. Classification (GTDB taxonomy): domain Bacteria; phylum Actinomycetota; class Actinomycetes; order Streptosporangiales; family Streptosporangiaceae; genus Nocardiopsis; species Nocardiopsis prasina. Next base: position 25,079 of record NZ_ANAE01000166.1, on the reverse strand, counting down.
GCTGCGCGGCTGGTCGCAGGTGCCGATCATCGTGCTCTCGGCCCGGCACTCCGCCGGGGAGAAGGTGCGCTGCCTGGACCTGGGCGCGGACGACTACGTCACCAAGCCGTTCGGGATGGACGAGCTGCTGGCCCGGATGCGGGCCGCCGAGCGCCGCGCGGTCCAGGCGGAGGAGGCCCCGGTGGTCCACACCGACTCCTTCGACGTGGACCTGGGAGCCAAGCGCGTGACCCGGGACGGCGAGGAGGTGCGGCTCACGCCCACGGAGTGGCACATCCTGGAGCTGCTGGCCCGAAACGCCGGGCAGTTGGTCAGCCAGCGCCAGCTCCTGCACGACGTGTGGGGGCCCAACTACCAGAACGAGACCAACTACCTGCGCGTCTACCTGGCCCAGCTGCGCCGCAAGCTCGAACCCGACCCCTCACGCCCGCGCCACCTCATCACCGAGGCCGGGCGCGGCTACCGCTTCGAGAGGGAGCGCTGAGCCTCACTGGGTGACCGCTCCGCACAGGTCCATCATCAGGTCGAACTCCACCGAGTCGGTCTGCCCGCGGTTGGCCTTGGCCACCGCGAAGCACGGGGCGAAGGCGCGCACCCACTCCATCATCCGGTCGGGGTCCACGGACATCGTCCGGGAGAGCGTGTCCACACGGCGTTCCACCTCGGCGACGTCGGCGGCCCTCCACACCGCCCAGTCGACCGCGTCGGCGGCACCGTCGCCCAGGCAGGCGCGGGGGTCGAGGACCACCAGTCCGCGTTCGCCGCCGTCGATGACGTTGCCGGGGTGCAGGTCGCCGTGGAGCGGGACGACGTCGACGTCACCGTGGGCCAGGTCGCGGGCCTTGGCCGCACCCCGGTGCATCGCGGCGGCCGGGACGGTGTCGGCCGCGGCGCCCTCCTCGCGTTCGCGTCCCCACATCTCGAACACGAACTGCACCCGGGCGCTGAGCGGCCGCAGTTCCATGCGTTCGGCCGGACTGACCTCAACGCTGTGGAGTTCGGCGATGAGGCCGCCGATGGTCTCCATGGACGGGACCACGCCGGTGGCGGCCACGGTGTCGCCCTCGACCCGTTCCATCAGGAAGGCGCCTCGGTCGGCGTCCACACCCCACACGTCGGGTACGCGTCGGGAGGGCGCCCACATGCGCAGGAGGTCGGCCTCGGAGACGGAGAGCCCGCTGTCCGGGGAGAGTTTGAGGACTCCCTCCCCGCCGTCCGCTCTGCGCACGTAGAGGACGACGGACGTGCGCCCGTGCGGGGCGGGGCCCTCGACGGAGAGCCGCCACTCGGAGGACAGCTTCTCGACGATCGCGGGCAGTTCCGCCAGCCACTCGGTGACGTGTCCCCCGAAGCGCCTCTCCAGACGACGACGCTGTCGGGCGTCGACGAACTGCGCTGTTCCGTCGTTCATACATCCACCTTCGGTTCGCTCACGCCGGTGCCCGCCGTGGAGGGACCGCGCACCGGGTCGACGTTCGGGTGCCTCGGGGCCGTGGCCCGCGCCGTCGCCGCGCCGCGAGGGCGTCGAGGCGACGGCGGGCACCGCGTCGCGGGTGCGAGGAGTTCCCGCCCCTGAGGCACATACCCATCCTCGCGGCGCTGGTAACGGCGTCGTGGCTGTTCGTGGTGGTGCCGCCGCGAGGGGCACCGGCCCGGCAGGTCAGGTGAGGCGCCCCTTGGCGGCCCGGTGCTGGGCGAGGAGCGTGTCCACGACCAGTTCGGACGGCCACAGCGGCGCGGTGATCGCGGTGGTGTCGAGTCGGCGGAGGAGGTCGAAGTCCGGTCCGTCGACCAGTCTCCAGGCGGCCACCGCGACCTGGTCCCGGCCGTCGCGGCGCAGCCGTTCGACGGCGTCGATGACGGACGGCGCCCAGGTGCGCAGGTAGCCGACCTGGACCGGGGAGGAGAGGCGTCGGCTCAGCATCCGGGCCACGTCCATGACCACCTGCCGTTCCTCGGTGCCGGTCGTGCCGTCGGCCGCCAGGACCACGCCGTCGTCGGGCCTGCGACCGGAGTCCGCGAGCCGCCCGGCGAGGTCGGCGACGATGGACGGGACCGCTCCCAGTGGCGGGGTGTGGCAGGAGTCCTCCATGCGGCCGAGGTCCAGGCGGGTGAGCAGGTGGGCGCTGGCGACGTCGCCCCCCGCGACGAAGGCCGGCACCACCACCTTGGGGCCACGGACGGCGTGGACCGCGGCCCTGACCTCGTCCGGGCTGCCGAAGGCCGCCGATACGGGCGCCTCGCCGCGCGCCGCCACGGCCTCGGCCAAGCCGCACAGGGCCTCTCGTCGGTGGGCGTCTCGGGAGTCGTCGGCTACGAGAACCATCGTGGGGACCATGATCGGCTCCTTGGGATCGCTGAGGCGTCTGCCATGGTCCACTGAGCGTAGGCACGTGGGATTTCCGGAAAGCACCCCAGTGTTACGCGGAGGAAAACAGCAGACAATGGCTGTGGTGGTTATCACCTGGGGAAGTCTTGGTGAATCATAACAATCCACCACGAACGTCGGCGTGTCCACTTCTACTGAGAGTGGCGTGCGTCTCCGACTGTCGGCACGGCACTTCCGTGAATCTCGGGGGCTTTCGAAGTAACACCACTGACCTCCCGTAACACGCAAACATCCCGACAAGTGAAGGCCGCACGACGCCTACGGGAACCGGGTTCCGATTCTTTGCTACCCCAGGGGCTCGCCGCCCGAAGAATTCTCCCGACCTCTCCAGAGAAATCCGACGCGAATAAACGACCGAGGCGAATGCACGGACCGTATGCACGTGCCACTGAATGCGCACGTTCTCGAACGCGCCGAGGAAGGGGGACCCGGCCTCCCGTCCACTCCTCCGAGACGCCCCTCCGTTGCCACACTGGAACGCCTGTTGTCAAGGGTGCGCACTCCCCCACTACGGCAGAACCACACACCACTTGACGTGGGGAGACAGGGTGCGAGTCCGGCGTGATCACTTGCGATACCCCCGCACCGGCAGCACACTGGGAACCACATGGGCAGGGACCTCGGGTCCCACCAACGTCCCGCTGTCCCACCCGGCACGAGCCGGAGGGGCCTCCCCACAGCGCGACGGGGCCGCCCGCCCCGCCACACGGACAACACCACCGAAGACCACCGAACCGTCCCAGACTGGAGTTGAGCATGGCCGTCCACCCTCGGGTGCAGACGCTGACCCAGGCTTTCCTCGCCAATGCCGACCAGGAGGCCCCTGGCCTGGTCCAGGGCCTCTACCTGACCGGTTCGGTCGCCCTCGGCGACTTCCGCCCGCACACGAGCGACGTCGACTTCGTCATCGTCACCGGCCGCCGCGCCGAGCGGGAGGACCTGGACGCCCTGCGCCGTGCGCACGCGCGCACGCGCGGCGAGGTCCCCCGCCCCCAGTTCAACGGCATCCACGTCACCTGGGACGAGCTCAACCTCGACCCGTCGGCCTGCGGACCCGTCCCCTCCGTCACCAACGGCCGCTTCCGTGACCGCGCCGCCGTCGACGTCAACCCGGTGACCTGGCACGTCCTCGCCGACCGGGGAGTCACCGTACGCGGCCCGCACCCCTCCGAACTGGACGTGTGGGACGAGCCGGAGAGCCTGCGCACCTGGTCCCTCGGCTCCCTCGACGAGCACTGGAGCCGCTGGCGGGAGAAGGCCGGACGCCTGGTCACCCCGCGCGGCCTGGCCGTCCTCGGGTCACTGGCCCCCTCCTGGAGCGTGCTGAGCGTCAGCCGGCTGCACTTCACCCTCAGGACCGGTGAGATCACCTCCAAGTCCGGCGCGGGCCTGTACGCCCTGCACGCCTTCCCCGAACGCTGGCAGCGCATCGTCAACGAGTGCCTGCGCGTCCGACGCGGCGCCCAGGCGCCCTCCCTGTACGAGAGCGCCCTGGCCCGCCGCCGTGCCGCCCTCGACTACATCGAGATGGTCCTGGACGAGTCCCTGCGGCCGGGTCTGGCCACCTGACCCGGGCCGGTCGGCCCACCGGACCGGGCAACTAATCTGGGGGCATGACCATGCGCCCCATCGTCCGCTTCGGCGACCCCGTCCTCGTGACCCGGACCGCACCCGTGACCACCTTCGACCAGCGCACGGAGAAGCTGGTCCGCGACCTTCTCGACACCGTCGACGCCCCCGGGCGCGCCGGGGTGGCCGCCACCCAGATCGGGGTCGGCTCCCGCGTGTTCAGCTACGACGTCGAGGGCCGCACCGGATACGTGATCAACCCCGAGATCGTCGAGCTCTCCGAGGAACTCCAGGACTGCGACGAGGGCTGCCTGTCGATCCCCCGGCTCTGGTACCAGAGCCGCCGCGCCCAGCGGGCCGTGGTCCGGGGCGTCGACCTCCGCAACGAGCCGGTCACCGTCGAGGGAACCGGTCTGATGGCGCAGTGCCTCCAGCACGAGACCGACCACCTGGACGGCATGCTCTACATCGACCGGCTGGACGCCGAGACCCGCAAGCGGGCCCTGCGCGACATCCGCCGCTCGGACTGGTTCCTGCCCTCGGAGAAGCCCGCACCCTCGACCTCCGTCCGCCTGCCCAGCGCGTTCGGCGGCTGACCCCCCACGCGCTACCGGGCGTTCGGGGTGGTCACCCGCTCCGGGTATCTTCTGGACAGACCCCCGCTCAACCCCCACAGCAACGCGAGTCAACTCACTGTGCACGTATCACCGAGACCTCGTATGGTCCGCTGAGCAACTCCCTCCCGTGACGGCGTAGCCGTCCCCCCGGCGCAGCGGATGCTCTCGGATCATCCACGGAGCAGAAATGACATCCACTCCTCGTAACGCCTCTCGTCGCGGCCGGTTCACGGCGTCCGTCGCCGCCATGACCGCACTCGTCCTCGTCGGCCTGCCCGGGGCGGCCCACGCCGACCCGGACGACGACGTCGACATCGACGAGCTGAACCAGCGGGCCGAGGAGCTGGAGGAGACCTACGACGGCGAGCTGCTCCAGTACACCGAGATCAAGGACCGCGTGGAGACCGCCGAGGCGGACCTGGAGGAGCTCGACGAGCGCCTGGAGAAGTCCCGCGGCGGGGTGTCGGCCATCGCCGCCGCCCAGTACAAGGGCGACGGTTTCGACCCGACCTTCCAGATCGTGTTCTCCAGCCAGCCCGAGGACATGTTCGCGGACGCCGCGACCGTCGACTACCTGGGCCAGAGCCAGGCCGAGCAGATCGCCGAGCTCATTTCGCTCCGCGACGAGCAGGCCGAGCTCACCGGCCAGCTCCAGGACGAGATGTCCGAGGCCTCCGAGCTGATCGACGAGCTGGAGGAGCAGCGCGAAGAGGTCACCAAGCGCATCGAGGAGTACGAGGCCGAGCAGGTCCCCGAGGCCCCGGAGAACCCCGGCAACGGGTCGATCCCCGACAGCGCGCGCGGCGGTGGCTGGGACCAGACCACGCCCCGGATGGCGGCCATCCGCGACGAGGTCATCATGCAGTTCGGCGCGCCCTACCCGGTCGGATGCTGGCGTCCGAGCAACGACGACCACGGCACCGGTACGGCCTGCGACTTCATGATGAGCGCGAACGGCGCCGCGCCCTCAGCCGAGAACAAGGCCCTCGGCCAGCAGATCTCCGACTACGGCATCGCCAACGCCGACCGCCTGGGCATCAAGTACATCATCTGGGAACAGCAGATCTGGCAGTCGACGTCACGCCAGTGGACCTGGATGAACGACCGGGGCGACCTGACCCAGAACCACTACGACCACGTGCACATCAGCTCGTACTGATCCTCCGGCGCGGCGCCCGGGCCCGTGCGAGCGGCAGGACCGCGACCAGGGCCACGGCGACCACCGCGAACGCGGGGCCGTACCCGGTGAGCTGGATGAGCAGGCCGAGACCGACCGCCCCGACCCCGGTGCCCGCGTCGAACCCGATGTTCCAGGCCGCGCTGGCCCGGCCGTACCCGGTCGGCCCGGCGCGGCCCAGCATCACTGTGACGGTCTCGTTCTGGACGGCGCCGAACCCGAGGCCGAACAGCGCCGAGCCGCCGAGCACCAGCAGGGACACGCCCACACCGGGCGTCCCGTCGCCGTTGGCCCACAGCCCGGCGGTGAGCAGGCCCGCGCCCGCGGCCGCCGCGAGCGTTCCCGGCATCAGCAGGACGGTGCGCCGGTGGCGGTCGTACAGGACACCGGCGGTCCATCTCCCCGCGACGACGCCGAGCGCGTAGGCGGCCAACAGCGAGCCGACCAGCCAGGCCGCCCGTTCGAACGGGATCGCCAGGAAGGTGACCACGCCGCTGGCGGCCGAGGACACCGCCAGCATGATCACCAGCGGCGCCGCGAGGGCGACCATCAGCGCCAGGCCGCGCGGGGAGGCCGAGGCGTCCTCCGTGCCGACTTCGTCGTGTCCCGCTCCGCGCAGCGCGGCCCGGTTGCGGCCACCGTCCGCGAACCAGATGCCGGAGGCGAGCACCGCCGCCACCACGCCGCAGATCCCGGTGAGCCAGAAGGCGGTGTCGAACCCGAGGCTGAGCGCCAGCGCCACCCCGCCTGGCAGGATCACGATCTGCGGCAGGCCGACCGCCAGGCCGTAGTAGCCGGTGGCCCTGCCGACCTGTTCCCTCGCCACCAGCCGGGCGGCGAGCGCCGTCCCGGCCACGGTCACCATCCCGAAGCCGACGCCGCGCACCGCGGAGATCGCCAGCAGCGGGCCGAGATCGGTGGTGAGGGCGAACAGCGGCATGGGCAGGCCCATGATCAGGGAGCCCACGGGGAAGGTCCACCGGTACCCACCCGCGTGGTCGAGGAGCCACGGCATGGCCAGCTGGGTGAGGACGGTGGTGAGCATGAAGACCGCGGTGGTGCCGCCCGCGCCGAACTCGCCCGCCCCGCCCCGGCTGGCCCACAGCGGCACGAGGGGGAGGACGGCGGCGAACCCGCACAGGCTGACGGCGGTGGCCATGATCAGGAGGCCGAAGCCCCGTCCCCGGAGCCCGGGAAGGTCGCCGCCGTTGGGGGCGGGGGCACCGCTCCCGGCCGAGGAGGAACGAGATCGGATCATCCGTCCTTTCTAACCGAGCCGTGGCGGACTGTCGACACGCCTCGTCCCTCCCCTCCGGTCCCCTAGCCCGGCTGTTCCGGCTGGGGCAGCCGCTCCCCCAGCCAGACGCGCAGGCGGTCCACGAGCTGGGGAGTGACCGCCCGCTCCGCATGGCCCATGCCCGGGACGATCCACAGGTCCTTGGGCTCGCGCGCCGCGTCGTGGATGGAGGCGGCGTGCGAGACGGGGAAGTAGCTGTCGGTGTCGCCGTGCACGACCAGGAGCGGTACCGGCGCGACCTCCCCGGCGACCTCCCGTGGCTCGGCTGGGGTGGGGTTCCAGCGCTGGTCGGTGACGCGGACCTTGCGGAAGCGCCGCAGGAAGGCGCGGCCGAAGCTGCGGCCCACTCCGAAGGTGAGCAGGCGCATGGAGCGGGTCCCCCGGTAGTACCAGCGGCTGGGGGCGCTCACGGACACCACGGCGCTGACCCCGCCGAAGATGGCGGCGTGCCGGATGGCGACGGCGGCGCCCATGGAGAAGCCCAAGGTGGCGATGTGGGTGTACCCGAGTGCGCGCAGGCGGCCCACGACCGCTTCGAGGTCGTGGATCTCCGCGTCGCCCACGGTGCTGCGTCCGCCGGACCCGTGGTGGCCACGGAAGTCGAAGGTCATCACGTCGCCGACGGACAGCAGGCCCTGGGCGACGGCACGTGTGTGGGGGCTCCGGTAGGTCCCGGTGAAGCCGTTGGCGAGGACCACCACGGTGGTTCGGGGCGCGGCGGCGCGCAGCAGCACGGCGTCGATCCCCACCCCGTCCGAGGTGGTCAACCAGAAACGGTTCTCCTGGGGCTGGGCGATGGAGTGGTCAATGGCGTCGGACACCACTCCATCGTGCACGATCAGTCCCGGTATGGGGAGTGCGGCCCCGGTGTGTCGGCCCCGGCGCCGTGGCCCGGGTGGTGGCCCGTAAACCCCTGGGGCGGCGGTGGCTGGTGTGGCGGTGCCTGGTGTGAGGGACCCGGCGGGAACGGCCTCTGCTGGGGCTGGCCCTGGCCGGGAGGGTAGCCGGGCGGCGGCCCCTGCGGGTGCCCCATGGGAGGCGGCCCCAGGGGAGGCGGCGGGCCCTGCGGGCGCCCCTGACCGTACCCGGGAGGCGGACCCTGCGGGTGAGGCGGCTGCGGCGGATACGGGTGGGGGTTCGCGTGCGGTGGCACCGAACCGTAGGGGGGCGTACCCGCGTGCTGCCCGCCGGTCACCGGCGGCCCCTGTTCCGTAGGCCCCTGGGGCGGGAGGCCGCGCGGCGGCGCCTGGGCGTCGGCGGGCTCCTGACCCACCGGCTCCGCCTCCTGGTCGACCGCCTCGAACTCGCCCGTGCGACCGTACTCGTCGTCCGCGTAGTCGTCGGCGTATTCGTCCTCGTACTCGTCGTCGTAGTAGTCGTCGAGGTGCAGGGCCTCCTCCGCGGCCTCCCGCTCCGAGGCCGGGGGGAAGACCACCGAGCGCAGGTTCAGCGCGACGTGCACAATCACCGGGACGACCAGGCTGCCGGTGCCCAGGTACAGCACGGTGAACAGGGTGCCGGAGAAGCCCGCGCTGAGCAGTCCCCACCAGCCCTGGTAGGCGTGGGCCAGCGAGAAGAGCACGACGGACAGCACCGCCGCGATCCACAGCGGGACGTCCATGCTGGCGACCAGGGTGATAAAAAGGCCCCGGTAGAGGAGTTCACCGAACACTCCGCCGGTGACCGCCATCCCGGCGGCCAGTGCCCTCTCGCGACCGGTGCGCGGCAGCAGCAGGTACTGCCTGTGGCCCGGTTGCGGCAGGGTCATGGGTTTGGGAGCGCTCCGCCGTCCCCGGTGCGCTTTGCGGCCCCGACGCCCGCCCTCGCCCTCGGCCTCGGCTCCGCGCCGGGAACGCCGGGACGGGATCGGCAGGCGGTCCCGGGTGGGCAGGCCGTTGACCAGCACCCAGAAGGCGGCCAGCGCGACGGTACCGCCGATCGCGGCGCCCACGATGGGCCCGAAGGCGTCCGGGGTACGCAGACCCAGGTCCACCAGGTTCAGGTTGGGCGACAGCAGCAGCACCACGAGGACCAGCAGGCCCCACAGCACGTGGATCGCCATCGTGACCGCGTACAGCAGCCCGAGGGCACGCTCGTCGCCGTTCTCACGGCGTGACAGCCACGCGAACGCGCGCCGTCCGAGCAGGGGCTCGCCGAACGCCGCGAAGAACAGCAGCAGGACCGTCAGAAGGGTCCCGGCGAGACTGAATTGAGGGAGACTCTCCGACCATGGCACGGGCACAGCCTAGAAGAACGACCCGGGTCATAGAGCCACACAAGCGCCCATGACGGAAGTCGACCGGCGTACCCCTTGTGGTCGGAGCCGTGAGGAGCGACCGTGGAGAGTGTCGCAGGTCACTCAAGCGGTGGTCCTGTCCGACCACCGACCGGACCCGGAAGGGCTGGGTAGACGAGGATGGTTGATCGAACCGAAGCCGTACCCGGGGCCGCCAGGCCCCAGGACATCCGCAACGTCGCTCTGGTGGGGCCCACCGGCGCGGGCAAGACGAGTCTGGTCGAGGCGCTGCTCCTCGCCGCCGGGGAGATCAGGCGCCCCGGCAACGTGGAGGAGGGCACGACCGTCAGCGACCACGACGAGGTCGAGGTCCGCCAGAGGAGGTCGGTGCACCTGACCGTCAACCCGGTCATGGTGGGCGACGTCAAGGTCAACCTGCTGGACACCCCCGGTTACGCCGACTTCGTCGGTGCGATGCGCGCCGGGCTGCGCGGCGCCGACGCCGCCCTGTTCGTCATCTCGGCCATGGACGGCGTCGACGGGCGCACCCGCATGCTGTGGGAGGAGTGCGCTGCCGTGGGCATGCCGCGCGCGGTGGCCGTCACCAAGATCGACCATCCGCGCGCCGACTTCGACGCGGTGGTGGCGCGGTGCCAGGAGGCGTTCGGCCCCGGTGTGCACCCGGCGTACGTGCCCGCCATGCGGGGTTCCGGAGACCAGCGCACCCTGGTCGGGCTCTGGGGGCTCGTCTCGGAGCGGTACCACGACTACTCGGAGAGAGGCGGCCCGGGCTCCGAGCCCGTCCCGTGCGCGGCCCCCGACTGGCTGCGTGCACAGGCGGGCCCGCTGCGGGAGACCCTCATCGAGGAGGTCATCACCGAGAGCGAGGACGAGGCCCTCATGGACCGCTACATGGAGGGCGGGGAACTCGACCCGGACCTGCTCATCGCCGACCTCAAGGAGGCGGTGGCGGCGGGCGGTTTCCACCCCGTGCTGGCGCTCAGCCCCACTCACGGCGTGGGCGTGCGGGAGCTCCTGCGCGAGCTCCCGCTCTCCTGCCCGGACCCGACCCGGCGCCCGTTCCCGTCGGTGACCCGCCCGGACGGCCGGCCGGTGGAGGGGTTGTCGTGTGACCCGGACGGCCCGCTCGTGGCCGAGGTACTGACCACCACCAGCGATCCCTACGTGGGCCGCGTCAGCCTCGTCCGGGTGTTCTCCGGGACGCTGCGGCCCGACACCGAGGCGCACCTGCACGGCCACGGTGTGCGCACCGGACCGCACGACCCGGTGGAGCTGGACCGCTCCGGGGACGACGAGCGGCTGGGGTCGCTCTCGGTCCCGCTCGGCGCGAGGGCGCGACCGGTGGGCGAGGTGATCGCCGGTGACCTCTGCCTGGTGTCGAAGCTGCCCGAGGCCCGGACGGGCGACACGGTCTCCGCGCCAGAGCTGCCGCTCCGGGTGTCGCCCTGGCACTTCCCCGAGCCCACCATGCCGGTGGCGATCCACCCGGCCTCCGCCTCCGACGAGGACAAGCTGTCCCAGTCGGTGGCCCGGCTCCTGGCCGAGGACCCCTCGCTCCGGGTGCGGGTGAACCCGGAGACCCACCAGATGGTCCTGTGGTGCCTGGGCGAGGCCCACCTGGACGCCTCCCTGGACCGGCTCGAACACCACTACGGCGTTCGTGTGGAGACCGAGGACGTCCTGATCCCGCTGCGGGAGACCTTCACCGTCCCCGTCCAGGGAACCGGCCGCAACGTCAAGCAGAGCGGCGGGCACGGCGAGTTCGGCGTGTGTCGGATCAGGGTGGAACCGCTGGAGCCCGGCGCGGGGCTGGAGTTCGTGGACCAGATCGTGGGCGGTGTGGTCCCCCGCCAGTACGTGCCCTCGGTGGAGAAGGGCGTCCGTGCGCAGATGGCCGAGGGCGTGGGCGGCGGGCACCCGTTGGTGGACCTGCGAGTGACGCTCCACGACGGCAAGGCGCACTCGGTGGACTCCTCCGACGCGGCCTTCCAGAAGGCCGGGAGGCTCGCGCTGAGGGACGCCGCCGCGTCAGCGAGGCTGGCGGTCCTGGAGCCGGTGGACACGGTGACCGTGGAGGTCGACGACGCCCACCTGGGCGCCGTCCTGAGCGATCTGTCCGCCCGGCGCGGTCGCGTGGTGGGCACCGAGGCCGCACCCGGCGGCCGGGTGGTGGTCCGGGCGGAGGTCCCGGAGCTGGAGATCGTGCGCTACGCCGTGGAGTTGCGTTCCGTCTCGCACGGCACCGGGGTGTTCACCCGGGACTACGTGCGCCACGAGCCGCTGCCCGCCCAACTGAGCCACCGCCTGGGACACCAGTAGGCGCGACGCGAACCGGGCGCCTCAGCCGGAAACACGAGCCAGCCCACCCCAGCCACCAGGGCTTCCCGTGACGGGACACCTGCCCACGCACCTCAACACAAGGCAGAGGGCCACCGGGCACCTCAGCCACAGGCGTGAGCCCCGCGCGTACACCCCAGCCACAAGGGGGGTGCTTTCGTTCGGTGCCGGAGAGGGTTCTGGAGGTGGTGGAGGTGGGATTGCGAGGAACGAGCCATCACACCCCAGCCACCAGGGACTCCCGTGACGGGACCGTCCCAGCCACATGCAGAGGGCCACCGGGCACCTCAGCCACAGGCGTGAGCCCCGCGCGTACACCCCAGCCACAAGGGGGGTGCTTTCGTTCGGTGCCGGAGAGGGTTCTGGAGGTGGTGGAGGTGGGATTGCGAGGAACGAGCCATCACACCGAAGACACCGAAGGTTCCTCTGCAAAGGCACCGAACACGGGCCGAAGCGAAGCGGAGGCCCAAGAAAACACAGCTACAGCACCCGCCCCGGTGTGGTCCGGTCGGCCAACGCGGCGAAGCGGAACGTGTTCACCGGGTGGCTGGAGAGGAGGTTGACCAGCATCACGAAGAACCCGGTGTCGGTGTGGGCGCGCGCGGCGATGTCGTCGAAGTCCACGGCCGGGTACAGGTACTTGCCCGCGGCCAGTACGCGGATGCCCGGTACGCCCTCCGGGCAGAACTCGTAGGCGTGGTTGTCGGCGGTGTACTCCTGTGCCCGGCCCAGGGTGCTGCCCACGCCGGGGATCACCTGGGCGATGGAGACCGCGAACTGGCGCCAGAACGAGGTGTGCCCGGCGGCGATGTGGCCCACCTCGTGGCCGATCACGAACCGCAGCGCGTCGGGGTCGCCGAGTCGGTGGCCCACCTCGAACAGGTCGCTGTGGACGGCCACGTAGCGGCGGAAGCCGTGCCCGGAGGCGAACGCGTTGATGGTGCCGTTGCCCAGGACGATGTAGGCCTCCGGCACCTGGCTCATCCCGAAGGAGCGGGCGGCGTCGGCGACCATCCGGTACGCCTCCGGGAACTGCGCTTCGGTGATGCGTACGCCGTTGACCCTCTGTCTGGCGTAGAGCTGACCGCGCACGAAGAACACCAGCAGGGGGATGCTCAGGAGCAGCAGTGGCTCGTTGGGGTCGCCGGACAGTGCCCGGCTGACCGCCCCCACGACGGCGAGGACCGTGACGGCGACGCAGCCCACCAGGAGGGGTGTCTCCCGGTGGTGGCGCAGGGAGCGGCGGACGCGGGGGTCACCCCATCGCCAGAGGCTTGCCCCCACGTGCGGTCAGAGCCGGTACTGGGCGTCGGGCAGGTCGTCGTCCGGGCCGGGGGGCGGTGGCGCGGAGTGGGCGCTGCCCATCGGCGGCGGTCCCCCGAAGGCCGGTCCGGCGGGCGGGCCCGGCGGCGGTGCGGGGGCCTCGTCCTCGTCCATGATCGCGGCCATGTCGGTGGACAGGGTCGATTCCTCGGCCTTCTCGCTGCGCCACTCGTCGCGGATCTCCTGGTCCTGGCGGCCCATCACCGACTGCATGTCGGTGTCGTGGGTGGACTTGCCGGGCTCCTCCGGCCAGGCGGAGGAGGCGGCCAGGAAGGCGCTGTCGTAGGCGTCGTTGGCCTCGTCCGAGAAGCTGGGCTCCGCCGGGCGCGGTCCGGTCAGCGGGTCGGAGAGTGGGTCGAAGGAGTTCGCGGGCCCCTCCGAGGGGGTCGCGGTGCGCGCCGAGTGGCCGCCGGGGTCGGTGTTGCCGCGCGGGTCCGCCGTGTCGGTGGGCGCCGGACCCGGGAAGGCCGAACCCACGGGGGCGGCGGAGGGAGCCGGCGCCAGGGCGGCCGGGTTGGGGTTGTCGCTGCCCACGTAGGACAGCGCCGCGATGGTGAGCGCGGCGAGCCCGGCCCGCAGGGTGGGTTCGCGGTCGGGTGAGAAGTACGGCGAGTGGTTGCTCGGGACGTTGCCCATCTTCTCGTAGGGCGTGTCGCCGGGGGCGCTGTCCCACACGTCGTGCGGTGTGGCGCCGACGAACCAGAACACGTACGGGATGGGCTGCGGGTCCTCGGGCAGCCCGAAGCGGCAGAAGTCCTCGGTCGCCGGGGAGGGGTCCGGCAGGTGGATGACGTAGTCGCCGCCGAAGTAGGCGTGGTGGGCCGCGGCGACGTCGGCGGTGCTGGCCGGGTCGTTGTGGGTGACCCCGCTGCTCTGGAAGCGCTCGACCTCGGGCTCGCGGCTGGCGCCCGAGGCGGCCGCCTCGGCGCGCACGATGCGCTCGATGGCCTGCTCCAGCTGGTCCGAGACGTTCTCGTTGAGCGCCCGGGTGCTGATCTCCAGGTAGGCCTCGTCGGGGATGATGTTGGCCTTGGTGCCCGCCTGGATCCTGCCGACGGTGAGCACCGCCATCTCACTGGGGCTGATCTCGCGGGACACCACGCCCTGGAGGCGGGTGACGATGTTGGCGGCGATGAGGACCGGGTCCACGGTGGTGTGCGGCTGGGAGGCGTGGCCGCCCTCGCCGAAGATCCGCACCCGGTAGGCGCTGGCCGCGCCGAGGATGATCCCGGCCCGGTGGGAGATGAGTCCGGCGGGCTGCGGGCCCAGGTGCTGGCCGAGGATGACGTCCGGGCGGCCGAAGCGGTCGTAGAGGCCGTCGTCGATCATCCCCTGGGCGCCGTCGAGGCTCTCCTCGCCGGGCTGCGCCACGATCATGATGGTCCCGGCCCACTCCTCGCGGGTCTCCGAGAGCAGGTCGGCGACGCCGATCAGGCAGGCGGTGTGGGCGTCGTGGCCGCAGGCGTGCATGACGGGTACCTCGGCGCCGTCGGGGCCCTCGGCCCTGGCCGTGCTGGCGTAGGGCAGACCGGTCTTCTCCTCCAGGGGGAGGGCGTCCATGTCCGCGCGCAGCATCACCGTGGGGCCGGGGCCGTTGCGGAGGATGCCGACCACACCGGTGCCGCCGACGCCCCGGTGGACCTCGTAGCCGGTTCGGTTCAGCCATTCCGCGACGACGCTGGCGGTGCGCTGTTCGGAGTGGGAGAGCTCCGGGTTCTTGTGGAGGTCGACGTAGACCCCCTCGACGAGCGGGAACAGCTCGTCGAGGAGTCGCATGACCACGCTTCCGTGCTGGGCTGCACGGTTGGGGTCCACCGCGTGCGGCACGGTTTCCACCGCCTTCTTCGTTCTCGACTGGCGGACAGTGACAGTTTGACTGGGGGTTCTGCCGCCTGGGGGCAGCCTATCGGCGTGTCCGTCGCCGGTTCACACCGACACGTTCGTGCCGCGGTGTGCCTTGGTGCCCCTCGGTGGTGCCCATGGGTTAGGGTCTGCACACGGTAAGCCATCCCACACCCGTGTCCACGGGTGCGCGCGCCCTCGCGGGTCCCGGTTCCTCGGACCCCGGCACGCCTCCGGGAACTTTTACCTGATTTGTGCGAACTACTGGCATACCGCAGTATGTCTCAGTAAGGTAACGGAACTGTGTTCGCG
Source organism: Nocardiopsis prasina DSM 43845 (assembly GCF_000341265.1). Taxonomy (GTDB): domain Bacteria; phylum Actinomycetota; class Actinomycetes; order Streptosporangiales; family Streptosporangiaceae; genus Nocardiopsis; species Nocardiopsis prasina. The sequence goes on along the minus strand of NZ_ANAE01000166.1, from coordinate 9,959 downwards.
CAACGGATTCGCCGGTGCCCCCTCGCGCGCCACGCGGCACCACGCCATCGGACCACTGCCCCTGACCGAAGGTCGACCCCAATCCCGCACGGAGGGTCGCGGGACCGACATACCAAGCCCCAGAAATCAGTGATCTCGGAGTCCCTAGTGGCCTCATCCACGACCAGTCCGGCACCCCAGTCCGCGGAGAACGGGGACGGCGCCGCCGCCCCGGCCCCGGGAGCCCAGGCCCCGGCGGCAGCGCGACCGCCGGGCCGTGACGCCCGACTCGACAACGCCAAGTTCATCCTCATCGCCCTGGTCGTCGTCGGCCACGCGATCGAGCCGCTCTCCGACTACGGGCCCGCCAGTGCCCTCTACTACTGGATCTACTTCTTCCACATGCCCGCGTTCATCATGATCAGCGGCTATCTCTCCCGGTCCTTCGACTCCTCGTCGATGCGGGTGGAGAAGCTGGTCCTGACGCTGGCCGTCCCCTACCTCGTCTTCTGGACCATTCACCAGGCGATCTACACGGTCGAGCGGGGCGGACTCCCGGACACCCTGTCCGTGCTCAAGCCGACCTGGACCCTGTGGTTCCTGGTCGCCCTGTTCCTGTGGCGCCTCACCGTGCCGGTCTGGCAACGGCTGCGCTGGCCCGTGGCGATCGCCGTGGTCATCTCCCTGTTCGCCACCACGGCGGACCTGGGCAGCACCCTCTCGATCGGCCGAGTGCTCAGCTTCCTGCCGTTCTTCGTGCTGGGGCTGAGCCTGCGCCGAGAGCACTTCGCCCACCTGGACCGGCTCTGGGTGCGGATCGGCTCCGTGCTGGTGCTGGGCGTCACCGCCGTCCTGGCCGTGCCGGTCTCGGACCGCCTGAGCAGGGACTGGCTCTTCTGGAAGGAGAGCCTCACCGACCGCGACATCGACCCGCTGATGCCGAGCATCGGTCTCCGGCTGGCCTTCATGGCCATCGCCCTGGTCATGACCATCGCGGTCCTGGCGCTCACGCCCAAGAGGGAGACCTGGTACACGTCGCTGGGCGCCTACACGCTCTACGTGTACCTGGGCCACTCGGTGTTCCTGATCCTGCTCAAGAACACCCCCTGGTACGACCTGATGTCCGGCCCGGTGGCCCTGGCCACCACACTGTCGCTGGGCCTGGGGCTCACCCTCCTGCTGTGCACCCCGTGGGTGCGCGCGTGCATGCGGTGGGCGGTCGAACCACAACCCACCTGGTTCCTGCGCCAGGACGACAAGGGACTGGCCAGGAAGGAGGCCGACGCGAGGAAGCGGACGGCCGAGAAGGAGCGTGCGTCCGCCTAGACGGGCGGACCGACACGCCCGCAGACGGGAAGAGGGGGCGCCTTCCGCATCTCGCGGAAGCGCCCCCTCCCTCGTTCGGGCACCCGGCTCCGGGTCGGGCTCAGCTGCCGCCCGCGCTCGCCGGGGTCACGGCGGCCAGCTCACGGCGGCGCGCCTCGAAGCGGCGGGACTCCTTCCACAGGCGGGCCACCAGCACCACCTCGAAGAAGCCCAGCGCCAGGCAGGAGAAGACCGCCACCGGGATGATCAGGCTGTTCAGCGGCGTGAAGAAGGCGACCAGGACGGTCACGGGCGCCACCACGCACACGAACATCTCGAACTCGATGCCGCTGAACAGGTGCGGGCGCACCCGGTGCTTCAGCAGCGCGTTGCGCACCCGGGGGTAGAGGCCGCGGGGAGCCGGAGCGTCCGCGTTGCCCGGGGTCTCCGACACCTCGTCGTCCTCGGGGTCGGACACGTCGGGGTTGGTGGCCTCGTCACGCAGCCGCTCGGTGTCCCCCGAGGCCACGGCGAGCGCCTGCTTCATGGTCTTGCGGGTCTTGGCGACCTGCGAACCGTTGAGGTAGCGCAGCAGGTCGAAGAAGACCACCACCGGCGCGACGATCAGGTAGGCGGCCTGCCCCGTCACCAGCCACTGGCCGATCAGCAGGGCCATCACGCAGCCGAAGAAGCGGATGCGGTCGAAGACGAAGTCGACCCAGCTCCCGAAGACCGATCCGGTGCCCTTCAGGCGGGCGATCTTGCCGTCCATGCAGTCCAGGACGAAGCTCAGGTGGAACAGCAGGGCACCGGCGAGCAGCCAGGCCCAGCCCAGGGGACCGGCCCAGATCGGCGCGGCGAAGCAGATCGCGGACAGCAGGCCCAGCACGCCCGCGCCCAGGGTGAGCTGGTTCGGTGTGATGTTGGTCCGGTTCGCCGTCCACACCACCATGCGACCCGCGAGCGGATCGACCAGGAAGACCGTCCACCAGGCGTCCTTCGCCTTGTAGGTCTCTTCCTTGACTTGCGCGAGCGTGAAACGCGACATGCGGGGTTCTCCTGGAGGGCCCTGTTAAACCCGTGAACGCCTACGGCGCGGAGGAATCGGCACCGTTCGAGGGCAGGGGCGAGGACCGGGTTGAGGCGGGAATCGAGTCATCATGCCAGACGGGGGTACCCCCAACCTAATCGGTGACGGCATACTTGACAGGTAAGAGGGGGATCAACAGGGTGCCGCCCGCGCGCAGTCGGGCGGAGTGGTCCACCCCCTTCGGTCTTGACCGAGGTAGAGGCATTGCGTTTTCTCAACGACCAGGTTCCCAGCCAGGACCTGACCTACAGCGACGTCTTCATGGTCCCGGGCCGCAGCGCCGTGGGTTCCCGGCTGAGCGTCGACCTGTCCTCCCCTGACGGCACCGGCACCACCATGCCGCTGGTCGTCGCGAACATGACCGCCGTGGCGGGCCGCAGGATGGCCGAGACGGTCGCCCGCAGGGGCGGTATCGCCGTCATCCCGCAGGACATCCCCTTCGAGGTGGTCTCCGACGTCATCGCGTGGACCAAGCAGCGCGACCTGGTCTACGACACCGCCATCACCCTGAACCCCACCAGCACCGTCGGTGAGGCGCTCAACCTGCTGCCCAAGCGGGCGCACAACGCCGTCATCGTGGTCGACGACGCGCGCCGCCCGGTCGGCGTGGTCACCGAGGCGGACTGCGCGGGAGCCGACCGGTTCGCCCAGCTGCACGACGTGATGTCCGCCGAGCTGCTGACCATCCCCGAGGGCACCGAGCCGCAGGCCGCGTTCGGAATACTCCACGAGAACCGGCACCGTCTGGCCCCGGTCGTCGACGGGAACGGTGCCCTGGTGGGCGTGCTCAGCCGCACCGGCGCGCTGCGCTCCACCCTGTACCGGCCCGCCGTGGACGACCGGAACCGGCTGCGCATCGCGGCCGCGGTGGGCATCAACGGCGACGTGTCCGGTAAGGCCGCCGAGCTGCTCGAGGCCGGGGTGGACACCCTGGTGATCGACACCGCGCACGGCCACCAGGAGAAGATGATCTCCGCGATCCGCAAGGTCCGCGCGCTGTCGCCGAACGTGCCGATCGTCGCGGGCAACATCGTGACCGCGCAGGGCACCCGGGACCTCATCGAGGCCGGGGCCGACATCGTCAAGGTCGGCGTGGGTCCGGGCGCGATGTGCACCACCCGGATGATGACCGCCGTCGGCCGTCCGCAGTTCTCCGCCGTGCTGGAGTGCGCGGCCGCCGCCCGTGAGCTGGGCAGGCACGTGTGGGCGGACGGAGGGGTGCGCCACCCGCGTGACGTCGCCCTGGCCCTGGCCGCCGGTGCCTCCAACGTGATGGTGGGTTCCTGGTTCGCCGGTACCTACGAGTCGCCCGGCGACGTCATGCGTGACGCCCAGGGCCGCCAGTACAAGGAGAGCTTCGGAATGGCCTCGGCGCGCGCGGTGCGTCTGCGCACGTCCGAGGACTCCCCGTTCGAACGGGCCCGCAAGGCGCTGTTCGAGGAGGGCATCTCGACCGGCCGCATGTACCTGGACGCCGAGCGTCCCGGTGTCGAGGACCTGATCGACCAGATCATCGCCGGTGTGCGCAGCTCCATGACGTACGCGGGCGCCACCTCGCTGGCGGAGTTCCACGAGCGCGCCGTGGTCGGCGTGCAGAGCGCCGCCGGGTACAACGAGGGCCGCCCCGTGGAGAACGGCTGGTAGACGACACGGGTCCCCTTACGGGACCTCCGTGAAGGGGAGGGGTCTTCGGGCCCCTCCCCTTCCGCGTGTCCGGGGCCGGTCCTCCCTAGGCGGGTCCGGCGGTCCCTCCCTGGGCGGCCACGTGTTCCTTGCGGTACTGGCCGCAGAGGCGGTCAGCGTGCCGGATGGGTTCGGGGACGCGGTACTTGGGGGACACGCGCAGGATGAGGTCGGCGGAACCCTCCAGGTCCACGCGGTGGCCCACGGAGACGTAGACGGGCTTGGTCCGGGCGCGGGTGCGCAGGACACGGCCGATGACCTCGCCCCCCTCCGCGGCGAGGGTCTCGGTGTCCTCGACCAGTTCGGAGCGGCCGGCGACCATGGGCGTCCACGAGCCCCGCTCCTCCCCCGGCATGGAGTTGCGGCCATAGAGGACGGACTTGGCGGAGCCGACCACCGGAGCGTCGATGAGGACCCCCAGGTGGCTGGCGATCCCGAAGCGGCGCGGGTGGGCGAGGCCGAAGCCGTCGCAGACGAACACGTCCGGGGTGACGGACAGGCCCTCGATGGCGCGGAGCACGGGGGGCAGCTCCCGGAAGGCGAACAGTCCGGAGATGTAGGGGAAGGACGGGGTGTCGGCGACCAGGGAGGTGTCCACCACCTCCAGAGTGCGGGCGTCCAGGACCACGGCGGCGGCCGCGAGCTCCTTGTCACCCACTCCGTAGCTGACGTCGAGGCCCGCCACGTAGCGCACCGAATCCGGGTCGAGGGCCTCCGTGCGGACCCGGTCGGCCAGCAGGCGCTGCCGGGCCACCGCCTCCTTGGGGTCGCTCGGCCAGTTCTCCGGGTCGTCCAGGGCCTGGGCCGCCCGCTGCGCGACGTCGCTCACGTGTGTTCCTCGGTTCCTCGTCCGCTCCCCGTCCGGGCTCTCAGGCGCAGTCTAGGCCGGTGAAGGACTGCCCCGCGGCAGGGACTCCGACCCCGGTCCAACGGAAGGGGACGCCGACTGCCCGGTGGGGGTCGGGGTGGTCCATGAGCTGGAAGTGCAGGTGGGGCTCGCTGGAGTTTCCCGAGTTGCCGCACCGCCCGATCCGCTCTCCGACGGTGACCCGGTCGCCCTCGCGAACCTCGGCTGACCCCCTCCTCAGGTGTGCGTAGGCGGCGTACACACCGTCGCCGAGGTCCAGGACGACGTGGTTGCCGATCACCCGGCGCGCACCTCCGAGGCTCCGGACGATCCCTTCGAGGAACATGTAGGGCAGCGCGGGCCAGGTGTCGCGGCTGCGGTGGTCACGTTGGCCGTCGCGCACGCGCACGACAGTGGCGTCGGCGACCGCGAGGAGCGGCTGGTCGAAGGCGGGATAGCCGTCGTCGGGGCGGCGCGAGAGCGGCCACCAGTAGCTGCGGCCCGGGGGTCTGCCCTCGTCCACGTAGACGTCGATCGCGTAGGTCTGGCCGTACTGGTGGGTGCCGTGGCTGGGCACCCTGTCCGCCGGACTGTTGAGTCCCACCCACTCACCGGTGACCGGCGGGGCCACCTCGACGGTGGCGTCCCGCACGGCCTGTCCGGAGGGCTTCCGGGTCCACAGTCGCGGGCCGACGAGGAACACCCCGGCGAGGAGGAGCAGGGGCAGCAGCGGCTCCAAGGGGAGATCGAAGGCGATCGCCACGGCGGCGTAGGCGAAGTACACCACCAGCAGGGGTCCGCCGAGGTTCGTGAGGATGCCGCGCATGCTGGTCTCCCTGGAATCGATCCATTTGTACGTAATTACGTATCAACGTACCTGACTTCGAACCCTGGGACAGCACCCCTCATTTTTCGCGCGCCGATCCTCCCGCCCGTGGTGCGTCGCGTTGTGCGCGAGGACACAGACCCGAACGCTCGGGGACACCGCCCCGGAGCAGTACCGTGGAGCCGTGAATTTGTACTGACTGGTCAGTTCAAAAGGGGAGGTCGCAAGAATGCGTCGGGCCACCGGAGCTCGTGTGCACGCCGAGGGCGTCACACTCACCACCCGAGAAGGACCCGTCTATACGGGGGTCGACTTCACCGCCCGGCCGGGAACGCTCACCGTCTTCCAGGCGGACTCCGGGGGCGGACGCAGCGCGCTGCTGCTCACCCTGTCCGGCCGGATGAGGCCGACCGCGGGCAGCCTGCACGTCGACGGATACTCACTGCCCGAGCAGGCACGGAGGGTACGGCGGATCAGCTCGCTCGGGCTGATGGACGACGTCAACGCCCTCGACGACCGCCTGCGGGTGAGCGAACACCTCTCCGAGGCCCGCCTGCTGCGCATGCGCCCCGCGGCGCGGTCCGTGACCGACCAGGCGATGGAGGCGGCCGACCTGGCCGACCTGGACCGCCGCACGATGGTCAAGGAGCTCTCCATGCTGGAGCGGCGGCGCCTCGGCGTCGCGCTCGCGCTGGTCTACGAACCGCGCCTGCTCGTGGTCGACAACGTGGACGGCGGCCTCAGCCGCGAACACCAGGCCGACATGTGGCGGTCCCTGAGGAACCTCACCGACGAGGGACTCACCGTCATCGCCACCTGCGCCGACGCCCAGGAACTCGACGCCGTGGCCGGACCCGACACCCAGGGCCCCCTCCTGATCAGGCAGGGCGACGGCGCGGAGGACGGGGACCCGGCCGCCGGAGAGGACTCCGAGAAGGCACCGACCGAGGAAGTGATCGGGATCGACCGACTGCTCGACCACGAGGACCCCGCGACGGACGCTCCCGGCGCGGGCTCACCGTCCGGGGACGGACCCGCTCCGAAGGGGGGCAGGCACCGTGGGCGTTCGTGACAGGAAGAAGGAGGGCGCCGGGAAGAAGGACGACGCGCCGGTCTACCGGTTCATGTCGGTGCCCAGGCTCGGGCTGCTCACCATGCGGTCCTTCCTGCGGTCACCGCTGCCCACAGCGGCGCTGGCCGCGCTCATGCTCATCCCCCTGCTGTACTCCGGCATGTACCTGTGGTCGTTCTGGGACCCCTTCGACCGGATGGAGCACCTGCCGGTAGCCCTGGTGAACGAGGACGAGGGCGCCGAGGTCGACGACGAGGAGGTCAACGCGGGCGAGGAGCTCAGCGACACCCTCCTGGAGCGGGGCGACCTCGACTGGCACCTGGTGGACGCCGCCGACGCCTCCCAGGGGCTGGAGGACGGCACCTACTACGTCACCCTCACCATCCCCACGTACTTCAGTGAGGCCCTCACCTCGCCCTCGCGGGACCGCGAGGACCCGGTCCCCGCGCTGTTGGTCGCCAACTACAACGACTCCAACAGCTACGTCGTACGCCAGCTCGCGGGCAGCGCCTTCAACGAGATCCGTGCGGCGGCGGCCTCCTCGGCCATCAGCGACTACCTGGACCAGATCTTCCTGGGCTTCAACGAGATCCACGGCAAGACGGAGGAGGCGGCCGACGGCGCCGGGGAGATCGCCACCGGCGCCGGAGACGCCGAGAGCGGATCCGGTGAACTCTCCGAGGGCATCGACGGCGCCCACGAGGGGGCCGGCACGCTCAGCGGGGGTATCGGGGAGCTCCACGAGGGCTCCAGGACCCTCGCCTCCGGTGCCACGAGCGCCTCCACCCAGGTCTCCGACCAGGTCGACAAGCTCGACGACCTGGCCGACGAGTGGCTGCCGCAGCTGGAGGAGGACATCCCCGACATCCAGCAGCGCGCCGGGGAGGCCGCGAAGGTCTCCGCCGGGGTGTCCGAGGCCCTGGAGGACCTGCCTCAGGAGATCGACGTCACCGCCCTGAGTGAGGTGGACGGCCGCCTGTCCACCTACCTCCGGGACCACCCCGAGCTCGAAGAGGAGCAGCCCGACCTGCACGCGCTGCTCACCGACCTCCAGGAGGCCATGGACACCGCGCTGTCGGTGGCCGGTTACGTCAACGACAACCGCGAGGACATCAACGCGACCGCCGCCGAGGCCGCCGCGCTCAGCGAGAAGGCCGCGACCCTGTCCGAGGACCTGCCCACCATGGTCGAGGACGCCAAGGACGCGAGGGCCAGGGCCGACGAGCTCGCCGAGGGTCTGGAGGACCTGGCCGAGGGTTCGCGCACGCTCCGCGACGGACTCTCCGAGGCCTCCACGGGCGCCGGGGAGCTGAACAGCGGGCTGGGGCAGCTCAGCGGCGGCGCCGGAGACCTCCACGAGGGCCTGGGTGACCTGGCCTCGGGTTCGGACGAACTCGCCGAGGGGCTGTCCGCCGGCACGGACGAGATCCCCACCTACTCCGACGACGGCCGGGTCAGCGCCACCGACATGATGAGCGAGCCGGTCCGTCTGGACAGCGAGGTGGACAACGAGGCGCCCAACTACGGCACGGGCTTCGCGCCGTTCTTCGTGCCCCTGTCCCTGTGGGTGGGCGCCATGGTGGTGTTCATGGTGCTGCCCGCGCTGTCCACCCGGGCCCTGGCCTCCTCCGCACCGTCCTGGCGGGTGGCGCTGTCCGGACGTGTCGTGCCGCTGCTGCTCGGCTGGGCGCAGGTGGCGGTCATGATGACCGTCCTGCGCCTGACCCTGGGGCTGCAGGCCCAGAACTGGCCGCTGATGCTCGCCTTCCTGGCGCTCACCTCGGCCGCCTTCACCACGACCGTCCAGTACCTGAACGTGAGGTTCAACGCGGCGGGCCGGGTCGTCGCGCTGGCGCTGCTGGTCCTCCAGCTGACGTCGGCGGGCGGTACCTACCCGATCGAGACGAGTCCGACGTTCTTCCAGGCGATCGGTCCGTACCTGCCCCTGCACTGGGCAGTGACCGCCATGCGCCATCTGATCGGCGGCGGGGACATGATGCTGGTCGCGCAGGCCTTCGGGGTGATGGCCCTGTGGCTCGTGGTGCCCCTGCTGCTCACCTGGAGGGCGGTGAACAGCAAGCGGGTGTGGACGATGTCCACGCTCTATCCGGCGCTGAAGATCTGACATCCGGGGGCGCCCACCACGGGCGCCCCCGGCCGCCCGATCCATCTCAGCCACCACCGAAGAACCGAACGGGAGCCCCAACCCCGGTTGAGTGCCCGAGCGCCCGCCTCAGCCACAAGCCGAGGGTCCGCCTGCGAAGCTTGACCACAAGGGGGTGCCCGTTCGGTGCCGGAGAGGGTTCTGGAGGTGGTGGAGGTGGGATTGCGAGGAACGAGCCATCACACCGAAGGCGCCGAAGGTTCCTCTGCAAAGGCACCGAACCCGGGCCAAAGCGAAGCGGAGGCCCAAAAAGAAGGCGAGAGTGCCGGAGAGGGTTCTGGAGGTGGTGGAGGTGGGATTGCGAGGAACGAGCCATCACACCGAAGGCGCCGAAGGTTCCTCTGCAAAGGCACCGAACACGCATCGAAGCGAAGCGGAGATGCAAAAAGATAGGAAACGATGAACGTGAGCACCAGGCCCCGCAGCGGGCGCCGTGAGGCCACCCGGCGGAAGCTGTTCGAGGCGGCGGTCACGCTGATCTCCGAACAGGGATACGGCTCGACCACGGTCGACGAGATCGCCGAGCGCGCCGGAGTCGCCAAGGGCACCGTCTACTACAACTTCGCTGGCAAGAACGAGCTGTACGCGGCCCTGATGGAGTGGGGCATCACCCGGCTGGCCGACACACTGCGCGCCTCGGTCCCCGCCCCCGAGCGGCAGGTCGAACCCCGGGAGGCCCTGGCGACGGTGCTGCGCGCGGGCGTGGTGTTCATCAGCACCCACGAGGCACTGGCCCGGCTGCTGATGGCCGAGGCCTGGCGCACCAACCGAGCCTGGTACGCGACCATCCGACAGATCCGCACCGAGGCCATCGGCGTCATCACCGGACAGCTCGACGCCATGGTGGAACGCGGCCTGACGCGACCGGACCTGGACACGGCCCTTGCGGGATCGGCACTGTTCGGCATGGTGGTGACCGTGGCCCTCGACTGGCGTACCCTCCAGCCAGAACGTCCCGTCGAGGAGATCCACACCACCCTGGCGCACATGGCC
>NZ_ANAE01000165.1 GCF_000341265.1 Nocardiopsis prasina DSM 43845 | reverse complement strand
CTCGCCTGGCGTCCCCTCCAGCCAGAACGTCCCGTCGAGGAGATCCACACCACCCTGGCGCACATGGCCGACGGACTCATCGGCTCCCCCGCCTCCCCGCGCTGACATCCTGAAGAAGAACCCCGGAGAGGATCCCCCGCCATGGTCGACCTGTACCCTCTGCTGCCCGTGATCGTCGGTGCCGTCCTGTTGTGGATGGTCACCAGGGACACCCGCACCGAACTGCTCCTGGTCCGCAACGGCGTGCGCGCCAAGGGGAGGGTGATCGGCTACCACGAGACGTCGGTGGCCTCCCGGATGATCGTGCAGTTCCAGACCGAGGACGGCAGGGAGGTCCACGCGGAGCACGAGAACACCGGGTGGATGGCCTCCCGTGCCGGGGAGATCGTCACCGTCTCCTACGACCCGGAGTCCCCCGAGCGAGCCCGGATCGTCTCCGCGCCCTGGCTGAGCCACTGGGTCCGCGGCATGTTCGGGGGGCTCGGGCTGGTGCTGGTGCTCATCGGCCTGTTCCTGGGCTATCTCCACTGGGGGGAGAACTAGGCGCTCACACCGGGGCGGGAGTCTCCTCCCGGGGAGGGGCGTAGCGGACCAGGCGTCCGGGCAGTTCGCCGTTGAGACTGGACCGGGTGCGGACCCGCACGCGGCAGACGAGGTCGGCCAGGCCCGCGCCGTCCGGGCGGACCACCGCGGTACTCGCGTGCAGCGCGACGACTGCGAGGGAGAACCACGGCAGGCCGAGGGCGATCAGCGCGACGACCGGTGCGTGCAGCAGCGCCGTGCGCGCCAGGACGCGCAGCCGGGGGGCCGGTCGGGGCCGTTGCCACTCGGTGAGGGCCAGACGGACCGCCGCCGCCCCCGGGGTGCTCCGGTCGCGGCGCAGCAGCGGCATGACCAGCGCGAAGACCACGGCCAGGGCCAGGAGGGCGCCGGTGAGGACCTCGTCCCGTGCGCCGGGGCGAACCCCGCCGCTGGCGCCGACCAGGGCGACGAACGTGGCCGCGCCGAACCACCACAGACCCAGGTCCAGCAGGGTGCCGAGCATCCTTCGGCCGAGGTCGGGGGCGACCCGGTCCGGAACGGCGGCGGGCCAGGACCGGTGCGGACCATAGGGCCACACCACCGGCACCCACCGGGCCGACAGCCAGCCCAGCAGGGTCGCGGCGACGCCGATCCCGGCCGTCTCGAACGCGACGGTGTCGTAGGCGCACGGATACAGGCCGAGGACCCCGGTGGCGCGGACCAGGATCACCGCGAGGGCCAGGGCGGCACCGAGGGCGAGTGTGGTGAGCGGGCCCCGGCGGAACCGGGCGCGGGCCAGCAGGCCGACCGGCAGGAAGACCGCCAGGGCCAGCGCCGCGTCGCGCACGGTCAGGGGCGGCGCGGTGGCGGGTTCGACGGCGCACAGCCCGTCCGCGGAGGCGGGCAGCGGCCAGACGGCGTAGACGGCCAGACCGAGCCCGGTGAGCAGTGCCGCGAGGGTGAGCTGTCCGGGCCAGCCCACCAGGCGCCCGTACCTCCGGTGCTGTCCGCGCAGGTAGAGGGCGGATGCGGTGACCATCAACAGCGGAATGGCGGCGACCGCCACCTCGATGGCGGCCTGACCTCCGCCGAACGGTTGCCCCATGGCGTGTGCGTTCCCCTTGCTCGTTCCCGGGGCGCCAGGCTAGTACGGGCCGCGCCCGTGTGGGGAGGGAACCGTGATATCACTCTGCGAGTGCCCCCTCGGACCCGAACGCGCTCCCCCGCTCCACACCCCGGAGCCCCATGTGACGTTCGTCCCAGGGTGAGCGCCTTGATCACCCATCTGGTGGTTCGCGGGCGTCATACGAGGCCTTGTGTGAACAATTCACTACTTCATGGCAGACTGCCTGCACCACCCGGATAATCCGCCGTTTCTCGGGCGAGATACGATCCCCAACGCCGAAAACCCCCGCATGTGGTTACTCTCCGGCGAGCCCACCCCCTGGAGGGACGAGCGCGGACCACACGACGGGAGGTCCGCGCACGCCGGCCCGCAGGACGCGGCCAGGCGACCGCCCGGCTCCGACAGTGCCTGAGAAGACTTTGACGCGGATCGACAGGAGAACCGTGCAGGCAGTACCGAAGAAACGTGGGCGGACCATCGCCGCCCGTATTCGCGCCATGGTCATGATCCCCACCACCGCGCTGTTCGCACTGTGGTTGATCCTCACCATCGTCCTCGGCGGCGACGCTGTCTACCAGCTGATCCGCTCCAAGGCCACCGACGACCTCGTCACCCCCGCCGCCGTCGGCCTCGTCTCCGCGATGTCCGAGCGCTCGGCCACGATCACCTACATCGAGGACCCCGACGACGCCGAACTGGCGCAGCGGCTGGAGCAGAGCCGCCAGGCCACCGACGATTCGCTCGGTGCCGTACTGGACGACCTGATGGGCTTCGCCGACCTCGCTCCCGGCGAGGGCGGCATGCACATCGAGATGCTGTACGACATGTACCAGGAGATCGGCGACGTCCGTACGAGCGTCGACGACGGTGACGCCTCCCGCGCCGACGTCCTGGACTACTACAACGAACTCGTCCTGCACGGCGCCGACAGCTTCGACAGCCAGGGCCGCGAGGGCAACGAGGGGGACGCGGTCAGCCCCGGCTTCACCGCCATCTACCTCTTCCGCACCGTGGACGTGGCCGCGCAGGCCGACGCCCAGATCGCCCGCGCCTTCGCCACCGGCGAACTCACCGTCGAGGACCAGCGAGAGTTCACCAGGATGATGGGCGCCTTCGAGGCCCTCCTGGACGCCAACGCCCCCTACCTGGCGGGCGACGGTCTGCTGGAGCGGTACGAGGCCGTTCGGGAGAGCCCCGAGTACGCCACCCTCAACCGGCTCTCGGAGCGGATCACCGACCGCCAGGTCGAGACCACCACGGTCACCGACCCCGTCACCCTCGTCCCGGAGACGGTCGACGACCTCTCCATGCCGGTCTCCGAGTCCGAGTGGGACGCCGCGTACCTGCACGTGATCACCGAGCTCACCGAGCTGGGCGCGGAGGAGTCGCTGTACGCCGCCGAGGTGACCCGCGACGACGCCAACAGCGCGGTGATGCTCGCGGTCGGCGGCAGCCTCGGTGTCGCCGCCGTCATCCTGGTCGCGTTCACCCTCGCCCGACGCTCCTCCCGGAACCTCACCTCGCGGCTGCTCACCCTGCGCGAGGAGTCCCAGGACCTGGCCGAGAACAAGCTGCCCGAGATCATGGGCCGCCTGCACCGGGGCGAGCGCGTGGACATCGTCTCCTCCCTGCCCGAACTGCGCACGGAGGACGACGAGATCGGTGACGTCGCCAAGTCGTTCAACACCGCCCAGCGCGCCGCCGTCGAGGAGGCCGTCCAGCAGACCGAACTGCGCCACGGTGTCAACCGCGTCTTCCTCAACATCGCCCACCGCAGCCAGACGCTGGTGCACCGCCAGCTCCGGCTCCTGGACAAGATGGAGCGCGAGCAGGAGGACCCGGATCAGCTCGCCCAGCTGTTCAAGCTGGACCACCTGGCCACCCGCTCCCGCCGAAACGCCGAGAACCTGCTGATCCTCGGTGGCGAGGCGCCTGGCCGTACCTGGCACCGCCCGATGCCGCTGATCGACGTCCTGCGCGGCGCGATCTCGGAGTCCGGCGACTACACGCGGGTCAAGCGTGAGCGCATCGCCCGCGTGAACCTCAACGGTCCTGCGGTCGCGGACGTCATCCACCTGGTCGCCGAGCTGGTCGACAACGCCGCCATGTTCTCGCCTCCGCACACCCAGGTGCGCCTGAGCAGCGACGACGTGCCCAACGGTGTGACGATCGAGATCGAGGACCGCGGTCTGGGCATGACCGAGGCCGAGTTCACCTCGACCAACGCCCTGCTGGCGGACCCGCCCGAGTTCGACGTCATGCGTCTCAACGAGAAGATGCGCCTCGGCCTGTTCGTGGTCTCGCACCTGGCGCACCGCCACGGGATCAGGGTGCACCTGCGCCCGTCGCCGTACGGCGGTGTCCAGGCGATCGTGCTGCTGCCGCAGGAGCTCATCTCGGGCGACCGCACGCCGCTGCCCTCCTCGGAGGAGCCCGGCGACATCTGGGAGGTGCGCGAGATCGTCGACCGCACCCCCGAGGTCGCTCTGGAGGCGGGCCGGTCCGCCCGGCCCGGCAAGCCCGTACTGACCTCGGTCTCCACCTCCCCGAGCGTGGAGGAGCCGGAGGGTCCGTCCGGCTCCACCGCCCCGGAGTCGGCGGAGAGCGACCTGCTCAGTGCCCCCGTCAGGCAGGACGAGTCCCGCCCCGTCCTGCCCACCCGCAACCCCCGTATCAGCGCGGTGCCGGACGCCCCCCAGGAGGCCCCGGCCGGGGAAACCTCCTCACCCGAGGCGAGCGCGCCGTCCGAGACGGCCGCACCCCCCGCCGAGGCACCTGAGAACTCTGAGGAGCCCGAGACCGTCGAGGCGGGCGGAGACCGGCCCGCGCTGCCCAAGCGTCGGCCGCAGGAGAACCTGGCGCCGCAGCTGGCGACCGAACCCACCGAGTCGGGGACCTTCGGACCCAACTCCGGTGGCGCCTCCGCCGAGTCCAACCTGGAGGGCACCGAACGGCTGGCGCGCCTGCGCCGGAACATGTCCGCGTTCCAGCAGGGAACGGACCGTGGACGGCGCGAGAGCAAGCAGAACACCAACGACACCGACAAGGACGCGTAACCGTGACGAGTACCGAAAGCGCTGAGCGCGGCAGCGGAAGCGCCGCGGGCAAGAAGGACATCGACTGGCTCCTGGACGAGTTGCTCGACCGCGCCGTGGGTTCGCGCCACGCGATCGTCCTCTCCGCTGACGGCCTGCTGATCGGCCGCTCCAAGGAACTGGTCAGGGAGGACGCCGAGCACCTGTCCGCGGTCGCCTCCGCGTTCCAGAGCCTGGCCCGGGGCACCGGCCGTCACTTCGGCGGCGGCGAGGTCCTCCAGACCGTCGTCGAAATGGAGAGCGCCTACCTCTTCGTCACGGGCGCGGGTCGCGGCGCCTGTCTGGCCGTCCTGGCCGAGGAGAGCGCCGACGTCGGTCTCATCGCCTACGAGATGAACGTCCTGGTCGACCAGGTGGGCCGTTACCTCGAGACCGCTCCCCGCCACGGGGATGCCGACGAGGCGTCCGGGGAAGCCACGCGATAGGGGTCCGTATGCAAGCGCACGACGAGTTCGATCCTGGTGACACCCAGCACGGTCTGCCGCACCGCGACGCCGTCGGGGGCTTCGGCGAGGAAGCGGCGCCCGACAGCGAGGAGGCCGGGCCGCTGGTCCGGCCGTACGTGATCGCGCAGGGCCGTGACCACGCCGACGCCGTCCAGCTGGACATGATCAGCGTGGTGATCGCGGCCAAGAGGGCCGAGGTCGACGAGATGGCGCTCGAACCGGAGCAGCTCCGCATCCTGGAGCTGTGCCGTCGTCCCCTGTCGGTGGCCGAGGTGTCCGCCCACCTGGACATTCCGGTGGCCGTCGTCAAGGTCCTGCTCAGTGACCTGCTCAACCGCGGGCTGGCTCTGGCCCGCGCCCCCTACACAGCTAAGAGCCCGGTGAGCCGGGACGTACTCCAGGCGGTTCTCGATGGCATCCAGAGACTCTGACCCGGGCCCCGAGGCCCCCGTCCCCTCCGCACTCAAGATCCTGGTCGCCGGCGGTTTCGGCGCCGGGAAGACCACCCTGGTCGGCGCGGTCAGCGAGATCGCTCCGCTCCGCACCGAAGAGATGATGACCGAGGCCAGTTACGGCATCGACGACCTCTCCGGTGTGGAGTCCAAGACCACCACCACGGTGGCGCTGGACTTCGGCCGCATCACCATCAGCCCGTCCCTGGTGCTGTACCTGTTCGGCACACCGGGCCAGGAGCGCTTCTGGTTCATGTGGGAGGAGCTGTCCGAGGGTGCGCTGGGCGCCGTCGTCATCGCCGACACCCGCCGTCTGGAGACCTGTTTCGCGGCGGTCGACTTCTTCGAGCGGCGCGGGGTGCCGTTCGTGGTCGCGGTGAACTGTTTCGACGGAGCCCACCAGTACGAGCCGGACGAGGTCCGTGAGGCGCTGAGCCTGAACCCGGACATCCCGGTGACGTTGTGCGACGCCCGTGTGCGCGAGTCCGCCAAGCAGGTGCTGCTGACCCTGATGAACCGGGTGTCGGAGCAGGTCGCGGCGTGACCGTGGCCGGTCGCGCGGTANGGGCGGGTGGAGCGGGGATCGGGGGACTCCGCTCCACCCGCCCCTCCTTGATGCGGCCGGTCGCGCCGCGCGGGGTGTCGGAGGTGTAAGGGTCGCCCCTTCCCTTGTACACCTGTAGGTTCCAGGTAAAGTGCGGGGCGCGCGCCACGCCCTTGGCGGCGGCGTTCGGAGGAAACCGGGGCACACCCCGGGCGGTCCAGGACGAAGGTGGAGTTCCATGCAGCGTTTCCATTGGCGCGACGAGATCCGCGGCCTGGACGCGGAGGCCGACTGTGAGCGGATCGTGCGGATCCTGGGCACGTTGGAGTTCCCCTGGGACCTGGAGCAGGCACTGGGCCTGGCCCTGTACCGCACCTACGCGGTCCCGTCCATCGGCCAGCTGCTCGGGGACACCCACGAGTTCACCGAGCGCACCCAGCACCGCTACGACGACACCGCGCTCATCCTGAACGACATCATGGAGCACGGGTTCGGCCCGGGCCGGGGCCGCGACGCGCTGCGCCGGATGAACCAGATGCACCGCTCGTACGACATCAGCAACGACGACTACCGGTACGTGCTGAGCACCTTCGTCGTCATGCCGGTGCGCTGGCTGAACGACTACGGCTACGGGTGGCGCCGCCTGAGCGACCACGAGATCGCGGCCAGCACGAACTACTACCGCAAGCTCGGTCGGCACATGGGGATCAAGGACATCCCCGAGACCTACGCCGAGTTCCGCGAGCTGATGGACTCCTACGAGGCGGAGCACTTCGCCTTCACCAAGGGCGGGCGCGCGGTCTCGGACGCCACCCTCGACCTGATGGTCGACTTCTACCCTGCCTGGCAGCGCCCGCTGGTGCGCCCCTTCACCCGGGGCCTCCTGGACCCGCCGCTGATCAAGGCCTTCGACTACCCGGAGCCCTCGGCGTTCTGGCGCAAGGGCGGGGACCTCGCCCTGCGGCTGCGTGCGAGGATCGTGCGGCGGATGAGGCCCCGCAAGGAGCAGCGCTGGGCCCGGATGAGCCCCAACATCCGCAGCTACCCCGAAGGCTACGAGCCGGACCGCATCGGCACGTTCCCCAAGGGCTGCCCGGTCCCGCACGACATGCTGACGCGTGACGTGGGGGCGACCGGAGCCAAGGTCCCCGCGCCCGGGCAGGCGGTGGCCCCGGTGCCCCGCGCCCCCGAGACCGCGAACGCCGCACCCGAGACCGCGAACGCCGCCCCCGAGACCGCGAACGCCGCCCCCGAGGCCGCGAGCACCGCCCCCGAGCCGACCGAGCGCTGATCGCCGCCGCCGGGCCGGTGGGGGCGGCCCGCGCCCTCCACCCCTACCGGCCCGGGGCCGGGCCGTGGATGCGTAGGAAGGCGTCCACTCCGGAGCGGACCATGGCGATCCGCTCCTCCTCCGGCAGCGGGAGCGCGCCGAAGAACGACCTGCTGTTGGCGGGGCCGCGCACCAGGGCCAGGTAGTGCCCGGCCGCGGCCTCCTCCCCCTTCGGGGCGATCTCCAGCAGCCCGCGGTCGGCCAGGGCGCGCAGGTGCGCGGCCAGGGCCCGCACCACCAGTTCCGAACCGCTGTCGGACCAGGCGCGCGCCGCCTCGGGGAAGTGGGTGGCCTCACCGATCAGCAGCCGGACCAGGGCCGTGTGGTCGGCCCGGCGGCCCTGCGGGGACAGCCACTCGTCCTCGAACCCGACGAGCGCGGTCCTGGCGTCACCGGCCCGCCCCAGATGGCGGGCGGTGGCCTCGGCGTGGTCGGCCGCCAGGACGGCGCTGCTCTGGGTGACGATCGTGAGGAACAGCCGCTGCTTGTCCTCGAAGTGGTTGTAGATGGTGCGCTTGGAGACCCCGGCGTCCGCGGCGATGGCGTCGACGCTGGCCCGCGCGTAGCCCTCCCTGAGGAACACGCGCAGCGCGGCCTCCGTAATGGCCTCGCGTTTGACCGCCGACCGGCGATCCCGCCCGTCTCCGCACGTGTCGGTCATCCCTCGTCCTCCGTGCTCGTCCCTCGTCGACCGGGAGGCACCCAGGTCCCGGCGAAACTGCACCGTGTAGTTTACCTGGTATGGCGAAGCACGACCCCCACTCCTCAGCTGTGTCCGCCGACCCCCCGAAGCCGCCCGGCCCGGGCCCCTCCGCGCCCCACCGGCTCGATCGACCGCTCATCAAGCTGGCCGCCGTCCTGCTGGTCGGCTCGATGGCCGCCCTTCTCGACACCACGATCGTCAACGTCGCCGTGGACCACCTCTCCCGCGAGCTGGACGCCCCCGTGTCCACGGCGCAGTGGGTGGCCAGCGCCTACCTGTTCTCCACCGCCGCCGTGATCCCGGTGACCGGCTGGGCGATCGACCGCTACGGCCAGCGGGCCACGTGGATCACCGCCCTCGTGCTCTTCGGGGTGGGGTCGCTGCTGTGCTCCGCCGCGTGGTCCATCGAGAGTCTGATCGTCTTCCGTGTGTTCACCGGGCTGGGCAGCGGCATGGTCCTGCCTCTCGTCATGACGATCCTCGTGCAGGCGGCCGGTCCGCAGCGGCTCGGCCGGGCCATCGGCCTGATCAGCGTGCCCATCCAGCTGGCGCCCGCGCTCGGCCCGGTGCTGGGCGGGATCGTCCTGGACACACTGGGGTGGCGGTGGATCTTCGTGATCTCCGTGCCGTTCATCCTGCTCGCGATCGCCCTGGCCGTGCGCGGGGTGCCCAGGGGTACCCCCCGCGCCACCGAACGGCTCGACGTGGTCGGCCTGCTCCTGCTCTCCCCCGGTATCGCGACCCTGCTCTACGGACTGTCAGTGCTGGGAAGCTCCCGTCCGGCCCCGCTGTTCGCCGGCGTCGGCCTGCTGCTGATCGTCGGCTTCGTCGTGCACGCGCTGCGCGAGCGGCCGGGCGGGCCGCCGCCGGTGATCGACCTCCGCTTGTTCCGGAACCTGCTGTTCCGGTTGGGGGCCCTGCTCATGTTCGTGTTCGGGATCTGCGTGTGGGCGGGCATGTTCCTGCTCCCGCTCTTCTTCCAGCAGGTCCAGGGCACCTCCGCGATGACCGCGGGTCTGCTCATGGCGCCGATGGCCGCCGGGGTGGCCCTGGTGAACCTGTTCATGGGGTCGGTGACGGACAACGTCGGTCCGCGCTACCTGGTGGTGGGCGGCCTCTTCGTGGGCGCGGCCGCCACCGCCCCCTTCGTCCTCGCGGGGCCGGACACCTCCCCGGCCCTGCTGGCCGCCGCGATGTTCGTGCGGGGGCTGGGGCTGGGCGCGGCGATGGTGCCGATGCTGGCCACCGCCTACCGGGGTCTGCCCTCGGACCGGGTGCCCAGGGCCAGCAGCGCCCTGAACGTCACCCAACGGCTGGGCGCGGCCATCGGCACCGCAGTGCTGGCCCTGCTGCTGGCGTCGCTGCTCGCCGACACCGCGCGCCCCGAGACCGCCTTCCAGGCCACCTTCGCGTGGATGACCGGCCTGACCGCCGCCGCGATGGTGCCCGCGATGTTCCTGCCCAGCACCCGGCCCGACCTCACACCGGGGCGGACCGGCCCGGACGGTCAGACGCCTCCGAGCTCCGCCCCCTGACCGGCCTTCGGCTCGGCCCGCGGCTCCTGGCCGTAGGTCACCCTCCGCACCAGGGTCTCGAAGGGACCCCGCCGTCCTGCCCGACGCATCGAGTCGGCCAGGACGACGGTGGCCAGCCACACCCCGGTGGACAGCAGGGCGGTCGACGTCACGCTGAGGGTGCCGGACAGGTCGAGGAGGAACGGCGTGAACACCACCGCCCACACCGGCGACTGCGCGAGGTAGCCGGTCATGGAGCGCTGCCCGGCCGAGGCCAGGGCGGTCACCACCGGACCGGGGGCCGGGCGGCGCTCGATCCGTAGGGCCACGAGCGCGATGAGCGCCGCGTAGCCGAACCCGCCCGCGACCCCGCTCGCGCCGTGCAGGGCGCCCAGGACCGCCTGGTCCTGCGCCGGTGGCACCGGGATCGCGCCCGCGACCGCCAGGGCCAGCGGCTGCGCGCCCAGCACGGCGACCACCGGCCCCACCACCGCCGTGGTGACCAGGAGCCACCGGTGCCGTCCCCCGCGCTCCAGCATCCTGCGGCGCCCGGCCCAGAGGCCGACCAGGAAGGGGGCCGCGAAACCGATCGGGCCGACCAGCGACACCAGCGCCACCGCAGCCGCGCGATCGGTGAGCATCGTGACCGGGTCCGGGGGCAGGAGCACGGGGTCCGGCCCCTCCGTACCGTAGACACCCGCGTCCGGCAGGGACGTGACCAGGAAGAACAAGGCGGCCACGGCCAAGAGCCAGCGGTCGCGCCAGAAGACGGCCAAGGATCCGAGCAGGAGCAGGACGCCGTACATGGCGAGGATGTCCCCGGCGTAGAACAGGAACCCGTCCACCACGCCGACCACGACCAGCACGGCCGCGCGCCGCCACAGCAGCCCGCGGGTGGCGGGGCGGCCCGCGTCGGTGTTGCGGCCGACCAGGAGGGCGACGCCGTAGCCGAAGAGCAGGCCGAACATGGGGAAGGCGCGGCCGTCCACGAAGGTGGCGATCGCCCAGGCGACCGCCCGGTCCACGGAGCCGCCGTCGAGCGGGAATCCCGCGAGGTGGGCGTCGCCGCGCACGAAGTAGTGGGAGTTGGCCAGGGCGATGCACAGCAGCATCACGCCCCGGGCCAGGTCGGGGCCCAGTGCTCGCCGCCCGGCCGCCACCGGCCCTCGTGGACTGTTCACGCGGTCAGCGTACGTCATTAGTAGAGTATGCACTACAACAATGAGGCGATTGACTGTGCCCAGGACACAACACCCCCGAACGAACGGAGACGCCGCACATGCGGACGGTCAACCCCGAGAAGCACGCGGCACGCCGGGCCTCGATCCTCGGTGCCGCGGCCGAGGTGTTCGCCGAACGCGGCTACGACGGC
This sequence comes from Nocardiopsis prasina DSM 43845, assembly GCF_000341265.1. Classification (GTDB taxonomy): domain Bacteria; phylum Actinomycetota; class Actinomycetes; order Streptosporangiales; family Streptosporangiaceae; genus Nocardiopsis; species Nocardiopsis prasina. The sequence continues at coordinate 30,138 of NZ_ANAE01000165.1, read as the reverse complement.
GCCACCACGGCGGCGATCTGCAAGCGGGCGGGCGTGGGCTCGGGCACCCTGTTCCACTACTTCCCGGACAAGCGCACCGTGTTCCTGGCGATCGTCACCGACGACCTCGCCGCGGTCACCACCCGCCTGGAGCGAATCGACCGCACCGACCCCGCCCGGGCGCTGGACGAGGTCCTCGACCTCCTCACGGCGGACCTGGGCGACCCCATCGCCCCCGGCCTGGCCGCCGCCATGATCCAACTGGCCCAGCGTGATCCGGAGTTCGGCGCCACGGTCGTGGCCAAGGACGAGGGCACCCGGGCCACTCTCGCCGGAATCATCGGGGCCGGTCGGGGCTCCGGGGTCTTCGAGGCGGCCGTGGACCCCCACCGCGCGGCGCGCTGGATCGTGGCGCTCACCGACGCCGGGTATCTGATCAGCGACAACGAGGAGTTCGACCCCGCCGAGGACGGTGCGGAACTGCGCCGGATCATCGCGGCCTACCTGGGCCGCCGCACCGGGACCGCCTGACCGCCGCGGCCCGCCCTTCCGGCGACTCCTAGCGCCCGAGGCGGCGCCACAGGGGGCGCGGCACCAGCCGCATGCCGGTGAACAGCGGCCGGAGCACGCGCGGAGCCCACACCGTGGTGGCGTTGCCGCGCAGCCCCCGGGACACCGCCTCGGCCACCTGGGCCGGGGTGGCGGGGAACGGCGCCGGGTCCACGTGCCGCGACATCCGGGTGGCCACGTACCCCGGCCGGACCACCAGGACCCGGGCGCCCGAACCGTGCAGGGAGTCGGCCAGCCCCTGGGCGAACCCGTCGAGCCCGGCCTTGGCGGACCCGTACACGAAGTTGGCCCGGCGCACCCGGACCCCGGCCACGGACGACAGCACCACGAGGGCTCCGTGGCCCTGTTCGCGCAGTCGGGCGGCGACGGACAGGCCCACGGACACGTGGCCGGTGTAGTTCACGGCGGCGGCGCGGGCGGCGGAGAGCGGGTCGGCCTCGTAGGCGGCCTGGTCGCCCAGCACGCCGAAGGCGTCCACCACCACGTCCAGGTCGCCCACCAGCTCCACTGCGGCGGCCACGGTCGCGGCGTGGGTGCCGGAGGCCTCGGCGTCGAACTCCAGTGAGTGCGTGGTGGCGTCCAGGGCACCGAACACACCCGGCGGTTCGGCGACCCCGCCCCGGGCGGCGAGCACCACCTCGCGGGCGCCCTCGCGGACCAGCCGTTCGACGACGGCCAGGCCGATCTCGCTGCGTCCTCCGAGCAACAGGACGGTACGCACGCTTCCCAGCGAGTCACGCATGGTCGGGTCCTTCCGGGACGGTTCGTGGTTCGTGTGGGCGTGTTCAGACGAGGCGCAGGCGCCGGGCGAGGTCCGAGACGAGTACGCCGTCCGGGTCCACGCGGGCACGCGTGGCCCGCCAACCGGGGATGGCCGGGTACATGGCGTGCACGGTCTCCGGTCCGGCCCTGCTGTCCTTGGCCAGGTACACGCGCCCGCCCGCCGCCAGGACGCGCTGGTCGAACCCGTCCAGCAGACGCGCCAGCCCGGGGAGACCGGCGGGCAGGTCCACGGCCAGGGACCAACCGGGGCGCGGGAAGGACAGCGGCCCGGGGGTGGGTGCGCCCATCCTCTTGAGGACAGCCAGGAACGACGGCGCCCCCGCCCGGGACAGCCCTTCGGCCACGGCACGCAGGGTGCCCTCCTCGCCGAAGGGGACGACGAACTGGTACTGGACGAGCCCGCTCGGACCGTACATCCGGTTCCATCCCGACACGGCGTCCAGCGGGTGGAAGAACCCGGCGAGGGACTGGGCCCGGCCCCGCTCCCGCAGGGGCGCGGCGCCGTGGTGGGCGCTGTTGAAGGCGCCCACCGTCCACCGGTTGAGCAGCCCGGGCGGGGCCCAGGGCGGCGCGGCCAGCGTGGGCCCGGTCCGGTGCCGCAGGGGGTCGCGGCGCTGGGGTGCGGGCAGGTCGGCGCGGAGGGCGTGGTCGGCGCGGGTCAGAACGCCGCGTCCGAGGGAGGCGCCCCGGGCCAGGAGGTCGACCCAGCACACCGCGTACCGGTGGGTGGGGTCCGCACGGGCCATGAGATCCAGGGTGGAGTCGAGGTCCGGAGTGCGGTCGGTGTCCACACGGGCGTAGGCGGTCTCCACCGGGAGCACTCCGAGGGTGGCCTCGGTGATCACCCCGGTCAGGCCCATTCCGCCGACGGTGGCCCAGAACAGGTCGGGGTCCGGCCCTTCGGGGCCGAGCCGGAGCACCCCGCCCGTGGGCGTGAGCAGGGTCAGGGAGCGCAGGTGCGCGCCCAGCGACGAGTCCACGTGGTGGTTCTTGCCGTGCACGTCGGCGGCGATCGCCCCTCCGAGCGTGACGTGCCTGGTCCCGGGGGTGACGGGCAGGAAGTATCCGTGGCGCAGCAGGTGCTCGACGATCCGCCCCAGGCTGGTCCCGGCGGGCGCGGTGAGCTCCTCTCGCACGGGGTCCAGGCGCGGCGGCCCGGTGAGTTCGGTGCAGTCCAGAACGGTCCCGCCCGCGACCTGGGCGGCATCCCCGTAGGAGCGGCCCAGCCCCCGGGCCAGGACGCCGCGCGGGCCCGCCTCGGCGAGCATACGGGCGGCCTGTTCGGCGGTGCGCGGGCGCACCACGTGGGCGGCGGTGGGTGCGGTGCGGCCCCAGCCGGTGAGGAGCGTCGGGCGGCTCACAGGTGGATCCCCAGTCCGACCAGGAGGGCGAGCGAGGCGAGGACGAGCTGGAGCGGGCGGTCCCGCAGCGCGAACTCCTCGGGCTCCTCGCCCGCACCCCGGTCCACGAGAAGGTTGTAGCGGAGCACGAACATGATGAACGGAACGATACTGACCGCGTGGAAGACGGACTGCGGTCCGCCGCCCTGCTCCAGCGCCCAGAGGCAGTAGGTGACGATCATGGCGCCGGAGGCCATGATGCGCATCTGGGACAGGTAGCCGGGGGTGTAGCCCAGCAGCGCCGTGCGGGTGGGGTGCGCCGTGGTCTCCTCCCCCGCGTGGGTGTTCGGTCCCCCGGCCGGCAGGACCGGGGCGGTGACGCGCAGTTCCGCCTCGCGTTTGCCGACCACCACGAGCAGCGCGGCAAGCGCGACCACGATGACGAACCACGAGGTCAGCGGCACCCCGACCACGAAGCCGCCCGCCATGGCGCGCAGCATGTGGCAGGAGGCGACCGCCACGAGGTCGCAGACGACGACCTCCTTGAGCCTGAGCGTGTAGGCCAGGGTGAGCAGCACGTATCCGACCAGCACGAGGGTGAACGGTGCGCTGCCCAGGGCCAGGGAGGCCAGCGGGGCGGCGGTCACGAACACCGCTCCGACGGACAGGGCGAGCGGGACGGGGAGGTCGCCCGAGGCGACCGGTCGGCTCCGTTTGCGCGGGTGTGCGCGGTCGCGCTCCGCGTCGCGGACGTCGTTGAGCAGGTAGGTGCCGCTGGCCGCCAGGCAGAAGAGTCCGAAGGCGGCCGCGCACAGCAGCAGGGTGCGGGGGTCGCCGAGCGTTCCGGCGGTGGCCGGTGCGGCGAACACCAGCAGGTTCTTCAGCCACTGACGCGGGCGGCACGCCCGGACGAGGGCGCCGGTCCGGTGCATGCGCGCCCCTCCTGGTGATCGCGATGAGTGTGGCGGCCGGACCGCCCGCGAGGGGGGCGGGGCGGTCCGGCCGTGGGTGCCAGCGGTGCGGCCGCGGACGCGGCCGTCGGCGGCGTGGGGCCGTCTGCGGCGTGGGGGCGTCTGCGGGGTGGGGGCGACGTCTCTCTTGGTGCGCGGGGGTGTCAGCCGTGGTTCTCGGTGCGTCGGCCGGTGACCAGCAGGACGACCGCGATGCCGACGAACCCGGCGCCGAGCACCAGCGCGCCGATGGGCAGCGTGGTGTGCAGCAACGGCAGGACGGTGCGGGCCTGCGTGGTGTTGTCGATCGCGGCGGCGCGGGTGGCGTCGTCGAACCGGAGCTCGCCGCTGAGCAGGGTGAGGACCTCCTCGCCGTCGACGACGACGACGCGGTGGTGCTCCTCGCTCATGTCGATGGGGGAACCGCTGACCGGCTCGATCCAGTAGGTCCGGACGATGGAGAAGGTCTCGTCGCCGACCACGTCGCCGTCGCCCTCCAGCCCGGCGACCGAGCGCGGGATCTCGCGTTCGTCGATGACGGTGGGCTCGACGGTCTGGACGAACTTGTAGGCCTCGACGCCGTCGACCTCCTCGACGCCCTCGAACTCCATGGGGACGACCTCTTGGACGGTGGTCTCGAAGAAGTCGTAGTCACGCTGTTCGGTGAGGAAGGGGAGCTTCCACCCCTGCCCGGTCTGCTTGACGGAGGAATCGTTGATCATGGCGTCGCAGCAGTCGACGAGTTCACCGGTGACGCGGTCGTGCCCGGCGCGGCGGTTCGTGGAGCTGATACCGAAGTCGGTGTCGGCGTCCTTGATCCACGTGAACTGGTCCCACACCACCACGTCGTCAGTGCTGGAGGCCACGTCGGCACGGATGGTCGAGTGCGCCTCCACGTCGGCGTCCTCGACGAGCTCGACGTCCTCGATGTTGAAGTAGGTGACCTCTCCGACGTTGACGGTGGGGTTGTAGTAGTCCAGCGGAGTCTTCATCAGGGAGCTGGACATCCACGTGCGCATCATGGGTGCCAGGGCGAGACAGAAGACCCCCAGCGCGATGAGAACAACCGCAACGGTACGGCGCATGTGCCCTCCTGGGCGGATGAGAGTCCAGATCTGGAACTAGGTTCAGTTCCGGGTAGAGTACTGCCCAGTAGTGAACGACGTCACCTGGGCGTGTCTGAATTTTTATAACACGTTCTAGTAGAACGCGTTTCGGCTCCCTCCCGTTCTGGAAGGCCCCATGGCGCCCACTTCCTCCGCGCCCGAGGACCCCACCTCCGGCAACGCCCGAACCACCACCGCGGACCCCGCGCTCCTGCTGCCGCAGGTGAGCGGTCGGCACCACGCACTCGACGGGGTTCGCGGGCTGGCCTGCCTCATGGTCCTGGTGGTCCACGTGTCCACGGAGACCGGGGACGCCCTGGCCCCCGGGCCGGTGGGGGCGCTCCTCAGCGCCTCGGCCCTGGCGGTGCCGCTGTTCTTCGCCCTGTCCGGGGTACTCCTCTACCGCCCCTGGGCCCGGGCCGCGCTGGACGGTACGCGGGGGCCGAACACCCGCGCCTACCTGTGGCGACGCGTCATGCGCGTCTTCCCCGCCTACTGGGTGGTGGCCGCGGTGGCCCTCGCCCTGTACGCGGGAGAGCACCTGGGATCGGTCCGGCACTGGGTCGAGGTGCTCACGCTGACCTTCCCCTTCAACACCAGCCCCCACTGGGCCGGGCCGGGGCCCGAGGGGCTCGGCCAGATGTGGAGCCTGTCGGTCGAGGTGGCGTTCTACCTGACGCTCCCGCTCCTCGCGGTCTTCCTCGGCCTGTGGGCCAGGGGCGGCACGACCGTGGACGCGCGCGGCCGCAGGCTCATCGGCGGTCTGGTGGTCGTCACGCTGCTGTCGTACCTGGCCCTGGTCCCGCAGTACTTCCCGGAGCCGCGCGAGCTGATGCACTCCTGGCTGCCGCGCTGCATGGGGATGTTCGCGGTCGGGATGGCGCTGGCCACCCTCTCGGAGTGGGCCTGGCGGGAGGGCGGCCCCGACGGCCCGGTGCGCCGGTTCTGCCGGACCGTGGGCACGTCGCCGGGACTGTGCTGGGCGGTCGCCGCCGCGTTCTACGTGCTGGAGTCCACGCCCGCTGCCGGAGGGCGGTTCTTCGAGCCCGGCAACCTGTGGGTGTCCGTGATCGAGTCGACCACCAGCATCGGCTTCGCCTTCTTCGTCGTCGCCCCGGTCGCCCTGGCCCCGCCCGCCCCCGAGGGGCCGCGCCGCCGCCTGCGCTCGCTCTCCACCTGGAGCGAGGGGGCCTGGCTCGACGGACTGATGCGCCACCCCGTCATGGTGTTCTTCGCGCCGATCAGTTACGGGGTCTTCCTGTGGCAGTTCGTCGTGCTGTACCTGTGGCGCGACTTCACGGGGCAGGAGATCTTCACCGGGTCCTTCTGGCTGGACATCATCCCGGTGCTCATCGGCAGCGTGCTGTTGGGCAAGCTCACCTACCACCTGGTGGAGGAACCCAGCCGACGCTGGTCGCGGCGGTTCCTCACCGGGAGGCGCTGAGCCGCTCAGCCCCGGTCGTCCTCGGTCTCGACCGCCTCGGCGCCCTCCTCGGCCTCCGCGTCCTCCTCCGCGACCTGGCTGGCCGGGAACAGCTGGCCGAGCGAGGCCCAGGTGACGCAGGTCCTCCCGGCGTCGGTGAACAGCGTGAACGTGGTGTCCCGCTCGCTCACCGGCACGTACCAGAACCCGCCGTCAGGGGCGGCGGGAAGCTCGGTCTCCACCTCCTCCTCACCCACGACCACCAGCAGATCGGCGTCCTCCTCCGACGTGTAGCCGATGGTCGCCACCTGCTCGATACCGCCGACCTCCCACACGCTCCAGGACATCAGTCCGTCCCAGCTCGCCATGCACTCCTCGTCCTCCGAGGGGCGGAACGCGTTGGCCCGCGCGGTCGGCGCGGCCTCCACCAGGTGTCCCTCGTCGTCGAAGACGTGGGCGCTGTCGGACTCCTCCGGCGCGTACATCCGCGCGGCCACCTCGCGGTCCGCCAGCGGGGACAGCACGTAGGAGCTGAGCCTGCGCGGTCCGTTCCACTCCAGGACGATGTCGTCGGGAACGGCCCGGCTGTACAGGCCCGCTCCCCTGGGCACGTCCTCCAGGGAGGCCCGCACGTTGGCCAGGTACTCGCGCTGGCGGTCCCCGCTCAGCGTCCCTGCGTAGGTGTACGTGGAGTACGAGGCCGAACCCGCGTAGACCAGCGTGACCGCGACGGCCGCCGCCCACACGCTCCGCGAGGGCCGCAGCAGCTGGATCGGGCGCCGCCCGCGCTCCGCCCCCTCGCGGGCGCGCTCCTCCTTGGTGGCGAGGAAGGCCAGGGCCAGCACCAGGGCGAACACCAGTGCCGCGTCCGCGACGTAGCGGGGATCGGAACCCACCTCCCCGTAGGCACCGCCCCGGGCGACGGCCGTGGGCACGGCGTCCACGAACACCAGGTACCCCGCCAGGATCGCCCAGGCCCGCCAGGAGGTGCGCCGCACCCACAGGCTCACCAGCACGATCACCACGAGGACGGCCCACGCGCCGACCAGCACCGGGCCGAGCGGATCCACCAGCCCGCCCGCCGGGGTGACCGGCCCCCACTCGAAGGGCCCGCCCAGGGCGCCGGTCGGGAACACCTCCCCCAGCATCCGCCGCACCAGCTGCGCCACCACCTCGGACTCGGGCACCGACGCGCCCTCGCCACTGGTCGAGGCCCGCTGCCGGGCCAGGTACAGGACGAGGTAGCCGACGCTGATCCCCGCCATCGCCAGCCAGTGCCCGCGGTGGCGCCGGAAGGCCTGGCGCACGGCCTCCACCAGGTGGCCGGGGTACAGGAAGGCCACCGCCACCACGAACACGAGTGAAGGCAGGAAGAGCGCCTTGACCGAGAACAGCATCCCGAACGCCACGGCGCCCACGGCCCACCAGGAGAACAGGACGTTGCCGGTGCGCAGGTAGCGCACCGTCCACAGCAGGGCCAGCACGATCGCCAGCTGGAAGGGCACCGCGTTGAGCGCCGCCGACCACCAGCCCAGTACCGGGACCGTCAACGGCGCCAGCGCGTACACCGTCAGCGGGACGAGCAGCGCCCACCTGCGGCCGAAGAGCTCCCACAGCAGGCGGAGGAAGGCCAGGACCGCCACCGCCTGCACGACCAGCATGGTGCCCGCCGCCGACGCCCAGTGGAACGGCCCGAAGGCGGTCTGCACGTACACCAGGAACAGGGCCCCCGGCATGAAGTGGCCCTTGTGCAGCTCCAGCAGGTACTCGGGCGACAGGTCCTGGGCGTGCGCGGCGGCGAAGAACAGGAAGTCGTCCTCCACGAAGTACGACTCACTGAGGACGTACACCTTCAGGGCCAGCGCCGCCAGCACGATCAGCAGTCCGACCTGGAGGATCCGGTCACTCCGGAGGCGCCGCAACCCCGCCAGGCTCTCGCTCAGCACGTCGCCGTAGGCGGGGTCCTCCTCATGCTGCTCCGCCGCCCTGCGTACGCTGGGGGCCGCCCCGCCGCGCTCCGTGGGGGAATCAGGCGCCATGGGTACTCTCCCCGCCGTAGGTTGGCCAACCCGGAAAATGGGTGCCAGAATACAACACGTTCCACTTTCTTCCCTGACCGTTGTCGCAGGTCCCGATGGACTGCGAACCCAGAACAGGAACAAGCTCCAGTTCCTGGGTGGTCACCAGTGCCGTGGAGGTGATGCCGGTGGGGCTCGAACAGGTCCGCCGAGACTGGACCCGGCTGGGTTCCACCGAGCCGCTGTGGGCGGTCTGCGTCGATCCCGACAAGCGCGGCGGCGGGTGGGACGACGACGAGTTCCTCGCCTCCGGCCGCGCCGAGATCGACCCGGCGGTCAGCCGCCTCGAGGAACTGGGGCTGGCGCCCGAACGCGGTCGCGTCCTCGACTTCGGCTGCGGTGCCGGGCGGCTCTCCAACGCCCTGGCGGCACACTTCCGGCAGGTCGTCGGCGTGGACATCTCCGCGCCCATGCTCGACGAGGCACGCCGCCTGGACCGCTCCGGGGGACGGATCGAGTTCGTCCTGAACGAGCGGCCCGACCTCTCCCTGTTCGAGGACGACTCCTTCGACCTCGTCTACACCGACCTCGTCCTCCAGCACCTGCCCACGGACCTGGCCGAGGGCTACCTCCGGGAGTTCGCCCGCGTGGTCCGGCCCGGCGGGGCCCTGGTCGTCGGCGTGCCCGAGTCCGAGCGGCGCACCTTCAAGGGCCTGGTCTTCCGGTACGCGCCCTGGCCACTCGTGGCCCTGGCCCAGCGGGTGGTGCTGCGCTACCCGGCGCCCATGAGGATGCACACCCTGAGCACCGAGCGGATCCGCGAACTCCTGCCCCACCGGATCGCCGCCTCCGACGAGTACTGGGGCGGGGACCACTGGCGCCACCTGCGCCACTACGTCGAGGTCGGGGCATGACCCCCCCGTTCCGCGCCACCCTGGCCCGCTCCGTCCGCCTGTTCTCCGCCTTCCGCAAGGAGCAGAGCGACCCGGCGTTCTTCTACGGGATGCTCGCTCGCGACACCGTCGATCAACTCCGCTCCTACACGCTCCTGGACGACAGGCTCGTCCTCGACGTGGGCGGCGGACCGGGCTACTTCGCCGACGCGCTGCGCGCCGAGGGCGCCCGCTGCCTCTGCGTGGACTCGGACGCGCACGAGATGACCCTGCACGGACGCGAGGCCGACGCCAACGCCGTGCAGGGCAGCGCGCTCGACCTGCCCCTGCGCACCGACACGGTGGACGTGTGCTTCTCCTCCAACGTGCTGGAGCACGTGCCCGACCGAACGCGGATGGCCGACGAGATGGTGCGCGTGACCCGGCCCGGCGGGCTGGTGTACCTCTCGTACACACTCTGGCTGTCGCCCTGGGGCGGGCACGAGACCTCGCCCTGGCACTACCTGGGCGGTTCGTACGCGGCCGAGAGGTTCACGCGCCGGAACGGGCGACGGCCCAAGAACGACTTCGGGCGCACCATGTACGCGGCGCACGCCAAGGAGATGATCCGCTGGGTGCGGGACCGCACCGACGTGGACGTCGTGGACCTGCGGCCGCGCTACCTGCCCACGTGGATCAAGCCGATCGTCCACGTGCCGCTGCTGCGGGAGGTCGTCACGTGGAACCTCCTGATCGTCCTGCGCAAACGCTGAGCCCGGGTCTGCCCAGCGCTCCGAGCAGGGCCGCCCACTCCGTGTGGGGGAAGGCCAGGATCCCGAGGCCCGGGTTCCGCGTGTCACGGACGACGGCACGGGCACGCACGTCGGCGACCTCCACGCACTCCTTCGCGGTGGTGCTGTACGAGGACTTGCGGAAGGTGGGCTCGTCAACAGCGCGGAGCATGTCAGGGCCTTTCGCGGGGGATTGGGCAGGACTCACCCACACTCCTGCCCGTGATCACGCTCCGAAATCAGAGGCGAACGTCCTGAATGCCTGACCGGCTCAACCCATCACACCACAGAAGCCCTATCGCAGTTCAGACCCCATAAATCCACCAGAAACCAGCCCTCAACGACCTTCACCGAGAGTGACGATTCACGGTCCGATCCCGGCCGGGACCCGCCCTATCCCTCGCTCTGGCCGGTGCGGGGGCTGGGCACCGCGCGCCCCTCGTCCCGGTCCAGCTGGGCCAGCGCCCGGAGCGGAGACCTCGCGTGCCTGCGCATCCCGGAGAACGGGCACTCCTCGCGTTCCATCTCGATCGTGAAGTCCCTCGACGTGCTGAGCTGGTCCAGCTCCTCCCAGGTCACCGGGGTGGCCACCGGAGCTCCCGGGCGGGGGCGGACCGAGTAGGGCGCCACCGCGAGCTGCCCGGTCCCGTTGCGCAGGTAGTCCACGAACATCCGGCCGTGCCGGGCCGCCTTGCGCACCCGGGTGGTCCACTCGTCGGGCGCCCGCGCCGCCACCCGGTCGGCGACCGCCTTGGCGAGTCTGCGCACCTCCATGTCCTCCACCTCGGGCCGCAGCGGCGAGTGGACGTGCAGCCCCCGGGAACCGGTGGTCATCACGTAGGAGGCCAGGCCGAGTTCGGACAGCACCTCGCGTACGTTCCACGCGGCGTCACGGCAGGAGTCGAAGGCCTCCTCCCCGTCCTCCACGGGGTCGAGGTCGATCACCATCCGGTCGGGCACCCCCAGCCGGGGCGTGCGTGAGGACCACGAGTGGAGGGTGATGGCGTCCTGGTCCGCGCACCAGACGAGGGTGGCCGCCTCGTGGCACTCCATCATCCGCCCGGTGGCGGTCCAGAGCGTGCGGACCCACTTGGGGTGGGCCGGGTGCTGCACGAGGAAGCCCGGCGACTCGATCCCGTCGACGTACCGCTCCAGCGCCACGGGGCGCCCCTTGATGAGCGGCAGCATCAGCGGCGCGATCCGCGCGTAGTAGTCGGCCAGGTCGGCCTTGGTCGCCCCGTCGGGCCCGAAGAGCGACTTGTCGGAGTGGCGGACCTCCACCTTGCGCCGTCCCGCCCGCACCGTCGTCCGCATGAGCGAGCCTCCTCAGGTCGTCGTGCGCGGGACCTACCCGGACACTTCCTCCGAAAACCACACCAAACCTTTCATATAACGCAAACCACCTGCGCGTTCCCGTATTCCGGGCCGGACACACGACCCCTCAGCGAACGATCCCGCCCCCGTCGGCATCTACAGGGACACCTCTCCCGAGCACGAACCAGGGACCCTCATGCGCACATCCATCGAAGGACCGTGGCGGGTGGCGCTCGCCGCCGCCCTGGCCGTGATCGCCGCCGGTTGCGCGCCCAGCACGAGCATCACCCGCGACGAGGCCGAAGAACTCACACAACGAAAGCCGACGCCCGGCCGGAGTCTCCTCCGGCCGGGCGTCGGCTCGAATCAGCGAAGCGCTCGTTCTACTTGCGCTTGTTGATCTCCTCGGTCAGCTGCGGGGCGACCTTGTGCAGGTCACCCACGACGCCGAAGTCGGCGAGCTCGAAGATCGGCGCCTCGGGGTCCTTGTTGACCGCGACGATGTTCTTCGAGGTCTGCATACCCGCCCGGTGCTGGATCGCGCCGGAGATGCCCAGGGCGACGTACAGGTTCGGGCTGACCGTCTTACCGGTCTGGCCGACCTGGAACTGGTTCGGGTACCAGCCGGAGTCGACGACGGCGCGCGAGGCACCGACGGCGGCACCGAGGGAGTCGGCCAGGCTCTCGACGACGCTGAAGTCGTCCGAACCCACACCGCGACCACCGGAGACCACGATGGCGGCCTCGGCGAGCTCGGGGCGCGCACCCTTCTCCTGGACGACGCGCTCGACGACCTTGGCGGTCTTCGCGGCGTCGGAGATCTCGACCGTCACGGCCTCCTCGGCGGCGGCGCCAGCGGCGGCCTCCGGCACGACGGAGTTCGGGCGGACCGCGACGACCGGGACACCGGTGGTGACGCGGGCGTGGGTGACGGTGGCGCCACCGAAGACGCTGTGCTCGGTGACGACCTCGGCGGTGACGTCGACGACGTCGGTGAGCACACCGGAGCCCAGCTTCACGGCGGTACGACCGGCGATCTCCTTGTTCTCGGCGGTGGCCGAGACGAGGATGGCGGCGGCGCCCTTCTCCTGCGCGAGCTTGGCGAGCAGCTCGGCCTTGGGCGCGACGACGTAGTCGTTCACCTCGGCCGGAGCCACGTAGACCTTCTCGGCGCCGAACTCGGCCAGCGCGGCCCGGCCCGACTCCGCACCTTCGCCGACCCACACCGCGGCGGGCTCGCCGATGCGGCGCGCAGCGGTCAGCAGCTCGGTGGTGACCTTCTTGACCTGTCCGTCGACGTGGTCGACGAGGACGAGGACCTCAGCCATAATCCTTGAACCTTCCTGAGTCTCTCGCCTGACCTACACGAACTTCTTCTCGGCGAGGAAGTCGGCGGCCTTGGTGCCGCCGTCGCCCTCGTCCTTGACGATCGTGCCCGCGGCGCGCGGCGGCGCGGCGGCGAAGTCGACGGTCTCGGTGGTGGCGTTGGCCAGACCGACCTTGCCGGTGTCGATGCCCGCGTCGGCCGCGGACTTCTTGTCGACCGGCTTCTTCTTCGCCTGCATGATCAGCTTGAAGGACGGGTAGCGCGGCTCGTTGATCTTCTCCACGACGGAGACGACCGCCGGGAGCTGAGCCTCGACGACGTCGTAGCCGTAGTCGGTCTGACGCTGGATCTTGATGGCGCCGCCGTCGACGTCGACCTTGCCGGCCAGCGTGAGCTGGGGCAGGCCGAGGTACTCGGCGAGCGCGGCACCGACGACACCGGTGCGGGCGTCGGTGGACTCCGAGCCGAGGACGACCAGGTCGAACTCAAGGGTGCCCAGGGCCTGCGCGAGCGCGTAGGCGGTCTGGATCGAGTCGGAGCCGTGCAGCGCCTCGTCGTTGACGAAGACGGCCTTGTCGGCGCCCATGGACAGGGCCTTGCGGATCGAGTCCGTGGCCTGGTCTGGACCCATCGTCAGGATGGTGACCTCGCCACCGTGCTTCTCCTTGAGGAGGAGCGCCTCTTCGATGGCGTACTCGTCGAGCTCGTTGATGACACCGTCGGACGCTGCGCGGTCCAGCGTCCTGTCATCGGCGTTGAGCTTCCGTTCGGTCGCCGTGTCCGGGACCTGCTTGACCAAAACGACAATATTCATGGCCGGTGGCCGACCTCCCTGCACTCCCATATCCGCCGTCAGGCGGGTGGGCGCTGGCGCGCCCCGTTACTGCCAACAATGCCGAATGCCGTTCGGTCATCCGACGGCGGGTCCGGTGTACACGTCTACATCCGACCCGCCCGTGTGCTCATACCAGTGATGTTACTCGCTAGTAGCTTGAAGGCCAACCCGCGCCCCACGTTCGACTTAGGAAACCCTAACCAGAACCCGTCCGGCAACCGTCGCCGGGCCCACTGGACGGCGTTCACCAGTGCCGGCCGGTCGGGACGCGGAGTCCCCACACCCACCTTAGTGACCGGTTCCACGCCGTTGGCGGGCACACCGCCGCCGAACGACGGACGCTCCCCCTCCCGGCGGGAGAAGGAGCGTCCTCGGTGGCTCTTCGTCTAGCCGAACCAGTCGGAGGGGCCGCTGAGCGGGCCCGTGGTCCAGATCGGCGCCGAGGTCAGCCCGATGGAGAGGATCAGCATGGTGAACAGCAGGATGGCGACCACCACTCCCACGTACACGTAGAGGTTGCTGAACCTCGCCCGCTCCACCAGCCAGACCGCCTGGTGACGAGCCTCACGCCCACTGGGCATGAGGTAGCTCAGCAGGATCATCACGAACACCGCGAAGGCCCCGGTGTAGTTGGCGCCCTCCCCCGGTGCGTCCATGATCCTCGCGTAGACCATCCCGACCAGGATGCCGCCCAGCAGGTAGATCAGGCCGAACCCGACCGTGCGCAGCGCCATGCGGCCGAACGCCCACGGGAAGCTGAGCGCCACGACCATGCTGTCGGAGTTGCGCGGCCCGCGCGTCTGGAGCCGCCGCGCGTGCTCGGACTTGACCACGTCCAGCGCGCCCAGACCGGCGATCACCACGATGCCCAGGATGATGCCGATCCACGGGAACCACAGGGCCACACCCGCCAGCGAGACCATGATCGGGACGAGCACCAGCGGGTGCATCCGCCAGTACTCGTCGTAGTACTCGTCGTCCTCGTGCTCGTCGTACTCGTCCCCGTGGCCGTCGCCCCGGAAGTAGTCGCCGAACTTGTCACCGCGCCCGCGCCGGAACCGTCCGAGCAGGCCGCCGCGCTCCTCGAACTCCTCCTCGCCGAACTCCTGCGTGCTGTTGGCCCGGCCCTGCTGGCCGACCGGCGTCAGGATGTCCTGGAAGGCGTTGGGGTCCAGCGGGGAGTTGAAGAACTGGGTCTGGGGAGCCGCGTCCGGCTGAGCCTGCTGACGGGCGATCTCCGCCTGGCCCATCATCATGGTCCCGGCGGGGTCGTCCCTGCGCGCCACCTCTCCCGGCTCGAAGCGCTGGGTGCCGTGCGCGTCGTCCCTGCGCGCCAGCTCACCCGGCTCGAAGCGCTGGGTGCCGTGCGCGTCGCCCTGACCGGGCTGGATGCGCTCGGTGCCCTGCGGATCGTCGAGGTCGTGGGACGACCACGGGGTGATCCGCTCGGTGCCGGGCAGGTGGGACAGGTCGTCGGTGGCCTCGTCCGGCTCACCCCACCCCGTGGCGGCCGCGCGCCCGCCGCCGAGGTCGTCCGTGGCCTCCGCGTCCGTGCCCCAGCCCGTGGAACGCGCCGCGTTGAGGTCGTTGGTGGCCTCGTCGTCGGAGTTCCAGCCCGAAGCCGTGTTGGCGGGCCGTCCACCGCTGAGGTCGTCCGTGGCGTCGTCGTTCCAGCCGCCGGACCGCGCGTGGCTGGTCTGCGGTGCGGAGGGGCTGGCCCACGCGCTCGCGGTGTTGGTGGGGTTGCCGCCCCGGGTGTGCGCGGGGCCCCAGCCGTCGGTGGCCCGGCCCGCGAGGTATCCGGCGGCACCGCCGAGCGCCGCCCCCGCGGCACCGGCCGCGGCCGCTCCGCCGAAGCCCGAACCGCCTCCGTGGCCGCCCGAGGCGGCCGGGTTCTGCGTCGGGGTGGGGGCGTGCATGGTGTGGCTGCCGGTCTGCCCGGTGGGAGGCATGCCGCCAGCCGGTTCGGTCCAGGGCAGGTCGAGGTTGAGGCGGCCCGTCTCGACCATCAGCTCGGCGGCGGTGGGTCGGGCCGACATGTCGCGTGAGACCGCGCGGTTGACGAGCGGGCGCAGCGCCTCGTGCATCCCGTCCATGTCGATCTCGCCGTTGAGGATGCGGAAGAAGATGACCTCGAACGAACCGGCTCCGTAGGGCGGGCGGCCGGTCGAGGCGAAGGCGACGGTGCCGCCCCAGGCGTGCACGTCGGTGGCGGGCCCCAGGTCCGTACCCTCGATGACCTCGGGTGACAGGTAGCTGGGCGTACCGACGAACGTGCCGGTCTGGGTCAGTTTGGCGCCGTCCACGGCGTGCGCGATGCCGAAGTCGATGACGATCGGCTCGCCGTTGGAGATGATCACGTTGCCGGGCTTGAGGTCGCGGTGGATCACGTCCACCGCGTGGATGTCCTTGATCGCCCGGGCCATGCCGGTGACGAATCGGGTCAGAGCGCGGCCGCGCAGGGGGCCGTGGTCGGTGACGGTGGCGTCCAGGGTGGGCCCGGGGATGTACTCGGTGACCACCCAGGGCAGCTCGGCCTGAGTGTCCGCGTCGATGACCTCGGCCACGTTGGGGCTCTGCACGCGGCGCATCGTCTCGACCTCGCGGGCGAGCCGGGCGCGTGCGATGTGGTCACCGGCGACCTCGGGCTTGAGGACCTTCACCGCGACGAACTGGTCGGTCCGGGGATCCTCGGCCTGGTACACCACACCCATCCCGCCGGCGCCGATGCGGCGGCGGATGACGTAGTGGCCGATGCGCTCCGGCAGCTCTTCACCCGTGGGGAAACCTGCCGACATTGCCATCGAGAACTCATCCCCTCAAAAGACCACATACCACCACGTCCAGCTTATCGGCCGGGGGGATGGGTCAACATTGGCTTGTGTGGCCCCTCCGAGGGGCCCTGCGGTCTGTTCGGTTCCGCCGGAGGGTGTGGGCGCCACACGCGCCACCGGGGACTCCGAGCGAACCGTCCGTTCTCGGACGACCATTGACGAGTATGACGGAAAAACCACGCGGGCGGTTCCCCGTCCCCCGTCCCGGCTGGCCGGTTCCGGACGTCTTCCCTGGGTCCCGTGTCGCCAGGCGACACGACAATGAATCGGAGCGGCGGCGGAGTTCCACCGGACCTCGCACAGGTCCGAGGCGGGACACCGAGGTGGACGCCCCGACACTACCCGCCCCGAACTGCGCGAACGCCCCATCGGCCGTCACGGGGGCCCGGGGCCCGGTCACGACCGGGGGATTCAGCGGCCGACGAAGGTGGCCTTGCCCGGCCCCTGCTCGACGAAGCTCTTCATCCCGGCTTTCTGGTCCTCCGTGGAGAACAGGCCGGAGAAGTGCAGGCGCTCGATCTCCAGACCGGTGTCCAGATCGGTCTCCAGCCCCCGGTCGATCGACTCCTTCGCGGCGGCCAGAGCCACGGCGGGACCGTCCACGTACTTGGCGACCAGGGCCACGGCGGCCGAGTAGACCTCCTCGTCGGGGACGACCGCGTCCACGAGACCGATCTCCCCGGCCTCCTCGGCCCGCACGTGGCGGCCGCTGAACACCAGGTCCTTCGCCCGGGACGGGCCGATCAGGCGCGGCAGCCGCTGGGTCCCGCCCGCGCCCGGGATGACGCCCAGCTGGATCTCGGGCTGGCCGAGCCTGGCCTTGGTTCCCGCCACCCGGAAGTCGGCGCACAGCGCCAGCTCGCAGCCGCCGCCCAGCGCGTAGCCGCTGATCGCCGCGACCACGGGCTTGGGGATGCGGGCCACCGCGGTCAGGGCGTTCTGGAGTGACCGCGAGTACTCCAACATGCGGGCGTGGGTGAGGTCGGCCATCTCCTTGATGTCGGCCCCGGCCACGAACGCCCGCTCACCGCCGTAGAGCACCACCGCGCGCACGGAGGGGTCCGCGGACACGGCGGCGGCCGCCTCCGCGATCTCCCGGGTGACCGTGCCGTTCAGCGCGTTCAGCGCCTTGGGACGATCGATCCGGATGACGGCCACACCGGGGTTCTCCGGGTCGGCCTCGACGCGCACGAACTCGCTCACGTTCTCCACCTGCTTCGCTTCGACGTCAGTGTCCGCTGCTTACCTAACCACCCGTGTCAGCGGAAGAGCAGCACCAGGGTCCCCAGGCGGGCCGACAGGGTGTAGGCGGCGACCAGCAGCACGGCGGTGCCCACCAGGAGGAGGNGCCCGCCCCCCCGCCAGTGGCTGTACCGCGCGTGCGTGCGCGTTCCGGTGCCGAAGGCCCGCGCGTCCATCGCGGTGGCCAGCAGCGTCCCGGTCCGGATGGAGCGCACGAGCAGCGCGAAGAGCCGCCCGAAGAACAGCGAGACGATCCGCAGCGGGTTGCGCCCGGCCTCCAGACCCCGTGCCCGACGGGCCAGGGTGATGGTCCGCCACTGGTCGGCGAGCAGGGGAATGAGCCGCAGCGCGGCGAGCACGCCCATCGCGGGCCGTTCGGGCACCCGCAGGCGCTGCACGAGGCCGTCGGACATCTCCGTGGGATCGCTGCTGATCGCGGCGAGCAGCCCGGGCAGGGCGATGGCCAGCAGGCGCACCGCAGCGCCCACGGCGCCCTCCAAGCCGTGCTCGCCGTACAGGTAGTTGACCGCACCGCTGCTGAGACCCATGAGCAGGAACGGTCCGCCCAGGATCAGCAGTGTGCGCCGGTCCACCCCGCTGAACGGCACCGTGAGCAGCACCGCGAGCAGCACGACTCCTCCGGTGACGGCGTCCACCGCCGGGATCAGTCCGATCCCGATCGCCAGCGCCGCCAGGAGCTTGGCGGCCGGGTTCAGGCCGGTGAGCCAGTAGCGGGCCCCGCCGCCCTCGGGCACGTCCAGGGTGAGGGTGTCCCCTCCCATGGACCGGTGCGTGTGCTGGGAACTCACACGTCCCCCTCTCCCGCCGCGGCGGCCGTCTCCAGGGGTGCCGCGCGCCCGTCGGCCACCCGCACCTCCACGTCCGTCAGACGGCGCAGGAGGAGTTCGTCGTGGGTGGCCATGACCACGGCCCGCCCCTCGGCGCGCAGGACGCCGAGCAGCTCCACCAGCTCCGTCCAGGTGCGGGTGTCCTGGCCGAAGGTGGGTTCGTCCAGCACCAGCAGGTCCGGGGCGTGTGAGGGGCCGGAGCTGAGCGCGGTCGCCACCGAGAGGCGCCGCTTCTCGCCTCCGGAGAGCGTGTAGGGGTGCACCTCAGCCAACCGGGTCAGCCGCAGCCGTTCCATCAGCTCGCCCACCCAGGCGTCGGTCTCGGCCTCGCCCATCCCGGACCGCAGCGGCGCGAATCGGAGCTCGTCGCGGACCGTGGCGGTGACGAACTGGTCCTCGGCGTGCTGGAACACCGTGCCCACGTGGCGGGCCAGACGGCGTGCCGGCCAGCGCACCAGAGGACGCCGGTCCGTCTCGGCCAGCGGACCGCGCGGCAGCACCTGCCCCCGGTGCGGGCGGGACAGCCCGGCCAGCATGGTCAGGAGTGTGGACTTGCCAGCCCCGTTGGGTCCGGTCAGAGCGGTCGCGGTCCCCGCGCGCAGGGTGAGGTTCACGTCGTCGAGCACCGCGCGCCGGGGCGCGGCGCGCACACCCACCTGGAAGGGGGTGCGTGCGGTGACGTCCACGGTCTCCACCAGCGGTCCGCCGCCGGGGCCGGGCGCGAGTCCGGGGGCGGGCTCGTTGCCGGGGATCCACACGCCCTGTTCGGCCAGGGAGCGACCGTGTTCGGCGAACACCCGTGCCGGGGTTCCGTCCGCGATCACTCCCCCGCCGGGTTCGACCACCATCACCCGGTCCACCAGGTCCACGACGTCCGCCACCCGGTGTTCGACCAGCACGAGGGTGGCCCGGGTCTCGCCGAGCAGGCGGGAGAGCAGGTCGCGCACGAGCACGGCACCGGCCGGGTCGAGGTTGGCTGTGGGTTCGTCCAGGAGCAGCAGGCGCGGCCGCATGGCCAGCGCACCGGCGATCACCAGGCGCTGCTTCTCGCCGCCGGAGAGCGCGCCCGTGGAGTGCCGGAGTCCGTAGGGGAAGCCGACCTCCGCCAGGGAGCGCTCGACCCGCGGCCAGATGAGTCCGGGGTCCACCCCCAGGTTCTCCAGTCCGAACGCGACGTCGTCCCCGGCGCGGGCCATCACGAGCTGAGTCTCGGGGTCCTGGCTCACCAGCCCGACGCCGCCCCGGCCGCGGTCGGCGGGCGCGCCGTCCACGAGCAGCGATCCCTCCTGCTCACCGCTGATGGCGCCGTCCTCACCGGTGAGCCCGGCCAGGGAGTGCAGCAGGGTCGACTTGCCCGCACCCGAGGCGCCGAGCAGCAGGACCCTCTCCCCCGGTTCGACGGTCAGGTCCACCCCGCGCAGGGCGTGGTCGTCGCGGCCCGAGTGCCGCCATCCCCAGCCGGAGAGTTCGACGCGAGCACCGCCTGTGTCGGGTCGGGTCACGGGTCAGCCCCTGGCCGAGGGGAAGGGGGCCAGCGCACCGGCCCGGGCCAGCGCGGTGGTGAGCAGCCGGGCGCCCACGCCCGCGATGGCAGCCGCACTGAGGACCACGATCACCCCGTAGGTGAGCT
The DNA here is from genome assembly GCF_000341265.1 of Nocardiopsis prasina DSM 43845. GTDB lineage: Bacteria > Actinomycetota > Actinomycetes > Streptosporangiales > Streptosporangiaceae > Nocardiopsis > Nocardiopsis prasina. The sequence continues at coordinate 10,276 of NZ_ANAE01000165.1, read as the reverse complement.
GGTACTCGATCGGCCAGGTGACGTTGTAGGCGATGTTGTCCCGGATGGCCGGGGAGAGCCCGGCGACGGCGGCGGCGAGCACGGCCACGCCCATGTTCCAGCGCCGGTAGGCGAAGGCGAGGAAGACCAGCTCGGGCAGCAGCCCCTGGAGGGCGCCGTCGAGGACGACCATGATCCCCCACTGGGTGCCCAGCACGGCCGAGACGGAGGCGGCCGCGATCGAGGTGAGCAGGGCCGCGCCGGGCTTGCGGATGATGAGGCCGCCGAGCACGCCGGAGATCAGCCACATGCCGTAGACGACGGCCTGCCCGGGCGGGAAGGCGACGAACAGCGGTGTGGTGACCGACCAGACGATGTTCCACAGCCAGAAGACGACGCCGACCGCGACGCCGATCACTGCGGCCACGACGATGTCGACGGTGCGCCAGCTCCGGAACTTCGCCAGGACCTCCTGGACGGTGCCCGTGGGCCGGGCGGCGGTTCCGGGGCCGGTCTCACGGCCGCTTTCGGTACTCATGGTGGTTGATGTCCCTTCGTCGGGGTGACGAGGGCCCATGTGGCCAAGAGCGCCAGCCGGGCGCGCGCACGCGCACGCCTCGGTGGCGGTTTCCTATGACTTCCTTCGCTGGCATGACCCAGATCAGGTGTGTAAGGGTCTGCGGCCGGGTGCCGCACTCTCAGCGCTCACGCGCTCCCCTGTCGGATTGCCTCCATTATGGGGCAAACGTGACGAGTGGTGAAGACCTTCCCTCCTGTGGGACGCGAACGCACCGGCGCCGGACGGGCCGCGGAGGGTCCCGGGAACGCCGGAGCGGGGGCGCGCCCGACGGTGGTCGCCGGTCGCACCCCCGCTCGGGATGCCGTCACGGGTGCCTGGACGCACCCGGGAATCAGCAGCTCAGGTTCGACCCCGTGGTGGTGCCGAGGATCTGGGTGAAGTGCGTGAACGTGTTGATACGGCTCTGCACCTGTCCCGGGTTGCCGCCGTTGCACTCGATCGAGCCGTTGATGGAGCGGATCGACTCGCCGAAGCCGTGACCGTCGACGATGGCGGTGTGCCCCGACATCGTTCCGGCGCCGGGCTGGGTGTTCCAGAACCAGAGGCCGGTCCGCCAGGCGATCGCGGCGTCCTGCTCGACCAGGTAGGGGTTGTTCAGCAGGTCGATGCCGAGGGCGTCACCGGCGGCCTTGTAGTTGTAGTTCCAGCTCAGCTGGATCGGGCCCTTGCCGTAGTAGGCGGACTGTCCGGCCGGGCAGCCGAAGGGCTGGCTCCAGTCGCAGTAGTGCGGGTAGTTGGCCTCGTTGGTCTCCTTGATGTACACCAGTCCACCGGTCTCGTGGCTGACGTTGGCGAGGAACGCGGCCGCCTCCCGCCGCTGCACCTCGACGCTTCCCGTGTTGGTGAAGCCCGGGTACGAGCTCAGGGCGGCGGTGAGGCCGGCGTAGGTGTAGAAGGGGTTCCGGTTCGGGAACATCTGGTTGAACTGGGCCTCGCTGACCACGAAGTCACTGGGGCCGGGCTGCTCCCCGCCTCCGTCGGTGCCGCAGGGACCCTGGTCGGACCAGACGTCCGAGGCGCCGGGACGTTCGTTCTGCGTCCACCACTGGGCGGTGTAGTTGCGGCCTTCGAAGGAGACCTGGCCGCCGCCGGTGTAGACGGCGGAGGAGCTCCAGGCGGTCGCGCAGGTGGCGGCCTGCGCGACCGTCGCGGGGAGGGTAACGAGCACAGCCGCGATCGCGCCCAGCGCGGCGAGCTGACTCAGGAGACGTCGGATCACGTGATCACACTCCTAGGGTGCGGCGCTGCGTCCGACCGCGCGCCGCAGGGGGGTGACGTCACCTAAGCAAGGGTGGTCTAGACCTGTCAAGATCCCCAACCACGGATTGTGAGAACACGATGACGGCGGGGCCCGCCACACGGGTCCGCGCCCCGGTCGCGTGATCGCCGTTCCCGCACGACCACCGGACCGGGGCGCGGACCCCCGGACGCCCTCAGGCCTCCTCGTCGCCGTCTTCGCCGTCGTCGTCGCCTCCGTCGTCGCCCCTCTGCTCCGCCGGTTCCGTCTTCGGGTCCCCGAAGCTGCCGGGCGAGCCCGCGAAACTGTCGGAGGGCAGGTGATCGGTGGCGCCGCGCATGCTCTCCTGCCAGATCGGACCGGGCAGGGTACCGCCGTAGACGATCCCGTAGTAGCGGCCGCCGATCGTCACGCTCTGGAGCGGGTTCTGCTCGCCGCCGCGCACGTCGCCCACAACCACGGCGGAGGCGAGGTTCGGGGTGTACCCGGCGAACCAGGCGTAGGCGGCCCCGTCCGTGGTGCCGGTCTTGCCCGCGGCCGGCCGGCCGATGTCCAGTCCCTTGGCGGTGCCCCCGTCGAAGGTCTGCTGGAGCAGGTGGTTCACTCCGTCGGCGGCGTCCTGCTTGACCGTCCGCTCGCACTCGGAGGTGGTCTTGAGCTGCTCGCCGGTGCCCTCCTCGGTCACCGAGCGCACCGGGCGGGGCTCGCAGTACTCACCGCGTGCGGCGAAGGTCGCGTAGGAGGCGGCCACATTCAGCGGGGACACCTCCTGGTCGCCCAGGGTGAACGAGCTCCACACCCCGAGGTCTCCGCCGTCCGCGCGGTGCACTCCGGCCTTCTCCGCCATCTCCGAGGTCTCGCACAGGCCCACGCGCTTCTGGAGCTGGGCGAAGTAGGTGTTCACCGACCCCTTGGTCGCGCTGATCATGTTGTGGCTGCCGTCGTCGCTCTCACCGGCGTTGCGCACGTTCCACGCGGACATCCTGGTGCCGTCACAGCCGGACATCCCGCTGACGGACATGCTCTTGGGCGAGGAGAAGCTGGTCCCGTAGCCCAGGCCCTTCTCCAGCGCCGCAGCCAGCGTGTACGTCTTGAAGGTGGACCCGGCCTGGTAACCGGAGGAGCCGCCGTCGGCCTGGTCCACGGCGAGGTTGAGGGAGGTCGTGCCCACCGCCTCGTCGTCGAACCCGTACTTCAGGTTCTGGGCCAGGGCGCGCACCCGGCCGGAGCCGGGTTCGATCATCGCCTGTGCCGCGAACTTGGTGGAGTCCTTGTGCGGGACGCGCTTTTCGATGGCCTTCTCCGCGGCGTCCTGCGCGGCCGCGTCGAGTGTCGTCCGCACGGTCAGCCCGCCCTGGACGATGCGCTGTTCGCGCTCCTCGGCGGTGCCGCCGATCAGGTCCGAGTTCCGCAGCCAGCGCATGGTGTAGTCGCAGAAGAACGGGTAGTCGCTCTCCGCGCAACTGCCTCCGCGCGGCGTGGAGTCGATGCCCAGCCCCCGCTCCTTGTGGGCCTCGGCCTCCTTGGCGTCGAGCACGTCGGTGGCCACCATGCGGTCCAGCACGACGTTGCGGCGTTCGAGCGCGCCCTCGGGGTTGTTCAGCGGGTCGTAGAACGAGGGAGCGCGCACCAGACCGGCCAGCATGGCCGCCTGCCCGGGGTCGAGGTCCGCGGCGGGGATCGAGAAGTAGCGCTGCGCGGCGATCTCGACTCCGTGCGCGCCTCCACCGAAGTAGGACAGGTTCAGGTACCCCTCCAGGATCTCGTCCTTGGTGAGGCGTTCCTCGACGTCGATCGCGTAGCGCAGTTCGGTGAGCTTGCGGCCCAGGTTCTGCGCGCTGGCGCCCTCGACGTCCTCCTCCGTGTCCGCGGTCTCGATGAGGAGGTTCTTCACGTACTGCTGGGTGATGGTCGAACCGCCCTGCGTGTCGCCCTGGGCGGTGCGCGCGGCGGCGCGGATCACGCCGCGCAGGTCCAGGCCCTTGTGTTCGTAGAAACGGTCGTCCTCGATGGCCATGAGGGCCGTGCCCACCCACGGGCTGATGTCGTCGAGGCCCACCACGCGGCGTTCGCGTTCGGAGACCTCGGCGAAGGGGGTTCCGTCGTCGGCGGTGAGCAGGACGCGGGAGGACAGGCTGGGTACGTCCAGGTCAGCGGGCAGGGACATGAACCCGGCCGCCGCGTCACGGGCGACCAGTCCGACACCGCCCACCCAGGGCATGACCAGGGCCGCGGACAACAGCCCGGCGACGACCCCGAGCCCGGACAGCCTGAGCAGCGCCTCACGCCGGTCCTGCGGCTGGTCGTGCTTCAGGAACCCCCGGAACGCCTCCAGGAACGGATCCAGGAACGCACCACCCCGGTTCGACTCCGTCACGTCGCCCCCCTACGGCCGTGTGCTGTCCGCGCGCCACGCGACACGGACACTGCGACGCCCACACTCGCAGCCGGCATGCAAAGGGAAGTCCGTCAAATCAGGCGTGTTAGCGAAAACCTTCCTCAATCCACGGCAAAGCCGTGCAGATCGTGCATGCTTCGCGAGTCCGGATGGATCGTCTGTAAACCATCGAACCTTTCCCTGACGCCAGGACGGATCGACTGCCGATACAGGATCGGCGAGTGACAGGGCACCCGAATATGGGGCGAACGTTTCCCGGGGGACTGATCGGACTCGCGAAGATGCCCGGAATCCAGCCCTCCCGCCCATCGGCGTATTTGAACAGCCCTACCCATCCCAGCCTCTTCGCCAACATGCGACCTGATTTTTCCGAATTTTCATGAAGCGGAATACGAAAACAACCACAGAGACGCCTGAATCGCTTGGTGACCTATGCCCGCATTGCGAGGTTCGCCAAGGTGAAACGCGGCAAATACCAGGCCTTGGCGCCCTCGCCTAGAGTGACGAGGATCACATTAATTCTGCGGCCTCGCCACTCTGCCAAACCCCACTAGAGGGCCGACGATAGACAGCGGAGGGCACCGAAGCCGCAATCCGGACAGTTCCCGATCCGGGCTTTCGTTAACTCCGTATTTCCCTGGATGAACTCCCGGTTATTTACGCACGGACACTTGTCCGTGCCATCCCATAACGCCCGAACCACGACAATTACGGTGTAGCCAGTGATCGGACGACTGCCCATCCTCGACATCTCTCCAGACAACGAGCTCGGCCCCGTGAAAGCCGTTCCCGGTGAGCGTTTCACCGTGTCCGCCACCGTCATCCGTGAGGGCCACGACTCCCTCGCCGCGGGCGTGGTCCTCCACTCCCCCAAGGGCCGCCGGGAGGCGCTGGTCCCCATGCGCGAGCGGGACCGCGGAACGGACCGGTACGAGGCCGAGATCAGCCTGCCCAGCGAGGGGAACTGGTCGTTCTCGGTCGAGTCGTGGACCGACCCGTTCACCACCTGGCTCCACGTGGCGCGGGTGAAGCTCCCCCTGGGTACCGACACCGACCTGGTCCTGGAGGAGGGCGCGCGCCTCCTGGCACGCGCCGGCCGGCGCACCCCCCGCACACCCGCCCTGACCGCCGCCGCCAAAGTACTGCGCGACACCTCCCGCTCCCCCATGGAGCGCTTCGGGGCCGCCGTCACCGGCGAGGTCCTCGCGACGATGGAGCGCGCGCCCCTGCGCGAACTCGTCAGCCGTTCCAAGCGCACCAAGGTGACCGTCCACCGCGAACGCGCCCTCTTCGGCTCCTGGTACGAGTTCTTCCCCCGTTCGGAGGGCGCGCAGGTCGACGCCGGGCCCGGCAGGGAGGTCTCCGGCACCTTCGCCACCGCCGCCAAGCGCCTGCCCGCCATCGCCGACATGGGCTTCGACGTCGTCTACCTGCCGCCGATCCACCCCGTCGGCGAGGCCCACCGCAAGGGCCGCAACAACACCCTCCGGCCCGGACCGGGCGACCCCGGATCGGTGTGGGCGATCGGTTCCGCCGACGGCGGCCACGACGCCGTCCACCCCGACCTCGGCACCCTCGCCGACTTCGACGCCTTCGTGGCAGAGGCCCGCGAGCACGACCTGGAGATCGCCCTCGACCTGGCCCTCCAGTGCTCCCCCGACCACCCCTGGGTGGCCGAGCACCCCGAGTGGTTCAGCACACGCGCGGACGGTTCCATCGCCTACGCCGAGAACCCGCCGAAGAAGTACCAGGACATCTATCCGCTCTGCTTCGACCACGACTTCGAGGGCCTCTACAAGGAGTGCCTGCGCGTGGTCCGGCACTGGATCGACCACGGCGTGCGGATCTTCCGCGTCGACAACCCGCACACCAAACCCGTCGCCTTCTGGGAGCGGCTGCTCGCCGACGTCGCCAGGCGCGACCCGGACGTGCTCTTCCTCGCCGAGGCCTTCACCCGCCCCGCCATGATGCGCACCCTGGCCAAGGTGGGTTTCCACCAGTCGTACACCTACTTCACCTGGCGCAACGGCAAGGACGAGCTCACCGACTACCTCACCGAGCTCAGCCGGGAGACCGCGCACTACCTGCGCCCGAACCTGTTCACCAACACCCCGGACATCCTCAACGCCTACCTCCAGGAGGGCGGGCGCCCCGCCTTCGAGGTCCGCGCGGTCCTCGCCGCGCTGCTCTCCCCCACCTGGGGTGTCTACTCGGGCTTCGAGCTGTGCGAGAACACCCCCGCCGCCCCGGGCAGCGAGGAGTACCTGGACTCGGAGAAGTTCCAGTACCGGCCCCGCGACTGGGCCGCCGCCGACGCCTCCGGGGACACCATCGCCCCGCTGATCACCCGGCTGAACGTGCTGCGCCGGACCCACCCCGCCCTGCGCGAGCTGCGGAACCTGCGCTTCCACCACGTGGACCGGCCCGAACTGGTGTGTTTCTCCAAGCACCGCCCCGGCGCCCCCGGTGAGCCCGACGACGTCGTGATCGCCGTCGTCAACCTCGACCCGCACCACGCCCGCGAGGCCACGGTGCACCTGGACCTGCCGTCGATCGGCCGCACGTGGGAGGAGGACCTCAGGGTGACCGACGAGCTGACCGGACGCGCCTACACCTGGCGGGCGAACAACTACGTCCGCCTCGACCCCGCGACCGGACCCGCGCACGTGTTCACCGTCCACGGCAGATGACGGGCCCTGGCGAGGCGGGCGGCCACCCGGACCGGGTGCCGTCCCCTCCATCATGCGAAAAGCCTGTTGATCCGACGTCGAACATTCTTGGTGGGGAGCAGTAGATGAGCAACGACGAGCCCGGACCCGTCGCCCACGAGCACGCCGAACACGGTCCGCTCGCCCCGGCCACCGGGGCCGCCACCGGCCCGCTCATGTCCACCGGCGGCACCAGTGATCCCCACTGGTTCAAGCACGCCGTCTTCTACGAGGTACTCGCTCGCGGGTTCTTCGACTCCAACGGCGACGGCACCGGTGACCTCACCGGGCTCGTGCGGAAGCTGGACTACCTCCAGTGGCTGGGCATCGACTGCGTCTGGCTGCTGCCGATGTACGAGTCTCCGCTGCGTGACGGCGGGTACGACATCTCGGACTACTTCAAGATCCTCCCCGAGTTCGGCAACACCGCCGACTTCGTGGAGCTCCTGGACGAGGCGCACCGCCGCGGCATCCGGGTCATCACCGACCTGGTCATGAACCACACGAGCGACCAGCACCCGTGGTTCAGGGCCTCGCGGGAGGACCCCGACGGCCCCTACGGCGACTTCTACGTGTGGTCGGACACCGACGACCTCTACGACGAGGCGCGGATCATCTTCGTCGACACCGAGACCTCCAACTGGACCTACGACGAGGTGCGCGGCCAGTACTACTGGCACCGCTTCTTCTCCCACCAGCCGGACCTCAACTTCGAGAACCCGGCGGTGCAGGAGGCGATCCTGGAGGTCCTGCGCTACTGGCTGGACCTGGGCATCGACGGGTTCCGCCTGGACGCCGTGCCGTACCTGTACGAGCGCGAGGGCACCAACTGCGAGAACCTCAAGGAGACCCACGAGTTCCTCAAGCGGGTGCGCGCCGAGGTGGACCGCCTGTACCCGGACCGGGTGCTGCTGAGCGAGGCCAACCAGTGGCCGTCGGAGGTCGTCGACTACTTCGGTGACTTCGAGTCCGGCGGCGACGAGTGCCACATGAACTTCCACTTCCCGCTGATGCCGCGCATGTTCATGGCGGTGCGGCAGGAGCAGCGGTTCCCGATCTCGGAGATCCTCGCCCAGACCCCCGAGATCCCCCGCAACTGCCAGTGGGCGATCTTCCTGCGCAACCACGACGAGCTGACCCTGGAGATGGTCACCGACGAGGAGCGCGACTACATGTACTCCGAGTACGCCAAGGAACCCCGCATGCGCGCGAACGTGGGGATCCGTCGGCGGCTCGCGCCCCTCCTGGACAACGACCGCAACCAGATCGAGCTGTTCACCGCGCTGCTGCTGTCCCTGCCCGGATCCCCGGTCCTGTACTACGGCGACGAGATCGGCATGGGCGACAACATCTGGTTGGGCGACCGCGACGCCGTCCGCACGCCCATGCAGTGGAACTCCGATCGCAACGCCGGGTTCTCCCGGGGCGACCCCGCCCGCCTGTACCTCCCGCTGATCATGGACCCGGTCTACGGCTACCAGGCGATCAACGTGGAGTCCCAGCGCGAGAACCCGGGATCGCTGCTGAACTGGACGCGCCGGATGATCCAGATCCGCAAGCGCCACCCCGTGTTCGGCACCGGGGAGTTCACCGAGCTGAACGCCACCAACCCCGGCGTGCTGGCGTTCATCCGGGAGCACGGCGACGACCGCATGCTGTGCGTGAACAACCTGTCCCGGCACCCGCAGCCCGTGGAGCTGGACCTGTCCCGCTACGCGGGGGTCCGGCCCGTCGAGTGCGTGGGCGGGGTGAGCTTCCCCGAGATCGGTGAGCTTCCGTACCTGCTCACCCTCCCCGGCCACGGCTTCTACTGGTTCCAGCTCCCGGCCGAGCGCACCGCCGAGCCGGGTTCCGAGACCCGCGAGGGCGCCGCCACCTACGGCCTGCCCTCGGCCGGGGTCAGCGCCCGGGACGCCTTCGACACCAGCCACCGCACGTCCACCACAGTGTCCGGCTCCCGGCCCGGGGACGGTGGCGGGAAGGGACACGGTCCTTACTGAGATGTCGCAGCTAGAAGAACTCCTGGCGGTCTGGCTTCCCCGGCAACGATGGTTCTCCGGCAAGGGGATACCGATCCAGAGGGTCCGGATCGAGAGCAGGTACACCCTGGTCTCGGCCGGTCCCGGCGGACCTGATCTGAACGTCCTCGTCGTGCAGGCGGGGCAGCGCGGCCTCAGCTCCCGCTACCAGGTGCTGCTCGGCTCCCGACCGCCCCGGTCCCTGCCTCCAGACCTGGCCCGCGCGGCCATCGGCGTGTGCCAGGTCTCGGGCAGCCGCCCCCGCGTGGTGTACGACGCCGCGCACGACCCGCAGCTCACCTCGCTGCTGCTGGAACGGTTCACCGGCGGCGGCGACAGGGACCGGCGCGGCCGGGTGCGCTTCCGTACCCTGCCTGGAACCACCGTGGAGGCCCGCGGTCCGGGGCGTCTGCTCACCGGCGAGCAGTCCAACACCTCGCTGGTGTACGGGCGGGACTACGTCCTCAAGACCTTCCGGAGACTCTGGCCGGGACGTAACCCGGATCTGGAGCTGAACGTGGCGTTGTCGGGCTCGCCGTATGTGGCGCGCCCGTGCGGGTGGATCGAGGCGGACCTGTCCGGCCACTCGTCACCGACCACGCTCGCGCTGCTCCAGACCTTCGTCCCGGACGCCCAGGACGGATGGGTGATGGCCACGGCGAACGTCCGCACGCTGCTCGACGGTGCGGACGCCGACTTCAGTGAGGAGTCCGCACGACTGGGGCGCACCACCGCCGAGGTGCACAGTTCCCTGGCCACGGCGCTGCCCACCGACGTGCTGTCGCCGAGCGCGGCGAGCGAGCTCGCCGACGCCATGGTGGAACGCCTGGCCATGGCCAGCGCGGAGGTCCCCGAACTGGCCGAGCACGCGCCCCGGGTGATGGAGGCCTACGCCGACCTCGCACGGTTGGACCAGCCGCTGCCGATCCAGCGCGTCCACGGCGACTACCACCTGGGGCAGGTCATCCGACCCGAGTCCGGGTGGGTGCTGCTGGACTTCGAGGGCGAGCCGACCGTGCCGGTGCGCGAACGCCAACGGTTGTCCAGTCCGTTGCGGGACGTGGCCGGGATGCTGCGCTCCTTCGACTACGCGGCCGGGTTCCTGCTGGTCGAACAGGACGACGACCCCGATCTGGCGTGGGCCGCGCGTGAGTGGGCTCGGCGCAACCGGGAGGCCTTCTGCCGGGGCTACGCCGACGGGGGCGGTGCCGATCCGGACAAGCACCTCACCGTGCTGCGGGCCTTCGAGTTCGACAAGGCCGTCTACGAGGTGTTGTACGAGGCCCGCAACCGGCCCAACTGGCTCCGGGTCCCACTGGAGTCCATCGCCACCGCCGCCGGGGCGCCACGCGTACC
>NZ_ANAE01000164.1 GCF_000341265.1 Nocardiopsis prasina DSM 43845 | reverse complement strand
CCGCCTCCCGCCATCCGACCACCACGAGTCATCACGGAGTCGAATTGTCACCGCGCACGACCAGGAAGTCCGCGACAGCCGACGAGCAGCCGAAGGAGGCGCCGAAGAAGGCCGCCGCCGGGAGCACGGCGGCTAAGGGTACGGGGTCCAAGGGCACGAAGGCGAAGGCGCCGGCCGCGAAGAAGGAGTCCGCGTCCAAGGAGACGGCGGAGCGGAAGGCGACGCCGAAGAAGGCCGCCGCCAAGAGCACCGCCGCCGGGAACGCCGCGTCCAAGGCCGCCACCGTCAAGAGGGCCGCGAGCAGGCCGGGGGCGGGGACCGCCGCCGGGACCGCACCGAAGAAGCCCGCGGCCAAACGGCCCCGCAAGCCCGCCGGGATCTCCTCGGAGCTGGCCGCCGAGCTGGACCGGGTCGTGGACGGCTGGCATCACGACCCGCACTCCGTCCTCGGCCTGCACGACCGTGACCTGCGGGTTCTGCGCCCCGGAGCGGTCGAGGTGGACGCCGTCCTGCCGGACAACTCCAGGGTCGGGCTCACCCACCGCCACCGGGGCGTCTTCACAGCCCGGCTCCCCGCCCGCACCGCCGACTACCGGATCGCCGTGCGCTACGAGGAGGGCGGCCCCGAACTGGTGCAGGCCGACGCCCACCGGGTGGGGCCCACCCTGGGCGAACTCGACCTGCACCTGATCGGTGAGGGTCGGCACGAGGAGCTGTGGCGGGCGCTCGGTGCGCACACGACCACCGTCGAGAGCCCCATGGGAGAGATCCCCGGCACGCGCTTCGCGGTCTGGGCGCCCGACGCCCGCGGCGTGCGGGTGATCGGCGACTTCAACTACTGGAGCGGGATCGCGCACCCCATGCGCAGCCTGGGCGCCAACGGCGTGTGGGAGCTGTTCGTGCCCGGCATGGGCGACGGCGACCTGTACAAGTTCCAGGTCCTGGGCTCCGACGGACACTGGCGGGACAAGGCCGACCCCATGGCGCGGCGCACCCAGGTGCCCCCGGCCACGGCGTCGGTGGTCACCACCTCCGAGCACGTGTGGTCCGACGAGCAGTGGATGGCCGAGCGCAAGGGCGCGGAGCCGCACCGCTCGCCGATGAGCGTCTACGAGGTGCACCTGGGCTCCTGGCGGCCCGGCCTGAGCTACCGGGAGCTGGCCGAGCAGCTGGTGGAGTACGTCGTCGACCTCGGCTTCACCCATGTGGAGTTCCTGCCTGTGGCGGGGCACCCCTTCGACGGTTCGTGGGGATACCAGGTCACGTCGTACTACGCGCCGACGCCGCGATTCGGCAGCCCGGACGAGTTCCGGCACCTGGTGGACTCCCTGCACCGGGCCGGGGTCGGGGTTCTCCTGGACTGGGTGCCCGCGCACTTCCCCAAGGACGAGTGGGCGCTGGCCCGGTTCGACGGGACGGCCCTGTACGAGCACCCGGACCCGCGGCGCGGGGAGCACCCCGACTGGGGAACCCTCATCTTCAACTACGGACGCACCGAGGTGCGCAACTTCCTCGTCGCCAACGCCCTGTACTGGCTGGAGGAGTTCCATATCGACGGCCTCCGGGTGGACGCCGTGGCCTCGATGATCTACCTCGACTACTCGCGGGACTCCGGGCAGTGGGAGCCCAACGCCTTCGGCGGCCGGGAGAACCTGGAGGCGATCGACTTCCTCAAGGAGCTCAACACCACGGTCTACCGGCGCAACCCGAACGTGGCAATGATCGCGGAGGAGTCCACCGCGTACACGGGGGTGACCCAGCCGGTGGACATGGGCGGTCTCGGGTTCGGGCTGAAGTGGAACATGGGCTGGATGCACGACTCCCTGGAGTACGTGAAGAAGGAGCCGATCCACCGCGAGTACCACCACGACGACATCACGTTCTCGATGGTCTACGCGTACAGCGAGAACTACGTGCTGCCGCTGTCCCACGACGAGGTCGTGCACGGCAAGCAGGCGCTCTTCAACAAGCCGCCCGGTGACGAGTGGCAGCGCGCCGCGACGCTGCGCGCGCTGCTGTCGTTCATGTGGTCGCACCCGGGCAAGCAGCTGCTCTTCATGGGCGGCGAGATCGCCCAGGGCGACGAGTGGTCGCACGAGGAGGGCGTGCCGTGGTGGCTGCTCCAGTTCGAGCACCACGCGGGGGCCCAGAGGCTGGTCAGGGCACTCAACAACGCCTATCGACCGCGTCCGGCGCTGTGGTCGCTGGACACCGACCCGGCCGGGTTCCGCTGGCTCGACGGGGGTGACCGCCAGGGCAACACGCTCAGCTACCTGCGCCACGGCGAGGACGGCTCAGTGCTCGCGTGCGCGGTGAACTTCTCGCCCGTGCCCCGCCCGAACTGGCGGGTGGGCCTGCCCTCCGAGGGCCGCTGGACGTCGGTGCTCAACTCCGACGACCCGCGCTTCGGGGGTTCCGGCCACGAGGCGCCGACGTCCGTCGAGACCCAGGCCCAGGAGTGGCACGGTCAGCCGTTCTCCGCCGAGATCACGCTGCCGCCGCTGGCCGCCGTCTGGTTCGAACCGGAGCGCTGACCCGGACCCGGCCCCGGGGAGTTGTCCACAGGCGACACCCCGGGGCTTTCGCTCGCCCCGGATTCCGGTTCTACTGGAAACCGGCCCCCTCCCCACACCCACGAGCACCAAAGATCCCGTCAACCCACCACCAGCCGCTCTGTACAACCCCGGCAGCGCACCTGGCCAGCACGGCACTTCTCCTCGGGGCGCCCGCGTGTTCTCTTGTCCCCCACACGTGTGTCCCCCGACACAGGCACGACCCGTTGGGAGCCCCCTCCATGTCCAACACAAGTCCGGGTTTCGTCAAGGTCCTGGGAAGGACCGACGTCCTGGCCCTGGCCTTCGGAGCGATGATCGGCTTCGGCTGGATCGTCCTCACCGGCGACTTCGTCGACGCGGCTGGCAGCGGTGGCGCCGCCCTCGCCTTCGTCATCGGCGGCGTCGTGATGGCCTTCGTCGGCCTCACCTACGCCGAGCTGGTCTCCGCCATGCCGCACGCGGGCGGAGAACACCACTACGCCATGCGCGCCATCGGCCCCAAGGGCGCCTTCTTCGCCTCCTGGGCCATGGTGCTGGGCTACGTCTCGGTGGTCGCCTTCGAGGCGGTCGCCGTCCCGCAGACCCTCGTCTACCTGTTCCCGAACATCGAGGTCGGCCACCTGTGGACGATCGCCGGATACGACGTCCACGCCAGCCTGGTGGCGATCGGCGTCCTGAGCGCCGTGGCCATGACGGCGCTCAACTACGTCGGGATCCGCCCTGCCAGTGTCTTCCAGGGCGTCACCGTCCTGTTCCTGCTGGCGGCGGGCGCGGCGATGCTCACCGGCGCCTTCGTGGGCGGGTCCTCCGCGAACATGGAGCCCCTGTTCACCGGCGGGGTGTCCGGGATGTTCGTGGTGCTGGTCGCGGTCCCGTTCCTGTTCGTGGGCTTCGACGTCATCCCGCAGTCGGCCTCGGAGATCAGGCTGCCCTATCGTCTGGTCGGATCACTCCTGGTGTTCTCGGTCTTCTGCGCCACCGCCTGGTACGTGATGGTGATGCTGACCGCCGGCGCCGGGCTGCCCTCCTCGGACCTCCTGGGCTCCGAGCTCGCCTCGGCCGACTCCATGGCCGCCATGTGGGACAGCGCCGCCATGGGCAACCTCCTGGTCCTGGGCGGTGTGGCCGGTCTGCTCACCAGCTGGAACGCCTTCCTCATCGGTGGCAGCCGCCTCATCTACGCGATGGCCCGTTCGAGGATGCTCCCCTCCTGGTTCGGTGAGCTCCACCCGCGCTTCCGGACCCCCGCCAACGCGGTGCTGTTCATCGGCGCGCTCTCGGTCCTGGCCCCGCTCTTCGGCCGCCCGATGCTGGTGTGGCTGGTCAACGCGGGCGGCCTCAACATCGTGATCGCCTACCTGATGGTGATCGTGTGCTTCCTGGTGCTGCGTCGCCGTGAACCGGAGATGGAGCGGCCGTTCAGGGTCCGCGCGGGCACCCCGGTGGGCGTCACCGCCTTCGTCCTGGCGTTCGGCCTTTTCCTGCTCTACCTGCCCGGAATGCCCGCGGCGCTGAGCTGGCCCAACGAGTGGGGCATGGTCCTGGCCTGGTGGCTCGGCGGAGCCGCGCTCATGTGGCGCCTGCCTCGCGTCAGTCCGGGCCCGGACGCCGAGGAGCGCCTCATCGACCTCATGGACTCCCGGGACACGAGACGGAGAACCCCCGCGCACTGAGAACCGCCAGGGCGGGCCACGGCTCCTGGGGCCACCACCCGTCCTTGCGGCCGGTGCGCCCACGACCCGCAGGCGGCCACGGGCGCCGTCGTCGCGCTGGTGGACGCGGGCAACCGGCACGCGGCGACCACGAGCCCTGGGCCCTCGACCGCGCCGAGCGGTCCGGGGCCGCCCCCCACCTGGGCGAACTCGTGGAGACCTGCCGGGAACTCGCCCGGGTGCTGGGCCCCTGGCCTGCCCGACGCCGACGCCTCAGCGCGCGGCTGGCCGGGGGCCGCGACCCCGTGCCCCCGGCCGGCCCGGTGTCACACGGGCTCGGTCGACCGGACTCAGTTCACCCACCCGTGCCAGGAGGCCAGGCGGCGGACCGCCTCGTCCAGCACCTCGTCCTTCTTGCAGAAGGCGAAGCGCAGCAGGTGCCGCCCCTCGTCCTCGCGGTCGTAGAACACCTTGGCGGGGACCGCCGCAACCCCCGCCTGACGGGGTAGGGCCCGGGCGACGTCCACGCCGTCCAGGAATCCGAGCGGACGGATGTCCGTCATCAGGAAGTAGGTGCCCTCGCAGACGTTCACCTCGAACCCCGCCCGGGTCAGACCCTCCGCGAGCCGGTCCCGCTTGTTCTGGAGCCCGAGCCGCTGCTGCTCGATCCACTCCCCCTCGTTGTCCAGGGCGTCGGCGATGGCCAGCTGGAGCGCGCCGTTGGCGGAGAAGGTGAGGAACTGGTTGACCGTGCGCACCGCGCGCACCAGGGGTTCCGGGCCCGTGACCCAGCCGGTCTTCCACGCGGTGACGGCGAACGTCTTGCCCACCGAGGAGATCGACAGGGTCCGCTCGCGCATGCCCGGGAGCGTGGCCAGCGGCACGTGCTCGCGGTCGTCGAAGGTGAGGAACTCGTACACCTCGTCGGTGACCGCGATCAGGTCGTGCTCGCGGCACACCCCGGCGATCACCTCCAGCTCGGCGGGTGTGAAGACCGTCCCGGTGGGGTTGTGCGGGGAGTTCACCATGATCAGCCGGGTCCGCGGGGTCACCGCCGCCCGGAGCTCGGCCGGGTCGAAGGTGAAGCGTCCGCTCTCCGGGTCGCAGCGCAGCGTGACCGGGCGGCGCACCCCTCCGGCGAGTGAGATGGTCGCCGGGTAGGAGTCGTACATCGGCTCGAAGACGATCACCTCGTCCCCGGGCTCCACCAGGGCCAGCATGGACGCGGCGATCCCCGCGGTCGCGCCGACGGTCACGTACACCTCGGTGTCCGGGTCGAACTCCAGGCCGTAGTGGCGGGAACGGTAGCGGCTCACCGCCTGGCGCAGCTCCGGGCGGCCCGGCCCCGGCGGGTACTGGTTCACCCCCGCCATGATGTTGCGGGAGGCCCCCTCCAGGAGGGAGCGCGGCCCGTCGGTGTCGGGGAAACCCTGTCCGAGGTTCACGGACTCGGTCTCCACGGCCAGGCGCGTCATCTCGGCGAAGATCGTCTCACCGTACTCGCGCATGCGTTCGATCAGAGGTTCATCCACCCGTCGAGCGTATCCACCCCGACCCGCTCCGGCATCCCCGGGCACGACGAAGGCCCCCGGTCTCGTCGCGCCCAGTCGATCGCTGGGTGCCACGAGGTCGGGGGCCCGACCCGTCGTCTACGGCAGGAGCAGACTCAGCACGATCCAGACCACGGGACCCGCGATGAGCAGCGAGTCGATACGGTCCATCAGTCCGCCGTGGCCCGGCATGAACCGGCCCATGTCCTTGACACCGAGGTCGCGCTTGAAGAGCGACTCGATGAGGTCGCCGACCGTGGCGGCCAGCACCACGGCCAGGCCGAGGACCACGCCGACCCACCAGGGGCCGCCCATCATCAGGGTCACGCACAGCGCGCCCGCCACCGCGCAGCCCACCACGGAGCCGCCGAAACCCTCCCAGGTCTTGTTCGGGCTGATCACCGGGGCCATCTTGTGCCGTCCCAGCAGGATCCCGGCGAAGTACCCGCCGATGTCGCTGGAGATCGTCACCACGATGAACACCACGAGCCGGTACTGCCCGTCCTCGGGATGCGCGATGAGCAGCATCCACGTGGCCAGCAGGAACGGCAGGTACACCAGGACGAACAGGTTCGCCGACGCGTCGGCGACGAACCCCTCCGCTCCTCCTCTCAGCCGCCAGACCAGGCAGGAGATCGCCGTGAGGGCGGCGATGCCCACCAGCCAGTCCGCGCCGCCGAAGTAGGCTCCGGCCTGCATGGCCACGCCGCCCACGGCCAACGGGGCCACGGCCAGGGTCACGCCCTTGCCGCCGAAGGCCCGGTTGAGCTCGCGCAGGCCGATCAGCACCCCGAGCGAGGTGATGATCGTGAACAGCTGCGGCCAGGGGAAGACCGAGAAGAAGACGAGCGCGCCCAGGGCGCACCCGCTGGCGATGGCCACCGGGAGGTTGCGACCGGTCCTGACCGGTCCGCCCCCCGGTTTGTGCAGCACGAAGCGCTGCCCGGCGGCCGTGTCCGAGGAGGGGTCGTCCGCCCCGGACGGGGGAATGTCGTCGGGTCTGTGCTCCGGTGAGTGGTCATCGCCTCCGGAACCCTTGGAAGGTGTGCTCACCGGCTAAACCTCGAGAAGATCAGATTCCTTGTGCTTCAACAGCTCGTCGATGGCGGCGACGTACTTCTGGGAGAGCTCGTCCAGCTCGGCCTGGGCGCGGTGCGCCTCGTCCTCACCGAGGTCACCGGCCTTGACCGCCTTCTCGAAGCTGTCCTTGGCGCGACGGCGCACGTTGCGGATCGAGATCTTGCTGTCCTCGGCCTTGGTGCGCGCGACCTTCACGTACTCCTTGCGGCGCTCCTCGGACAGGTCCGGGAACACCACGCGGATGACCTGACCGTCGTCGGAGGGGTTGACGCCGAGGTCGCTGTTGCGGATCGCGTTGATGATGTCGGTGCGCGAGTTCACGTCGAACGGGGAGATGACGACCATCCGCGGCTCGGGAACCGAGAAGGACGCCAACTGGTTGATCGGGGTGCGGGCACCGTAGTAGTCGACGGTGATCTTGTTGAAGGTGGCCGGGGTGGGGCGGCCGGTCCGGATCGTGGCGAAGTCCTCCTTCGCGACGACCACGGCCTTCTCCATCTTCTCCTCGGCCTCAAGGAGGGTTTCTTCGGTCATTGTGGCGCTCCCGGGTTCTCGGCTGGGTGTTCGTGGCTTGGGGTCGCGGCCGGACCGTCCGCTCTCTAGGCGGAGACGGGGCCGACGATGGTGCCGATCTTCTCACCGCGGACGGCGCGCAGGATGTTGCCCTGGCTCATGAGGTCGAACACGACGATGGGCAGCCCGTTGTCCATGCACAGGCTGACGGCCGTGGCGTCCATGACCTTGAGGCCGCGGGTGAGGACCTCGTTGTAGTTGAGCTTGTCGAACTTGACCGCGTCCGGGTTGCGCTGCGGGTCGGAGTCGTAGACCCCGTCGACCTGGGTGCCCTTGAGGACCGCCTGGGCACCGATCTCCAGCGCGCGCTGAGCGGCGGTGGTGTCGGTGGAGAAGAACGGCGCACCGAGACCGGCACCGAAGATGACCACGCGGCCCTTCTCCAGGTGGCGGATGGCGCGACGCGGAATGTAGGCCTCGGCGACCTGGCTCATGTGGATCGCGGTCTGTACGCGGGTGTCCACGCCCAGGCGCTCCAGGAAGTCCTGGAGGGCGAGGCAGTTGATGACGGTGCCGAGCATCCCCATGTAGTCGGCGCGACCGCGCTCGATCCCGCCCTCGGTGAGCTGCGCGCCGCGGAACATGTTGCCGCCGCCGACGACGACGGCGACCTGGATGCCCTCGGAGACGGCTTCGGCGATGGACTCCGCCACGTACTGGACGACCTCGGGCTCGATGCCGAGACCGCCACCGCCCGCGAAAGCCTCCCCCGACAGCTTGAGCATCACACGTTTCCAACCGGAATCGTGCATGGCGGGTTCGGTGGTCATCGCTTCGTTCTCCGACACGGCCTGCGGCCTCCCTTGTTCTCCCCGAGTGGCACAGGGTCCCCCGAGTGCTCCTGCTGCGGGCGGCGGGGGCTCACGACGCCCCAAATCCGCCCATATCCACCAAAAGGTGCCGGGGAGAGAAGTCTCCCCGGCACCTCCATCATGTCAAAACCCCAGGGTGTGTGCGGTGGACGCCTTCTCGGAACGATCCACCGAACAACTCCCTAGGCCTGGCCGACCTTGAAGCGCACGAAACGCTTGACGGTGACTCCGGCCTCGTCGACGATCTTCTGGACCGTCTTCTTGTTCTCCTTGACGAACGGCTGGCCGAGCAGCGTCACGTCCTTGAAGTAACCGTTGAGGCGGCCCTCCACGATCTTCGGGATCGCCTGCTCGGGCTTGCCCTCCTCGCGGGTGGTCTCCTCGGCGATGCGGCGCTCGTTGGCGACGACCTCGGCGGGGACCTCGTCCTTGCTGACGTACTGCGGCGCCAGCGCGGCGATCTGCTGGGCGAGGTCCTTGCCGACCTCTTCGTCCTGCTTGTCCAGCTCGACCAGGACGCCCATGCTCGGGGGCAGGTCCGGGTCGGACTTGTGCAGGTAGCTCGCGACGTAGGCGCCGTCGAACTTGGCGATGCGGCGGAACTCGAGCTTCTCGCCGATGATCGCGCTCTTGCCCTCGATGTAGGCCTGGAGGCTCTTGCCCGGCTCGATCTCGGCGGCGGCGATGGCGGCGATGTCGTCGCCGTCCTGGGCGGCGACGAAGTCGGCGACCTCGTTGGCGAGCTCGATGAAGCCGGCGTTCTTGGCGACGAAGTCGGTCTCGCAGTTGAGCTCGATGAGGGTGGCCTTACCCTCGCTCTCCTGCTTGAGGACGACCATGCCCTGGGCGGCGGTGCGGTCCGCGCGCTTGTCGACGGACTTGGCGCCCTTGATGCGCAGGGCCTCGACGGCCTTGTCGTAGTCGCCGTCGGCCTCGGTCAGGGCCTTCTTGCAGTCCATCATGCCGGCGCCGGTCGCGTCGCGCAGCTTCTTGACGTCCGCGGCGGTGAAGTTCGCCATGACTGTTCTCGGATTCCCTTGAGTGAAGTCTGATCTGGAAGTGGAGCGACCCGGGTGAGCACCGCGCGGGCCGCCCCGCCCGGAAGGGGCGAGGCGGCGCGCGGGAAACGGTGTCCCCGGAAGGGGCCGCTGACTACTCGGCGGTCTTGTCCTCGGCGGGGGTCTCGACCGGAGCCTCGGCGGGGGCCTGCTCGGGGGCGTCCACCGGGGAGTCCTCGGAGGTGGCCTCGGCCGGAGCCTCGGCGGCGACCTCGTCGGCCGGAGCGACGGTCGGGGTCTCGTCGGGGGCCTGCTCGGCGGCGGCCTCGGCGGCAGCCGTCTCGCTCTTGCCCTCGAGGAGCTCGCGCTCCCACTCGGCCAGGGGCTCCTCGGCGGCCTTCTCCTCGGTCGCGCCGGAGGCACCGGAGCGGACCAGGAGACCGTCGGCGACGGCGTCGGCGACGACGCGGGTGAGGAGGCTGACGCTGCGGATGGCGTCGTCGTTACCCGGGATCGGGTAGTCGACCTCGTCCGGGTCGCAGTTGGTGTCGAGGATGGCGACGACCGGGATGTTCAGCTTGCGAGCCTCGCTGATCGCGATGTGCTCCTTCTTGGTGTCCACGATCCACACGGCGCTGGGCACGCGGGACATGTCGCGGATACCACCGAGGGTGCGCTCCAGCTTGTCCTTCTCACGGCGAAGGTTGAGCAGCTCCTTCTTGGTGAGGGCGGAGCCGGCGACGTCGTCGAAGTCGATCTCCTCCAGCTCCTTGAGGCGCTGGAGCCGCTTGTGCACGGTGGAGAAGTTGGTGAGCATGCCGCCCAGCCAGCGCTGGTTGACGAACGGCATGCCGACGCGGCGAGCCTGCTCGTCGATGGCCTCCTGCGCCTGCTTCTTCGTGCCGACGAACAGGATGGTGCCACCGTGGGCGACCGTCTGCTTGACGAACTCGTAGGCGCGGTCGATGTACGCCAGCGACTTCTGGAGGTCGATGATGTAGATGCCGTTGCGCTCAGTGAAGATGAAGCGCTTCATCTTGGGGTTCCAGCGACGGGTCTGGTGCCCGAAGTGGACGCCGCTCTCCAGGAGCTGGCGAATCGTCACGACTGTGGCCATGACCTGGTCCTCCTTGCGGTGGCGGAGGAGTGCTCCGCCGTCGGTTGATCCTGACGCCCCGGCCGTACCGCCACCCCGCCGAAACGGTGTGGACCGTGGGTGCGACCCCTCCCTGAGGAGGCGTGTGGGCGTGCGTATTGTTGGTTGGTCCAGCGGACCACGGATGATTCTATCCTCCGTGGGACACACCCCGGAACAGCTCCGTGCCCAGGCAGATCAGTGGGTGAGCGGAGCTCCGCCACGGTCGGTTCCGGGGAGGCCGTTGGGGAGTGCGGACGGGTCTCGGAACGGGTTGTCCACAGATCCGGATCGGCGGTGGCGGAGTCCGGCCCCGTGGCGCACGCTGGAGGCATGAGCCCTCGCCGTGTCTGGCACCTCCTGCTGTCGCTCTCGCTCCTGTTCCTGCCGGTCCTCTCGCACCGCACCACGGCTCCCACGACCTTCGCCGTGTCCTCGTGGCGTTGGCCGGTGGACCCCCCGGCCGAGGTCCTGCGGGAGTTCGCCCCGCCCGAACAACCCTGGCTGCCCGGCCACCGGGGCGTGGACCTGGCCGCCGAGCCTGGGCAGTCGATCCACCCGGCGGGTCCGGGGCGGGTCCACTTCGCCGGTCGGATCGCGGGCGTGGGAGTGGTGAGCGTCTCCCACGGGGACCTGCGCACCACCTACCAACCGGTGGACGCCTCCGTCGCCCGGGGCGACCCGGTGGGCGACCGGCCCCTGGGGACCCTGTCCACCGAGCCCCGGCACTGCCCCGACCGCCACTGCCTCCACTGGGGCCTGATCCGTGGCTCCGCCTACCTGGACCCGCTGAGCCTCCTGGGGCGCGGGGAGGTGCGGCTCCTCCCCCTGTACAGCACGGCGCCGATCGGGTCGGAGATCGGGTCGGACACGACGAGCGGCCGGGCCGACGTCCCGGGCAGGGGGACGAGTGCCCGCCGGTCCCGGCCGTCCCGGACCGGCCACCGGCACCGCGTGCCCGGAGACCGTCACGAGGCGCGGACCCGGCCCCCGTCCGGGCCGCCGCGGGCAGGGGCCGCGGCGGGCAGAGGTGGGTCCCCGTCCGCTCGGCCGCTGGGGGTGGCTGCTGCGGGAGAGGGGCCGCGCCCCTTCGCCGGGTCGGTGCCCGGCGGGGTCAGGCGCGGGGGTGGGCCTGCTGATAGGCGGAGCGCAGGCGCTCCACGGAGACGTGGGTGTAGATCTGCGTGCTGCGCGGGCTGGAGTGGCCGAGGAACTCCTGGACGCTGCGCAGGTCGGCTCCGCCGTTGAGGAGGTGGGTCGCGGCGCTGTGCCGCAGTCCGTGCGGACCGGAGTCCACCCCGGCGGCGCGCAGGTGGGCGTGGACGTCCTCGCGGGCCTGGCGGACACCCAGGCGTCCGCCCCGGACCCCGAGGAAGAGGGCTCCGACGGGCGCCCCTGAGGCGAACTCCGGACGGCCCCGGGTGGTCCAGGCGTCGACGGCGTCCAGGGCCGGGGCTCCCACCGGGACCGTGCGCTCCTTGTCGCCCTTGCCCAGGACCCGGACGGTGTCGCGGGAGCGGTCGAGGTCGGTGATGTCCAGGGCGCAGAGCTCGGCGACCCGGATGCCCGTGGCGTAGAGCAGTTCCACCACCGCGTGGCGGCGCAGTTCCACCGGGGTCGTCGGGGTGGGGCCCTCCAGGGCGGTCGCGGCCTGCTCCTCGTCCAGGACCGTGGGGAGGCCGCGCTGTTGGCGTGGGGTGGAAAGACGGGGGCCCGGGTCGGTGGCCAGGATCCCCTCGCGGTGCAGGTAGCGGGTGAGGGCGCGGACCGCCGCCACCCGTCTGGCGATGGTGGACCGGCTGGCCCCGGCCGCGCGGGCACGGGAGAGCCAGGCACGGACCAGGGGGACGTCGAGGTCTGCCGGGGTGCGGCCGCGCGCGTCGAGGTCCTCGACGAGGGAGGTGAGGTCGGCGAGGTAGCCGCGCACGGTGTGCGGGGACCGGCCCAGTTCGCCGGACAGGTGCGCGGCGAAGCGCTCCAGGAGCACGGCGGCGGGTTCGGGGGCGGTCAAGCGCGCTCCCGGGGCAGGCAGGCGACGGCGTCGATCTCCACGTGGAAGCGCGGGTCCACCAGTCCGCTCACCTCGACCAGCGTGGCCGCGGGCCGGTGCTCTCCGGGCAGGGAGTCCAGGAGCGCGGAGCGGAACTCGTCGAGGTCGGTGATGTGCCGGAGGTAGTAGGTCAGCTTCACCACGTGCGTCAGGTCGGCTCCGTGCCTGGCAAGGACGGCCTCCATGTTGCGGAAGATCTGCCGGGTCTGTCCGCCCGCGTCTCCCGCGACGTCACCGTCGGGAGCCACCGGGGTCTGTCCGGAGACGAAGAGGAGCGGGCCGTCGGCCAACAGGGCGTCACTGTACGTTCTGGCCATGGTCGAACCGTACCCAGGCCCGGGCGGCGGTACCCCTTGGGGTCCTCGGGCCGCACGGGTTCGCGTTCCCGGGCCGGGGCTCGACCGCGACCGGGCCACGGAGTCCGTCGCGGAGTCGGACCCGTGCCCCGTCGCGTCGTCGTGTGTGGCCGGTCAGGTCCGTAATCGGAGGTGGTCCGGGACACCCCTCCGAAGGGACCCGCCTAGGCGGCGCTCGGTTCCCACTGCGTGTCCAGCTCGTCGGCGGTGATGCGCAGGAGCTGGCCGTCGGCCCGCAGGATCGCCTCGTGGAGTCGTCGCAGGGGCATGGTGGGTTCCACTCCGAGCTCCTGGGCGAGCCGGAGGCGGGTTCCCCGGTAGATCCCCAGTGCCTCGGCCTGTCGGCCCGATCTGTACAGCGCGAGCATCAACAGGGCGAGCAGCCTCTCCCGGTACGGGTGGGCGGTGGTGAGCTCGGTCAGCTCGGGGACCAGACGGGCGTGGTGTCCCCGGTCCAGATCGATCTCGATCCGTTCCTGGTTGGTCAACAGCCTGAGTTCCTCCAGACGCCGAATCTCGTTCGCCACCACTCCGCTGTTGGGAATATCCGAATAGGGTCTTCCCCTCCACAGCGCCATCGCGTGGCAGTACATTTCGGAGGCCTGCTGGAGATCACTGCGACCGCGCGCCCTGCGGGCGAGGGCGACGGTCGTCTCGAACCTCTTCGCGTCAACCTCCGCGCTACACAAAACCATGCGGTAACCCGGACCGTCCCTAACCAGACGGCCGCTGTCGTCCAGCACCTTCCTCAGCCGGTGAACGTACACCTGTAGGGTGCTCCGGGCCCCGTCCGGCGGCGCCCCTTCCCAGAGAGCTTCCGCCAGTTCGTCCAGCGAGAGCCGGTGCCCGCCCTGACTCAGCAGTACGGCCAACAGACGGCGCAACATGGGGGCCCTGAGCACAACCGGAACTCCGTCCCGATAAATGACCAGTGGACCCAGAATCCCGAACTCAATCACGTCGCCTCCTGTTCGGGAAGTGCTCTACCCATCTCCGTGCGTCCGGAACGGGCCAGCTTTATCACTACTTTACGTGGCAAATCATTGCCGGCGGCTACCTTCAGCACGTGATGAAAGTAGGTCGAAAGACCTGTTCGGCGCAACCGGACAGTAACCGAGGTGTAAGTGACTTACCGCATGCTGGGTCCAGCGTCGACTGAAGCCTGCCAAGAAAGAGCGAGATGAACTCTGACGGGCGACCCCCCGCTCCACCGGGATCTTCGGGAGCCTCGCCCCTGTGGCTTCCGATGACCTCGATGTCCATGTTCGAGCGAGGCGGGACCACCCTCGTGGAGGGTGAGGGGGTCCGGGTCCGGGACGAGGCGGGGAACAGCTACCTGTCCGCCACGTCAGGCCTGTGGAACGTGACCTGCGGTTGGAACCACCCGAGGATCGTCGACGCCGTCACCGAGCAGCTGCGCCGGTTCTCCTACGGCACGCTGTTCCGCTACGGCCACGACACGGCCCGGGACCTCGCCGCCCGGCTGCTGGAGATCGCGCCCGGCGACTTCGAACGCGTCTACTTCTCCTCCTCCGGGTCCTCCGCCAACGAGACGGCCGTCAAGGTGCTGCGCCGGTACCGCAGCCTGGTGGGGCAGCCCGAGCGCCGCCTGGTGGTCTCGTTCGACGCCCACTCCTGGCACGGCACGGGAATCGGCGCCATGGCCCTGACCGGAGAGGACCTCGACCAGGAGGAGTACGGGGTGGACCGCCGGTGGAACCGGCTGCTCCCCTACCCGGACCCCTTCGCCGCCGAACGCGGGCTGGGCCCCGACGAGCGGACCTGCCGCGAGGCCCTGGCCGAACTGGAGCGAACCGAGGGAGACCAGGTGGCGGCGGTCATCGTCGAACCCATCCTGTGCTCGGGCGGTGTGCTCATGCCGCCGGACGGCTTCCTTGAGGAGGTCGCCGCAGCCACCAGGCGCATGGGCGCCCACCTGATCGTCGACGAGGTGGCCACGGGGTTCGGACGCACCGGGAGGATGTTCGCGAGCGAGCACACCGGCGTCCGACCCGACGTGGTCACCCTGTCCAAGGGCATCAACAGCGGGTACCTCCCACTGGCCGCCACGCTCTTCCCCGCCGAGGTGTACGAGGCCTACGAGGCCTCGGGGACCTATCTCACCCACGGGGAGACCCAGTCCGGCAACCCCGCCGCCTGCGCCGCCGCCCTCGCCACGCTCGACGTCATGGAGGACGAGAACCTGGTGGAGCGCTCCGCGAAGGCCGGGGCCCGGTTGCGGCAGCACCTGGACGCGCTCCTCGAACTGGACATCGTCGGTGAGGTGCGCGGCGAGGGCCTGGCCCTGGCCGTCGAACTGGTCCGGGACCCGGTGAGCCGCGAGCCCCTGTCCCCCATGGACATGGCGATGATCAGCCACCTGTGCCAGCGCAACGGGCTCCTGGTGCACCTGAGCCGCCGTTGCCTGCTCCTGTTCCCCCCGCTCGTCGTCACCGACGCCGAAGTGGACGAGATCGCGGCCCGGCTAGCCGGCGCGTTGAAGGCGGTGAGGTCACGATGACCGAAGCGGGCTCCACCATCAACCCCCACTGGTGGGTACCCACCAGGGTCGACTTCGGCGCCGGCCGTCTGCGCGACGTGCCGCTGGAGATCGAACGGACCGGCCGACCGGTCGCGGTCGTGGTCGACGACCACGCGGCGACGGCCGTCCCCGGCGTCGCCCAGCTGCTGGAACGGCTCGCCCCCGAGGTGATCGTACGCCGCGCCGCCTCCACGCCCACCCGGCAGGAGGCCGAGGACCTGGCCAACCGCCTGCGCGCGGAGGGTGTGCGCTCCGTCTGCGCGATCGGCGGCGGAACGGTGATGGACCTGGCCAAGGCGGCCGCCGCGGCGGTGGCGCTGCCCGGTCTCCTCACCGGCTGGAAGCCCGGCGGCGGGTTCGTCATGCCCGAGCCCGTCACGCGGGGCGGCCTGCCCGTGGTGGCGGTACCGACCACGGCGGCGACCGGCAGCGAGGTGAACGCCAAGGCGAGCCTGGCCGACGGCACGGACCGCCGCTTCCTGGTCCACTGGTCCCTGTTCCCCAGGGTCGCGGTGATCGACCCGATGCTGCACACGTCCCTGCCGCCCGCGCTGACCGCCGAGGGCGCGCTCGAAACGGTCGCCCGCCTCCTGGTCCCCATGGTGTCGGACCCGCCGACCACGGCCCTGCCCGACGAGGTCGCGATCGGTCAGATCAGGGCGGTCATCCCGGCCGCCGAACGGGCCCTGGCCGACGGCGACGACCTGGAGGCGCGCGGCACCATCGCGCTGGCCGCCAGCGTCAGTACGTTCACGCTGCACCAGATCGGCCGCCACCTGCACTCGTTCTGGGTCTGGTACCCGACCAACACGCTCACCGCGCAGGGACTGCGCAAGGGTCCGGCCCTCGGGGTCCTGCTGACCCGGTGGGCGCGGATGGTGGTCGACGGCGACAAGCTGGCCGGGCACGCCGACCGGCTCGCCGACCTCGGTGGCCGCGCGCTGGGTCTCACGGGGACGTCCGTGACCCCGGCCGAGGTCGCGGACGCGCTGACCGACCTCCTGCGCCGTTGGGGTTTCCCCACGGAGTTCGAGGAGCTGGGCCTGGACACCACCGCCGAGGAGCTGACCGAGCAGACGTGGCGGGCCTGGTCCGAGCCGCTGCGGCCCAGGACCCGGGAGCAGGTGCGTTCCCTCTTCGAGGGTGTCTAGGGCGTCTCCTTCCGGACGCTTCGTCGGTGGCGGCGCAGCCTCGACCGATACGCGTCCGCGAACCTTCGCCCTACTCCGATGTGCGAGGGCCGGGCCGGTCGAGAATTTCTCGACCGGCCCGGCCCCACGTGCGCCCGGTCCCGTCGGCATCCCCCACCACCGGGACCGGGCCGTTCTCGGAACCGCCTACAGCGGCACCTCCAGTGAGGCTCCGACGTGCGCGGCCACACCGATCGGCGCCACACACATCGTGGACGCCTCGGGCAGCTCCAGGTTGGCCTCGATCCCCGGGCCGTCGTAGGCGCACAGCGGGAAGGTCCCGAAACCACGGTCGGCCGCGACCAGGGCCGCTGCCTGGAGTGAGACGCCGATCGCCACGGCCCCCACCCGGAAGGCGCCGGGGCCGTGCTTCCGCACCAGTTCGGGCAGTTCCAGGACCGGAACGACCACGCCCGCCAGCGACAGGTTGAGCCGGTGTCCCGGGGCCCCGATCCGGGTGGCCACCCTCGGGTCCTTGGGCGGGACCAGCCTGCCGTGCCCGCCCAGCGGGCCGAGCACGGAGTCGACCGCCGCGGCCACGGGCGCCAGGTCCTCTGCGGAGGGCGGCGGAGCCACGAACCCGCCGACCGGGCTGCGGCGGCGCTGCATCGCGCGGTCCGGGTCGCGGGGCATGGTGATCTCGCCGAACTCCAGCTCCGGCCCGGGCTCGGAGCGGCGGGCCGCGCGCAGGACGTCCTGCGGGTAGCGGTCCGGGACCGGCGGGATCCGGACGGGCGCCGGGTCGCTGGCGGGCGTCACCGTGCTGGTCGGGCCGACCGTGACCACCGCGAAGGCGATCTCGGTCTCGTCGCCCAGGTCCAGGATGTGCTCGATCTCGTCGTCGACGAACGCCAGCCGGGGTGTGCACTCCCAGTCCAGACTGCGCCCCGCGATCAGCAGCTGCGCCAGCGTGTGGCCGGTGTCCAGCAGGTGCAGCCGGTGGGCGAACTTGCCGTACCGGCCCGTGGTGCGCTCCAGCCGGGTCGTCAGCACGATGGTGAGGTCGGAGACCGCACCGCCCAGGGCCCGCGCCAGACGCGGCCGGGGGTCCTCGGTGGTGACCTGGGTCAGCCCGTGGTGCACCGGGTTGTAGCGGTGCGCGCCGACCGGCAGTCCGGACTCCCCGCCCGAGAGCAGCCAGAGGTCCACCGGGTAGGCCGCGCCGCCGCTGGCGACCAGGCGCAGCAGGGTGGTCATCACGTGCTGCTCGTCGAACCCCCATCCGGGGGCGCCGGTGGGCAGGAACGCCCGTGCTCCCGAGACGGTCAGGAACCGGTGCCGGGCGAGTCCGTTGCCGGTGGCCAGCATGCGGGAGATGCGGTCGACGGGCCCGTCGGGGCCGTGACCGGGGCGGGGCAGGGCGTGCTCGGCCACCCCGGGCCGCCCGGCCCTCGTCGGGTACAGCTGGTACGCCCCCGACACCTGGGGCAGTTCGCGGTCGGCCAGGTACGCCAGGACGGTGTCCCGGTCGGCGTCGGTCGCGGTCGTGCGCTCGGCCGTGCTCATGAGTGCCCTTCTACGAGTTCGGTCGCGCCCGAGGCCACCATCGCCACGGCGTCGACCCCACAGGCCTGCTCCACCGCGTCGGCGACGACGTGGCAGTACAGGAAACGGTCCACCGGGCGGACGCCGATGCGCGCCAGGTGCAGGTACAGGAGGTTGAGCGCCACCCGGTAGCGGAGGAACCAGGGGGCCTCGCGCAGGGTCCGCTCGAAGTCGCCGGAACCGCGCAGGGTCCGGTGGAAGTCGCTGTGGCGGGTCTGTTCCTCCGTGGCGTCGCCGCCCTCGGCTCCCCCGCCGTTCGCGATCGGACCGTCGAGGTCGAGTCGGCCGTCGGCGAGCAGGGGCCGGGCGTCGTCTGCGGCCCGCACGAGTTCGCGGCCCACGGAGACAGTGAGTTCGTCCAGGTGGGCGGTGGCCCCTTCGGCGTGCGCCCGCACCCTCTGGACGAGGGGGTCGCGCAGCCTGGCGGAGCGTTCGTCGAACAGCGCGCGGACGGCCCGGGGGTCGGGGCTGCCCATGATGTGCGCCTCGGCGTGGGAGCGGTAGGAGACGAATCCGCGTTCGAGGTAGCCGCCCACCTCCTGGGCCATGATCAGCATGAGGTCGACGACGTGGGTGCTGAGCGAGGGGCCCTCGCCCACGGCCATGGTGAGCGCCGCGTCACTGGTGCGCTGGTGGAAGCCCTCGAACAGCGCGACGGCGTCGTGGGTGCCGAGCACGTGCAGCCGGGGGTCGTGCGGCTCCTCCTCGACGGTGTTGTCGGGCTGCTGCGGCTCCAGCGGCCCGTACTCCCGTTCGCGTTCGGCGAGCAGCCGGTAGGTCTCACGGAGGGTTGCCGGGTCGATCACCGTGGTGGAGGGGTGGGCGGCCAGTGCCGCCTCCAGGTGGCGTCGTGCCGCGGGGCGTACGATCCCCTCCCAGGCGGCGTCGTCGGCGTCCACGACGATCCGCAGGTGCGGACCCCGGCGCCAGTGCCGCGCCCAGTACGCGGGCAGGCCCTCGGCCGCCAGTTCGGCGAGCAGGGGGCGTACCCCGACCCTCAGCAGGGGCGCGGGGTCGGCGTCGTGGTAGGCGACCCGGAGCCGCCTGGCGGCCGTCACGACCCCACCGACACGGTGTCGGCCAGGGCCAGCCTGAGCAGTTCCATCACCAGTGCTTCCCGTTCCATGTGGACCCCGAGACGGTTGTTGTGCATGTGCAGCGCGGACAGGGTCGCCATCCCCCGGTCCAGGTGGGCGAGCCCGTCGGGCGCGGTGCCCTCGGCCGGCTCCAGCAGGCCCCGCGCCTCCACGTCCGCCAGTCCCTCCTGGAGCCGCTGGCAGGCCCCGAGCCACTCCCCCTCGCCGCCACCGGGCGAGGCGGTCAGAGCGTGCCGGACGAGATGGCGGACGCGGTCCCCGGACCGCTGCCAGGACTGGTCGACGACCCGCTGCCACTGGGCACCGATCTGCTCACCGATCCAACGGCCGACCATGTGGTCCACGAACCGGTTGACCCAGTCCGCGTCGCCGACCGTCGCCAGCCCGCTGGCCATGCACCACACGGCGCGGGCCACCGGGTCGGTGGGGGTGCCGACGTACGCCAGGGCGTCGCGGCTGGACGCGGTGAAGAACTCCTCGACGTGCTCCATGGCGGCGGGGCCGCCGTACAGCTCCGTCTCGGGCCGGTACGACTCCCAGGTGAGGGTGTTGTCCGGGAGGATGTCGGCCCCGGCCTCGTCGCCGGGGTTGCCGATCAGGTCGGCGAGCCGCTGGAAGTCGGCCGGATCCGCCTCGACGCGTGAGGGCCGCTGTCGGACCAGGTCCTCGAACCGGCTCCGGACCTCCTCGCGCGCGGTCTCGCGGTCGTCGGGGCCGGGCACCCACAGGCGGAACCTGACATGCGGTCCGCCGGTCCAGTAGCGGACGTAGAACCAGTGCGGCGCTCTGTCCCCCAGCGCCCGCACGGTCGGCGCGACGACGGAGGTGATCACCACCGCCGGGTCCTGGTGGTAGTAGCAGTGGGCCGTGATCCAGCTCATCGGCGCTCCCCCGGTAGTTCGACGGCGTACTCCACGACCCGGCCGGAGCCGAACACGTCCGGCGCGGCCTCCTGGAACAGCAGCAGGTCCCGCCCCTTGGACAGCCGGGCCAGCTCCTCGACCCCCCACCAGGAGCACAGGTCCAGGGGGCGCGGCTTGCGGTCCTTGGCCTTCTCCATGACCCGTTCGGTGGTGTCGACGACGTCGGCGGCCCGCGCGAAGACGACGTCGGGCAGCCCCAGGTCCCGGACCCGGCGGCGCACACGGGTGAACCGCTCGAAGTCGTCCCCCTCGCCGAGGTCCAGCTCCGCTCGGGGCACGATCCAGCTCCGGCGTTCCATGAGGACCCCGCCGACCCGCAGGCGCGGCAGGACCGACACCTCGGACGGTTTCGGGTTGACGTACAGCGCGCGGGCCCGCCCCACCAGCGCCCACGCCTCGGACATGGGGGTGGTCAGGTCGAGGAGGAAGCGCAACACGGGTGGGAACCAGAACCGGCCCATGGTCCCCCGGTGGACGAGCTCCACCGGGCGTTCGGCAGGACGCCACCACAGCGTGGGGACACCGGCCGGGTCCAGCCGGATCTCCAGGTCCGCCGGGCGGACCCGCCGTTCCGGGGGCCGGGAGGGGACGCACCCGGGCCAGACCAACTCGTGGGAGGCGTGGGGCGCCACCCGGTTGAGGGAGCTGCGGAACAGGCCCGCCACCTCGACCAGGAGTGGCCCGTCCCCGCCCCGGTCCTCGTACGGGACGGGCGGCTCCGACCAGCGGCGCACCCGGGAGCCCGCGGTCTCGTGGCCGGGAGCGGACGCGTTGAACGCGAGGGACCCGTCCGCCAGGGGCTGGAGGAACAGGGTGGTGGGGTGTTCCTGGGGCAGCCAGTCGGGACCGGCGTCCAGCAGCCGGTCCAGGGCGCCGGCGTCCGCGTCGAAGGCGGGACCAGTGCCGTCCGGCGGGGAGAGGAGTCCGAGCAGCCCGGTCTGGAACCGGCGCAGCTCCTCGACGCGTGGCACCCCGGTGTCGGCCAGGTGGAAGGGGTTGTCGCGCAGCGCGTGGAGGACGGCCGTGTCGGGGGCACCCTCCGAGGCGTTCGCGGGGGCGGCCTCGTTCCAGGCCAGCCAGGCTTCCATCAGGCCCACACGGGCGGTGGTCCCGAAGCGGCGTCCGAGCAGCTCCGCGATGGCCAGGCGGCCGGGCAGGGCCCCGTCGAACACCGACACCAGGCGCCGGACGCGGTGCAGGTCGCGGTCGAACGCCGACCAGTCCGGGGTTCGGGGCGCGGTGATCCAGCCGGGCAGCACGTCCTCGTAACAGAGGTACTTGCCCGGGATCAGGGAGGGGTCGCCCCCGGCCTCGGTCAGCGCCTCGCCGACTGTCGAGCGCAGACGTCCCAGGGAGAGCCACCGGTCAGCCGGCGTGTCGGCGGCCTCGACCTCGCCCGCGGCTTCGCCGACCCGTCTCACCGGGGAGGCCTCCGGCAGGCCGAGGCGGTCGGCCACGTCGGTCAGACGGTCCCGGGCCTGGTCGGGCACGCCGAGGTCGCTCTGGAGGAGACCGGCCTTGACCAGTTGGCCGAGCATCGACTCGGCCTCGGCTGCGGCCGCGCCGAACTCGGTGGTGAGGAACCCGGCGAGGTCGGCCGGGGAGGCGCCGTCCTCGGCCCGCCGGGCGAGCGCGAGCAGCCATGGGCGGGCGGGCACACCCACGCAGCGCCCGTCAGCGTGCACGACCATGGCGCGCTCGCCCAGGACGGTCAGGGTCGGATTGGTCCGCAGGAACAGCGGCCCGCGCCCGGTGACCAGCAGCCGCTCCAGCTGGAACTCGACCTCGGCGTTGAGTTCCAGGTGCCGGGAGAGCCGGTCCGGCTCCTGGACCTGGACGGTCTCCGCGGCCCCGCCCTCCGGTCCGGCACCGTCGCCGTCGGGCAGCGGTCCGGCGGTGGTCAGGGTGGAGAAGGGGCTGGTCTTCAGCGCGGTCCGCAGGACGTAGTTGACCACCCGTCGGCGGGTGTTGAGGTGTTCGGGGGCACTCGCCGGGCCGGAGAGCCAGGCCTCGACGTCGGGGTACAGGGCGTCGCTGGCCATCGCCAGGGCACGCCGGAAGTTCTCGTCCCGGACGAGGTCGGCCAGCCGCTGTTCGGCCTCCGACGTCTCGGCGCGGTAGGCCTCGCGGGCCTCCTCCCACCCCCGGTCCAGCGCCTCGTGGTCGGAGACCAACCGCGCGTGGAGTTCGCGCGCCGGTCCGGACAACCGGGCCGTGGCCGCCTCCGACAACGCCTTGGGCGCCCGGCCGTTGTGGACGGCCCGGCGGCAGGCCAGCAGCGCGCGGCGTACGGCGCGGTCCTCGCAGCCGCCCACCGCCGCGTGGATCAGGTCCGCCAGCTCCTCGCCCCTGCGGGTCAGGTCGCCCCGGAGGGCGTCGAGTTCACCGAGGCGGCGGGCGGTGTCGGGCAGTTCGCCGACCCGCGCGCTGGCGCTGGGCAGCCCCGCTACGCGTGCAACGATCAAGGCCGCACCCTCGTCCCCAGGTGCCAGGGCGCGTTGGGCTCGCCCAGTACCAGAAGAAACACCGGAATCTCCCGTTCGCCGTCGAGGCCCAGCAGGCGGGCGCACTCGTCGGCGTCGTAGCTGTTGGTCACCCGGGCGGACAGACCATGCGCGGCCGCGGCCAGGGAGACCCGCTGCGCCACCACTCCGGTGAGCAGCTGGGTCGCGCGGAAGGCACGCCTCGGGTGGTGTTCGAGCAGGCGCTCGGTGTCGGCGGTGACGGCCACCATCAGCGGCGCGGTCCGCGCGTTGATCTCCGTCCGCCACACGTCCATGGCTTGGAAGGGGGGACGCAGGTCTCCGTGGCTTACGGTGCGCAGCGCGCCGTCCACGAGCCGGTAGTGGCCCTGCGGCAGGGCGGTGACCGCACCGGCGATCACGTGCACCCCCACCTCGGGCGGGGCCGTCTCGTGCCAGAGGTCGTCGGCGGTCGGTCGGACCGCGTCGAGCAGGAGGTCGGCCACGACCCCCAACGGCACCGGCTTCGCGGTGGGCAGGAACACGTCCGGCCCGGAGTCGCGGCGGACCACCGCCGTCCCCGTGTCCGTGCCGCTCTCCCGCCGCAGCGGTGCCAGCGGCAGGTCGGGGGCCGACCCCGGCACCGCGGCTCCCGCTCCGACCAGCGGGGTGCTGGCGGGCGCCTTCACCGGCTCCAGCTCCGCCGGATCGTGCAGTCGCGAGGCCCGTTCCACGGCGAGGGTCCGGTAGCTGAGCGCCGGTTCGATGCCGTTGCCGCCCGCCACCGGGACCACGGTCCGTCTCGGCGGCACCGGAGCGGCCGTCCGATGACCGGGTGCGGTCGGAGCCTGCGCGCCGTCCCACAGGGGCAGGAGCGCCAAGACCGACTCCGAGTCGTCGTCCGGCAGCGCGAGCAGCCGGGCGACGGCCTCGTCGAGGAACCGGAGCCGCGCGTGCCCGCCCAGGCCCAGGGCCGAGGCCACCACCTGGAGGTTGCCGAGGACGAGCCCCGCCTCCTGGGTGACCAGCCGGTAGGCGTAGTTCCGGTACCGGAAGGCGGTCTTGCCCAGGCGGGCCGTGACGATCAGCACGGTCCGGGCGCCGTCGAGTTCCGCGGCTGCGGCGGCGGCCAGGTCGGACAGGCCGACGTCGTCGCGCAGCTCGGAGAGTTCGTGGTGGGCCGGGTCGTAGCGGTGGACGCCGCCCGGCGCGGCGTCCGACCACACCGACAGTTCGACCGGATAGAAGCAGCGCGCCGAGGCCACCGTGCGGTGCCACGGCCACTCCACCTGCGGGCCGATGTCCATGCGGGAGAAGCCGTAGCCGTAGAACAGCAGCTCGCCCAGTCGTTCCAGGTCCGAACCGTGGTCGGGGCCGGACCCGCCGGGGCCGGCTCCGGGACGCGTGTGCTCGTCCCGGAGCGCGGCCCCGAGCGGACCGATCCGGTGCCGCGGCCCGGTGGGAAGCGGGAACCTGCGCCGTGGCTCGGCGGGGAGGGTGAACAGCGGGGGGCGGGCGGGGTCGTCGAGCCCGCCCTGCCCCTCCGCGTGGATCGCCTGCCACCGGTAGTGCACGTCGTACAGGTACTCCCGCACCAGGGTCGCGTCATCGTCGTCGGTCACGGGTACCGCCGTCGTGTTCGGGTGCGTGTCCGTCATGGGAACGGGTGCGGGTCGGGGTTCACGTCGTCGAAGCCCTCCTTCGCCGCCGCCGCGAACACCCGGTCGAGTCCGCGCACACGGCGGAACCTGTTGCCGAAGGTCATCGGCAGCATCCCCGGAACGATCACCTTCACGCAGAACAGACCGCCCGCCCGGTGCTCGGGAGTGGTCTGGTCCACCACCAGCACCTCCAGGCCGTGCTGCCGCAGACGCTCGACGGTGTCGTTGAGCAGCGCCTCCAGGTCGGTGGGCCCGTCGGTGTGCAGCCTCGGGTCGGGCTCGGCCATCTCCCGCTTGGGCCCGTCGAACAGGAACGCCAACCGGTCCTGGGCCTCCGGCCTGCCGTTGAGCTGGCTGTGGTGCAGCATCGAGGTGCACAGGTCGGGGTCGTCGACCATACGCCGGGCGAGGTCCTGCACGTCGTCGGGCTCGTCCTGGTGCTGGGCGATGATCGGGGCCAGCTCCAGGAGCCCGGCCGCCACCGCGTCCTCCATGTCGAAGTGCGAGGCCGCCGCGCACAGGAAGCGGGCGTAACCGTCGCGCTCCTGCTCGTCGACGACGCCCACCCACACGCTGGGGATGCCGTGCTCGGTGGTGGTGTCCCAGGCGTGCGCCGTGTACCCGGTCAGCCGCTCGATGCGCTCAAGCAGGAGCGGCACGGTGGTTCCCTTGGCCGTGCTGAGGTCGATCTCGGCCGGGGTGCGGCGCGAGTACCAGGTCATCAGGAACGCGTCGCGCTCGATGACCTCCATCAGCCCGTGCAGGATCGTCTCCGGCATGGAACCGCCGACGGCGCAGCCGTTGGACACCTCGTACAGGAACCGGGGACGGTCCGGGCGCACCAGCCGGGTGCGGTAGTAGGCGTAGGTCTCCGGCACGAGGACCGGCCTGTCATGGGTGAGGGACCTGCCCCAGACCCAGTCCAGCTCCGACTCCTCGGTCCACCGCTGGCACGGGAAGCCCTCCTCGTCGTAGCGGTGCTCGTCGTGCAGGCCGAGCCGTCGCAGGTCGAGGGCCTCGGGGAGGTCCTTGTAGGCACCCGTGACCACACTGCGGTGTCCCGACGGGCTCATCCCGCCCCAGCGCTCGACCGCCTCGGCCACGGCCGCGGTTCCCGACTCCCGGTAGGAGGGGGTACGGCCGATGCCCTGCTCGATGTCGGTCGAGTTCCGCAGACCCAGCGGCGCGGTCATGTTCGGGAACACGCCGCCGCCGTACTTGAAGAGGGTGCGTACGAGGCCGACGTCCCGGTCCACATAGGTGGGAAGGAAGGACTCGTCGTCCACGAGGGACTTGGTCCGCATCGAACCCGGCTTGTGGGACAGCGAGGTGCTCGGAACGAGTGTCTCCGTGTCCTCGGGGCTGTCCTCGGGCAGCGCACCGCACACGGCGCACAGCGGGTCGGGCAGGAGCACCGCGCGGCGCACACCGAGGCCGATCAGCCGGACGACCATGACCGACCGCCGCTCGGCGGTGTCCTGGTCCCGGTCCAGCTCGACCAGCCTGCCAGCGACCTCGGCCGCGAACTCCGCGTGCAGGTGGGTCAGCGCGGGCGGCGCCCACCTTCGGAGCCGCTCCGGATCGCGGCGGTCGATCTCGGCCATCGGCTCCGGGAACTCCCGGGCCAACAGCAGACGCGACTCCAGGCACTCGGGGCACCCGGGGCGGTCCTCACGCACCACCGGCCCGACGTAGAGCCGGTCCCGGCGCGCGAGCACCGGCAGCACCGGCCCGCTCCCGGCGGGGATCTCCGGCAGGACACCGTCCTCACCGACCACCACCGTGTACTCCGGCGGGACCACGGCCCTGAGGGCCTCGGCCAGGACACCGGTTCCCACCACGGTGGGGGCGGCCGTCAACGACTCGGTCACAGCTCCACCACCCTGACCAGGTGCGGCGTCGCCGTCCGCAGAGCGGGCTCGCCGTCCAGTTCCACGACCCCGAGCCGGTGCCCGCGCGCGGCCAACAGCTTGACCGCGCCCTCGGACGTCAGCAGGTGTCCGGTCAGCGGGGCCGCCGAACCCTCGGGTTCGGGCACGCGTTCCGGTCGTGGCGGCGTCGTGACGGGGTTCTCACCGCACTGCACGGCAGTCGTGGCGCGGATGACGGCCAGCGAGGCGGCGGAGGCCAGGTCCGGGCCGGAGGCGCGCGTCAACGCCCCGGCGTCGGAGGCGGCCAGGACCGTCGGCAGCTCGGCGTCCAGCTGGAAGAGGCGGACCCCCGACTGCGCGAGCAGTTCCAGTCGGCGCAGCTGCTCGCCGACGGGTTCGGGGAGGTCGTCCCGGCCGATCAGCGGAGCCCGTTCGGGGACGGGCACGGCCCGCTCCGCGGCGTAGTCCAGCACCGCCTGGGAGAGCGCGGACTCACGGTCGAGCGCGGCTCCGATACCGGGGACGTGGGCGTCGGTGATGTCCACCGGCTTGACCACGGGACCGGTCTCACCGCTGACGAGGTCCCGGGCCGGTCCGCTCGCCGGATGGGCGGCGGCCAGGCGGCCGAGGGCGGCCAGGGTGGCGCCGTGCCGGGCCTCCACGAAGGCGTCGGCCACACCGAGGACGTCGGTGGTCTGGCCGCCCTTCACCAGGCGGGCCACGGCGACGCGCAGCGGCAGCTGCTCCGGGTGCTCCTCGATCTCGAGGAGCGGGCCGGTGAGCGGGTCGAACAGTTCGGCGGCGGCGTGGGAGAACGCCTCGCTGTCGATCGTCGCCCGCGGGTCCTCGCTGGCGGGAGCCGGTGCCGCGCCCACCGGCAGCACGCGCCCGGTCTGGGACTCCAGGGTCTCCAGGTCGATGCGCTCCACCTCACCGGAGACCGGCGCGGGGTAGGCGCCCGTCACGGCGCGGAAGGCCGCGAACAGCGCGGTGTTGGCGGGCACGCCCACGGCGGGTCCGCGCAACCAGGTCGAGGGTCCGGCGGGGAGGGTGCCGGTGTCGGTCAGGCGCGCCTTGGCGTCGGCCCAACCGGCCGCACCGCCCGGGATCGGTCCCACCCACGCCGAGTCACGGGTCACCAGGACCGGCAGGAGAGGAGCCGTGCAGGCCTCCGCCACGGTGTCGATGAGCGCC
Organism: Nocardiopsis prasina DSM 43845; assembly: GCF_000341265.1. GTDB lineage: Bacteria > Actinomycetota > Actinomycetes > Streptosporangiales > Streptosporangiaceae > Nocardiopsis > Nocardiopsis prasina. The sequence continues at coordinate 38,208 of NZ_ANAE01000164.1, read as the reverse complement.
GGGTCCTCGGTCAGCACGACCACGAAGTCGGCGGCGGACACGCTCGCGGCGAGGTCGGCGGCCGGGGTCTCGACGAGTTCGAGGGCGGGGTCCTCCTCCCGCAGCGCGGCGAGGTCGGCGGCGCGCGCGGCGCGGGCGTCGGCGTCGTCGGAGGGGTCGACGACCTCCACACGGCTACAGCCCAGGTGCCAGGCGGCGCGCGCGGCGGAGTCGGCGAGCGGGGCGTTGCCCACGACGACCATGCGGGTGCCGCGCCAGGTCTGGAACCGCGCCGGGCCGGAGTCGCACCGGAAGTCGACGTAGGCGATCTCCGCCTGGTAGCGCTTGAGCTCCGTCTCGGTCAGCGTGTGCGGCAGGTCGTCGCTGACGTCGCGGACGAATCCGTTGCGTTCGAGCAGCCCCACCAGGTCGAGGGCCATCTTCTGGTGGGCGGGCGACAACCCAGAGGTCAGGTCCTCGAGCGGCACGGAACCGTCCAGGCTCGGCGCGAGCAGTTCCACCCACTGATAGATCGCTCCACCACGCAGTGTCACTGACCGTGCGCTGTCGATGATGAAGGCCCCGTCGGCGGTCGGGACGTAGTAGACATCTGGCCGGAGTTTCGGTCGCATCCGCGCCCTTCTCTTCTCTCTCACTGTTGCGAGGGGACGACCCCGGCACGGAAGCCCGCACCGGGACCGCCCCGCCGGATCAGCTGCAGCAGCAGCAGGGGCAGCAGCTACAGCAGCTGCAGCAGCCGCCGCCACTGCCAGACGCGCCGATCTCCATCATGGCCAGCGTGGAACCGAGCGACTCGATACCACCGGGCTGGTCCGAACCGAAGCCGAGAACACCCTCACTGCTGGTGCTGAATTCCTCGACCGGAAGGTCTCCGAGACCAGCGGAGATCTGGTCAGCCTTCATCGACATGGAACCTCCTCCCTTTCTACGTAGGAACACCGAGGCCCTTCTGCCCCGGTGCTGCACCATCATCCCCGCCGCTGCTTACAGCGCACCTACAGCGGGTTTGCACCTGAATGCATTCATGACCAAGGTCCCCGACGACCCGGCCGACCGCCAGCCGCGGCACGGGGCGGCCGACCAGGTCACTGGGTCAGCTGCAGCAGCAGCAGGGGCAGCAGCTGCAGCAGCTGCAGCACTCGCCGCCGCCGGAGGCGCCGATCTCCATCATGGCCAGCGTGGAACCGAGCGACTCGATACCACCGGGCTGGTTGGAGCCGAAGCCGACGACACCCTCGCCACTCGAACTGAATTCCTCGACCGGAAGGTCTCCGAGGCTTGCCGAGAGGTGACCGGACTCGATAGACATACGATCTCACTCCTTTCTTCGTCCAAGGTTTGACAACGCGTCGAGTAATCGACGCCTACCACTCTGACCAATCGCAGTTACAGACTGACTACTTCGGGCTTTACTCGAATGGGTATACCGAACGCCGCCGGGCTCCGGACCGCCGTGTCCGCGTGCCCCGCGTCGGACCGACGGGTCCCGGCCGCACCCGAGACCTCCGACCGGCTCTCCTCGGTCCTGTCACCGAGGCCGGGAGCGACGGCGCTCCGGGAGACGCCAGCCCGCCTCGCAGCGTTCCACCAGGCCCGCCGCCGCCAGCATGCCCAGTGACCGGATCGTCTGCTCCAGGTTCCCGGTGCTGTTCGAGGCGACCACGGCGGTGCCCACGCCACGACGGGTCACGGCCGAGAGCACCCGGGCGGTCTCCCGGTCCAGTTCGGCGGCGGGCACCAGGGGACCCGCTACCTCGGGGACGGCCTCGCCCAGGGGAACGACCAGCTCCACCACGTCGTCCGCGCGGGTCACGCAGCTGGCCCGGCCCTCGCGGAGCAGACGGTGACAGCCCACCGACATCGGCGAGGTCACCGGCCCCGGGACGGCCATCAGCACCCGGTGGAGATCGGTCGCGTGGGAGGCGGTGTTCAGCGCCCCGCTCCGGGCCCCTGCCTCCACCACCACCGTGCCGGGGGTGAGCGCGGCGATCAGCCGGTTGCGCACGAGGAAGTCCGGGGTTCGCGGGGTCCGGCCCACCGGCCACTCGCTGACCAGCACCCCCGTGCGAGCCACGTCCGCGAACAGCCCCGCGTGACCGCGCGGGTAGTCCGTGTCCAGACCACAGGCCAGGACCACCACGGTGCTCCCCGTGGTGAGCGCCGCCCGGTGCGCGGCGCCGTCCACTCCGTAGGCTCCTCCGGAGACCACCGAGAAGGAGCGGTCGGCCAGTTCACAGGAGAGCTCGGCGGCCACGTGCAGCCCGTAGGAGGTCGCGGAGCGCGCGCCCACGACCGACACCGACCGCAGGCAGAGGTTGCGCAGGTCGCCCATGCCCCGCACCCAGAGCCCGTAGCAGACGGGCAGCTCGTCGAGCCGCCCCGGCCACTCGGGGTCTCCCGGGGCGACGAACCGGACCCCGGCCTCCGCCGAGGCGTCCAGCAGCCGGTCCGGGTCCACCCGCCGCGCCCGCTCCGACCAGCCCCGCCAACTCCGCATCGCCTGCTCCGACGGCGGCGGGCGCCCCGGGGGCGGCTCCCCCGAGAGCAGGGCCGCCCAGACTGTGGCGGCCCCGTGCTCGTTCACCAGCGGCCCCAGCCAGCGGTGGCTGGGTGGCGCCACCGCCGTCAGACCGACGCGTGCGCGTGCCTCGTCGGTCACCGTCACCACGCCCTTCCCGCCCAGAGGGCGTAGGCGTAGGAGGTCTCCTCCTCGGTGGGGCGCTCGCGGCCCGCGAGGTCGGCCAGGGTCCAGGCCACCCTCAGGGCGCGGTCGACCCCTCGGGCACTGATCTGTCCGGCGTCCATCGCCCGTCCGAGGACCCGCAGGGCCGCTGGCTCCACCGGGAAGTCCCGCCGCAGCCTGGCTCCGGGGATGGCCGCGTTGGTGCTCCAGGGGGTGTCCGCCAGCCGCTCCCTGGCCCGGGAACGGGCCTGCGCCACCCGGGCGGCCACGGTCGCGGAGGACTCGGCGAAGGCCCGGTCCGCCAGGAGTTCGGCCCGCGAAACCGGTTGGAGTTCCACCTTGAGGTCGATCCGGTCCAGCAGCGGGCCGGACAGCCGGGAGAAGTACCGCCGCCGCTCACCGGAAGGACAGGTGCAGAGGCTGCCGGGCTTGGCGCAGGGACACGGGTTGGCTGCCAGCACCAACTGGAAACGGGCGGGGAAGGCCACCGTGGAGGCGGAGCGGGCGATCACCACCTCACCGCGTTCCAGGGGTTCGCGGAGCGAGTCCAGGACACCCCGGCCGAACTGCGGGGCCTCGTCCACGAACAGGATGCCGTGGTGCGCCTTGGACACCCAGCCCGGCTGGGGGTTGCCGTGACCTCCCCCGATGATCGAGGCGCGGCTGGAGGTGTGGTGCGGCGCGGCGAAGGGGGGCACGGTGACCAGTGGCGCGCCGGGCGGTAGCAGCCCGGCCACCGAGTGGATCGCCGTGGCCTCCAGGGCCTCGGTGGAGGAGAGCGTGGGCAGCACCGTGGGCAGACGTTCCGCGAGGAGACTCTTACCCGTCCCGGGTGGGCCCAACATCATCAGGTTGTGCCCTCCGGCGGCGGCGATCTCCACGGCCCGCCGGGCCACCGGCTGACCGAGCACGTCAGCGAGGTCGGGGCCGCCGTGGTCCGGGGCGACGACCGGTGCGGGCCTCTCGGCGGGCGGTTCCGGCTCCTCCTCCCCGCGCAGCCAGCCGCACAGTTCGGCGAGGTCGGCCACGGCCACGACCGTCACGTCCGGTACCAGCCGGGCCTCCGCCAGGTTGCCCGCGGCCACCACGAACCGGGTGAAGCCCTGCTCGGCCGCGGACACCATGGCGGGCAGTACCCCGCGCACCGGGCGGGCCCGACCGTCCAGGCCGAGTTCGGCGATGAGCACGGTCCCGGCCAGCCGGTCCAGCGGCACCTCACCGGCGGCGGCCAGCACCGCACCGGCGATGGCCAGGTCGAAGAGGCTGCCGGACTTGGGCAGGCTGGCCGGGGACAGACTGATGGTGATCTGTCCGCTGGGCCAGGCCTCGGAGCTGTTGGCCACCGCGGCGCGGATCCGGTCCCGGGCCTCCCGGAGGGCGGCGTCCGGCAGCCCCACCAGGGTGACCCCGGGCTCTCCGCCGCCCAGGTGCACCTCCACCTCGACGATGTGCCCCTGGACGCCCAGCAGCGTCACGCAGTGTGTGAGGGCGAGCGACATCAGCCCATCCCCCGTTCGTGGGAGACGAACACGCGCCCGCCCGAGACCAGCAGGCAGACCCCGTCGATCCGCAGCGGCCGGGGCGGGCAGCGGTGCAGAAGGGCCCAGGACCGGCCCAGCCCCCGCAGTCGGCGGCGTTTGCTCTCGGTGATGGCCTCCACCGGATGGCCGTACCGCAGCGAACCGCGGGTCTTGACCTCGGCGACCACCAGGAAGGGCCCGTCCCGGGCCACGATGTCGATCTCCCCGGCGCCACCCGGGGCCCGCCAGTTGCGGGCGAGCACCCGCATCCCGGCCCGTTCGAGGTAGGCCGCGGCGAGCTCCTCGCCGCGGCGTCCCACTTTCCTTCGGTACTCGGCCCACCGATCCACCGGCGACCACCTCCCGTAACCACGGTCGGTGATCGGGGCCGGGCACGCCAGGGGTCAGTTTCTCCTGTGGATAACCCGCTCCACGGAGAGGGAGGGAGGGGGACGCCGCGGGACGGCTACTCCCCGGGACCGCCACCGTCCGCCGGGGGCATCTCCAGGTCGGACTTGGTGATCTCCTCGACGTTCACGTCCTTGAACGTCACCACGCGCACGTTGCGCACGAACCGGGCCGGGCGGTACATGTCCCAGACCCAGGCGTCCTCCATCACGACCTCGAAGTACATCTCCCCGTTCTCCGTCGAGCGGGGCTGGAGGTCCACGTGGTTGGTGAGGTAGAAACGCCGTTCGGTCTCCACCACGTAGCCGAACAGGCCGACGACGTCGCGGTACTCGCGATAGAGCTGGAGCTCCATCTCGGCCTCGTACTTCTCCAGGTCCTCAGAACTCATGTGCGCGCTCGCTTTCGTCAGCACTCTCCGGTCATGATGTGCCGGTCCCCCTGACGTGGCAACACCTCCGCCACCCGGCTGGTACCCGCCGGAGACGGCCCCACGCGTTCGGGGAACGCCGATACGATCCGAGTTCCATCATGCGTCACGGAACGGGCTTTTGTGCCCCGTCGAGCGGAATTCCTTCGACGGATCGGTCACGTGACCCGAAAGCACCGCCATGACCTGCGACGATACCCGGAAATCGTTCGGTCGGCCGGGTCACCGGCTCAGTCCTCGGATCCGTCCAGCTCATCGAAGGTCTGCGGGACGCCGAGCCCGCCGGCCTGGCTGAACGGCCAGATGATGACGAAGGCCCGTCCGACGACGTGGTCGACCGGGACGGCCCCGCCCCCGGGGTTGTTCTGGTTCATGCGGGAGTCGTAGGAGATGGCCCGGTGGTCGCCCATCAGCCACAGGTACCCCTCCGGCACCTCGATGGGGCCGAACTCGGTGTGGCTCCCCACGCTGCCCGGGTACAGGTAGGCGTCCTCCTCCAGGGGAACACCGTTGACCAGGATCCGGTTCTGTTCGTCGCAGCACTCCACGGTGTCACCCGGCAGACCGATGACCCGCTTGATGTACTCCTTGCCCGTGGGCGCCGCTCCGAGCTGCTGCTGCACCCACGTGAAGCCGCGGCTGACCGGGTTGGTCGACTCCGGGGGCTGCACGACGGTCGGATCGTCCCACGACCCGTCGCCGTTGAACACGATCACCTCTCCGCGCTCGATGTCGCGGACCTGGTAGACGACCTTGTTCACCAGGACCCGGTCACCCACGAGCAGGGTGTTCTCCATGGACGAAGAGGGGATGTAGAACGCCTGCATCACCCAGGTCCTGATCACGAACGCCAGCACGAGGGCGATCACGATCAGGATGGGGAGTTCCTTCCAGAACGACCCCTTCTTCGCACTGCTCTGGGACTGGCTCATGTCGGCGTCAGCTCTCTCCTCCGGCCCCTGACCAGCGGCGTCGGATACACCACTGGCTCCCAGGCGCTCATGCGTCTGGGAGCCAGTGGCGGAGCTGCGCTCCTCCGGGCCGGGCCGGGCGGAATCCTCGTCCGGGACCGCGTCCGAGCCGAGGTCCCTCTCGTCTTTGCTCATCGGCCGAAAGCCTATCCTGCCGCCCGGCGGGGCGGCATGGTTCCGGCCGGATCAGCCAGAGCCTACTTGTTGACGGGCTCGCGGCGCTCGCGGATGCGGGCGGCCTTGCCGCGCAGGTCGCGCAGGTAGTACAGCTTGGCGCGACGCACGCGACCGCGGGCGACGACCTCGTACTTCTCGACGGCCGGCGTGTGGATGGGGAACGTACGCTCCACGCCCACGCCGTAGCTCACCTTGCGGATGGTGAAGGTCTCGCGGTTGCCCGAGCCCTGACGGCGGATGACGACGCCCTTGAAGACCTGGACACGGGTACGGGTGCCCTCAGTCACGCGGACGTGGACGTTGAGGGTGTCACCGGGACGGAAGTCCGGAATGTCGGTGCGAAGCTGAGCCTTCTCAAGCTCCTGAATGGCGGTGTGCATCTCGCGAATCCTCATCGATAGCGCGCCGCGTCCTGCCCCCCGGCTGCTCCGGGGAGGGGGTGCGCGGGCGAGGCCCTGTTGGGTCTGAACTGTGGAACCACCCGGTGACCGACACAGAGGCCGACGTCGTACCGCCGGCATGCGGATGCCTTGGGGTCACCAGGGGGGAACTCACCCAGTTTGCCACATGATCCCGGCCGTCCCGAACCGGCCGTTCACCACACTCTACGAGCTCGGTGCGGTCCGTTCCTCGGCAAGGACCTCGCGGTCCCGCTTGTCGAGGGCCTCGGCCGGGGTGGCCGCGACCAGGTCGGGCCGGTTGCGGGCGGTCTTGCGCAGCGCCTGGTCACGACGCCAGCGGTCCACCGCCCCGTGGTTGCCGGAGAGCAGCACCGGCGGAACCTCCTGGCCCCGCCACGTGCCGGGCTTGGTGTACACCGGCCCCTCCACCAGGTGTTCCATGCCACCGGAGGCGAAGGAGTCCTGGACGTGAGACTCCCGGTTGCCGAGCACGCCGGGCAGCAGCCGGGTGATGGCCTCCACCATCACCAGCGTGGCCGACTCACCCCCGTTGAGGACGTAGTCACCGATGCTGATCTCCTCGACCGGCATCCGCTCGGCGGCGTCCGCCGCGACCCTGGAGTCGATGCCCTCGTACCGCCCGCAGCCGAACACCAGGTTCTCCTCACCCGCGAGCCGCTCGGCGTCGGCCTGGGTGAAGGGGCGTCCGCTCGGGGTGGGCAGGACCAACCGCGTCGGCCGCCCCGCCACGACCTCGTCGAGTGCCTCACCCCACGGCTCGGGCTTCATGACCATGCCGGGACCGCCGCCGTAGGGGGTGTCGTCCACGGTGTTGTGCCGGTCGTGGGTCCAGTCGCGCAGGTCGTGGACGCGCACGTCGAGCAGGCCCGCCTCGCGCGCCTTACCGATCAGCGAGAGCTCGAGCGGAGCGAAGTAGTCGGGGAAGATGCTGATGATGTCGATGCGCACTGCGTACTCGTTCAGTCGGTGTTCTGGAGGTCGAGCAGGCCGGGCGGCGGGTCGAGCACGATCCGCCCGCCCGCGACGTCGACCTCGGGGACCAGGGCGGCGACGAACGGCACCAGGATCTCGTGCCCGCCGGTCTCGGCGGTGATGACCAGCACGTCCTGCGCGTGGTGGAGGACGTCCTCGACCTCACCCACGGTCGCGCCCTCGGTGGTGACGGCGGTCAGGCCGATGAGTTCGTGGTCGTGGAACTCGTCGGGGTCGTCCAGGGGGGCGATGTCCTCGGAGTCCACGGTGAGGAGGGTGCCGCGCAGCGTCTCGGCGGCGTCGCGGTCGGCCATGCCCTCGAAGCGGATGAGCAGCCTGCCGCTGTGGCGGCGCGTCGAGGCCACCTTGAGCGGACCGGTCGAGGCCGGGTCCGTCTGGAGGACGGCGCCGACGGTGAACCGGGCGTCGGGGTCGTCGGTGCGCACGTCGACGGCGACGTCGCCGCGGATACCGTGCGCGCGGCCGATCCGGCCCACCACGAGTCGCATGAGCAGTGCTTTCCTTTGGTTGTTCCTCGATCCCCGGGTGTCACACGAGGCGTCCCGGCGTCCGGGTCCCCCTCGGTGTCCCCGGGCGGGGAGCCACCCCGGGGAAGACCGTGCCCGGGGCCGTTCACACGGTCCCCGGGCACGAGTGCGGGGCGCCGACCGTCAGCGGTCGGCGCCCCCAGAGGCGCGTCAGCGCACTTCGTTCAGGTCCAACAGGTCCACGCGGACGTACCGGCCGCCAGCGAGGGAGCCGACGACGGTCCGCAGTGCCTTGGCGGTCCGGCCGTTGCGACCGATGACCTTGCCGAGGTCGTCCGGGTGGACCCGGACCTCCAGAACCTTGCCCTTGCGGAGCCGCTTGGCTCTCACCTGGACGTCATCGGAGTTCGTGACGATCCCCTTCACGAGGTGCTCAAGCGCCTCTTCCAGCACGATTAGGCCTCGCCCTCGGACTTCTTCTCAGCCTCGGCGGCCTCGGCGGGCTTGTCGGCCGCCTTGTCCGTCTTCTTCTCGGCCTTCTTGGTCTTCTTCTCCTGACCGGGAAGGACGAGCTCCTTCAGCGCGGCCTGGAAGGCGGCGTCCTGAGCCTCGGGGTCCTTGGCCTCGGCGACCTGGAGCGGCGCCGGAGCGGCCAGGCCCTTGAACTTCTGCCAGTCACCGGTCTTGCGCAGGAGGACCTTCACCGCGTCGGTCGGCTGGGCGCCGACGGACAGCCAGTACTGGGCCCGCTCGGAGTCGACCTCGATGAGGCTCGGGTGCTCCTTGGGGTGGTACTTGCCGATCTCCTCGATCGCCTTGCCGTCACGCTTGTTGCGGGCGTCGGCGACGATGACACGGTACTGGGGCGTACGGATCTTGCCCATACGCTTGAGCTTCAGTTTGACAGCCACTGGAGTGGTCTTCTCCCGTATAACGGTGTTAGCGCCTGATGGGCGACCCACGTGGGGTTGTGGAACCCGTCGAGGCAGGACGTGGGCGGCGGGTTAGTTAGAGGGCTGACCCGGCCACCGTTAGTCGACTACTCATTGTGCCAGACGCGGACGTGTTCCTTGGACAGGACACCGCCGCGCGCGCGGCCCGGTTCGAGAACGACCGCGGCCCGCCCGGGGAGTCCCCGGGCGGGCCGTGGCGGGTGTCACTGTCGCCGTGCCCTACCAGCTACTTCTTCGGCAGCTTGAAGTTGGACAGGTCCGGCATGTTCGGGCCGCCGAAACCGGGCGGGAGGGTGGGCTGGTCGCCGCCACCGCCGCCGAGACCCGGGGGCAGCTGCGGCATCTCCTGGCCGCCCTCCTCCTGGCGCCGCTTGCGCTCGGCGGCGCGGTCGGCCTCCTGCTGGCGGGCCTTCATGGGGTTGCCGCTGCGCTGCTTGCCCTTCTTCGCCTTCTTGGCCTGGGCCTTGGCCTTCTTCTTGTTGCCGCCGCCGCCCATGCCGGGCATGCCGGGCATCCCCGGAATGCCGCCACCGCTCTTCATCTTGCGCATCATCTTCTGCGCCTCGAAGAAGCGGGTGACCAGGCCGTTGACGTCGCTCACCTGCGTGCCGGAACCGTTGGCGATGCGCAGACGGCGGGAGCCGTTGATCATCTTCGGGTTGGCGCGCTCGCCGGGGGTCATCGACTGGATGATCGCCTGGATGCGGTCCAGGTCCTTGTCGTCGATGCCGTCGATCTGCTCGCGCATCTGTCCCATGCCGGGCATCATGCCGAGCAGGTTGCCGATCGGGCCGAGCTTGCGGACCATCGACATCTGCTGGAGGAAGTCGTCCAGCGTGAAGTCGTCGTCCGAGGCCATGGTCGAGGCCATCTTCTCGACCTCGGCCTCGTCGAACGTGCGCTGGGCCTGTTCGATGAGGGTGAGGACGTCACCCATGTCCAGGATGCGCGAGGCCATCCGGTCCGGGTGGAAGAGGTCGAAGTCCTCGAGCTTCTCGCCGGTGGAGGCGAACATGATCGGGCGGCCGGTGAGGTGCCGGATGGACAGGGCCGCACCGCCGCGGGCGTCACCGTCGAGCTTGGTGAGCGCGACCGCGTCGTAGCCGACCCCGTCCAGGAAGGCCTGGGCGGTGTTGACCGCGTCCTGACCGATCATGGCGTCGACGACGAAGAGGATCTCGTCGGGGTTGACCGCGTCGCGGATGTCCGCGGCCTGCTGCATCATCTCGGTGTCCACACCGAGGCGACCCGCGGTGTCGATGATGACGACGTTGTGGTTGTTGCGCCGCGCGTGCTCGATGGACTCGCGGGCCACGTCGACGGGGTTCCCCACGCCGTTGCCGGGCTCGGGAGCGAACACGGGGGTGCCCGCGCGCTCACCGACCACCTGGAGCTGGGTGACGGCGTTGGGGCGCTGGAGGTCGGCGGCGACCAGCAGCGGGGTGTTGCGGTCGGCGGCGAGCCACTTGGCGAGCTTGCCCGCGAGGGTGGTCTTACCGGCGCCCTGGAGACCCGCGAGCATGATCACGGTGGGCGGCGTCTTGCCGAAGCGGATCTGCCGGGTCTCGCCACCGAGGATCTCGACCAGTTCCTCGTTGACGATCCTGATGACCTGCTGGGCGGGGTTGAGGGCCTTGGAGACCTCCTCACCGCGAGCGCGTTCCTTGATCCGCGAGATGAACTCGCGGACCACGGGCAGCGCCACGTCCGCCTCAAGCAGCGCGAGACGGATCTCGCGCGCGGTCGCGTTGATGTCCTCCTCGGACAGCCGCCCCTTGCCGCGCAGCGAGGAGAAGACCGATGTCAGCCGGTCGGAAAGCGTCTCGAACACGAGTTTGGCCAGTCCTTCGTCGTCGGGTTTGACTTCCTAGCCTACCGCCCCGCCGTCACCGGGCACGAAGCCCAGGTCCGGCCGGGACGACCCCCGGCACGGAAGGGCGGGGGACGCGCCCCCGCCCGGTTCCCGCCTCCCGGGCACCCGGACCCGCGCACGGGTCGGGTTCGGGCCTGTGGGGTCGGGGCTACTCGCCCTCGGTCTCCTGCGCCTCGGCGCCCTCGGACTCCTCGGCGCCCTCGCTCTCCTCGGCGTCGCCCGCGAGGGTGGCCTCGCGCTGCTCGGCCAGGGCGGCGAGCATCTCCTCCTGCTGGCCGCCGCTCAGTCCGCGGGTGGACAACCGGGCCTCGCCCTGGATGTCCTCGTAGGTCTTGGGCTCGGAGGTGACGATGTTGTAGTTGGCGTCACAGGAGAGGGCGAGCGAGCCGCCCGCCTCCAGGGAGCCGCTGTCGGAGCACTCCTCGTCACCGATCTGGTCCTGGGTGAAGGTGACGTCCATGCGGACCAGGACCGTGCCGCTGCCCGAGGCGCCGGCGTCGCGGACGGTGCCGGACCAGGTGCAGTGCGGACCGTCGACGCACTCCATCTCGGGCTGGCCGTCCCAGCTCACCTCGATGCGCGCGTCACGTGAGCCGGTGAGCTCCTCCTCGGTGACGGTGGTCAGGTTGTCGTAGAGCTCCTCGGCGGCGGCCTCGTCGGCCTGGGCGATGTCCAGGCGGACCTGCGGCCCGTTCTCACCGCCCTCGGGGACGAGTTCCTCGACCTCGACGCGCAGCACCTGGTTGGTCTCGGCGTCGATCCACAGCTGGTTGCGTTCGCCGTTGAGGTCGACCTTGTAGGCGCGGGTGTCGTCGAGGGTCTCCTCGACGGCCTCGTCGCCCTCCAGACCGATCTCCTCCAGAATGGCCGCGAGCGCGGGCGGGGCCAGCGTGTTCTGCGGGTTGATGCCCGCCTGCGCGGTGGAGGAGCGCACCCAGGCGCCGTCGAACTGGTCGCTGTCGGGTCCGAAGACGTTCTTGTCGAGCCAGAACTCCTCACCGGCGCGCAGGAAGATCTTGCTGTCGGCGGCGATCATCTCCGCCTCGACCCCGTTGGCGCGGACGGTGCCGCTGGTCGCGCCGCCGTCGGCGACGGTCACGGTGGTCTCCTGGATGTCCCCGCCCACGGTGTGGGCGACCTGCCCGTCCGCCGTGAGCGCCGGGTAGTCGGCCAGGTCCGCCAGGGCCTGCTCCAGCAGGGGCGCGGCGTCGACCGGCTCGGCCGTCTCCTCGGCGGGAGCGGGCTCGTCTTCGTCGCCGCCGAAGCCGCATCCGGCCAGTCCCAGCGCGGTGATCGTGCCCACCGCGGCGAGGGCGAGCCGTCCGCGTCCGCGACCCCTGTTGTGCGTAACCGGCGCCATCTTGCCTCCTGACCCCGACCTGTGGGGTGCTGATCCGAATGCGCGTGAAGAAAAGGTCGTGGGAGGGTCCCGGGCGTCTTCCCGCCCTGCCTCTCCGCGACGTGGTGACGCGGGCGGACCTGGCCGGTCGCGTCCGGTGGGCCCCGTGGGTCGGCCCATCCCGGCGCCCTTCGCCGTTCCCCCGAGACCGGGTTGGCCGCCGCACCGCCCAGAAAGGGTATCGAACGCGAGCACGCGCCACTGCCAACACCACTCCATGAACACGCACAAATCATCGGAATCCGCGGCTGCTGGGCGGGCGGAACAGCCACAACGCCAACGGGGCCGACGGGGAGAAATCCCCCGTCGGCCCCTCTGTCCGCCCCACCGTGCCGGTGGATCGGGACCGGTCGCCTCGACGTTGAGAGCTAGGACCCGACCCGCGGTGAGGCAGCCTCCTCGCCCGGAGGCGTCGGCGAGGAGGCCGTCGTTTCCTCCAGCTCGTCGAGCTCGTCGAAGGCGTAGGCCGACTCCGCGTGGAGCTCGTGGTCCAGGCCGTTGGTCTCGACCTCCTCGGCGATACGGAAGCCGATGAGCAGGTCGATGACCTTGGCGATGACCCACGTGACGATGAAGGTGTAGACCATGACGCCGATCACGGAGATCGCCTGCGCCGCGAGGAGGCCGAGGCCACCACCGAAGAACAGGCCCGCGTCCCCGCCGCCGGGCACGGCGGCGGAGGCGATGAACCCGAGGGCGAGGCAGCCGACGATGCCGCCGACCATGTGGATGCCCACGACGTCCAGGGCGTCGTCGTACTTGAAGCGGAACTTCCAGCTGATGGCGTAGGCGCAGATCGCGCCGGACAGGGCGCCGACGATGATCGCGCCGACCGGGGTGACGTTGGCCGCGGAGGGCGTGATGGCGACGAGCCCGGCAATGGCGCCGGAGGCGAAGCCCAGGGCGCTGACCTTGCCGTAACGGAGGCGCTCGACCAGCATCCAGGCGGCGGTCGCGGCGGCGGTGGCGACCTGGGTGTTGACCAGGGCCAGGGCGGCCTGCTCGTTGGCCGCGTAGGCGGAGCCACCGTTGAAGCCGAACCAGCCGAACCACAGCAGGGCCGCGCCGAGCAGGACGAACGGCAGGTTGTGCGGGCGCATCGACTCGGAGCCGAAGCCCTTGCGGCGGCCGAGGACGAGGACCAGGGCCAGGGCCGCGGCCCCGGCGTTGATGTGCACCGCGGTGCCGCCCGCGAAGTCGATGACCTCGGGCAGGCCGGTGAACTCGTGCATGCTGGCGATCCAGCCGCCGCCCCAGACCCAGTGGGCCACGGGGAAGTACACGAGGAGCGCCCAGATCGGGGCGAACAGCAGCCAGGCGCCGAACTTGGCGCGGTCGGCGATGGCGCCGCTGATCAGGGCCACGGTGATGACCGCGAACATCAGCTGGAAGCCCGCGTCGACGAGCAGCGGGTAGCCGCCGTCGGTGCCGTCCATCGGCTCGACCTCGGTCATGATGCTGCTGAGGCCGACGTAGTCGAAGCCTCCGACGAACATCTCCAGGGCGCCGTGGCCGGGCGCGTAGGTCAGTGAGTGGCCCACCAGGACCCACAGGACGCTGATGATGGCGATGCTGCCGAAGCTCATCAGCATCATGTTGAGGACGCTCTTGGCCCGCGACATGCCTCCGTAGAAGAAGGCCAGGCCCGGGGTCATGAGCATCACCAGCGCGGCGCTCATCAGCAGCCACGCGGTGTTGCCTGAGTCAATCATTTCGTCGCCTCCGTTGCACGGACGGGGGATGGTCGTGAGATGCGGCGGTCAGCGAGCGCGTCTTCGGGCCCGATGCGCTGGCCACGGCGACCACCTTCCGGCCCGGGTGTTTCCCGACCGGACCCGACGTGTTGCGGAGGCGTAAAAGGGCGGCTCGGAGTGTTAAGCCGCCATGAACAAGCCGTGCTCGGAGGACGAACGACGAACGGCCGGACCCCCGTGTCACGGGTGTCCGGCCGTCTGGTGCTCGTGGTGCCCCCGGGTCAGCCGAGGATGGCGTCCACGAAGACCTCGGGGTCGAAGGGAGCGAGGTCGTCGGGGCCCTCGCCGAGTCCGACGAGCTTGACGGGGACGCCCAGCTCTCGCTGGACCTGGACGATGATGCCGCCCTTGGCGGTGCCGTCGAGCTTGGTCAGGGCGATGCCGGTGACGTTGACGACCTCGGCAAACACGCGCGCCTGGCGCAGTCCGTTCTGGCCGGTGGTGGCGTCCAGGACGAGCAGGACCTCGTCGACCCGGGACTTCTTCTCCACCACGCGCTTGACCTTGCCCAGCTCGTCCATCAGGCCGGTCTTGGTGTGCAGGCGCCCGGCGGTGTCGATGATCACGGTGTCCGCGCCGTCGTCGATGCCGCGGGCGACGGCGTCGAAGGCCACGCTGGCGGGGTCGGCGCCCTCCTCCTTGCGCACGACCGGCGCGCCGACCCGGCTGCCCCAGGTCTGGAGCTGTTCGGTGGCGGCGGCGCGGAAGGTGTCGGCGGCTCCGAGCACGACGCTGCGGCCGTCACCGACCAGGACGCGGGCGAGCTTGCCGGTGGTGGTGGTCTTGCCGGTGCCGTTGACGCCCACGATCATGATGACCGCCGGGCGGTCGCCGTGGGGTTCGGTGCGCACGGCGCGGTCGGCGTCGGTGTTGATCTGCTTGAGGAGTTCCTCGCGGAGCAGGGCGCGGACCTCGTCGGTCTCGCGGGTGCCGAGCACCTTGACGCGGGTGCGCAGGTTCTCCACGATCTGGGTGGCCGAGGCGACACCGATGTCGGCGGTGATGAGGGTGTCCTCGATCTCCTCCCAGGTGTCCTCGTCCAGGTTCTTGGAGGAGAGCAGGCTGAGCAGCCCCTGGCCGAAGGAGCTCTGTGAGCGGGCCAGGCGGGCGCGCAGGCGGACCATGCGCCCGGCGGACGGGGGCGGGGTCTCGATCTCGGGGGCGGTGGGTTCGGCCGGGGCCGGGGCGGCCGCCTCCTCGGCCGGAGGCGCGTGGGCGGGGGGCGTCTGGGCCGCTCCCCCGTCCTTCTCACGGTCCTCTTCGAGGGCGGTGGCCCCGGTTTCCCTGGTGACCTCGGGCTTGGCTTCTTCCTTACCCGGCTTGACCGAGCGTCCGGCCCTGACCAGGAAGAACCCACCAACCGCCAGGAGGGCGACGACGACGATGATGCTGACGAGCAAGGTGATGTCCATAGCGTTCACCAGTCTCCCAGAGTGTCCGACGCGTTCGCGTCACGCCCCGGTGGCGTGCCGGGAACGATGCTGGTGGGGGTGTTCGGCGCCTCAGGTGCCACGGTGGCGGGTGGTGCGCAGGATGATGACGAAGAAGGGTGCGCCGAGGAAGGCGGTGACCACCCCGATGGGGAGTTCGGCGGGAGCGACGATGGTGCGCGCCACGATGTCCACCAGGACGAGGAAGGCGCCGCCCATCAGCACGGTGACGGGCAGGATCGCCCGGTAGTTGGAGCCCACGAGGCGGCGCACGACGTGCGGGACGACGATGCCGACGAACCCGATCAGCCCGCTCACGGAGACGGCGGCGGCGGTGGCCAGGGAGGCGGCGGCGATCACGACCATCCGCACGGCCACGGGGTTGAGGCCGAGGCTGACCGCCTTGTCGTCGCCCAGGGCGAGCATGTCCAGCAGGTAGCCGGAGAGCAGCAGGACGAGCAGTCCGACGATCGCGTACGGGGCGATGAGGCGGACGTCGTCCCAGCCGCCCCGGCCGAGTCCGCCCAGCAGCCACGCGTAGATGCGTTGGAGCTGGTCCACGCCCATCTGCTGGACGAGGGTCTGAGCGGCGGAGAGGAACGAGGAGACCGCCACCCCGGCCAGGACCAGGGCCGCGGTGCCCCCTCCCCCGGCGGTGGAGCCGAGCAGGTAGGCGGCGGCCACCCCGGCCAGCGCGCCGACGAAGGCGGCCACCGGGACGAGGGCGCGCGGGTCGGCGAGCACCTCGTGGCCGAAGACCATGACCATGGTGGCGCCCAACCCGGCCCCGGCCGCGGCGCCGAGGAGGAAGGGGTCAGCGAGCGGGTTGCGGAAGACGCCCTGGTAGGCGCCGCCCGCGGTGGCCAGCAGGGCGCCGACGAGGGCGCCCATCACCACCCGGGGCAGGCGCAGTTCCATGAGGAGCGCCTCCTGCCGTTCGGTGAGCGGCGTCTCGACCGCCCCGAACGGCAGGAGGCTGAGCAGGTGGCGGAGGATGTCGCCGGCGGAGATCGAGGCGGCCCCCGCCGCGACGCCGAGGACCCCGGCCGCGAACAGGGCGACCGCGCCGCCCAGCATCCAGCCCAGGGGAACCCCGAAGCCCTTCACGTCCCGCTCTCCTCGCTCTCGTCCCCGTTCGCCCGGGCGTGCGGCCCGTGCGGCTCCGGACCTACTTCTGGGCGGTCTCGACGACCGCGTCGCCCACGGACTGGGCGAAGTCGACCACGCGCGGTCCCCAGCGGGAGGCGATGTCGGTGTCGAGGAGGTGGACCGAGCCGGTCTCGACGGCGGAGACGGTGTCGTAGGCCGGGCGCTCCTCCACCGCCTCGACGGCGGACTCGTCACCGTAGGAGAGGAAGATGAGGTCGGGGTCCTCCTCGACCACGAACTCCGGGGACAGCTGCGGGTAGCCGCCGCTCTCGCCGTCGTCCGCCTGGTCCGCGATGTTCACCAGTCCGAAGGAGTCGTAGATCTGTCCGGCGAAGGTGCCGGAGGTGGCGGAGAAGAGGGTGTCGTCGAGCTCCTGGTAGAAGGTGAGCTCGCTGTCACCGATCTCGGCGCAGACGGACTCGACGATCCCGTTGAACTCGTCCTCGATCCGGTCGGCCTCGGTGTCGGCCTCCTCGGTCTTCCCGGTGACGTCCCCGAGCAGGCGGATCTGGGCGTAGACGTCCTCCAGGTCGGCGGCGCCGGGCAGGACCAGGGTGGGGATGTCGACAGCGCCGAGCTGGTCGGCGGTGTCGACGGCGCTGTCAGCGAGGATCACCAGGTCGGGGTCGTACTCGCTGATCGCCTCGACGTTGGGCGTGAAGCCGCTGAGGTCCGTGGTGGGGGCCTCGTCGGGGTAGTTGGAGTAGTCGTCGACCGCCTCGACCTGGTCGCCGGCGCCGATGGCGAAGAGCATCTCGGTGTTGCTCGGCGAGAGGGAGACGATGCGCTCGGGGGCGGCGTCGACGGTGACCTCCCCGACCATGTCGGCCACGGTGACGGGGAAGGTCCCGTCGCCGACGGTCGCGCGGTCGGCCGCGGGCTCGGGGGCCCCGCACTCGGCGGAGGCGGTCTCGGTCTCCTGCGTCGGCTCGGACTCGGACTCGGGGTCGGTGGTGCCGCAGGCGGTGAGGGCGAGGGTGGCGCCCAGGAGTGCGATGGGGAGTTGGCGGGCGATCCGCACGGTGCGGTGCTCCTTCAGTGAGCAGGGGAAGAGCACGGCCCGGTCGGGGACGGCCGGTCCTTCCCACGAGGACGGGGTTCGTCGGTGCCGAGGAGGCGACCTGGCTCGTCCCCGCGCACGCGCGGGGCATCACAGTTGCGGGGCAGCGCCGGATTGCGCGGGCCGTGGTGGCCGCGGGACCGGACTTCGCTCGTTCGACACCCGTCGCACCGCCGGAGGGCGGCACAACCCCTTCACTCTACTCGGCGGCACTCCCGGACTCCGGCTGCACCTCAGCGACCTCCGCTTGGGCGCGCACACCGCTCCCACCTGGGCTTTTCGTGGGACCGTGCGGGCAGCGAAACTCGGGACCGAGTGTGACCACCGGAATTTATGGTGCCCTTTCGACCCACAAGAGCTTTATGTCCTCTTTATTGGGAGATGAGGCTCCAGAGGAACTTGAACCACATGAATCCATTGTGTGGCCATATTGATCCTCACAGCACATTGACACCTCTATCGCACAAGGCAATGATCTCGTTGCCATGCGCGCCGATTATCCGATCACGGACAACCTGCGGCGTATCCCCCCGTGCGCGTTCCTCCGCACCCGGGGTGCGCCGTTCCCCCGGTGTCCTGAGGCGCGCACGAGAAGGGATGTGTTGACAAGGTGGCACGCAACCTGTCACGCCTGGCACCGATCGCCGGGCTGACACTGATCGCGGGACTCGTCGCGGTCACACCGGCAGGCGCCGACGAGGGCTCGGAACTCGCACCGCTCCACCCGGCGCCCACCGCGGAGAACGGCGAACTGACCCACCAGGTCCAGGACCTGTGGTTCATCGAACTGGAGAGCCCGCCCACCGCCGAGGGAACGGCCTCAGCGCTCGTCGAGGACGAACAGGCCGAGTTCCGCTCCGAGGCCGACGAGTTCGGCCTCCAGTACACCGAGCGGCTGTCCTTCAGCGAACTGTGGAACGGCCTCTCCGTGGAGATGGACGACGCCCAGGTGAGCACGGCCCGGGAGATCCCCGGCGTCGCCGCCATCCACCCGGTCGTCCGCCACGAGATCCCGGACTTCGACGACAGCTCGCCCGAGATGGACACCGCCCTCGGCATGACCGGCGCGGACATCGTCCAGAGCGAACTCGGACTGTCCGGTGAGGGCCTGCGCGTGGCCGTCATGGACACCGGCGTCGACTACACGCACCCCGACCTCGGCGGCCCGGGCGGCTTCCCGTCCGAGCGCGTGGTCGCCGGACACGACTTCGTCGGCGACGACTTCAACGCGAGCGTCCCGGCGAGGAACCACCCCGTCCCCGACGACGACCCGCAGGACTGCAACGGCCACGGCACCCACGTCGCGGGCATCATCGGCGCCCAGGGCCAGGTCACCGGCGTCGCGCCCGACGTCGTCTTCGGCGCCTACAAGGTGTTCGGCTGCACCGGCTCCACCACCTCCGACATCATGATCGCGGCCATGGAACAGGCGCTGGCCGACGACATGGACGTGCTCAACATGAGCGTGGGCTCGGCCCACACGTGGCCCCAGTACCCGACCGCCGTCGCCTCGGACAACCTGGTCGACGAGGGCATGGTGGTCGTGGCCTCCATCGGCAACGAGGGCGCCTCCGGCCTGTACTCCGCCGGGGCCCCGGGCCTGGGAGCCGACGTCATCGGCGTCGCCGCCTACGACAACACGCACATCCGCGCCAACGCCGCGGAGGTCACCCAGAGCGGCGAGACCATCGCCTACATGGAGATGGACGACGCCGTCCTGCCGCCCACCTCCGGCGAGACCGACGAACTCGTGTACGTCGGACGGGGCTGTCTGGCCGCGGGCGACGAGCTGGAGGGGGACCCCGAGGGCCGTACCGCGCTCATGGTGCGCGGCGAGTGCACCTTCGGTGAGAAGTACGACGCCGCGCTGGCCGCCGGTGCCACCGGTGTCGTCATCCACAACAACCTGCCCGGCATGTTCGCGGGCGGCGGCATCGTCGACCAGGGCGCGTTCTCCGTGGGCGTCTCCGACGAGGCCGGTGCGCACCTGCGCGAGCTGCTGGAGGGCGGCGAGTCCGTCACCCTCACCTGGACCGGCGAGGAGACCACGATCCCCAACCCGACCGGGGGTCTGATCAGCAGCTTCAGCTCCTACGGCTTGTCTGCCGACCTGGACATCAAGCCGGACCTGGGCGCCCCCGGCGGTCTGATCAACTCCACGTACCCGATGGCCAAGGGCGGCTACGCGACCATCAGCGGCACCTCGATGTCGTCCCCGCACGTCGCGGGCGGCGTCGCCCTGCTGTTGGAGGCCCGTCCGGACCTGGCCGCGCACGACGTGCGCGACGTCCTCCAGAACACCGCCGACCCCACCGCCTGGTGGGGCAACCCGGACCTGGGTGCCCTGGACAACGTCCACCGCCAGGGCGCGGGCATGCTCGACGTCCCCGGTTCGATCCTGACCACCACGGGCCTGTCCCCCGCGAAGCTGCCCCTGGGCGCCACCGAGGGACCCGTGACCGAGACCGTCACCATCACCAACGGCGGGGACGAGCAGGCCACCTACGAGATCGCCCACGCTCCCGCGCTGGGCACGCACGGCAATACCTTCGCGCCGTCCTTCAACGACGCCTACGCCCAAGCCGACCTCAGCGAGGACAAGGTGACCCTGGGCCCCGGCGAGTCCGCAGAGGTCGAGGTGACCGTAACGCCGCCCGCGCGTGAGTACGCGCAGATGCTCTACGGCGGCTACGTCGAGGTCACCGAGGTGGGTGGTGCGGCGGAGACCGGCACCGTCCGTGTTCCGTACGCCGCCTACAACGGCGACTACCAGGAGATCGAGGCGATGACCCCGATCACCGACGCCAACGGGAACGTGCACGAGCTGCCGTGGTTGACCCGCATCTCCCAGTGCGAGGTCTTCACCGGCCTGGAGTGCGCCGACACCGGCGGCGGAACCTTCCGGAACCAGCCCGACGGCGCCACCTTCTCGATGGACTGGGTGGACGGTCTGCCGGACGTGCCGTACGTGATCGCGCACTTCGACCACCACGTCACCCGGCTGGAGATGACGGTCGTCGACGAGCGCACCGGCCGCCCGGTCCACCCGGACCGCAACGTCGCCGTCAGCGTCGACCACGTCAACCGCAGCGCCACCAGCACCGCCTTCTTCAGCTACGTCTGGGACGGCACCGTGGTGGACTCGCGCAACCGGGTGACCGACGTCCGCGACGGGGACTACCGCCTGCGGGCCCGGGCGCTGAAGGCGCTCGGTGACCCGGAGAACCCGGACCACTGGGAGACCTGGACCTCCCCGGTCATCACCATCGACCGGGGCTGATCCGGCTCGGTGAACGTGGCGGGGCCGTCTCCCCTTGGGAGGCGGCCCCGCCCGCGTGTGGGTGCGGGCACGGGCGGGTCACCGGCCGGGCGTACACTGCGGGACCTGGACGGATCGCCCTGTGTCTCCCGCTCCGAAAGGACCCACCGACCCATGGCCGGATTCTTCGACCGCTTCCGCAAGCCCGAGCCGGAGCCCGTACGCGCGGAGTTCACCCGGGAGGGGTACGAGGAGGTGCTGGGTCTCCTGAGGACCGACCGCCAGATCCTGGCGATCAAGAGGATTCGGGAACTCACCGGGATGGGGCTACTGGAGGCCAAGAACCTCTCCGAGGCCATCGAGGCGGGGCGGTGGGCGCCCGCTCCGGACGGGAGCCTGGCCGACCGGGTGCGTGAGCTGGTGTCACAGGACCGTGTGGCGGACGCCGTTCGGATGGTGGCTCAGGAGACCGGGATGACCGAGGACGAGGCGTCCCGGTTCATCGGAAGCCTCGACCAGGGTTAGTGGACTGATCGCGGAGCGTGGAGCTCGGTTGATCCGACGCGGGTGTCCTGCGGCCTAGAGGCGCACGGCCGCCACGAACGCCTCCCACTCACGAGCGGACGCGTCCAGGTGGCCGAGGTGGCGGTTCTGCGTGTCCCGCACGGCAGCGCCCTGCTCCGTGGCGCGAGCCTCCACACAGTTCCCACCTTGACCATTGCTGTAGCTGGACTTCTTCCAACCATCGATCATCATATGATGCCTCGATCCCTTCCACTTGGTACGGAACTCCAAAGCTGGCCAAGGCCGGTTCACGTGCCCTCAGAGGCGGACAACCGCCACGAACACCTCCCACTCACGAGCGGACACGTGCAGGCTGCCCAGGTGTCGATGCTGGGTATCCCGCACCGCAGCACCCCCAGCCCGGTCGCACAGGCTTCCACACAGTTGCCACCAGTGCCGTTGCTGTACGAAGACTTGCGCCAGTCCGTCATCGGAATTCCTCCTCTTTCTTCCTCAGCAGGATCGGTGTTGCGTCCGAGATCGACCTCCGGACTTCATCTCACCCAACAGCTTCAACATCTCGAACGCCACATCCACGATCTCATCCTCTCGGGATCTCTCCAGAAGAAGGCTTTTCCGCAGGTAGTCGAGCGTCACGCCCCAGAGGTGCTGCCGGTGCCATTGTTACGCATGAGGACCTCGGGTCTTTGGTCCTGGAGTTGTTTCTCCTCGACAGGTAGCCTGAACAGGCACAACATAAACCGGACCCCGCCAACATCACTGGCGGGGTCCGGTCGCGCTTACGGCTACGAAACCATGGCCCTCAGGAAGGCCGTCCACTCCGCAGTCTGAGCTTCCAGATAACCAAGTTCGCGGTTCTGGGTGTCGCGGATGTACGTGACTAGCCCCTCTGCCACCTCAACGCAGTTACCTCCGTTGGCGCTGTAACTGGACTTGTGCCAGTCGCCTGCCTTGTTACTGCTCATGTCATGGTCCTCAGAGCTTCGAGCGAGTGAGAGAGCGGCAGAGACGCGGCCAGCGCGTTTGTGGCCTGGGCCTCCAGCCGTTCGTGAGTGTGATCCTCAAGGGTCACGTTACCGTCCGCATGATCGGTCACGACCGCCAGTTCGCCACCCTGCATACGGAAGAGCATCACCGGGCTCGTGGGGCCAAGCAACAGTGTCTCCTCAGGAACCAGGTGCACCGAGACACGTCCGGAGTTGACCCACTCGATGAGATAGGCAGCCTGTACCGCTGGAAGCTCGCCGGGGAGCGCCCGCACTGCCGAGGCGGGGAAGACAGCGACCACCTGCAAGTCGGGCAGTTCCATGAGCCGGTTCGTACGAAGAGAGACGAGCTGATCCAGCTCGTCGTCAGTTGCCAGCCGTTGAGCGTTCTTAAAGAGGAGTCGCGCGAGCTCTGGGCACTGTAGGTAGCCAGGGACCATCGCAGGTGTGACCACCATGAGATGACGTGCACCTGGCTCTATGGATTTGAGGTTGCGGGCCCATTCGGGGAGACCCGTGCCGTCGATGGTTTGCCTGTGGGCCATCAACAGCTTCTTGGTTGCGTTCTCGACACCGTACTTCTCGAGCGTCGCACCCAAAAGTTCCACATTGTCCCGTTTTGGAAGCCCACTGCCTCGTTCCCACCGATTGACACTGGCTTTGGACGTTTTGCTTTCAATACCCAGATCGCCCTGCCCCAGCGGAGTCAGTAGGCGCAGCGTGACCAGGCAGGATTGGAACGGCGTACTTATCTTTTGATCCTGGGGGGCATTCATACAACACAATTTATCAAACCAGCCTCACCAAGGACCGATTGTTTCCGAGATCACCTCGAAGACTTTGAGACCAAGCCTTGGGACCCGCAGTCTTGCTCTCAGCAACCACGCACACCCCCAGCGTGAGACTCAAGAGTCTAGAAAAGCCCCGGTGGCCAACGTCGAGAGCGACCACCCGGGCCCAAGACCCACCCCGAAGTACCCGAGGTGAGACAGATGCGGGCTATCCAGAACCACTCCAGGACAACAAACACCCATTTCGGGCGTTATCCCCGTGCGCTCCGATTCTCTGAGCCAGCACGTCACGGAATCCTGCTCGCACCCACTCGCGAGTACCGAGCCCTTTCCGCCTGGTGTCGGAACATGCTTCCCGTTCAGGGGACCCGGCTGGCCCGCATCACACGCATCCTCGTCACCAACTCCCACCAGCACTCCCGGTCGGGCCTGCCCGGCGGAACCGTCCGAGTGGTCCTGGACCAGTCCCGACCGCTACTCCCCCACCTCTACGTCACGGATCAAGGACCGCGAGACACCGTCCGGCCGCAGTACCCGCAGCTCAACTCCCGAGAAAGCGCCTCCGGCCTGGCGGTCCTCAACCGCCTCGCCCTCTCCTGGAACCCCTCCTGGACATGGGACGGCCACCGCATCCAGCAGACCACCGTCGAGGTTGTCCTCGACCTCAGCTGACCCACCACCCTCACCTCCCGCCACACACGGGAGTCGAACCGCATTTCCCGGTGGGACGCCCACCCTTCACACCCGTGCATCACCAACCACTCTCAAGAGAACTGGACGAATATGAGCGCTGACCGCCTGCCGCCTCGACCTGGGTGGTTCACCCGAGTACTCACCAACCCCCGCTGCACCACTGCCGGTTCTCGTGGTCCGTTGATCCCCTCGCCCAGGAGGCCGATCGACTCCATCCCCTTGCAGGTCCTGGGAGCCGTCCTGTCCGGGCTTCGACGGTTGGCGGTGGCCACGTGAGCGTGTTCTCCCCCGAACTGACCACCCGCGAGGCGACGGTCCCTCTGGCGAGCTTCATCAAGCCGTTCCACGCCCACTACTTCTTCCGCACCGTGGACACCCCGTTCCGTAAGCGCAAGTACTCCTTCGCCGGACTCCCCGGCCTCATGCCCCTGGTCCGCGCGTTCCTGGACACCAGCGCCGCCGAACGCTCCACCGACTACCGATACCTGTTCACGCTGCTCGGATCTGAGCTGGCCAACAACGCCATCGCCCACTCGCTCTCCAGCGAACACGGCCAGACCTACTCACTCACCGTCGACCGAGGCGCGAACGGCATGACGCTGACCTGCCAGGACCAGGGCACCCGCCACCCCACGACCCCCGGGCCCCTTACCGCTACCGACCTCGCCACCCTGGCCCCCGACGCGGGTCCGGGCAGCGGCCGAGGCCTCGGTCTGGTCAACGCGCTGGCGGACCGATGGGGAGATAACGGCAACCCGAAGTTCCGACAGGTCTGGTTCCACCTGTCCTACGACCTCACCCACAACCCATGGACCCAGATCGAGGGAGCACAGTGATGTTGGACATCGACACCCGGGACCTGTTGGCCGTGGCCGAAGACGCCCTGACCGCTCCATGCCACCTGACCCCGGCGCAGGTGGACGTGTGGCACAACCACACCCTGCGCAACCGCATCCCCCTGGTCCTGGAAGCCCTACGCATCGCGCGGGAGGAGAGCGATGGGGAACTGGCGGTCCGGTTGATCGACCAGGCCATCCACGACCACCCCGCACCCACACGGATACCCGGCAACCGGCCCGTAGCGCGCACCGTCCCGAAACACAAGGACTCCAATCCCGGGCTCCCGGTCCCCGAACACGTCCTCTGCACCCTGCTGCACAAGCACTGGAACATGACCGTGGAGGGCCAGGTTCCCCACGAGACTTTCGTGGCCCGCCGCCCCCTGGGCTGGACCGGCGACGGCGACCCCTACGAGCGCATCACCGCACCCAACCGCACCGAACTCCTCAGGCTGCTCGCTCACCGCCACCTGGGCGTCCACAAGCGCGACCCCGAACCCCCGGGTGCTGCCTGAGAGCCCCCGAAGCCCTTCCATGAAAAAGCTCTGGCGGGTGCACCAACACCCCCAGAGCAGGCCGACAAGCACCACCCGTTCAAGAGAAGAGATTGCCGACATGCCCATTGTGCCGCACGCGCCTGCCCTCAACCACACGAACAGCCCACCCAGTGACGAGCTCCGGTGGGAGTGCCGCGTCTACCCCGGTCAGCTCTCCCAGACCAGCCAGGTCCGCACCGACCTCACCTGCGACCTCGACCGCATGACCAACCTGCCGGTCGAGGCGCGGGAAGACATGGTGTTGTGTCTGAGCGAGATGTTCGCCAACGCCTGCGAACACTCCCGCTCCGGAGAAGACCCCGACGGACGAGTGGTCCGCACCCTGGACCTGCCCCGGCCGGGGACGGTGCGGATCTCGATCATCGACGACGGCACCCGCACCAACACCACGGACACCGTCCCGAAGGTCCCGCGCAGGCGCACCAGGCAGCAACACGAGCGCGCTGAACGCGGACGCGGCCTGCTTCTACTCGACCACCTCGCCACCCGATGGGGATTCCGGCCCGTGCTGGACTTCCCCTTCTGCGCCGGGCTCGGCACCGTCATCTGGGCCGAGTTCACCCACCCCGCCCTGGTCGCTGGCAGGTGTGCCCGATGACCGGTCACCAGCTCAGCCCGGGGGTGCGGTCCGTCCTAGCTGCACCCCGAGGCCACCGCTTCCCCCGCCCGACCCGCCCACAGCAGACCATGCTGTCCCGAGTTGTTCCGAGTCCGGCAGCGTCACCTCTGGCGCAGTCGGCCCAGATCGAAAGGCCTCGCGCGGAGATGCCCTGGCCCGAGTCACACCAGGCCCGTCAAGAACGCCTCCTGCGCCAGATGCAGGGCAATCCCCGGGTGGCGTACATGCTCGAACGCGGCCCCCTCCCGCACTGGGTGCACGTCGCCCGCCAACAGCGCGAACGGAAGGCACGGGAGGCCGCCACGCCCCGGGCCGAGCCGAAAGCAGCCCTCCCCCGAGGCCGCCACCGCGCGCCCCGCCGGTGGTGGGGATGGCCCGCCGCCGCTCTGAGCTCCGCGCTCCTCCTGGGCCTGACCACCCTGGAGATCCTGGGGCAGACTCTCACCCACAACATCGGCACCCTGACCTAAGCCACCAAGAGAAGACCGAGGCCCGGCGGCGACTTCGCCCCGGGCCCCGGTCATCCGTGCGCGGGGAGCAGTCTCTTTGAACTGCACGTTTGTCAGCAGCAAGGCATCACATCTGCACGGTGTTGAGAAACAGACAATTCACCCACACTCGCCACAAACATCTCTGCTCTTTCTGCCGCCCACCCGGCACTCACGGCCACACCGTTCCGCAACCGGTTGTGGCCGGACGCCGTTGACCGCTCTACGAGTGGGGGTTGCTGCGGGTAGGTGGGGTTCTGCGGCTTGGGTTGCTGTAGCGGGGAACCTCTACGGCCAACCCGCTTTTCCCATGAGCTAAAGGCGGTCGGGTGCGGGTTCAACCGTACCCCTTGGGGTTTCTCGGTCTATTCAGGGCGGGGTGGGTGGATGGTGCTGTGCCCGCACCGCACTTGGCGGATGAGTAGAGCGGTGCACGTCTGGTAGTTCAGGGCCAAGTACGGACACGGGCCACCCCCCAGGACTACTGGTGTGTTCTAGAGATGCGTGTCCCCCGGACTGGTAAAAACCCCTTCCGTCCGGGCACCGCTTGCCGCTCTACGGCCAACCCGCACCACTGAACCAAGCACACAGGTGCACGTTTGTACCCCGCTGTGTCTGAGGTGCGTTGCGCCGTGCGGGTCACTACAGCGCGTGATGAGGTTCAGACAAACCCCCTTGGCGCTGGGGGATCTGCGCACCGTGCACGTTCAACCACCCGGGGCGGAGGTTCAGACAAACCCCTTGGCGCTGAGGGATCTGCGCACCGCGTGGGTTCAAGCGTTCATGGTGCTGGAGACCAGGGGGCTGACCCCCGAAGCACCCCCACTGAGTGCCCCCAGCTGTAGTAACCCGCACGGCACCAACCCCCTCAACCCCAGGGGGTGTGCGCGTGCAGGTGTGCAGCTGCCTCAGCCCCAGGGGGTGTGCTTGAAGCTCGGAGACCGCTGGTTGAACCCGCACGGCGCCAACCCCCTCAGACACAGCGGGGTACAGAGGTACAGGTACGCGCTTCGCTCGGAGGTGCGGGTTGGCCGGAGTGCGGTGGTCGGCGCTCAGACGGCAGGGGTTTTCGCCAGAGGTGGGGACACGCATCTCTAGAACACATCAGTAGTCCTGGGGGGTGGCCCGTGTCCGTACTTGGCCCTGAACTACCAGACGTGCACCGCTCTACTCATCCGCCAAGTGCGGTGCGGGCACAGCACCATCCACCCACCCCGCCCTGAATAGACCGAGAAACCCCAAGGGGTACGGTTGAACCCGCACCCGACCGCCTTTAGCTCATGGGAAAAACGGGTTGGCCGTAGAAAGGCCGCGCCACAGCAACCCAAGCCGTAGAACCCTCGCGGGACAGCAACCCCAACCGCAGAACCCACCTACCCGCAGCAACCCCCACCCGTAGAGCGACCAACGGCGCCCAACCCCAGCCAGAAGCCTGTAGGCCCGGTTAAGAGTCTCCGTCCTTGGCGCGGGGAAGCTTCACGACCGCGTAGGCGAAGCACAGCGTGGAGGGCAGGGCCAGCGCCAACGACAGGACGGCGCGGCGCTTCTGCTGCTCCGAGCAGGAGGAGTCCACCCACTCCTGACGGATCATCTGCTCCAGGTCCTCGCCCCAGTCGCGGTGGTCGTCCCACAGGGCCGGGCCCACCCACACGACCGGGGAGCAGCGCACGCGTCCGTCCTCGCCCGGCGGTGGCTGCACGCCGTAGGAGGTGCCCAGGAGCAGCATCATGGTGAACACGCCGGTACCCCCGACGGCCACGCTGGCGCGGACCGCGCCGGGGAAGTGGCGCATGCGCTGTCGGGCCCACAGCACGAGGGGGATGAAGAACACGGCGTCCGTTTCGACCAGATCATTGGGGTTGGTGCTTGCACTCCAACCGCCAGGCTAGGGCTCCGACCGGCCCCGAGTCCGCATCGAAGCGACGGGGGGAGAGTGACCTGCGCCACCCTCGGCTCGTCAGTCCGGGGTTCCGGCTGTGGGAGCGCGGGCTCGCCGTCACCGCAACGAACGGCGTCAGGCCCCAGCAGACGGGAGACGGCCAGCTGGGAGCAGGTCCCGTCTGCCAGTGAGGGGCACTCCCAGGGGAACTACCTTGGTCTCCCCCGACGAGCCTTCGGGGGCGCGGAGTCCGTCACCGGCAGCGCGACGGCCAGGCCGTAACCCACCGACATGACCAGCCGCAACAGGGTGCTGTCGCGCCGGTCCGCGGCTCCTGTCCTGTCCCCTAGGCCGGGCGGTCGAGCTTCTGGCTGATCACCTGGGAGATGCCGTCACCCTGCATGGTGACGCCGTACAGGGCGTCCGCCGCCTCCATGGTGCGCTTCTGGTGGGTGATCACGATCAGCTGCGACGACTCCCGCAGCTCCTCGAAGATCACCAGCAGACGCTGGAGGTTGGTGTCGTCCAGGGCCGCCTCGACCTCGTCCATCACGTAGAAGGGCGACGGCCGGGCCTTGAAGATCGCCGCGAGGAAGGCCACGGCGGTCAGTGAGCGCTCACCGCCGGACAGCAGGGACAGCCGCTTGACCTTCTTGCCGGGCGGCCGGGCCTCGACCTCGATACCCGTGGTGAGCATGTCCTCGGGAGTGGTCAGCACCAAGCGGCCCTCACCGCCTGGGAACAGACGGCCGAAGATCGCCGCGAACTCCCGCTCCACGTCCAGGTAGGCCGAGGAGAACACCTCCTGCACCCGGGCGTCCACCTCCGCGACGATGTCCATCAGGTCCCGGCGGGTCTTCTTGAGGTCCTCCAGCTGGGCGTTGAGGAAGGCGTGCCGCTCCTCCAGAGCCGCGAACTCCTCCAGCGCCAGCGGGTTGATCTTCCCGAGCTGGTTGAGCTGGCGCTCGGCCACCTTGAGCCGCTTGGCCTGCACCTCGCGGACATAGGGCAGCGGCACCGCGTCCTCGTCGGCGTCGGTCGCCGGGGGGACCGGCACCCGGGGACCGTACTCCGCGATGAGGGTGGGCACGTCCACGCCCAGCTCCTCCAGTGCCTTGGTCTCCAGCTGCTCCAGACGCATCCGGCGCTCCGCGCGGGCCACCTCGCCACTGTGCGCGGAGCTGGTCAGCTTCTCCAGCTCGACGGAGAGCTCGCGGACGCGGGCGCGCACCGTCTTCAGCTCGCCGTCGCGGGCCTCGCGTTCGGCCTCGGCGGCCACGCGCTCGGTCTCCGCGGCGGCCAGGGAGACAGCGATCCGTTCCAGGCTCAGCCGGGCACTCTCGACCACGGCCTGGGCGACCGTGGCCTGCGCGGCGCGGTTGCGGCGCCGCTCGGCCTCGCGCTCCACCGCCCGGCGCTCCTCGGCGGCCTGGGCCAGCAGCGCGTCCGCGCGGCCCGCGATGGAACGGGCCCGCTCCTCGGCGGTGCGCACGGCCAGCCGCCGCTCCATCTCGGTGGCGCGGGCGCGGGAGGCCAGCGCGGAGAGCTCGTCGCGGTGGTCGGCGTCGGGCGCCTCCTCCTCGACGGCGGCGGAGATCTCCTCGGCCTCCGCCAGTTCCTCCTCCAGGCGCTCCAGCTTCTGGGCGTCCTCACCGCGCGAGGCGGCGGCCTTGGCTGCGGCGGCAGCGTAGCGCTCGGACTCGGCCTCGGCGGAGCGGGCCTGTCCGCCCAGCTTGCCCAGCCGCTGAGCGGACTCGTTGCGCCTGCGGTCGCCCTGGCGTCGCCGTGCGGTGACCTCCTCGGCGGCCTCCGCGATCTCGGCGCGCTCGCGCTTCTTCTCCTCCAGCTCCACGGCGACGCGCTTGGCCGCCTCGGTGGCGGCCTCCAGGCTCTCGGCGGCCTCGTCCACCGCGGCCTGGACCTCCAGGAGGCTGGGCGCGGCGGCGGTGCCGCCGTGCACCATGGCGGCGGCGAACACGTCACCGTCGGGGGTGACCGCGCGTACCTGTGGAAGGGCGGAGACCAGGTCGCGGGCCTCCTGGGTGTCGGCGGCCAGCGCCACCCGGTCCAGGAGCGCGGCGACCGCGTCGGACAGGTGTTCCGGTGCGGTGACGGCGTCGGCGGCGTAGCGAACGCCCCCGGGCAGGGACGGCCAGCTGGCACGGTCGGCGGAGGGGACGGCGCGGGCGACGACGATCCCGGCCCGGCCGGCGTCCTCGGACTTGAGCAGTTCCAGGGCCGCGGCGGCGCTGGCCTCGTCGCTGACGGCGACCGCACCCGCGGCCACGCCGAAGGCGGCGGCGAGGGCGGTCTCGTGGCCCGGTTCGACCTGGACGAGGGCGGCGAGGCTGCCGAGCATGCCGGGCAGCCCGGCCTCCAGGAGGGTCCCGGCGCCGTCCTTGTGGGCCAGACCCAGTTCGAGGGCCTCCTTGCGGGCGGCCAGCGCGGCGCGCTCGCCCTCGGCGGAGCGCTCGGTGTCGCGCAGCTGGTTGAGCTCGGAGTCCACGGCGGACAGCTGGCGGGCGAAGCGCTCCTGGGTGTCGTCGAGTTCGGCGTCACCCTCGTCGAGCCCGGCGGCCTCCTCGGCGGCCATCTCGTACTCGCTCTGGGCGGTGGCGGCACGCTCGGCGGCCTGCTGGGCGGCCTCCTCCAGACGGGTGATCTCCGCCTCGTTGGAGGTCAGCCGTCCGCGCAGCCCCTCCACCCGGGCGGCCAGCCGGACGATGCCCTCGCGGCGTTCTGCGGCGGCGCGGGAGGCGGCCTCCAGGCGCCGTTCCTCACGGTGCAGGGCGTCCTCGGCGGCGGATCTCTCCGTGACGCTGGTCTCCAGGACCTCGCGGGCCTCCTCCAAGCGGGTCTGGAGCTCCTCCTCCTGGGCGGCGGCCTCCTCGGCCTCCATCTCCAGTTCCTCGGGGTCGCGGCGCTGGACCACCTCGCCCTGGACCGCGACGAGGTTCTGGTGGCGTTCGGTGGCCAGCCCCCGGACGGCGTCGAGGCGTTCGGTGAGGCGGGACAGCGCGTGGTAGGTCTCGCTGGCCCGGGCCAGGGCGGGGGCGGCTGCGGTGGCCCGCTCCTCCAGCTCGGCCTCGCGCTCCTGGGCCTGGTTGAGGGCGGTCTCGGCGGCCCCGCGACGCGTGAGGACCTCCTTCTCGTCCGCTTCCTCCTTGGCCAGCTGGTCGGTGAGGGTGACGATGTCGTCCGCGAGCAGGCGCAGGCGGGCGTCGCGGAGGTCGGCCTGGATGACGGCGGCCCTGCGCGCGAGTTCGGCCTGGCGGCCCAGGGGCTTGAGCTGGCGGCGGAGCTCGGCGGTGAGGTCGGTGACGCGGTCCAGGTTGCCCTGCATCGCGTTGAGCTTGCGGATCGCCTTCTCTTTGCGCTTGCGGTGCTTGAGGATGCCCGCCGCCTCCTCGATGAGGGCGCGGCGGTCCTCGGGCCCGGCGTGCAGGACGGTGTCGAGCTGTCCCTGGCCGACGATGACGTGCATCTCACGGCCGATACCGGAGTCGCTGAGCAGGTCCTGGATGTCGAGAAGGCGGCAGGTGTCGCCGTTGATCGCGTACTCCGAGCCGCCGTTGCGGAACATCGTCCGCTTGATGGTGACCTCGGTGTAGTCGATCGGCAGGGCGCTGTCGTTGTTGTCGATGGTGAGGCTGACCTCGGCACGGCCCAGCGCCTGGCGGGTGGAGGTGCCCGCGAAGATGACATCCTCCATCTTGCCGCCGCGCAGGGACTTGGCGCCCTGCTCGCCCATCACCCAGGACAGGGCGTCGACGACGTTGGACTTGCCGGACCCGTTGGGCCCCACCACACAGGTGATGCCGGGTTCGAAGCGCAGGGTGGTGGCCGACGCGAACGACTTGAAGCCGCGCAGCGTCAGATTCTTCAGGTACACCCGCGCCTCCCACGACGGTCACCGTTGTCGCCACGGGCGGTCGCCACGGGGCCGACCTCAAGGGTGCCATGAAGCAGGGCGCGAAGTGCGGCGTTGGGGCCACTCGGGGGCGATGAGCTGCGACACCGTGACGTTGCGGCGATGCCGACGCCCGAGGGGTGCCGGAGGCGGAGAGATCGCGCGAACACGGAGGGTTGCGTGCGATTCCGCCGGGTACAACGGTAAAGGAAACCGCAAGGGAAGGGAAAGCGAGCGGCGGTTTCGGGTTCCCGTCCGGCTCCGGAACGCATGCGGTACGGGCCGATCGGGTGTCGAGTCCGAGTGTCGAGTCCTCGACTGTTCGGTGGAGATCCGGCCAGGGACGCCAGGAAGTGGCTTCGGCGTCCCCGTCAGTGGATCATCCTCCGTGTGTCGTCTCCAGGCCGTCGCGGACGGCCCTCACGACGTCACGGTGTCAGGCGAGCGCGGGCTCGCGGTCGGTCGCGCTGGCGGCGACGTCGGTGACGGCCATGCTGAGCTGGTCGTTCTTCGCCTGAAGACGGCTGATCTCGTCCTCGAGGTCGCGTACCCGCTTCTGAAGCCGTCGCATCTCCGAGACCATACGAGGGTCGGAGCCGCCGACGTGGCCAAACAGAGCCTTCGCCATGATGTGGGTCCTCCACACTGAGTGACCAGTTGGGATGCGCGCATACGTGTCCCCGTGTGTACTCTTCGACCCGGGTTACTCAGGGCCGACGCCACGGTCGGAAGTTGCGCGGTGTGCCTTCCAGAGTCTCACTCCGCGCGCCGCTGGTCAAGATTGGATTACAACAGTCCGTAACGACCACACCCCGGGCCGAAACCACCCGGGCACGTGGCACCGCACGGTCAGAACGTGATCCACCCCCCGGCGGTGACGCCGGTAGCGCGGCCCTCGAACGGCTCGCGCGGTGATCCCCGTGGCTCCCGGCGCCCGTCTGTCGCCCGGTCGCGCCGCCCCACGGTCAATGTTCCTACCGCGTTACCGTTCCAGCATACTCACCGCTCGACGAAACCGTCGAAGGAACCCCCGGGCGGAGCCCAGCGTTCGACCACGGAGTCCACTCTTCCGGGGGTTTCGCCGCTTCTCAGGTGTCCCAGCAGCCTCTCGCAGCTCTCCCGTGACCCCTCCGCGACGACCTCCACCCGGCCGTCGTCCAGGTTGGTGGCGGCACCGGTGAGCCCGAGTTCCAGCCCCCGAGCCCGCGTCCACCAGCGGAAACCCACGCCCTGGACCCGCCCCCGCACCCAGGCGGTCAGTCGGATCGGCTCTCCCTCTTGCCCCACGGCCCCGAACTCTCCCTTACCTCACGGAGACACTTTGCTCACCGACACGCCACGTGAGACCACAGACGTATCAAAAAAGGGACGAAATATTACGTTCCGCTCCCCCGGACGGCGACGAACGCGGCTCAGGAGCGGGCGGCGCGCGGCGCACGCTGACAGCTCGGGCAGCTGAACGAGGAGCGGTTCATGAACGCCTCACGCACGATCAGCGTGCCGCAGCGGCCGCACGGACGGTCCCGCCGCCCATAGGCGTTGAGCCCCCGCTCGAAGTAGCCGCTCTCACCGTTGACGTTGACGTACAGCCCGTCGAACGTGGTCCCGCCGACGTCCAGGGCCTCGGTCATCACCTCGGTGACGTGGCCGAGCAGCTCCAGCGCCTGGGCGTCGGACAGCCCCCGCGTGGAACGGGCCCAGTGCAGCCGGGCCCGCCACAGCGCCTCGTCGGCGTAGATGTTTCCCACACCGCTGATCAGCGACTGGTCCAGCAGCGCCCGCTTCACCTCGGTCCGCTTGGCCCGCAGCGCCCTGACGAACGCCTCCGGGACGAACTCGGCGTCCAGCGGGTCCAGGGCGATGTGGTCCACCGATGACGGCACCTCGGCGCGCTCACCCTCCCGATCCAGCAGCAGGTGGCCGAAGGTGCGCTGGTCGACGAAGCGCAGCTCGTTGCCGTCGTCCAACGGAATGCGCACCCGCAGGTGCTTCTCGTCCGGCTTGCCCTGCGGCTGCACCAGCATCTGCCCGCTCATGCCCAGGTGGGCCAGGAGCATGTCGCCGCTGTCCAGCACCAGCCACATGTACTTGCCGCGGCGGCGCACCGCCGTGGGGGTCTGGCCCCCGAGCCGAGCCGCGAAGTCGGCGGGGCCGGGCACGTGGCGGCGGACCGAGCGCGTGTGCAGCACCTCGACGGCGCCGATCCGGCGCCCCACCGCGTGTTCGGCCAGGCCGCGCCGGACCACCTCGACCTCGGGGAGTTCGGGCACCGCTCAGCCCTGCCCGTTGCCGCTGGATCCGCCCCTGGCCTGCTCGGCGGCGCGGTCCGCGCGGGCCCGGATGGCCTTCCACGCGGACTCCGCGGCCTGCTGCTCGGCCTCCTTCTTGCTGCGGCCCTCACCCAGGCCGTAGCTCTCCCCGGCGACCCGCACGGTGGCGCGGAAGGTCTTCTGGTGGTCGGGGCCGCTCTCGTCCACGTGGTACTCGGGCACGCCGAGCATCTCGGCGGCGGTGAGCTCCTGGAGGGAGGTCTTCCAGTCCAGTCCGGCGCCCAGCCCGGAGGCGGTGGCGATCAGCGGGTCGAAGAGGCGGTGCACGAACTCCGAGGCGGTGTCCAGACCGCGGTCCAGGTACACCGCGCCGATGATGGCCTCCAGGGTGTCCGCGAGGATCGACGACTTGTCGCGCCCCCCGGTGCCCTCCTCGCCCCGGCCCAGCCGGATGTACTCGCCGATGCCCAGCCCGCGCGCGACGTCGGCCAGCGCCCTCATGTTGACGACGGCGGCGCGCAGCTTGGCGAGCTGGCCCTCCGGCAGGTCCGGGTGCTTGCGGAAGAGGGTGTCGGTGACCACCAGGCCGAGCACGGAGTCACCGAGGAACTCCAGGCGCTCGTTGGTGGGCAGGCCGCCCTTCTCGTACGCGTAGGAGCGGTGGGTCAGGGCCCGGAGCAGGATCTTGGGGTCCACCTCGACCCCGATCGCACGGTGGAACGACCTGGCCTCGGAGACGGAGAGTTGGCTAGCCACGCGAGTTCGCTTCCCTGTTGGGCGCGCCGAGGACGGCGCGCGGAGGTGGGGGTGCCCCCGACCCGTCCGGGACGCTCGAAAACGAGGTGATCGTCGCGGGAGCGCGAACTCCCCCGGCGGCCACCACGATCTCGGGAGCCCCTGTGGGACCGGGATCGGTGTCGGACACCACGGATCATGGTCTTCCCACGGTCCGTCGAGATCACTCTACAAAGCCCTGGGGACACTGACCCCCTGGACGGCCCTTTCCGGACAGCACTTCGGGGCGGAGCCCTCAGAGGGTTCCGCCCCGATGATGTCCGGGAGTACGGGATCGGGCACACGGCCCGAAGCCTGGCACGTCCGGGTTAGGCCGGGTTGATGACCTGGCGGTTGTTGTAGGTGCCGCAGGACGGGCACGCGATGTGGGGCTGCTTCGGGTCACGGCAGCGCGGGCAGTTGACCAGCACCGGGCGCGACGCCTTCCACTGGGAACGGCGGGTCCGGGTGTTGCTCCGCGACATCTTCCGCTTCGGGACGGCCACTTCAATCCTCCTGGGTCACCCCCGCGGTCGCGGGAGGTCGCTTATCTGGTCACCCCGCGCGCTGTGGCGGGGAGGGTGTGCCCCGGTCGTCGGCGGTTCCCGTTGGGTACCGCACTCGATCGGGTCACTGGACTCACTGCTGGTCGGGCTTCTCCGCGATGTCGCGGAGCGCCTCCCAACGCGGGTCGACACCGTCGCCGTGACCGTGGTCGGGCCCGGCGTCGGCGAGCTTGACACCGCACTCGGCGCACAGGCCGGGGCAGTCCGGGCCGCACAGCGGTGAGAGCGGGAGCGCGAGCACGACGGCGTCTCGGATCACCGGTTCGAGGTCGAGCAGATCGCCCTCTAGATAGTAGTCCTCATCATCGTCGTCCGCGTCCTCGTCGCTTCGGACGCTCACGTCGTCGTCGGCGGGGTAGCGGTACATCTCCTGGAACCCGGCCTCCAACTCCTCGGAGAGGGGGTCGAGGCAGCGGGAGCACTCCGCCGTGAGGCGACCGTTGACGGTCCCGGTGACGAGGACACCCTCCATCACCGCCTCAAGGCGCAGGTCCAGCTCGATCTCCTGGCCCTTGGGCACGCTGGCCATCGCCGTCTCGAGCGCCTCGGGGACGGTCACGATTCGGTTGACGGTACGCATCGACCCCGGCTGGCGGCCCAGCTGGCGGGTGTCGACCACGTACGGGTCACGGGCATCTAGACGAGACAGAGTGATCGCGCTTTCAGGAGAGTTCCGGGTGCCGGGCTCGCGGCCGCCGACGTGGTGCACGTCGGGCTGTCGCGGTGGTGCTGACCGGCCTGAGCGCACGCCGAGGACCGGCGACGCCCATGGTCAAACCCAGATTCTACCTACCATGTCGCCGACCACCCAAATCAGCCCCCCGAAGGCACCCGCGGAGGGGGCGGGATCGGGCTCGCGGAGGGGGCTACTCCTGGGCGCGTTCGGCGTACTTCTCCTTGAGGCGCCCCTGGACGTACGGCGTGACCAGGCTGGAGACGTCGCCGCGGTGCATGGCGATCTCGCGGACCAGGCTGGACGACAGGTACGAGTACTGCGGGTTGGCGGTCATGAAGACGGTCTCCACGCCGGAGAGCCGGTAGTTCATCTGCGCGATCTGGAGTTCGTAGTCGAAGTCGCTGACCGAGCGCAGGCTGCGCACGATGGTCTCGATGCCGTTCTCGCGGCAGAAGTCGACGAGGAGTCCGTCGAACTCGCTGACCCGGACGTTGTCGAACTCGGCCGTGCCCTCGGTGAGCATGTCGAGCTTCTCGGGGACGGTGAAGAGCCCCCGCTTGTTGACGTTGTTGAGTACGGCGGCGATGACCTCGTCGTACTGCTTGGCGGCTCGCCCGATGATGTCGATGTGTCCGTGGGTGACCGGGTCGAAGGAGCCCGGACAGACGGCTCGGCGCACGGTGGATCGCCCCTCTCAGGTACTACTCACGGGTACAGCGATCGTAGGGGCTCACCCCCGCCCCATTTCGGGCAACTCCCACTTAGCGGTCTCCAGTGTCCGCTTTCGCACCCGGCCCGGGCGTCACGGAAGCCACCCCACCGGGTCGTCTGAACCTTCCCCGGTGCGGCGCCAGAAAACGTGGCGTATGCCCGATATCTACTCGGTGGTGCGGGCGTACCAGAGGATCGCTTCGCCGTACTTGCGGCTGCGGTCCCGCTCGATCCCACGCGGCCACTCGGGTTCGGCGCCGCGCTTGGACCGCTCCACCACGAGCATCGCGGAGGGGGCCAGCCAACCGTGCCCGACCAGTGCGGACAGCACCGAGGCGACCTCCTCGTCGGTGACCGCGTACGGCGGGTCGGCGACCACGAGGTCGTAGGGAGCGGCCTGGTTGCCGCGCGCCAGCACCCGCTCGACCCGGTCCGCGGCCAGCTCAGCGCCGGGGAGCCGCAGTATGGCGATGTTCTCCTTCACCACGCGGGCCGCCTTGCGGTCGGCCTCCACCAGCAGCGCGTGCGCGGCCCCCCGGGACAGGGCCTCCAGGCCGATCGCCCCGGACCCCGCGTAGAGGTCCATCACCCGGAGCCCGTCGAGGGGGCCGAGGTCGGACTGGACGGAGGCGAACAGGGCCTCGCGGGCCCGGTCGCTGGTGGGTCGGGTGGTGCGGCCGTCGGGGGCGGAGATGCGTCGTCCGCCCGCCGCCCCGGCGATGATGCGGGTCATGGCCCCCACGGTAGTGCGCCCCCGGGCACGCTGAGGCTGGCGGAGGCGGAGGCTCCCCCGATATCGAGTCAACACCGGGCGGGCGCGCTACGCCAGCGGTGACCCCTCCGCCTGTGGACAACCGGGTGCACACACGCGCTGGGTGCACACGCACTGCCGCTGCGCACCCGCTGAGGAGGAAGACCCCGCCGCTTCTCGCAGGCGGCACCCCTCCCCCCTGCGGACGGCCGGGTCGGGGTGCCG
>NZ_ANAE01000163.1 GCF_000341265.1 Nocardiopsis prasina DSM 43845 | reverse complement strand
CGCTGCGCCCCCGCTGAGGAGGAAGCCCCCGCCGCTTCTCGCAGGCGGCACCCCTCCCCCCTGCGGACGGCCGGGTCGGGGTGCCGGAACGGGACCGGCACCTTCACGGCGGTGTCGGAGACGGGAGAGCCCCCGGTTCGCAGCGGCCCCCGGTCCGCGCCGACTCGGAGCCGCTCAGGTCTTGTCCAGGTACTCCGCGCGTTCCTCGGGGAGCAACGCCGCCAAGGCGTCGGCCAGCGGTTTGTGGGCGGTCAGCCCGGGGTCCTCGGCCACGAGGCGGCTGGCCTCCTCGCGGGCCTCCCCGATCAGCTCCTCGTCCTTGACCAGAGTGAGCATGCGAAGACTCGAACGCGCCCCGGACTGGGCGTCGCCGAGCACGTCGCCCTCACGGCGCATCTCCAGGTCGGCGCGGGACAGCTCGAACCCGTCCGTGGTGGCGGCGACGGCGGCCAGCCGTTCGCGGGCTGGGCTGCCCTCCTCCGCCTCGGTGACCAGCAGGCACAGCCCGGGCAGCTGGCCCCGGCCGACCCGGCCGCGCAGCTGGTGCAGTTGCGAGATCCCGAACCGGTCGGCGTCCATGATCGCCATGACCGTGGCGTTGGGCACGTCCACGCCGACCTCGATGACGGTGGTTGATACGACGACATCGGTCTGGCCCGAGGTCAGGCGGCGCATCACCGCGTCCTTGTCGTCCGGGGCCATCCGTCCGTGCAGGGCCTCCACCCGTACGTCCGCCAGCGGACCCTCCTTGAGGCGGGCGAGCACGTCCAGCACCGCGAGCGGGGGCCGGGCGCCCGGGGGTGCGTCCTCGGGCGGGGGCTCGACCTCGTCCCCGGATCCGTCCGTGCCGTCCCCGATCCGGGGGCAGACCACGAAGGCCTGGCGGCCCTGGCCGACCTCCTCGCGGACGCGTTCCCAGGCGCGGGTGAGGAAGTGCGGCTTCTCGTGGGCGGGGACGACGTGAGTGGAGATCGGCGCGCGCCCCTGGGGAAGCTGGGTGAGGGCCACCACGTCCAGGTCGCCGTAGACCGTCATCGCGACGGTCCTGGGGATCGGTGTGGCGGTCATCACCAGCACGTGCGGGCGGCCGTCCCTGGCCTTCTCCCGCAGGGCGTCGCGCTGCTCCACCCCGAACCGGTGCTGCTCGTCCACGACCACCAGGCCGAGGTCGGCGAAGGAGACGTGCTCCTGGAGGAGGGCGTGGGTGCCGATGACGATCCCCGCCTGCCCCGAGGCTGCCTCCAGCAGGGCCTCGCGGCGTGCGGCGGTATTCATGGAACCGGTGAGCAGGGCGACACGGGTGGCGGTGTCGGCGCCGTCGATCTGCCCGGCCCTGCCGAGCGCCCCGAGCATGGCGCCGATGGAGCGGTGGTGCTGTTGGGCCAGGACCTCGGTGGGGGCGAGCATGACGGCCTGGCCGCCGGAGTCCACCACCCGCAGCATCGCGCGCAGGGCCACCAGGGTCTTGCCCGCTCCGACGTCGCCCTGGAGGAGGCAGTGCATGGGGTGGGTGGCGTCGAGCCGTTCGGCCAGGCG
Source organism: Nocardiopsis prasina DSM 43845 (assembly GCF_000341265.1). Lineage (GTDB taxonomy): Bacteria > Actinomycetota > Actinomycetes > Streptosporangiales > Streptosporangiaceae > Nocardiopsis > Nocardiopsis prasina. Next base: position 48,656 of record NZ_ANAE01000163.1, on the reverse strand, counting down.
TTCACCGACCTCCTTCTGGCCGTCGGTGAGAGTGAACGGGAGCTGGGCGTCGAAGGCGTCGAGGAGGCCGCCGTCCGCTCCGGGGCGGGGTGTGGCGGGCAGTTCCTCGGCCTGCCGGCGGCGCTGGGCCAGGGCCAGCTGGAGCACGAAGGCCTCGTCCCACTTCAGGCGGCGCCTGGCGGCCCCGACCTCGGACCACTCGGCGGGCCGGTGGATCCGCTCCAGCGCCTTGTGGACGCCCAGGAGCCCTTTGCCGGACCGCAGTTCGGGCGGGAGGGGGTCGGGGATGTCGGTGGCGTAGTCCAGGGCGACCCCGACGGACCGGGCGATGGTGGCGGAGTCCAACCCCTTGACCGCCGGGTAGACGGGGATCAGCTCGTTCGCGTAGGCGCGGGCGGCCTCGCCTTCGAGGCCTTCGTCGTCCAGGAGCACGTACTCGGGGTGGTCGAGCTGGCGGCGGCCCTTGAAGGTGGAGACCCGGCCGGAGAACATGGCCAACCGTCCGGGGACGAGGGTGTTCTGGTGGTGTGACCCGCGGTTGAAGAAGGTCAGGTGGAGGCGCCCGGTGCCGTCCGTGACGGTGGCCTCCATCATGTCCATGCGGCGGCGGCCCTGGCGGGCGGGGATGGTGCGCCGCCGGGCGTCCAGGACCTTGGCCTGCACGGTGACGTCCTCGCCCTCCCTCAGGAGCGCGAGGTCGGTGAGTTCGCCCCGCCGGTCATAGCGGCGCGGGTAGTAGCGCAGCAGGTCGCCGAGGGTGTGGAGGTCGAGTTTGTCGGCGAGTGCCTTCGCCGTCCTGCCGCCGAGCGGTCCTTTGCGCAGCGGCTCGTCCCAGGTGCTCACTGTGGTTCCCGTCCTGCCTCGTGGGGTCGCCCGTCAGTGTCACCGTAGACCTCCGGTGCGACGACCGTGGGCGACCGGTACGCTGACGGCCCGTGTCGGTGGCGATCGCGGCGCGGCGGCACTGGTAGTACCGGCGGCAGTGGTGCAGCCGCCCCCTCCAACCGGGGTATACTCGTCAGAGTTCATCGCGTTTTCGCCATGCCCGCGTGGCTGATCTCGATGCTCCGGTGGGTGTGTGAGGCCTCGGTCGCGCCGTTGCCCGCCGTAGCGCGTACGGACGCCCGCCAGTGGTCTGATTTCACCTTCGGGCATGTCCTTCGTGTACTCTTCCCCGGTTGGCGTCCTCGCCAGCCTGCCCACCCGGCCTCCTCTGGCCGGATGACCTCTCGCGTGCGGCGACGTGCGCGATCCCGAGCACTTGAATGGAGTTACCGTGGCTTCCGTCTGCGACGTCTGCGGCAAGGGACCAGGGTTCGGTAACAGTGTTTCCCACTCGCACCGTCGCACCCGCCGCCGCTGGAACCCCAACATCCAGACCGTTCGTACCCGCGTGGGCGGCACGCCCAAGCGCGTGAACGCGTGCACCTCGTGCATCAAGGCTGGCAAGGTGACCCGCTAGGGTCCCCTCCCACCCGTGGTTCTCGAAAGGCCCTCCGACTTCGGTCGGGGGGCCTTCGTGCTGTCCGCATCCTGTGCTGGAGTGACTCGTGTGACGACCGGACGACCCGGGTCCCGGCTCTAGAGGTCGCACACGTGGCCGTTGAGGGAGCACCGGACGGGGCTCTGGGAGACGCCGATCGCGTCGAAGGTCAGGGTCACCGACTCACCCGGCTCCAGGTGGCCGTCGGTCCCGGACTGGCGGGCGAGGATGCCGTCCTCCAGCGGTTCCCAGTCCGCGTCGTGCACCTCGGTGACGTCGGCGGTCTCGAAGGCCAGGGCCAGTTCCCACGCGTCGAGCCGGGTCCGCGAGGTGTTCGTGACGGTCACCCTGCCGGTGAAGCCGACCGATGTCGCCTCCAGCACCTGGTACGAGACGGCCGTGGGCTCCGACCCCGCCTGGGTCTGCGGCCCGGTGTTCCCCTCCCCGGAGGAGGCGCCGCCGCGGTCCGGACGCGGGGAGGCGTCGTGGGTGGGTTCGGTGCCGTCCTGGGGTCCGGGTGCCTCCGTGGCGCCGGGAGGGCCGCCGAACTGGAGGTAGATCTGTGTGGTGCTGTAGCCGAACAGGAGCAGTCCGAGTATCACCCCGGAGACCACGAGGACGTTGAGCAGCCTCGGCGGTTCGACCCGTTTGGGCACCGTGCTCTCGAGGAGTCCTCCGAACCGCCGCAGCGCCCCGGCGTTCTCCGGTTCGCTGCGGTGGGCTCCACGACGGTGGCCGTGCCGCCTAGCCATTCCGCCCCATGTGCCGCCCTCCGACGTTGTTCCGCTGGCCTTGCTCACCCTGGGCCGCCGGCCGTGCCGACCAGGGGTCTCACCTCGGGTGGATCGCCGCGGGTTCGGGCCCGGCGAGGCCGGAGCACTGTCCGTAGGCCAACGCTGACCGCGATGGCAAAGCCTAGCGCGATCACCAAACAGGACAAATCCAAACGGGCTCAGTCCCGCCGGAAATGATCCCACCCACCGCGTTCGACCACGTTCCCGTCCACCGTGACGGCGGCCCGGCCGCCCCCCTCAGGCGCCTCGCCCACGGTGCCCACGCGGTGCCAGTGCTCCGGGAGCACGACCTCGGGTGGGAAGACCGCGGCGAGAGCGTGGTCCTCACCGCCGGCCACCATCAGGCGACGGGCGGCGTCCACAGCCTTCCCCGTGGGAGCCCCGAGTACACGGACGGCTTCGAGGAGTGCGGGTTCGGGCCGCAACGCCTCCGAGTCAAGGAGGATTCCCACCCCGCTGCGACGGCACACGTGCCCAAGGTCCTGGACGAGCCCGTCGCTGACGTCGAGCATGGCGGTCGCGCCGAGCCGGGCCGCCTCCGGACCCGCGGCGTAGGGCGGGCTGGGTCTGCGGTGCTCGGACAGGCACTCCGCCGGTCCGTCGACGCCCCGTTCCAGGAGGGCGAGACCGGCGGCGGACAGGCCGAGGTGGCCGGTGTAGGCGACCACGTCCCCCGCCCGGGCGCCGTCGCGGCGGACCGGGGCCCGGCCCTCCAGGTCCCCGAGAGCGGTGACGGCGATGGTCAGGGTCGGCGAGCCCACCGTGTCACCGCCGACCACCGCTCCCCCGGCCCGGGCACACTCGTCCCGTACCCCGGCGGTGAACTCCTCGGCCCAGGCCAACGGGAGTTCGGCCGGTGCGGCGAAGCCGATGAGCAGCCCGGTGGGGCGCGCGCCCATGGCCGCGACGTCGGCGTAGTTCTGCGCCACGGCGCGGTGCCCGACGTCGCGGGCGGTGGACCAGTCCCTCCGGAAGTGGCGGCCCTCGACGAGGAGGTCCGTGGTCGCGACCGTGCGCCCGTCGGGCGCGGCCACGACCGCGGCGTCGTCGCCGGGTCCGAGGATTACGTCGTCCGTACTGGGGAATTGGCCCGTCACGCGCTCGATCAGAGCGAACTCGCCAAGACCCCCAATGGTGCTCAACACACAGATCAGGGTACGGTGACGCTCCGGCGCAGTGGTCTAGACCCCGTGGTCAGGCCCCACTTTCGTCACCCGTTCGTCATCGGCTGTGCCCCCTCCGGCCGGGGTCGCGTCCGCTCGGCACCCCACCCGGCCCGGCACGAAGGAGTAGTCAACATGGTGCAGGCATACATCCTGGTCCAAACCGAGGTCGGCCAGGCCGCCGAGGTCGCGGAGCGTGTGCGCGGGATCGCGGGGGTCGACCAGGCCAACGACGTCACCGGTCCCTACGATGTGATCGTGCAGGCGCGGGCGGAGGACATGGACGCCCTCGGTTCCCTCGTGGTCGCCCGGATTCAGCGTCTGGACGGCATCGCCCGTACCCTTACCTGTCCCATCGTCAACATCTGAGGTCGACTGAGTCGACGGAGCGAGGTTGCCCGTGCCCAAGCGCTACTTCGGAGCGGCCCTTGCCGTCGTCCTGGTGACGGCCGGTTGCGGAGGCCAGACCGTGCAGATGCAACCCCCCGAGACGGACGGTCAGACCGCGGAGGCCTGCGCGGCGCTGGTCGCGGACCTCCCGGACACCCTGCTCGGCGCCGACCGCGCGACGGTCCAGCCCGAGTCGGAGATCATGGCGGCCTGGGGCGACCCGCCCATCGGCCTGCGATGCGGAGTTCCCCAGCCCTCCTCCCTGGAACTGGACTCGATCCTGGAGGAGGTCAACGGTGTCGCGTGGCTCCCCCAGCCCGAGGACGCTCCCACCGTGTACACGGCGGTCGAGCGCGAGGCCTACGTCGAACTCTCCGTGCCGCCCTCCTACGGCCCGCCCGCCCCGGCCCTGAGCGAACTGAGTGACCTGATCGCCGAGCACCTGGAAGAGCGGGCCGACACCCGGCAGTGACCGCGCCCGAGCGGCGCCCGTCCCCCGAGACACGTGTGGGGCCGGAGGCGGGAGGATCGCCTTCGGCCCCGTTTTCGCGTCCTGGGGTGGTGTCGGGGTGGGCGGAGGGGCGCCTCGGCCCTACTCTCCGCCCTCGTCGGGTGCCTCGCTGGGCTCGTCGGTGCCCTCGGAGTCGGTGTCCTCGTTCTCCGCGTCCGAGCCGGACTCGTCGCTGTCCGCGCCCTCCAGGGACTCGGCGTCCGCGCCGTCCTCGGCGATCTCGGCCTCGATCTCGGCCGCGGTGAACGAGATGGAGCCGGAGCACGCGGCGCCGGGCTCGGGGACGTCCTGGCCGCGCTCGTAGAACTGGACGTAGCGGGCGAGGTCCTCGTCGTCCGCGCTCTCGGCGGTGATCTGGCGGCCCCAGCTGGAGGCGACGATCGGCGCGGGCATGTCACCCTCGTAGGGGCTGATGACGAGGTAGTCGCCGGGGTTGTAGAAGCCCTGGAGCGCCTCGATCTCCTCTTCGGCGATGTCCGGTTCGTAGGTGATCCAGACCGCGCCGTGCTCCAGGGAGTGGACCGCGAACTCCGGCATCAGCGGTTCGGTGTACACACCACAGTTCTGCCATCTGTTCCAGTGCTGGCCCCCGACCGGCGGGGACTGTTCGTAGTCGACGCGCTGGCCGTCCGGGACGTGGTTGTACTCGTCGACGGCGTACTCCTGCACACCGGCGATGTTGCGGGAGCGGAACTCCATGAAGACCGCGGTTCCCAGCAGACCCAGGACCGCCGCGGAGGCTACGCTGATCCCGGCGATCTTGAGGATCTTGGCGCGGCGTTCCTTCTTGCGCTGCTCTTCCCGCAGGGCGGCGGCGCGAGCTCGACGCTCCTCCGCCTTCGTCTTCTTGGCCACTGGGTCTCCTGGGCTGGATGTGGTCGAATGGGACTTTCCTATCCTCTACTTTGTCATCAGAGTGGTGCGATTTGACCAGGGTGGTTCCGATGGGGCATGTGACCGGGGCGGCGGCGAGCGACGCCGACCGTTCCGACGAGGAGTCGTACGAGGACGGGTCGGCCGAGCCCGACGAGTACTCGGAGGAGGGCGGCGACTCCGCGCCGCCGACCTCACCCGGACGCTCCGTCCCGCTCTGGATGGCAGTGACGTTGGTCGCCCTCGCGCTGATCGGGGGGTTCCTCATGGGCCGTCCGTCGTACCCGCTGGACACGAGCGCCGACGCCGGCTTCCTGCGTGACATGAGCACGCACCACGCCCAGGCCGTGGACATGTCGCTGGTCGTCATGGAACGCACCGACGACGTCGAGCTGCACACGATCGCCACGGACATGGCACGGACCCAGCAGGCGCAGATCGGGATCATGCAGGGCTGGCTGAGTTCGTGGGGGCTGAACGCCCGTGCTTCGGAGCCGCCGATGACCTGGATGGCAGACCACGACCACGGCGGTGGTGAGGGCGAGGTCCCCGAGACCATGCCGGGGTGGGCCACGGAGGAGCAGCTGGTGCGGCTCGCCGACGCCGAGGGCGAGGAGGCCGAGATCCTCTTCCTGGAGCTGATGATCGCCCACCACCTCGGCGGGATCGAGATGGCCGAGGCCGAGGTGGAGCTCGGCACCGAGGAGCTGGTCACCACCTTCGCGCAGGGGATGGTCGACGCCCAGCAGTCCGAGGTGGACAACATGGAGCGGCTGCTGGAGCTGCGGGGGTAGCCCCTCCTGCACACGACGGCCCTGACCCGGTTCCGCACCAGGGCCACGAAGACGCGATCACGACGGCGCGCCCCCGAACCGGGGGCGCGCCGTCGTGTTGCCCGGGGGCTGTCCCGGTGGGTCACCCCGCTCGCTGACCGGACGTGTCCTGTCTCTCAGGGGGGTCCACCCACGTACGACAGGCAGTAGCACTACAGTTTGTAGTACTACCGGCGGTCGGTACATGAGAGGCGGGCATGGAAGCTCTAGACCTTGCGAGGTGGCAGTTCGGCGTCACCACGATCTACCACTTCCTCTTCGTCCCCCTGACGATCGGGCTCTCGTTCATCGTGGCCGTGCTCCAGACCTTCTGGTACCGCACCGGAAGACACGAGTACCTCCAGGCCACCCAGTTCTTCGGGAAGCTGTTCCTGATCAACTTCGCCATGGGCGTGGTCACCGGGATCGTGCAGGAGTTCCAGTTCGGAATGAACTGGAGCGAGTACTCGCGCTTCGTCGGGGACGTCTTCGGTGCGCCCCTGGCGATGGAGGCCCTGCTGGCCTTCTTCCTGGAGTCCACCTTCATCGGACTGTGGATCTTCGGCTGGCACCGGCTCCCGCGCGGCATCCACCTGGCCTGCATCTGGGTGGTCGCCGTCGGGACCAACCTCTCCGCGTACTTCATCCTCGCCGCCAACGCCTGGATGCGCCGCCCCGTCGGTTACGAGGTCAACCCGGAGAACGGCCGCGCCGAACTGAACGACATCTGGGCCGTGCTCAGCAACGACCAGGCCTGGTCCACGTACCTGCACACCGTCTCGGCCGCCTTCGTCACCGCCGGGCTCTTCGTGGTGGCCGTCAGCGCCTTCAAGCTGTGGCGCCACACCCGGCACGACGACACCGGAGAGGTCGGCGTCACCCCGCCCAAGCGCGACCTCGCGCTCTTCCGCTCCACCCTGAAGGTCGGCCTGGTCTTCACCCTCATGGCCGGTGCGCTCACGTTCGTCTCCGGCGACCACCAGGCCAAGCTCGCCGCCGAGTACGAACCCATGAAGCTCGCCGCCGCCGAGGCCCTGTGGGAGACCGAGGAGGGTGCGCCCTTCTCCACGTTCGCGGTCGGCGACACCGAGGCGCGGTACAACCCGATCGACGTCGGCGTCCCCAACATCCTGAGCTTCCTGGCCACCGGGCACTTCGACGGCGAGGTGCACGGGATGAACAACCTCCAGGAGGCCTACGAGGAGTTCTACGGACCGGGGGACTACATCCCCAACGTGTTCGTCGTGTACTGGGCCTTCCGGCTGATGATGGGCTTCGGGATCTTCGGCGTGGCCGTGGCCGCCCTGGGGCTGTGGCTCACCCGGGGACGGGAGCGGCTGCCGAGGACCCGGTGGTTCTACTACGCAGCGATCGCGGCCCTGCCCGCCGCCCTGTTCGCCAACATCTTCGGGTGGGTGCTCACCGAGATGGGCCGCCAGCCGTGGACCGTCCACGGGGAACTCCTCACCGCGAACAGCGTCTCCCCCGGGGTCAGCCTCGGGACGGTGGCCATGAGCCTCGGGATCTTCACCGCCGTGTACGGGCTGCTGTTCGTCATCGAGGTCGGCCTGCTGTGGAAGTACGTCAAGAAGGGCCCCGCACACCTCGTCCCGGATCTGGAGAACGACGAGGACGAGTCCCAGATCCCCCACTTCAGCTACTAGGAGCCAACGACCATGGAACTGGCCGTCATCTGGTTCGTCGCCATCGCCGTCCTGTGGATCGGGTACTTCGTCCTGGAGGGATTCGACTTCGGGGTGGGCACCCTGCTGCCCTTCATGGGCAGGCGCAACTCCGTGGACCGCCGGGTCGCCATCAACTCGATCGGCCCGGTCTGGGACGCCAACGAGGTGTGGCTGCTCACGGCGGGCGGCGCCATGTTCGCCGCCTTCCCCGCCTGGTACGCGTCCCTGTTCAGCGGGTTCTACGTGCCGCTGTTCCTGATCCTCATCGCGCTCATCCTGCGCGGCGTGGCCTTCGAGTACCGGGGCAAGCGCGACGACCCGCGCTGGCAGGACTGGTGGGACCGGGCCATCTTCTTCGGCAGCTCCGTCCCCGCCTTCCTTTGGGGCGTGGCCTTCGCCAACATCGTCAGGGGCGTGGCGATGGACTCCGACCACATCGTCACCGCGTCCCTGCTGGACCTGCTCAACCCGTACGCCCTGCTCGGCGGGCTGACGACGCTCTCGCTGTTCACCCTGCACGGCGCCGTGTTCCTGACCCTCAAGACCGACGGGCCGGTCCGGGTCCGCGCCCGCCGCGCCACCCTGGTCACCGCCTGCGTGGCCGTGCCCGCGGGAGCCGCGTTCCTGCTGTGGACCCAGTTCGCCTACGGCAAGCCGTGGACGCTGCCGCTCGTGCTGATCGCCGCCCTGGCCCTGGTGGCCGGAGTGGTCGCGGCCTGGTACCGCCGTGAGGGCTGGTCGTTCCTGGCCACCGCGGTGACCATCCTGACCGCAGTGACCGCGCTGTTCGGGTCGCTGTTCCCGGACGTGCTCCCGTCCACCACCGACGCGGCCTTCAGCCTCACCGTCGAGAACGCCTCGTCCGCCGACTACACGCTCACCGTGATGTCGTGGGTGGCCCTGGTGTTCCTGCCGCTGGTGATCGGTTACCAGTCCTGGAGCTACTGGGTCTTCCGCAAGCGGGTCACCGGCGAGCAGATCGGCGGCCCCACCACCACACCGACCGGGAACGAGCCGGAACGGGCCGCCTGACCGGCAGCGTTCCCCCGCGCCGTACCCTCCGCCCTCCGCATCGCCCCGGAGGGCGGGGTACGGCGCGATCGGCGACCTCCCTGGATACTGGTCCGGACCACACAGTGATCCCGCGTCCCCGACTCATCCGCCCAGTCGGCCTCACCGCTCCGGCCGGGCCCCGACGCCACGAGGTTCCACGCACATGAAACCGCTCGACCCACGTCTGGTGCGCACCGCGGGCGCGGTCCGGACGCACCTGGCCGTCACCGTGGTCAGCGGCGTGCTGATCACCGGCCTCATCCTCGCCCAGGCCTGGCTGTTGGCCCGGGTCATCACCGGGGTGTGGGCCGGTGAGGGCATGGACGCGCTGGGCTGGATGATCGCCGCCGTGGCCGCAGTCGCGATCGTTCGCGCCCTGCTCTCCTACCTCGCCGAGGCGTCCGCCCTGCACAGCGCCGCCCGTACGAAGTCGCAGCTGCGGCGCCAACTGGTCTCCCACGTGACCGGTTCGGGCAGGGTGTGGCTGGCCGAGGGTGGTGACCGGGAGAACGACTCGCCCCGGGCGGGGGAACTCGTCACCCTCGCCACACGGGGCCTGGACGCCCTCGACGAGTACTTCTCCCGGTACCTGCCCCAACTCGTCCTGGCCTGCATCGTGCCGTTCGCGGTGCTGGCGGTCGTGTTCTGGGCGGACTGGATCTCCGGGATCGTCATCCTGGTGACCCTGCCGCTCATCCCGATCTTCATGGCGCTGATCGGTATGCACACCCAACAGCGCACCGAGCGCCAGTGGCGGCTGCTGAGCCGGTTGGGCGGGCACTTCCTCGACGTGGTGGAGGGACTGCCGACCCTGGCGGTCTTCCGCCGCGCAAAGGCCCAGGCCGCCATCATCCGGAGGGTCGGCGACGACCACCGGGCCGCGACCATGGGGACGCTGCGGATCGCGTTCCTGTCGGCCTTCGCCCTGGAGTTGCTGGCCACCCTGGCGGTCGCGCTGGTCGCGGTCGAGGTGGGACTGCGCCTGCTCGGCGGGCACATGGACTACCAGACCGCCCTCCTGGTCCTGATCCTCGCGCCCGAGGCCTACCTGCCGCTGCGCGAGGTGGGCGCCCGGTTCCACGCGAGCATGGAGGGCGTGGCCGCCGCCGACCAGGTCTTCACCGAACTCGACCGCGAGCGCGGGACGGGTGGTCGGGTCGGCGACGGCGAGGAGCGGCGGGCCCCGGCACCGACCGGGGTCCCCGCACCCGCCGCCTCGGGTGACATCCGCTTCGAGGGGGTGGGTCTGCTCTATCCGGGCCGCGAGGTGCCCGCCCTGGCCGGACTGGACCTGACCGTCCGCTCCGGTGAGCACCTGCTGCTCACCGGGCCCAGCGGCTCGGGCAAGACCACCCTGCTGTCCCTCCTGCTGCGGCTCCGAGAGCCCACGGAGGGGCGGATCAGCGTGCGGGCTCCCGGCGGGCGGTGGACCCCGATGGACGAAGTGCCCGCCGACGACTGGCGTCTGGGCGTCGCCTGGGTGCCCCAGCACCCCTACCTGTTCGACGTGTCCGTCGCCGACAACATCCGGCTGGGCGCGCCCGACGCCGACATGGACCGGGTGCGGGAGGCGGCGCGGATGGCCGAGGCCGACGCGTTCGTGTCCGCCCTCCCCGAGGGGTACGGGACCCGGCTGGGCGAACGGGGCGCGCGCCTGTCCGCCGGACAGCGGCAGCGGATCGCCCTGGCCCGGGCGATGTGCCGGGACGCGCCGCTGGTGCTGCTGGACGAGCCCACCGCGCACCTGGACCCCGAGAACGCCGGGGCCGTGCGCACCGCGGTGGCCCGCCTGTTGGAGGGGCGTACCGCCGTGATCGTCGCCCACGACACCGGGTGGGCCGAGTCCGCGCTCGGCGCGAACCTCAGGACCACCGCGCTTCCGCTGCTGACCCGGGAGGCCCGCCGATGAGCGCCGAGACGACCGCCGCCACCGACCCGTGGGAGGTCGGAGAACGGGAACGGCGCCGGGACCCCCTGCGCCGGATGATCGGACTGGCCCGGCCCCGGAGCGCGCGGTTCGCTCTGGGCGTGCTGCTCGGCGCCGCCGCCACCGGTTCGGGCGTGGCCCTGCTGGGCGTGGCCGCCTGGATGCTGGCCACCGCGGCCAACCACCCCTCCATCACCGCGCTGAGCGTCGCCGTGGTCGCCACCCGGGCGCTGGGCGTGAGCAAGGGCGTGACCCGCTACCTGGAGCGCCTGGTCACCCACGACGCGGCTTTCCGAACCCTGGCCGAGGTGCGGGTCCGGGTGTTCGAGCGACTGGCCCGGACCGAGCCGTTCGGGCGCTTCCGCTCCGGCGACCTGGTGTCACGCCTGGTCAACGACACCGAGGCCACCCTCGACCTGCTGGTGCGCGGACTGACGCCGCCCTTGGTGTCGGTGGTCACCGGTGGTGCCACGGTGCTGGTCCTGACCGTGGTGTACGTCCCCGGGGGCCTGCTGCTGGCGGCGGGGCTGCTGCTCGCCGGGCTCGCGGTTCCGCTGGCCGCCGCCGCGCTGGGCCGCGGGCCGGGACGGCGGGAGGCCCGGGCGCGCGGAGGCCTCTCCACGACCCTGGTGGACACCCTCCAGGGCGCCCCGGACCTGGTCGCCTACGGGGCGATGGAGCGTCAGGTGGCCCGGGTGAACGAGGCCGACGCCGAGCTCACACGGGTGGCCCGGCGCGACGCCGCGACCCTCGGCCTGAGCGCCGGGGCCAACGCCCTGATCACCGGGCTGACCGTGTGGGGCGCCCTGTTCCTGGGCGTGCTGGCCGTGGACGACGGGATGATCGGCCCGACGGCGCTGGCGGTGCTGGTGCTGACCACGCTGGCCGCCTTCGAGATCGTGGCCCCGCTACCCGCCGTCGCGGCGCGGCTGGGCTCGATCCGGGCCAGCGGCGAGCGGCTGTTCGGTGTCCTCGACACGCCGCCCGGAGTCGCGCCACCCACGCGGGAGGGGTGGGAGATCGACCCGGCGGCCGACGCCACCGTGCGGGTGCGCGGCCTGCGCGTGCGGTACGGCCCCGGGGAACCGTGGGCGCTGGACGGGGTGGATCTGGAGATCCCCGCCGGGGCGACGGTGGCGGTGGTGGGCCCGAGCGGCGCGGGCAAGAGCACGCTCGCCTCCGTGCTGCTGCGCTTCATGGACCCGGACGGCGGCCGCGTGGAGATCGGCGGCGTGGACATCACCGACTACCCGGCCGACGAGGTCCGCCGTGTGGTCTCCGGGGTTCCGCAGGACCCGCACGTGTTCGCCTCCACGCTCCGGGAGAACCTGCGGCTGGCCAGGCCGGAGGCCGGGGACGACGAGCTGTGGGCGGCGCTGCGCGGGGCGCGCCTGGCCGGTGAGGTCGAGGCGATGCCCAAGGGGCTGGACACCCAGGTGGGTTCGCACGGCACGGGGCTGAGCGGCGGGATGCGGCAGCGGCTGGCGCTGGCGCGGGCCGTGCTCGCCGCACCGCGCGTGCTCGTGCTGGACGAGCCGACCGCGCACCTGGACCCGGACACCCGCGACGCGGTGGTGGCCGACCTGCTCGACGCCGCCGAGGGGTTCTCCACCCTGCTCATCACCCATGACCTCACCGGCCTGGACCGGGTGGACCGCGTCTATGTGGTCCGCGACGGCCGGGTGCTCCAGTCGGGGACCCACGAGGAGCTGCTCGCACGGGCTGGGTGGTACCGGTCGGTCTGGGAGCGCTAGTGTTCGCCCGTGAATCCCGTACGTGAGGTCTTCGGTGGTTTCGGCGTTCTGCTGCGCGGTCTGGCGATCGTGCTCCGCAGACCACGCCTGTTCCTGTTGGGCGCGCTGCCCGCCCTGATCACGTCGCTGCTGTTCCTGGCGGCGCTGGTCACGTTGGCGGTGAACCTGACGGACCTGGTGGCGTGGGCGACGCCCTTCGCCCGGGAGTGGGACACCGTCTGGCAGGGCCTGCTGCGCGGCGCCCTGTCCGTGGGTCTGCTCGCCGGGGCGGTCCTGGTCATGGTGGTGGCGTTCACGACGGTCACCCTGGGCCTGGGCGCGCCGATCTACGACAAGATCGCCGAGCTGGTCGAACAGGAGCTGGGCGGGGCGCCGGAGGCCCCGGAGGAGTCCCTGGCCGCCGGGCTGGTCCGCTCGATCCGCCAGTCCGTGGGGATCGTGCTGGTCTCCCTCCTGGTGACCGCGGGCGCGTTCCTGCTGGGACTCATCCCGCTGGTGGGCTGGATGATCGGACCGGTGCTGACCGCCGTGATGGGCGGGTGGCTGCTGGGCGTGGAGCTCACCGCGAGCGCCTTCGACCGCCGCGGCCTGCTCCTGGTCCGCGACCGCCGCCGCTTCATGGGCACCCGGCGCTGGCGCGTGCTGGGCTTCGCGGTCCCCACGTACTTCCTGCTGGCGATCCCCTTCGTCGCCGTGGCGGTGTTCCCCGCGGCGACGGCTGGCGGCACCATCCTCGCGCGTGAGCTGCTGCCCGCCACACCCCAGGGCTCCCAGCCTCCCCAGGACCCGCGCACTCCTCCGCACCCCCACTCGCCCCCGCCCGAGCAGCCGCAGGGACCCCAGGGGGCGCCTCAGCCCCCGGGACACCCCTGACGGCCCCCGTGAACGCCGGAGGGGGCGGGCGACCCACCGGTCGCCCGCCCCCTCCTCCGTGTCTCCGTGCGGTCAGCGCAGACCGGGGCTGCGGCGCAGCGCCGTGGTGATCATGCGTTCCACGAGCGCGGCGTAGTCCAGGCCGGTGGCGCCCCACATCTGCGGGAAGGCCGACGACGGCGTGAAGCCGGGCATCGTGTTGAGCTCGTTGACGAGGATCCGCCCGTCCTCGGTGTAGAAGAAGTCCACCCGGGCCAGGCCCTCGCAGCCCATGGCCTCGAAGACGTCGGCGGCCATCGCGCGCAGACGGGCGGTGGCCTCCTCCGGGATCTCGGCGGGGATGGTCAGGCCGCTGGTGGACAGGTACTTGGCCTCGAAGTCGTAGAAGTCGAAGCCCTCCGCCACGTGCACCTCGGCGGGGAAGGAGACGTCGGGGGTGCCGCCGTCCTCGGACTCCAGCACGCCGCACTCGATCTCGCGGCCGATGACCTGCGCCTCCACCAGCACCTTCGGGTCGTGCTCACGGGCGGCCTCGACGGCGGCGATCACGGCGTCGGTGTCCGAGGCGTCGCTCACCTTGCTGATGCCGACGCTGCTCCCGGCACGGGCGGGCTTGACGAACACCGTCCGACCCAGCTCCGCGACGTCGTCCAGGACCTTCTTGCGCTCGGTCCGCCAGCTGCGCTCGGTGATGGCGACGTAGTCGCTGGTGGGGATGGAGTTGCCGACCAGCAGGGCCTTCATGAAGACCTTGTCCATGGCGGCGGCGCTGGAGAACACCCCGGCGCCCGCGTAGCGCACACCCATCATCTCGAAGAGGCCCTGGATGGTGCCGTCCTCGCCGAAGGGCCCGTGCAGCAGCGGCAGGACCACGTCGACCTCGGCCAGCCGCTGCGTGCCCTCGTTGGGGCTGACGGTCATGAGCTGACCCGCCGCGTCGAAGGGCAGCGCGATCTCGACGCCCTCCTCCGAGACGGTCGGCAGGGCCTTGGTCGCCGCGTCGATGCGCAGGCTCTCGGGGTCGCCGGAGGTCAGGACCCAGTTGCCGGTGGGCGTGATCCCTACCGGGACGACCTCGTAACGGTCCTGGTCGATGACGGACAGGACGCTGCCCGCCGTGACGCAGGAGATCTCGTGCTCGGAACTACGACCGCCGAAGACGACGGCGACCCGAATCTTGCGCTGCTCGGACGACATGCTGCCTGACCCTATCTCGCCTGCTGATGAATCCGGTACGGGCGAAAACCGCCCGTGTGTCACTTTCCCCCGTCGAGCGCCGCGAGGGCGTCCTCGATGAGGTCCTGGGGGTCCTCCAGGCCGATGGAGAACCGCACCGCGCCCGGCGAGACACCGGCTGCCGCCAGCTCGGCCCCGCTCATGTTCCGGTGCGAGGTCGAGGCCACGTGCCCGGCCAGCGTGTGCGTGCCGCCGAGGGAGGCGGCGATGGTGGCCACCCTCAGCCGATCGGCGAAGGCCATGCCCTCGTCCCGGCCGCCACGCGGGTGGACGGTGACCACGGCGCCGTGGCGGCCCTGGTCGAAGAGCTTCCCCGCGAGCGCGTGGCCGGGGTGCGAGGGCAGCGACGGGTGGTCGACCCGCTCCACGAGGGGGTGCCCCTCCAGGGCGGCGGCGAAGGCGGCCGCGGTCGCGCACTGGCGCTCGACCCGCAGCGGCAGGGTCTCCAGGCCACGGTGCAGCAGGTAGGCCTCGTCCGGGGCCAGGCACGGCCCGAGGTCGATCCGGGCCGAGCGGACGCGGTCGATGAGGTCGGGCGCGGCCACCGCCACGCCGCCGGTGGTGTCGCTGTGGCCGCCCAGGTACTTGGTGGCCGAGTGCACGACGACGTCCGCGCCGAACTCCAGCGGGCGGCAGACCGCCGGGGAGGCGAACGTGGAGTCCACCACCAGGGCGGCGCCCGCCTCGCGCGCGATCCGTGCCAGCCCGGGGAGGTCGGAGACGGTCATGGACGGGTTGGACAGGGTCTCGGTGAAGACCACCCGGGTCTCGGGGGTGACCGCCGCCTCGACGGCGTCCAGGTCGGTGATGTCCACGAAGTCCGTGCGGACGCCGAAGCGGCGCATCAGCCGGTCCAGCAGCGAGTACGTGTTGCCGTAGATCGAGCGGGAGGCCACCACGTGCGCGCCCGACTCGGTCAGGGCGAGCAGCACGGTGCTGATGGCCGCCATCCCGGAGGCGAAGGCCTGGCCGCGCACCCGGTCCGGGAGCCCCGCGCCCTCCAGCGCCGCGACCGCGTCCGCGAAGGCGTCCACGGTGGGGCTGTCGATGCGGGCGTAGGAGTAGCCGTCGCGCGTACCGGCCAGCACGTCGGCGAACCCCTGCGAGGTGTCGAACGCGTAGGTGGTGGCTCGGTGGACGGGCATCCGCATGGGGCGCTCGGTGGGGACCGGGGCCGCCGGGGCCCGGACCGCCCGCGTGTGCTCCCCCGCGCTCCCGGGACCGGGTGTGTGTGTCATCGTGCTCGCTCTCAGACCCCGTAGCGTTCCGGCTTGGTGCTGCGTGACATGAACGCCAGCAGCGCCTGGGCCGGACTCATGTCGTGGTGCATCATCTTGACGACGGACTCGGTGATCGGCATGTCGACCCCGTGGGTCCACCCGAGTTCGAGGATCGACTCGGAGGACTTGACCCCCTCGGCCGTCTGCCTGGTCTCGGCGATGACCTGTTCGAGGGTCTTGCCCGCGCCCAGTTTCTCACCGAAGGTCCGGTTCCGCGACAGCGGGGACGAGCATGTCGCCACGAGGTCACCCATCCCGGCCAGTCCGGACAGGGTGTGCTCGTCGGCGCCGAGGGTGACCGCCAGCCGGGTGGTCTCGGCCAGGCCCCGGGTGATCAGCGACGCCTTGGTGTTGTCACCGAACCCCATGCCCTCGGCCACGCCGACGGCCAGGCCGATCACGTTCTTCATCGCGCCGCCGATCTCCACGCCCACCAGGTCGGTGCTGGTGTACGGCCGGAAGTACGCGGACTTGCACAGCCCCTGGAGCAGGACGGCCGTCTCCTCGTGCGGGCACGCCACCACGGCGGTGGCGGGCTGGCGCTCGATGATCTCGCGGGCCAGGTTGGGCCCGGACACCACGGCGATCCGCTCCCGGGGCAGATCCAGGACCTCACCGACCACCTGGCTCATCCGCATGAGGGTGCCGAGCTCGACGCCCTTCATGAGGCTGACCACCACGGCGTCCTCGGCGATGTGCTCGCGCCAGGCGGCCAGGTTCTGCCGCAGGGTCTGCGAGGGGACGGCCAGCACCACGACCCGGGCGCCGGTCAGCGCCTCGGCCGGGTCCGTGGTGGCGCGCAGCCCCGCGTTGAGCGTGATCCCGGGGAAGTACTCCGGGTTCTCCGAGGACTCGTTGATCGCGTCGACGACCTCGGCCCGGCGCCCCCACAGGACCACCTCGGCCACGGGACCCTCGCCGTTCTTGCGCGCGAGGTCCGCGGCGTCGGCGACGATGTTGGCGAACGTGGTCCCCCAGGACCCGCTGCCCAGAACCGCGACCTTCACGTTGTCAGCGCTCATCTGGTCGGTCATGCCCCCGTGCTGTTCTTCCCGTTGTCAGTGTCGGCGTCGGCGCTCCGGGCGTCCTCCGGCTCCTCGGTCCCGCGCTCCGCGCGCCGGGCCTCGGCCTCCTGCTGGCGGGCCTTCCGGAAGTCGAAGGGCTCGGCGGGCGGCTGTTCGCCGCGGATCTCGGCCTGGAGCGCGGTGATGTCGGCCATGATCGCCCGGGTGGCGCCGTCCAGGACGGTCGCGGTGAGCGGCTTGTCCTGGAAGGCGGACAGGTCCACCGCCGGACCGGCGTGGAACTGGATGCGCTTGCGCGGGGGCAGCAGGCGCGGCTTCTTCTCACCGTAGGGAAGGATGTTCTGCTCGCCCCAGTGCGCGACGGGGATGACCGGGACCCCGGTGGTCAGGGCCAGCCGGGCCACGCCGTTCCTGGCGGTCATCGGCCAGAGTTCGGGGTCGCGGGTGCAGGTGCCCTCCGGGTAGAAGATCACCGACGAGCCGTCCTGGACCAGCGCCTTCTCGGCCTCGCCCAGCGCCTTGACCGCGTCGGCGCTGCCGCGCTTGATCGGGATCTGGCCGGTGCTCCTGGCCACCGAGCGGACCACGGGGATCTTCATGACCCCGTCCTTCATCGTGAAGGTCGGCCAGCGGCGGGCACCGATGTAGAGGAAGTGCGCGACCGTCAGGGGATCGGTCACCGACAGGTGGTTGGCGGCGATGATCACGCCGCCCTGCGCGGGCACGTGCTCGGTGCCCTTCCACTCGGGCTTGGTCACGAACCACAGGACGAACCGGACGATGCGGGACACGACCCACTTGACCCATCGCGATTCTCGTTGCTTGGCCACGGGGGACTCCTCACTTCTCGCTCCCGGCCCGGTCCGGACCACGGAAGCTCAACCGACTCAGTCTAGGACGTGTCCCGAAGTTCCGGGTTACGCCGTTTCCGGCCCGGACGGACACGCCCAGGGCGCCCGCGCCGCGCCGTACCCCGAAGGCCTACCCTCGTCACTGTCGTGGCCGTATCAACGTCCCGGGGGAACCGTGACCGGCTTTGGAGAGCGCGACGGGGCCCCGCGCGCCGGGGTGCGCTGGTCCCTGATCGTCCCAGTCAAGCACCTCGGCATGGCCAAGACACGACTGGCCCGGGCCGCCGGGGAGCGGCGGGAGGAGCTGGCGCTCGCGATCGCCTGCGACACGGTGGCCGCCGCGCGGACGTGCGCGGCGACGGCGGCGGTCTTCGCGGTGACCGAGGACCCCCGTGCGCGCGCCGAACTGTCGGAGCTGGGCGCGGTGGTGGTCGGCGGTGAGCCGGGCGGGGGGCTGAACCCCGCCTTGGAGCACGGAGCGCGGATCGCGGCCGGGAGACTGCCGGGATTCGGTGTGTGCGCGCTCTCCGCCGACCTGCCCGCGCTGCGGGCGGAGGAGCTGGAGCGGGTCCTGGCGGCCGCCTCCGGCCACGAACGGTCGTTCCTGGCTGACACACCCGGTGTGGGGACCACCCTGCTCGCCGCGGCGCCCGGCAGACTGCTGGCCCCGGCCTTCGAAGGGGCCTCACGCGCGCGCCACCTGGCCGGTGGGGCCCGGGAACTGTCCGTCCCGGGCGTGGAGTCGGTCCGGCGGGACGTGGACACCCCCGAGGACCTGGCGGCCGCCTCCGCGATGGGCGTGGGCCCCCGCACCCGCGCCCTGCTGGACCTCGCGCCGGTGGTCTCCCCCGACGCGGCCCGGCGTCGCCCCGGTCCCGAGGACGGTGGTCCGCACCCCGGACAGCACTCCGCCCGGGTCCCCTGACGGGAACCCGGGCGGGTACGCCTCTCCGCCTGACGGCGGCGAGACTACTTCTTGTCGCCGTTGACGAGCGCCTTGAAGTCAGCGCCAGCGCGGAACTTCGGAACGAAGCTCGCGGGGACGTTGATCGTGGCGCCAGTGGCGGGGTTGCGGGCGGTACGAGCCGCACGCTCGGACTTCTCGAAAACGCCGAAGCCCGTGATGGCGACCTTGTCGCCCGACGCCACGGTGGCCTGAATGGTCTCAAGCACAGCGTTGACCGCTTCGGTCGCGGTCTTCTTGTCTCCGAGACGGTCGGAGATCGCGTCGATCAGGTCACGCTTGTTCATAAGGTTCCTCCGGTTCCCCCTTGCTCGCACGAAATTAGGGGAAGCAGAGGCCCTTACACAAATACAAACGCCCACGGGCAAGGCGTGTCGGGGCCCTTCCGACCTGCGAGGTCACCCTCCGCGACGGATGTTGAGCAAGGGGAGGGGGTGGTGAACCAGCCCCTTTTGCCCCCTTCTGTGGGCCTCAAAAGCCTACGTATAACCGGATTCCGGGCTCCGGGCGCGCCGCGCTTAAGGACACAAAGACCGTAAGCGAACGCTCACGTCAAGTAAAGGTAAAATTATTCGGGACCGGGGGTGCGCTGAGTCACAGCGACCCCCGATCCCGTGTCGGAGAGGCGTTCCGGAACTAGAGCGTGACGGGCTTCCAGGGCTCCCGCGTGGTCTCGAACTCACCGATCTCGTCCGTGTGACGGAGGGTCAGGGCGATGTCGTCCAGACCCTCCAGCAGACGCCAGCGGGTGTAGTCGTCGAGCTCGAACGGCTCCCGCACGTCCGCCCCCGGGGCGCGCACCTCACGCGCCACCAGGTCCACCGTGACCTCGGTGGCGGGGTCGGCCTCGACGGCCGCCCACAGCCGGTCGATGACCTCCTGCGGCAGCAGGACGGTCAGCAGGCCGCCCTTGAGCGAGTTGCCCCGGAAGATGTCCGCGAAGCGCGAGGACAGCACGGTCTTGAAGCCGTAGTCCTGGAGCGCCCACACGGCGTGCTCACGGGAGGAGCCGGTACCGAAGTCCGGCCCGGTCACCAGGACGGACGCACCCTCGTACTCGGGGCGGTTGAGCACGAAGTCCGGGTCGGACTTGCGCCACTCGGCGAACAGGCCGTCCTCGAACCCCGTGCGGCTGACCCGCTTGAGGTAGACGGCGGGGATGATCTGGTCGGTGTCGACGTTGCTGGCGCGCAGCGGGACGGCCCGACCGGTGTGGACGTCGAACTTCTCCATGGGAGGACTCTCCTGACGGGGTCGGGGACTACTGCGGGTCCAGGTCGGCGGGCGAGGACAGGGTGCCGCGCACCGCGGTGGCCGCGGCGACCTGCGGCGACACGAGGTGGGTGCGGCCGCCCCGGCCCTGGCGCCCCTCGAAGTTGCGGTTGGAGGTGGAGGCGCTGCGCTCACCGGGCTTGAGCTGGTCCGGGTTCATGCCCAGGCACATCGAGCAGCCCGCCTCGCGCCACTCGGCGCCCGCGTCCAGGAAGACCTGCCCCAGGCCCTCCTCGTTGGCCTGCTCCTTGACCCGCATGGAACCGGGCACAACGAGCATCCGGACGCCGTCGGCGACCCTGCGTCCGCGCACGATCTCGGCGGCCGCGCGCAGGTCCTCGATCCGGCCGTTCGTGCACGAGCCGAGGAAGACCGTGTCCACGCTCACCTCACGCATCGGCGTCCCGGCCTTGAGGTCCATGTACTTCAGGGCCTTCTCGGCGGAAGCGCGCGCGGAGGGGTCCTCGTAGGACGCGGGGTCGGGCACCTCGGCGTCCAGCGGCACGCCCTGACCCGGGTTGGTGCCCCAGGTGACGAACGGGCTGAGCTCGTCGGCGTCCAGGACCACCTCGGCATCGAACTCCGCGCCCTCGTCGGTGCGCAGGCTCTTCCAGTGCTCGACGGCGGCGTCGAAGTCCGCGCCCTGGGGCGCGTGCGGGCGGCCCTGGACGTAGTCGAAGGTGGTCTGGTCCGGGGCGATCATCCCGGCACGGGCGCCCGCCTCGATGGACATGTTGCACACCGTCATGCGCGCTTCCATGGACAGGGCCTCGATGGCCTCGCCCCGGTACTCGATGACGTAGCCCTGACCGCCGCCGGTGCCGATCTTCGCGATCACGGCGAGGATGATGTCCTTGGCGGACACCCCGGGCCGGAGCGTGCCGTTGACGGTGACGGCCATCGTCCTGAACGGCTGCATCGGCAGGGTCTGGGTGGCCAGGACGTGCTCGACCTGGCTGGTGCCGATACCGAAGGCCAGGGCGCCGAACGCGCCGTGGGTACTGGTGTGGCTGTCGCCGCAGACCACGGTCATGCCCGGCTGGGTGAGACCGAGCTGGGGACCGACCACGTGCACGACGCCCTGGTCGATGTCGCCCATGGGGTGCAGGCGCACCCCGAAGTCGGAGCAGTTCTTGCGCAGGGTCTCGACCTGCTTGCGGGAGACCGGGTCGGCGATGGGGGCCAGGAGGTCCATCGTCGGGACGTTGTGGTCCTCGGTCGCGATGGTCAGGTCCGGGCGGCGCACGCCTCGACCCGCCAGTCGCAGACCCTCGAAGGCCTGCGGACTGGTCACCTCGTGGACGAGGTGGAGGTCGATGTAGAGCAGGTCCGGCTCGCCGTCGGCACGCCGGACGACGTGCTCCTCCCAGACCTTCTCGGCCATCGTGCGTGCCATGGGCGATCGCCCCTCTCGTGTGTCGCGTCTCGTGCTCGCCTCGTCACGGGGTGCTTCGCCAGGGCCGCTGGCCTCGCGCACGGATGTGCGGCCGACTTGCATTCCATATTTCGAGACGGCAATATCAAGCCATGGACAACTCTAGCTCATCCAGCGGTGTCGGTGTCCTGGACAAGACGATGTCCGTCCTCGACGCTTTGGAGTCGGGGCCCGCGTCGCTGGCCCAGCTGGTCCAGATCACCGGTCTGGCCCGCCCCACCGCCCACCGTCTCGCCGTCGCCCTGGAACGGCACCGCATGGTCACCAGGGACAGCCAGGGCAGGTTCGTGCTCGGGCCGCGCCTGGGAGAGCTGTCGATCGCCACCGGCGAGGACCGCCTGCTCGCCGTGGCCGCACCGGTCCTGGTCCAGCTGCGCGACCTGACCGGCGAGAGCGCCCAGCTCTACCGCCGCCAGGGCGACCTGCGCGTGTGCGTGGCCGCCTCCGAACGCAGCAGCGGCCTGCGCGACACCGTCCCCGTCGGCAGCGAACTGCCCATGAACGCCGGTTCGGCCGCCCAGGTCCTGCTGGCCTGGGAGGACTCCGACCGCATCCGCCGCTCGCTCGTGGGGGCCCGCTTCACCGCCGCCAGCCTCGCCCAGGTGCGGCGCCGCCGCTGGGCCCAGAGCGTCGCCGAGCGCGAGCAGGGCGTGGCCTCGGTCTCCGCCCCGGTGTCCGGACCCGGTGGTCGCGTGATCGCGGCGGTGTCGGTCTCCGGCCCCATAGAGCGCCTGACCCGGTCCCCCGGCCGCATCCACTCGCAGGCCGTGGTCTCCGCCGCCGAGAAGATCAGCGAGTCGCTGCACACCTACGAGGGCTCGCACTAACGGCCTTCCGGACACCTCGCCCCGCACCACGCCCTCCCGGACCGGAGACCCCGTCCGTCCCTCCCCCGCACCCCAGGAACGCACCCGTGNCCCCCCCGCCGTCGTTCCCGGACACCCCGCCCGCGCGACCGCGCCCGCGCCACGCCTCTCGCGCCCCCGTGAGGCCAGCGCCACGACACGGCGAAGCGCCGGCCCCGCCCCTGGACTCTTATTGACAGTCTGTCTAACATGACGGAATGTCTCACAAGAACGTGACCGGGGACACAGCCTCCCGGTCCGAGCTCGACGCCTTCCGTGAGCTGCAACAGCTCGCGTACCAGGCCGCCAGCGACGTGGCGGCCACCCTCGAACCCGGCGTGACCGAACGCGAGGCCGCCCGGCGGATCCGTGAACACCTGGAGGAACGCGGGGTCCAGGACTGGTTCCACACCCCCTTCGCCTGGTTCGGGGACCGCACCGCCTTCCGGAACTTCCACGTCCCGCTCCAGTTCTTCCCGACCGGACGCCGACTGGAGGAGGGCATGCCCTTCATCCTCGACTGCGCCCCCGTCCGGGACGGCTACGTCGCCGACATCGGCTACTCCGGTTACCTGGGCGAGAACCCCCTCCACGACCTCCTCATGGACGACCTGCGCGCGCACCGGGACCTGATCGTGGATCGGGTCCGCGCCGGCGACACCCTCCAGGACGTCTACCGCGCCGTGGACGCCCTCATCCGCGAACAGGGCTACGAGAACCGACACCGGATCTATCCGGGCCGGGTCATCGCCCACCAGGTCGGGAAGGTCGAGTCGCGGCTGCCCCGGGCGATCGTCGCGGGCTTCGGCGTCCGCTCCCTCCAGACCCTCTTCGGTGACCTCCTCGTCGAACGCGTGCACCACCGCTCCCCGCTGTGGGCCGACGGAGACGTCTCGGCGCACCCCGCCACCCCCGGCATGTGGGCGGTCGAACCCCACATCGGCTTCCGCGACATGGGGGTGAAGTTCGAGGAGATCCTCGTCGTCACCGAGGACGACGCCCACTGGCTGGACGACGACCTGCCGCACGTCCGCCGCTGGGCACGGACGTCCCCCGCCCCCACCGACACCAGCGAGGAGACCGCGACCGCATGAGCACCCGACCGCACCGCCACGTCACCGCCACCGACGGCCAGCGCCTGGCCGTCTACTCCGCCGGGGACCCGTCCGGGCCCACCCTCGTGCTGGTCCACGGCTACCCCGACAACGCCAGCGTCTGGGACGCCCTCGCGGCCGACCTGGCAGCCGACCACCACGTCGTCACCTACGACGTCCGGGGCGCCGGGCGTTCCACCGCCCCCGACGACCGCTCCGGCTACCTGCTGGGCCAGCTGGCCGACGACCTGCGCGCCGTGGTCGACTCCGTCAGCCCCGACCACCCCGTGCACCTGGTCGCCCACGACTGGGGCTCCATCCAGACCTGGCACGCCGTCACCGAGCCCGCCCACGCTCACCGCTTCGCGTCCTTCACCTCCCTCTCCGGCCCCGACCTCGACCACGCGGGCCACTGGCTCCGGGAGGCCCCGGACGGGGTCCGGAACGTGCTGCGCCAAGCCGTCCGCTCCAGTTACATCGGTTTCCTCAGCACCCCCGGACTGCCCGAGGCCGCCTGGCTCAGCGGGATCGGCGGCCTGGCCCTGGCCGCTCTGGAACACGTCGGCGGCGGCCCCCGCGTGCCCGCCAGGCGCACCACCCGCGACTACCTCAACGGGTTGGCCCTGTACCGCGCCAACATGCTCCGCCGCTTCACCCGGCCCACCGGGCGCCGCACCGGCGTGCCGGTGCAGGCTCTGGCCCCCACCCACGACGCGTTCATGGTCGACCAGGTCCAGTCCAACGCCGGGCGCTGGGCGGACGACTTCCGCTTCCACCGCTTCCACGGAGGACACTGGTCACTCCGTTCCCGTCCCGCTCCCGTGGCCCGCCGCGTCCGCGCGTTCGTGGCGGAGATCGAGTCCGGTGCGCCGCGCCCGGTCCGCAACCTCACCGCCCACCAGGCCCGCCGCCACGGCGGCGCGTTCGCCGGGCAGGTCGCCGTGATCACCGGGGCGGGTGGCGGCATCGGACGCTGTCTCGCCTTCGAGCTGGCCGAACGCGGCGCGCGGATCGTCGCCGTCGACGTCAACGGGCCCGCCGCCGAGCGCACCGCCGCGCTCTGCTCCCTGGTCACCCCCGGCTCCGCCGCCCGACGCGTGGACGTCACCGACGCCGCCGCCATGGACGAGCTCGCCTCGTGGGTGCGCGAGGAGTACGGGGTGCCCGACATGGTCGTGAACAACGCCGGGATCGGCGTGGCCGGACCCTTCCTGGAGGCGACCACTGAGGACCTCGAACGCGTCGTGGACGTCAACCTGTGGGGCGTGATCAACGGGGTCCGCGCGTTCGCCCCCATGATGGTGGAGAGCGGGGGCGGCGGCCGGATCGTCAACACGGCCTCCGCTGCCTCCTACCTGCCCTCACGCCTGTACGGCGCCTACTCGGCGACCAAGGCCGCGGTCCTGGCGCTCAGCCACTCCCTGCGCGGCGAACTCGCGGGCCGAGGGGTGTCCGTCACGGCGGTCTGCCCGGGCCTGATCGACACCGGGATCGTCTCCAGCGCCCGGGTGTCCGGCCTGGGCGAGGTCTCCCGCACCAAGGACCGGCTCAACCGGCTGTACCGGCTGCGCGGCTACACCCCGGAGAGGGCGGCCCGGCGGATCGCCGACGCCGTCGAGTCCGACCCGGAGATGGTCCCGGTCACCAGCGAGGCGCACATCGGACTGGCCCTGTCCCGGATCTCCCCGGCCGCCGTCCGCGGATACGCCCGTGTGGCCCCGCCGCTCTGAGCCGTCCCCCGCCCCTGCCCCTCTCCGACCCCCTCGACCCGTCACGGAGGCCGACCATGAGCGGTGACGACACCCTCGCACCCACCACACCCGTCGAGTCCGGCGCGGACGAGCCCGACCGGCTCGTGCTGCACGCCCGCGACGTCCGGTTCGACTGGAGTGAGCTGGACCTGCACTGGATCCCCGGCGAACCCTTCGCCACCCACGTGATCAACGTCCTCCACCTGCTGCTCCCGGAGGGGGAACGCTGGTTCGTGGAGGTCTTCAAGCAGGCCGTTCCGCACATCACCGACGACGAACTCCGCGGACAGGTGCTCGGCTTCATCGGCCAGGAGGCCGTGCACGCGGAGGCCCACGCGGGCGTCCTCGACCACATGGACGCGCACGGGCTGGACCCGCGCCCCTACGTGGAGCAGATCGCCTGGATGTTCCGGGTGGTGCTCGGCGACCGCGACCTGTCCGGCGACCGCGAGTTCGCCTGGCTGCGGACCCGGCTCGCGGTGATCGCCGGGATCGAGCACTACACGGCCGTCCTGGGCCAGTGGGTACTGGACGCCCGCAAGCTGGACGAGGTCGGCACCGACCCCACCATGCTGGACCTGCTGCGCTGGCACGGCGCGGAGGAGGTGGAGCACCGCGCGGTCGCCCACGACCTCTACGCACACCTGGACGGCGGTTACCCGCGCCGCGCCCTCGCCATGGGGGTGGCCGCCTTCGCGCTGGCCGCGCTCTGGGTGCGCGGGGTGCGGTTCCTGGTGGCCAACGACCCCTACCTCAGGGGCAGGATCGGGGGGCGCCGGCCGAGGGCCTCCTGGGCCGTACGGGACGGGAGGCGCGGCCTGATCCCGCGTCTGGGCCGACTGGCCCGGGCCATCCCCGAGTACCTGCGCCGCAGGTACCACCCCTCGCACTACGGTTCCACCAGCCAGGCCGTGGCCTACCTTGCGGTCTCCCCCGCCGCCCGGGCCGCCGACGCCGCGGGGCGGGAGGCCACTGAGCGGGAGGCCGCGGGCGGGGAGGGCGCACAGTGAAGAACACACCCCACTGGAACGCGGACGGTTGGGAACGGGGCGGCGGGAGGACCGCGCACAGCGCCGAGTCGTACGCGGCCCCGCGCCCTCCGGTGTCCCTGTTCGGCCGTGGCGGGCACCCCGACCGGTTCATGCTGGCCCTGGAGCGCGTGGCCGCGCGGATCGAGCCGCTCACCTCACGTTGGCGCCCCGGCCGACGGTCGCCCTCGCCCACCGGGGACCTGACGGTACGGGTCGCCCGCGTGGAACGACCCGCTCGGGACGTGGCGGCCCTCACCCTGGTCCCCGCGCGCCCCGGTGTCGCACTGCCGCGCTGGCAGCCCGGCCACCACGTGGACGTGGTGCTCGGCGACGGTGTGGTGCGCCAGTACTCCCTGTGCGGCGACCCGCGGGACCGTACCGCCTACCGGATCGCGGTGCGCCGTATCGACGGCGGCACGGGTTCGGGCCTGGCGCACGCACTCGCCGAGGGGGACGTTCTCACGCTGCGCGGGCCGCGCAACGCGTTCCCCTTCGCACGGGCCGACCGGTACCTCTTCGTGGCGGGCGGCATCGGCGTCACACCGGTTCTGCCGATGGTCCGCGCCGCGCACGCCGCCGACCGCCCGTTCCGGTTCGTCTACACCGGCCGGAGCCGGGAGAGCATGCCGTTCCTGGACGCGCTCCCCGCACCGTCCCGGGACGCGGACGTGACGGTGCGCCCCGACGACGAGTACGGGCCCCCGGACGCCGCCGAACTCCTCGCCGGGCTCAGCCCGGGCACGGCCGTGTACGTGTGCGGACCGGCCCCGCTGATCGACGCGCTGCGGCGACGGGTGCCCCCGGGCACCCCGTTCTTCTCCGAACGCTTCTCGCCGCCGCCCGTCGTCGACGGGCGCCGGTTCGAGGTGCGGTTGGGCCGCGCGGGGCCGGTGCTCCCCGTCCCGGAGGACGAGTCCGCCCTGGACGTGGTGCTCCGGGCCCGACCGGAGACCGCCTACTCCTGCCGCCAGGGCTTCTGCGGCACCTGCCGGGTGGGGTTGCTGTCCGGGGAGCCCCACAACCGTGACCGGCCCACCGGCGGGTCCCCGCGCGGCGCGGGGTTCGCCCTGTGCGTCTCCCGCGCCGACGAGGGCACACGGCTCGTGCTGGACCTGTGAGCGGTTCCCGGGGGCGGTAGTTTCGGAAGGGGTGCCCCGACGAGGAGGGGCCGGAGGGCTCGGGAGGTTACGACAGCGGTGGTGTCCCACAGGGCCGACCGTCACCAGGCGCGGGTGACGGGTTCAGCGGTCCCGGTCGACGGACCGGGTACCGGGCGGCGGCCACGCCGTATGGCGCCACACGAACGCCGGGCGGACCTGATCCGGACGGCGCTGCGCGTGTTCGCGCGGCGCCCGCCCGGCGACGTCACCCCCGAGGAGGTCGCCGAGGCGGCGGACGTCTCCCGGGCCCTGGTCTACCGCTACTTCCCCAACATGGCCGAGCTGCGCCGGGCCGCGCTCGAACAGGCCATGTCCGAGCTCATGTCGCGGCTGGCCCCGCCCGACGACCTTCCTCCGGCCGAGCAGCTGCGGGTGGCCCTGCGCACCTTCGTCGACTTCGCGGACTCCTACGCCCCGTCCTACGCGGCCCTGCTCAACGGGGGTTCGGTGATCTCCACGGAGGAGACCGAGGCCCAGATCGACCGGGTCCGAGACGGCGTACGGACCCTGATCCTGGACCGGGTCGGCGTCAGCGAGCCCTCGCCCCAGCTGCTGCTGGCCCTGCGCTGCTGGGTGTCCGCGGTGGAGACCGCGGTGATGTCCTGGCTGCGGGAGCGGCAGATGACCCGTGACGAACTCGCGGACTGGCTCCTCGACCAGCTGACGGCCATGCTGCTCACTGCGGGCGGCCCCCAGGAGGAACGGGATCTCCTCGCCGCCCACACCGGCTGAGCCGCCGCCCGGCGCCCGCGCCGTCCTCCGCCTCCGGATGCCCCCGCGATGGGGCGGTCGGACCGCCGTCGCCCCTCCGGGGACGGCCGTGGCTGAGGCGTCGCGCCACCGGGAACACACCGCCGACGAGCACGTGGCCACCGGGGCGCTACCCCCGGAAACGACGGAAGGCCCCATCCAGTGGATGGAGCCTTCTCCGTGGTACCCCCGAGCGGATTCGAACCGCCGTTACCGCCTTGAGAGGGCGGCGTCCTAGGCCACTAGACGACGGGGGCCTACGCGATCGCGAGGACCGCTGGTGCGCGTGAGCCGTAAGGATACGATACCCACGCGAACCGGACACCGGTGACAAGCACCGGCCCAACAGGAAGCGCTCCACCAAGTGGAGAGTTCCTGTCGTTGGTACCCCCGAGCGGATTCGAACCGCCGTTACCGCCTTGAGAGGGCGGCGTCCTAGGCCACTAGACGACGGGGGCGCACCTTGGGTCGCAAGACCCGTGCCGACCACGGACAACCGTGGTCATGCGCTGGCCTACCAGGACTCGAACCTAGACTAACTGAACCAGAATCAGTCGTGCTGCCGATTACACCATAGGCCAATGCTTTGGGAGGACCCGGTAGCTTTCGCTTCCCTGTCCCCCTCGGCGACGTGTTTAACTCTAGCGGACATTCGGAGTGCTCGCGAACCGAATACGGGGCGGCCGGCCGTGTCCCCGGCCACCCCGTGCCGATCAGTTGTCGACGGCGTCCTTCTCCTCGGCGCGCAGGCGCTCCAGCGCCGTCTCGAGGCGCGCCTGGACCCGCTCGCGGCCCAGCAGCTCAAGGGACTCGAACAGCGGCAGGCCCACCGTCCGTCCCGTGACGGCCACGCGCACCGGGGCCTGGGCCTTGCCCAGCTTCAGTCCGAGCGTCGCCCCGGTCTCCTCGGTGGCGGTCTTGAGGGCGTCGGCCGTCCACTCCAGCCCGGGGTCGGCGTAGCGCGCCAGGGCGGCCTCCACCATCTCCTTGCCGACGCCCGGCTTCATCGCCTTCTTCCAGCTCTTCTCGTCCTCGGCGGGCTCCTTCAGGAACAGGAAGTCCACGTTGGGGACGATCTCGCTGAGCACGGCCACGCGGCTCTGGGCCAGCGGAGCCACGGCGGCGAAGACCTCGGGGTCGTAGTCGGCCGCGTCCCAGGGGGTGCCCTCACCGGTGAGCCAGGGCTGGCAGCGCTCGGCGAACTCCTCGACGCTCAGCGCGCGGATGTACTCACCGTTGAACGCGCGCAGCTTCTTCTCGTCGAAGAACGCGCTGGAGCTGTTGACGTCCTGGACGCGGAAGAGCGGCATCATCTCCGACCACGGCATGATCTCGCGGTCCTCACCCGGAGCCCAGCCCAGCAGCATCAGGTAGTTGACCATCGCCTCCGCCAGGTAACCCTCCTCCTGGTAGGACTCCAGGGCGACCTTGTCGCGGCGCTTGGACAGCTTCTTGCGCTGCTCGTTGACGATGACGGGCAGGTGCGCCCACACGGGCGGGGTGAGGTCCAGGGCCTCCCACAGCAGCTGCTGCTTGGGGGTGTTGGACAGGTGCTCCTCACCGCGGATGACGTGCGTGATCCGCATCTCGACGTCGTCGAGCACGTTGGCGAGCACGAACAGCGGGGAGCCGTCGGCGCGGGCGATCACGAAGTCCTCGATGGCGGCGTGGTCGAACTCCACGTCGCCGCGGATCTGGTCGCGCACGACCGTGGGGCCGCCCTCGGGCACGCGGAAGCGCAGCGCCCGACCCGGTCCCGGCTCCAGGCCGCGGTCGCGGCAGAAGCCGTCGTAGCCCAGGTTCGGGTTGTCGCGGCGTTCCTGCACCTGTTCGCGGGTGCAGTCGCAGTAGTAGGCGCGGCCGGAGCGGTACAGCTCCTGCGCGGTCTCGCGGTGTTTCTCGACGTAGGCCGACTGGAAGTAGGGGCCCTCGAAGTGCGGGTCGCTCGCGTCGATGCCGATCCAGGACATCGCGCGGATGATGCCGTCGGTCCACTCGGGACGGTTGCGGGCGGCGTCGGTGTCCTCGATGCGCAGGACCATGCGGCCCTCCGGCTGCTGCTGGGCCAGCGCCCAGTTGAACAGGGCGGAGCGCGCGCCGCCGACGTGGAACATGCCCGTGGGGGACGGGGCGAAGCGGGTACGAATCGGAGTCTCAGTCACGGTTCCGAGGATATCCGTGGCCCGGGATGACCTGTGGGAAGTCTCGGAGAGGGGGACGGGCCCGGGAGGTGCCGGGCCCGGTGCGGGCTCAGGGGTGGATCGGCAGCGGACGGGCGTGGGCCGGGCCCAGGCCGAACTCGCGGGAGAGGGCGTCGGCGAAACCGGCGGCGATCTTCATCTCACCGCCGTCGTTGGGGTGGGTGCCGTCGTAGGTGTCGGTGTGGGGGTCCCAGGACTCGGCCCCCGCGAGGTCGAAGCTGGCCACCGGGGACTCCTCGGTGGCCGTGTCGGCGGCCACGGAGCGGACCAGTTCGTTGTAGACGTACACGCGCAGGGCGAAGCCCTGGTCCTTGTCGGCCAGCGTGATGGGCGGCGCCTCGGCGAACAGGACACGGATCCGGGGGTTGGACTCGCGGGCCGCCTGGACGTAGGCGCGCAGCCGCTGTTCCATCTCCTCGGCGGTGATCGGGTGGAGCAGGTCGTTGATGCCGATCAGGACGCACAGCACGTCCGGCTGGTGAGTGGCGACGTCGGCCCCGATGGTGGTGAGGGCGTCGGCCAGGGTGCGCCCCCAGCGGGCGTTGTGGTCCTGGTCGAAGTCGGGGTCGCGGTAGGTGCGGCCGTCCGGGGCGCCGGAGGGGTCCGGCAGGTCCGGGAACCCGGAGGGGTCGAGGCCCTCCGCGGGGGCCGGACCCGCGAACGGACGCTCCGCGCGCCGTTCCTCGGGGCTTCCGAGGTGGCCCCCCTGCCCGACGCCGGGTTCGCCCTCCCCCTCGGCGTCGCGCTCGGCGTCCTCGTCACCGCCGAAGAGCTCCGGCGGGATGATCTGCTCCGGTGTGGCGGGGTCCGAGTACGGACCGACGAAGTCCAGGTTCTCCACGTGCGGGTCGAGATGGTTCCACAGGTGGAAGCGCCAGGTCCGGTCCCCGCCTGCGCCGTGGGTCATGGAGTCCCCGGCGAGCATCACGCGCACCCGCGACCGCTCCTCCATCCAGGCCCCCGGGGCGCGGTCGTCGGTGGGGTCGGGGTCCCCCGGACCGACCCGGGTGACCAGCCACAGGCCGGAGCCCACCAGTGCCAGGAGCAGGGTGAGGACCCCCGCGAGCCTCGCGGGACGGCCGAGACCGGGTCGTGGTGCCTGTCGGGGTGCCAAGGGGTTCGGTCCTTCCGCTCGGTGGGTCGGCGTGCGCCGCCGGGGACCGTGCGCGGGGGCGGACCCCGCGCACGGTGGGTCGGGACGGGGCCAGCCCCCCCGGGGATCAGTCCCGGGTGACCACCCTGTTGGTGATGGTGCCCAGGCGCTCCACGGTGACGGAGACCTCCTGGCCGACCTCGACCGGGCCCACTCCCGCCGGTGTTCCGGTCAGGACAACGTCGCCCGGGAGCAGCGTCATGAAGGAGGAGACGTAGGAGATGATGCCCGGAATGTCGTGGATGAACTGTGACGTTCGTCCATCCTGGCGGACCTCTCCGTCCAGGGTCGTGGTGACCGCGAGGTCCTCGGCCTCCTCGATGCTCAGGCCGGTGGTGATCCACGGCCCGATCGGACAGAAGGAGTCGAAGCCCTTGGCCCGCGTCCACTGCTTGTCGGTCTTCTGGAGGTCGCGGGCGGTGACGTCGTTGGCCACCGTGTACCCGAAGATGACGTCCTTGACGCGCTCACGCGGCACCTCGCGGCAGGGCCGGGAGATGACGATGGCCAGCTCACCCTCGTAGCTGACCCATTCCGAGACCGAGGGGTAGAACACGGGGTCGTACGGCCCCGTGACGGCGGTGGACGGCTTCAGGAAGACCACCGGTTCGTCGGTGGACTCCCCCGTGACATCCTTCATCTCCGCGACGTGGTCGGCGTAGTTCTTGCCGATGCAGACCACCTTGGTGGGCAGGACCGGCGACAGCAGGCGCACGTCGGAGAGCCTCGCCCGCTCACCCGTCAGCTTGATGTCCCCCAGCAGCGGATGCCCCGTCAGCCGGGCGACGAACTCCTCTCCGCTGTCCGTGTCCGTCTCGACCAGGCCGAACCCGACCTCGTCACCGGCCGCGAACCGTGCGATACGCACCTGATGCCTCCCAGCAGCCCTGTTGCTCGTTCTTGCCGCTTGAAGCGTAGCGGCGCCCGGCGCGACCGTGCCCGGTACGTCCGGGTGTGCGGGCCCGATGCCGCCCACACAAGGGGACCCAGAGTGACGAGTTGTTCACAATAAGGCGCCGACCGGGGTCCGAAGGCGTGACACACCCACCCTTCCCGGCACGGCGCCTGGCCCTCTACGGGGGCGAACTCTGGCATGCTGGATGCGTTGTCCGCACCCCGGGAACCGTCGCCCCGGAGGTCGGCGATACCACCAGTGTGCGTGGCGGTCCGCACCTCGCCCCGCCGGAGTCCCGGCGGTACCACCGTCCACTGTCGAGAGGTTGAGCCTCGTGCCCGCTCCCGCTCCCCGAGCCAAGCACCGCCGACGCCGCCGATACCCCATGGGACTGGCCCTGGGCCTGTGCCTGGTCTCGGGCGCGTCCGCCGTGCTGATGGTCAGCGTGCCCGAGCCCGGCTCGGACCTCGGCTCCCCCGAGGAGACCTCCGCGACCGGCCCCGTGGGCGACGGGGTGCCCGACGACA
The DNA here is from genome assembly GCF_000341265.1 of Nocardiopsis prasina DSM 43845. GTDB lineage: Bacteria > Actinomycetota > Actinomycetes > Streptosporangiales > Streptosporangiaceae > Nocardiopsis > Nocardiopsis prasina. Next base: position 15,868 of record NZ_ANAE01000163.1, on the reverse strand, counting down.
GCACCCGCGACCACCCCGGCTCCGAGGACTCCGCGGCCGGGACCACCTCCGGTGGGACGGCCCCCTCCCCCAGCGCGTCACCGACCGACGAGGACGACCTCCCGATCCTGCTGCGCTCGGTGGTGGAGGAGGTCGACACCGCGGACGGGGACGTCAAGGTGATGAAGGGCGAGGGCGACGTCATGGGCGACGGCCCGCTCACCACCTTCGCCGTGGAGGTGGAGAAGGGCCTGCCCGGCCGGAACGCGGACTTCGTGGAGGCCGTCGAGGAGATCCTCGGCGACCCCCGCAGTTGGGGCAACGACGGTGACCGGTCCCTCCAGCGGGTGGACGGCGACGACGCCGACATCCGGGTGCTGCTGGCCGCACCGGACACGGTCGACCGCATGTGCGCGCCGCTGAACACCAACGGGTACGTGTCCTGCGCCAACGGCAACCGCGCCATTATCAACCAGAACCGCTGGGTGTCCGGCGTCGACGACTTCGACGACGACCTGGAGACCTACCGGATCTACCTGATCAACCACGAGGTGGGCCACACTCTGGGCCACGGACACGTGAACTGCCCGGGAGACGGGGAGCCCGCCCCGGTCATGCAGCAGCAGACCCTGGGCCTCCAGGGCTGCGAGGCCAACGGGTGGGTCCACCCCTAGCCAGGGGCCCGGCCGGACACCGTCGTCGAACGAGCGCCGACCGGGACCACTGACCTCACGGCGTCCTACTGGGGCAGGCGGTCCAGGATCCACGAACCCAGGGCCTCACTCATGTGCGAGTGGGGTTCGTTGGTCTGCGCCAGCTTGAACTCGTCGAGTTCGCTCGTGTAGGGGTCGAGCGCGTCGACCTCCGCGTACGGATCGTCCAGGTCACCGATGGCGACCGCGCTGACCGAGGGGACGAAGCAGATCGAACGGACTGCGATCTCCGTGCTCCCCGTGAGTTCGAGGCGGTCACCGGCGATCCCGAAGGTCTCCAGGGTGCCGCCCGGCGCCCCGTCGAGCGCGGGGATCCCCGTGGTGCGTACCTCCGCTTCGGACAGCAGGCCCCTGAGCCGAGCGACGAGTCGCTTGTCCCCCGCGGCCTGGGTGCGAAGGGCCGTCCCCGAGAACCAGCCTCCGCTGACCGTGACGGCGTCCTCGTCGGGCGGCACACCGGGACCGACGCCGTTCCCGGTGCCGTTGGCCACTCCGATCCTGCGCGGGCGCTGGGGCCAGGAACCGACCCTCGCCAGCTCCGCCAGGAACTCGGTGCGCAGGGCGTCCTCGACCGGTTCGGCGTCGACGCTCTCGACGTGGCGCCACAGCAGCTGCCGGGCGGCGGCGCTGTTGATCTGCCGGGACAGCGCGGGGGTGGCCTTGAGGAAGTGCGCGAACGCCTGGAGCCCGACCGGCACCCACGCCCCCCGGTGCGGGCTGTCATACGAGAGGTAGAGCGCGGTCTGGTGGTCGACGCCGTCAGCCTCCAACTTGGCCAGCGCGTACCGTGTCACCAGCCCGCCCATGCTGAAGCCGCCGACGGTGAGCGGGGCGTCGCCCAGCCGCTCGCCGATGGCGCGGAAGACGACCTGGGTGACGGTCTCCGCGTTGCGCAGGATCGACGCGCTGCGGTCGTCGTAGCCGACCAGGACCAGGTCGTGGCCGCGTCGGCGCAGTTCGGTGAAGAAGGCGTAGTCCCCGCGCTCCAGCCCCGCCCAGAGGCGGTCGAGGTCACTGGGGCCGCTCTCGAAGCCGTCGGAGAGGATCACCGGCCTCCGCAGGCCGGCGTCGGGGTCGCTCAGGTACACCCAGGCCGTGCCGCCCGGGACCTCCCAGGTGTCGTCCGGGGCGGGCGCCGGCTCCAGGGCGGGCGGGGTCGGAGCGAGGAAGCCGAAGGGCTCCACGACGGGCTGTTGTTGGTCGGTCATCACGGCCGCTTTCGGTGAGGAGGCGCGAACGCCTGAGAGGCGCCCGCACACCGGCCCTCCGGGGGTCCGGGAGGGCCTTCCGCCGTACCTGCGGGGAGCGGATGGTCGGTGACGCGGGCAACCGCATCCTGTCCATCCGGTCGCCCTCCGGAACCGGGTGGGCACCGAACGACCCCGATGTGGTCCGCTTCACCCCCGATTCAGCCGGTCTGCGGAGGCGGTAGCGGCCCGGTCGGAACCGGGGTTGCGGTGGCGCCGCCGGTGTGACCGACGACCGGTCCGCCACCGGGACACGCGTCGATCGGCGCGGGGACACTCGGCTGGTTTCCCGGACACGGAGGGCCCGCACCGTGTTCCATGGGGGTGGCCCCACCGACCGGGGCCGTTCGTCGCCCGCGAGGGGGCCCGCGCCCCGTGCGGAGGTCCGCCCGCACCGTGTCGGGCGAGAGAGTGAGGCCGTATGTGTGACTGCCGCGCAGCCCGTCCCGTGACCGTCCAGCCCGAGGTGACCAGGCGCTCCGTGTTCGGAGTCGCCAGCGGTGGCGCCGTGGTCGGGGTGGTGACCGCGTGTGGCGGGACCGAGGGCGGCGGGGGTGGCGGCGGCTACGACGAGCAGGGGCAGGACACGGACCAGGACGGCCTCGACGCCCCGATCGCCACCACCGACGAGATCCCCGTGGGCGAGGGCGCCATCCTCAGCGAGCACGAGGTGGTCGTCACCCAGCCCGAGGAGGGCACCTTCCGCGCCTTCTCCACCGCCTGCACGCACGAGGGGTGCCCGGTCGACCAGGTCGTCGACGGACAGATCCAGTGCCCCTGCCACGGCAGCCGCTTCTCCATCGAGGACGGCTCCCCGACGGAGGGTCCGGCCCGGACCCCGTTGGAGGAGGTCCGGATCCGGGTCGACGGGGACTCCATCCTGCTGGCCTGAGCCGGGAACGGCGGGGGCCGCGGTGGTGGCACCACCGCGGCCCCCGGTCACCGGTTCACGTCAGTCCTCGACCGAGGCGTTGTACTCCTCGATGGTCCGGGACACGCTCGCGGCGGCGTTGGCCATGGCCTCCTCTGCGGAGGTCTCACTGGTCAGGGCGGTCTCCCAGCCCTCCTCGGCGGCGACGCGGGCCTCGGACATCACGCCCATCATGCAGCCCGCGGTGTTCTCGTTGATCACCGAGTCCGCCAGCTGGTCGGCGGCCACGGAGAACTGCGGGAACTCCTCGGCGCGCTCGGAGGCCTCGGGCCCGTTGTAGCCCTCGGTGTTGACCGCCAGGTATCCGGTTCCCGCGTGCCAGACCGACTGCGACTCCGGGGTGAGCAGGAACTGGACGAACTCCCAGGACCCGCGGATCTCCTCGGGGGTGTGCCCCTCACCGTTGATCCACAGCGAGGCACCGCCGATGACCGAGCCGCCCGGGTCGTCCGCGCCGATCAGCGGGAAGTACCCGGCGCCGACCTCGAAGTCGGACTGCTCGATGAAACCGCCCAGGGAACCGGTGGACTCCAGCGTCATCGCGGCCCGGCCCGAGGTGAACGCGGCCTGTCCGTCGTCGGTGTTGCGACCGATCTGGACCGCCAGTTCGTCCTCGATCATCTGGTCCCACCACTCGACGAGCTCCACGATCTTCGGGTCGTCGAAGAGCACCTCGCTGGCGCGGCCGTCTCGGCCGTTGGAGGCGTCGCAGTAGGGGGTGGCGGCGCGCGCCATGAACTGCTCGATGAACCACCCGTACACGGAGGCGCCGAAGCCGTACTGGACCACGGTGCCGTCGTCGTCCCGGACGGTGAGCTCCTCGGCGGCCTCACGGATGCCGGCGAGGTCGGTGGGCGGCGAGTCCGGGTCGAGTCCGGCCTCCTCGAACGCGTCCCGGTTGACGTACATCAGCGGGGTCGAGTTGTTGAAGGGGAACGACCTCAGCTCACCGCCGACGGTGAAGTAGTTGAGGAGCGCGTCCTCGATCGAGGAGGTGTCGTAGTCGTCCACGTCGAGGAAGGACTGCGCGGGGACGGTCTGCGCGGAGTCGATCATGAACTGTGTACCGAGGTCGAAGATCATGATCATCTCGGCGGTGTCGCCCTGCTGGATCGCCGCGCGGTGGCTGGCCAGGGCCTCGTCGTACTGGCCCTGGAAGGAGCCGGTGACCTGCACCCGGCCCTCGTTCTGGGCGTTGAACTCGTCGATGAGCCCGTCCAGCACCTGGCCGTTGGTGGCGTCCATGCTGTGCCAGAACTCGACCTGGACCGCCTCGTCGAGGTCGTCCAGGACCTCCGGCCCGGGCGCGGTGAGGTCGCTGCCGCCACCGCCCCTTCCGTCTCCGGAACACGCGCTGAGGGCCAGGCCGAGGCTGGCGAGCAGGGCCGCGGCCTTCACGCCGCGACGTCGGGGGATACGTGTCATGGGTTTCTTCTTCTCCACTGGGTTCTCGGGGCCTACTTGACCGCGCCCGCGGTGAGGCCCCGGACGATGAAGCGCTGTCCGAAGATCACGAGGGCGAGGGTGGGGATGACGGACAGGGCCGCACCCGCCAGGACGAGGCCAGGGTTGGCCGCCTCGCCCGCCTTGAGGCTGTTCAGGCCGATCTGGAGGGTCTGCATCTCGGTGCTGCGCGTGATGATCAGCGGCCAGAAGTACATGTTCCAGCTGGTGATGAACACGTACATGCCGACGGCGGTCAGGGCCGGCTTGCTGAGCGGCATGAGGATCGTCCACAGGAACCTGAGGTGCCCCATGCCGTCGATGCGCGCGGCGTCGTACAGCTCCCGTGGGAACTGCCTGAAGCTCTGGCGCAGCAGGAAGGTGCCGAAGGCGTAGGCCAGGAAGGGCAGGACCAGACCGGCGTAGGTGTTGCCCAGGCCCCACCCGGTCAGGGTGAGGTAGTTCGGGATGAAGGTGGCCTCGGCCGGGACCATCAGCGTGGACAGGAACAGGGCGAAGACGACGGCGCTGCCCCGGAACCGCAGGAACACGAACGCGTACGCGGCCAGGGCCGACGTCACGAGCTGGCAGACCGTGATGATCCCGGCCATGACCAGCGAGTTCGTGTACATGCGCAGGAGCGGGACGGCGGCGAGCGCCCCCTGGATGTTCTCGAAGTTCACACCGGTGGGCAGCAGTCGCGGCGGGAACGTGGACAGTTCCCGCGACTCCATGAGGGTTCCCACGAACACGTAGTACACGGGGAACAGCACCGGGATGAGCAGCGCCGCCAGCATGAGGTACAGCAGGACGCGGCCGACGACGTGCCCGACCCCGTGCCGGTGGCGCCTGCGGACGCGGACCGGCTCGCTCCGGGAGAGCTGGTCGGCGGTGGCCGTCGCGGAGGGGGCGGTCATGAGTAGTGCACCTTCCGCTCGATGACACCGAACTGGACGACGGTGCACACCAGGACCACCACGAGCAGGACGAGTGCCTGGGCGCTGGCCCGGCCGAAGTCGCTGGTCCCGTAGGCGAAGGCGTCCTGGTAGATGGAGTAGACGAGGGTGGTCGTGGAGCCGACCGGTCCGCCCGCGGTGAGGATGTGGATCTGCCCGAAGCTCTGGAGCGCGTTGATCGTGGAGATGACGATCAGGAAGAAGAGCTGCGGGCCGAGCATCGGGATGGTGACGTCCCAGGCCAGGCGCGGCCCGGTGGCGCCGTCGATGCGGGCGGCCTCGTTGACCTCCTTGGGGATGGAGCCGACCCCGGCCGCGAGCACGAGGACTCCGTATCCGAGGTTCATCCACACCGTGGTGAGGGCGACCGACCACAGGGCCATCTCCTGGGAGGTCAGCCACGGGACCTGGTCGAGGCCCATCCGGTAGAGGACGCCGTTGAGGACGCTGTTTCCGGGGCTGTAGAAGACCGCGAAGATCACCGAGGCGCTGGCCACGGAGAAGGCGAAGGGCAGCGCGAAGGCGCCGCGCAGGAACCGCTGGGCTCGCAGCACCCCCTCCAGGAGGAGGACGACCACGAGGGCGCCCACGACACCGGGGACGACGACTCCGAGGGTGAACACCAGGGTGGTGAGGAGGATCCGGCCGAACTCGGGAGAGGCCATCTCGGCGAAGTGGCTCAGACCGACGAAGCGGTTGGGCTGGCCGATGATGTCGTTGCCGTGCATCGACAGGTAGACGGTGCGGCCCAGTGGATAGACCAGGAAGAGCGCGAAGACCGCCACGGAGGGGCCGAGGAAGCCCCAGGCGAGTATCGCGTCCCGCCCCGGTCGGGCGCGCTTGTTCGAGGGCTTGGGGGAGGGTGGCGACGCGGCGCGGCGTTCTGTCACCGAACCGTGGGTCACCCCGTTCCCCCCGTCCCGTCGGATGGTGGGTGAGGACACGGCTCGAAGTCTTCAGGGCGCAGGTGACCTGCGGTTCGCTGGACGGCGAACTGCGCGCCAACGAAAGCGCGCACATTGGTTATGACGGGCATCTATCACCACTCGTACATCTCGGACATCTTCAAAGTCCGCAGTATCGAGTGGTCGAAGACACACTGGCTATGACCTCAAGGACAGGTCTGTCTTACCTTCAGGTAAGACGCGACCGCCTGACCTCGACTTTCGGGTCAGGCGGTCGCGTGACGTCGGGGTTTCGATCGTGACGTTCGCGTCACCGGCCCGACACCGGACCGGTGCACGGAGTACACCGGGGGCGGGCGGTGACGGAAGCCCCTCGTCCCGGTGGCCCGGCCGTCAGCTCCGGGGGTAGCCCTGGTGCAACAGCCCGTAGGTGATGGCCTGCTCCAGCGCCACCCACGAGGCGTCGACGACGTTCGGACCCACGCCGACGGTCGTCCACTCCTCGGTCCCGTCGCTGAAGGTGACGAGGATGCGGGTGATCGCGTTGGTGCCCGAGGTCCCCTCCAGGATGCGGACCTTGTAGTCGGTCAGCTCCAGCCCGGCGAGGGCCGTGTAGACGTTCTCCATCGAACTGCGCAGCGCCCGGTCCAGGGCGTTGACCGGGCCGTTGCCCTCGGCCGTGGCGATGATGCGCTCACCCTTGACCCGGAGCTTGACGGTGGCCTCGCTGAGGCTCTCGTACTCGTTGGAGAGCGGGCTGACCCCCGCGGCCGGACGGCGCTCGGTGAGCACCCGCCAGGACTCGGTCTCGAAGTACCGGACGGGGGAACCCAGCTCCTCGCGCAGCAGCAGCTCCAGGGAGGCGTCGGCCGCCTCGAAGCTGTACCCGGACAGTTCGAGGCTCTTGACGCGGTCCACGACCCGGCCGGACAGTTCGCGGTCCCCGGACAGGTCCAGGCCCAGCTCCCGCGCCTTGAGCTCGATGGAGGCGCGCCCGGCCATGTCGGAGACGAGCATGCGCATGCGGTTGCCGACCAGCTCGGGGTCGGTGTGCTGGTAGAGGTCGGGGTCGACCTTGATCGCCGAGGCGTGCAGACCGGCCTTGTGCGCGAAGGCCGACACCCCCACATAGGGCTGGTGAGTGTCGGGCGCCAGGTTCACGATCTCCGCGATGGCGGTGGACACGCGGGTCATCTCGGCCAGGCAGCCCTCGGGCAGGACGTCCATGCCGCGTTTGAGGCCGAGCGCCCCGACCACGGAGAAGAGGTTGGCGTTTCCCACCCGCTCGCCATAGCCGTTGGCGGTGCACTGGACGTGCGTGGCGCCCGCGTCCACGGCGGCGACGGTGTTGGCGACCGCGCAGCCGGTGTCGTCCTGGGCGTGGATGCCCAGACGGGCGCCGGTGGCCTCCAGCACCTCCGTGACCACGCGGGTGACGTCGCTGGGGAGCATGCCGCCGTTGGTGTCGCACAGGACGACGACGTCGGCTCCGGCGTCGGAGGCGGCGCGGACCACCGAGAGGGCGTACTCGGGGTCGTGGTGGTAGCCGTCGAAGAAGTGCTCGCAGTCCACGAACACGCGCTGTCCGTGTTCGCGCAGGTACGAGACGGTGTCGGCGACCATGGCGAGGTTCTCGTCGAGGGTCGTGCGCAGGGCCCGTTCGACGTGCCGGTCGTCACTCTTGGCGACAAGGGTGACGACCGACGCGCCGCTGTCGCGCAGCGCGGCCACCTGTGGGTCGTCGGCGGCCCTCACACCGGCCCGGCGGGTCGCGCCGAACGCGGTGAGTCGCGCGTGTTCCAGCGTCAGCTCTTGTGAAGCCCGCTGGAAGAACTCGGTGTCCTTGGGGTTGGACCCGGGCCAGCCGCCCTCGATGAACGCGACCCCGAAGTCGTCCAGCAGCTTCGCGATGGCCAGCTTGTCGGAGACCCGCAGGTTGATCCCCTCGCGCTGGGCTCCGTCGCGCAGCGTGGTGTCGAAGACGTGGAAACTGTCGTTCCTCATGGGTGGAACTCCCGGTCGATGCTGTGTGTGGCGGCCCCGGCCAACAAAAAAGACCCCTCGTGGACACGAGAGGTCAGCGCGCTGGCAGGGTCCGGTTTCTTCCCTGCGTCTACGCGGGAAGTCGTCAGCCAGCGCGCCCCAAAATAATGACTACCTGGGACAGCATGTCGCCAGTGTGCCACACGAACCCGACGGAGTCGCAGCTCGGGGCCAATATGTCTCACCAGGCGAGACGAATAATCCTCATACCGGACACACCGGACGCTTTCCGTGACTCCGGAGCCCCGTGGGACGTGTCGGGGGCCGCCACCGGTGTCCGGTGACGGCCCCCGCCGGGGTCTAGGCCCCCTGGAAGCGGGTGATCCAGCCGTGCCTGTCCTCGCGCAGGCCGGTCTGGAGGCCCACCAGCTCCTCACGCAGGCGCATGGTGATCGGACCGGGCTGGCCGTCGCCGATGGTGAACTCACCGTCGTCGCTCTTGACGTGGCCGACCGGGGTGACCACGGCGGCGGTGCCACAGGCGAACACCTCGGTCATCTCACCGGACTCGGCCGCCGCCCTCCACTCCTCGATGGACAGCGGCTCCTCCTCGGCGGGGATGCCCAGGTCGGGGGCGAGGCTGAGCAGCGACTCACGGGTGATGCCGGGCAGCAGGGTGCCGGTCAGCGGAGGCGTGCGCAGGCGGGCGTTCTCGCCCTCGCCGAACACGAACCACAGGTTCATGCCGCCCATCTCCTCGACCCAGCGGTGCTCGCGGGCGTCGAGCCACACGACCTGGTCGCAGCCCTTCTCCACGGCCTGGGCCTGGGCCAGGAAGCTCGCGGCGTAGTTGCCCGCGAACTTCGCCGCGCCCGTCCCGCCGGGGGCGGCGCGGGTGAAGTCCTTGGACAGCCAGACCGTCACCGGCTTGACGCCACCGGAGAAGTAGGAACCCACCGGCGACGCGATGAGCAGGTAGACGTAGCTGCGCGACGGGTTGTTGACGCCCAGGCCCACGTCAGTGGCGACCATGAAGGGGCGCAGGTAGAGGCTGAAGTACTCCTTGGACGGGACCCAGTCGCCGTCGTGTTCGAGCAGCAGCTCGATGGACTTGAGGAACATCTCCTCGGGCAGCGCCGGCATGGCCATCCGCGCCGCGCTCCTGTTGAAGCGCGCGGCGTTGGCCTCGGGGCGGAACGAGGCCAGCGAGCCGTCCGGGTGGCGGTAGGCCTTGAGCCCCTCGAAGATCTCCTGCGCGTAGTGCAGTGCCGCCGTGGCGGGGTCCAGGCTCAGCGGGCCGTAGGGCTCCAGCTTGGCGTCGTGCCAGCCCTTGCCCTCCGTGTACCGGATGCTCACCATGTGGTCGGTGAACACCTGACCGAACCCGGGGTTCTCCAGCAGTGCCTCACGTTCCTGCGGGGTCTTCCGCTGGTCGGAGAGCTGGATGTCGAACGTCAACCCAGTGGTGGTGGTGTTGTTGTTCATGTCGTCGGTGGTCCTCTCGGATGCAACCGGTCGGCAGCGCCGCCGACCTGGGATCTAGTGTGTCGGAAGAGCGCACCCGGTGCCAGGTCGGGTCACACGGACAGCGGGCGCGCGGATGGGTCTCCGGCGCGCCCGCTGACGATCACGGTTGGCTCGTACGTCGTCGGCCGCGCCTCAGAAGTGGCAGGGCCGACATCGATGGTGTCAGCCCTGCTCGGCTACTCGCGCGGCGAGGTCGTCACCGATGCGGGAGGTGGTGCGGACCGCACCGTCCTGGGCGCGGGTCTTGAGGTCGGCGGAGACCGCGGCCTCGATCCGGCCGGCGGCCTCGGGCAGGCCCAGGTGGTCCAGCATGGTCGCGGCGGAGAGCACGGTGGCGGTGGGGTCGGCCTTGCCCTGGCCGGCGATGTCCGGCGCGGAGCCGTGGACCGGCTCGAACATGCTGGGGAAGGTGTTGTCCGGGTTGATGTTGCCGCTGGCGGCCAGGCCGATGCCGCCGGTGATGGCGGCGCCGATGTCGGTGATGATGTCGCCGAAGAGGTTGTCGGTGACGACCACGTCGAAGCGGCCCGGCTGGTTGACGAAGAACATCGCGGCGGCGTCGACGTGGCAGTAGTCCACGGACACCTGCGGGTACTCGGCCCCGACCTCCCTGACGGTGCGCTGCCACAGCTCGCCCGCGAAGGTCAGCACGTTGTCCTTGTGCACCAGGGTCAGCTTCCGGCGGGGGCGGGCCGCGGCCTTCTCGAAGGCGAAGCGGACCAGGCGCTCGACGCCGAAGCGGGTGTTGACGCTGTCCTGGGTGGCGATCTCGTACGGGGTGCCCTTGCGCAGCACGCCCCCGGCGCCCGCGTAGGGGCCCTCAGTGCCCTCACGCACGACCAGCATGTCGATGTCCTCGGGGGCCACCCCGGCCAGGGGGCTGTCCACCCCGGGGTAGAGGCGCACGGGGCGCAGGTTGACGTAGTGGTCGAACTCGAAGCGCAGGCGCAGCAGCAGGCCGCGCTCCAGGACGCCGCTGGGGACGGACGGGTCGCCGACGGCCCCCAGGAAGATCGCCTCGTGGTCGCGCAGCTCGGCGGCGACCGAGTCGGGCAGCGTCTCGCCGGTGCGGTGCCAGAGCCTCGCGCCGAGCTCGTACTCGGTGGTGTCGATGGCCAGGTCGTACTGGGAGGCCGCGACCTCCAGCACCTTGAGACCCTCGGCGACCACCTCGGAGCCGATCCCGTCACCGGGGATGACGGCCAGTTTCAGGGTGCGAGCTGCCATTGGACTGCCTCTAACTCGGACGTGACCCCACCACGGCTGTCTCACCTGGCGAGATCAAGGGAACAGTAGGTGAGACAACTGTACCGGTCCAGGTGACCGGTACAGCCGCCCGACCTCGGGTCCGCTCAGTCGCGACGGTTGATCGCGTCCTGGAGGGCGCGGTGGATCTCGTCGTCGGAGTCGGGCGTGGACGGGTACTCGATCATGTCGTACATGTGATCCTCCGAAGGCTCTGCGTGACGGCGGGAGCGCACGGCTCGGCCGCTGGCGTTCGACGGTGTGCACCCCTGGCCCGATGACGGCGGAGGCCGGATCGGCCCGGAGGGGCGCGGTGTGGGCGACGTTGTCCACGACAGAAGGACAGGAGCTCGCCCCGGCGGGATCGTCTGCCGGAGGCACCGACACGACCCGGCGCGGAGGACCGCGTCGGGACGCCCGGACAAGGGTGGCGCCGGGCGGAGTAGGGCGCTGGACCGTGGTGTGCGGCGGTGGAGCCGACACCACTGACTCCTAGGACGTCAGAATATCGGATGTCCAACTATATGACCAGGAAATCTCATACTGTGAGACACTCCGGCGTTTCTCCTGGCCAAAGCAACGCAAAGAAACCCGTTCTCAGTGCGGCGATTGCCCCCTGGTCACCTCCGGAGACCCATGAGCAGGAGCCACGCACCCCGCCCCTGGGTGAGCGCGCGAACGCGGCGCTCCCACCGTTCGGCCTCCGTCCGCCAGCGGACCTGCGCCTTCTCCGCCTTGCGCATCTTCCGGTGCCAGTCCTTCGGCGGCCCGTCACCCTCCTCCTCGTCCACCGCCAGGAGCCCGGCCTGGTCCAGCTCGTGGACCCCCCACAACTCGGCGACGGCGGCGTCCCGGTCCGCCTCGTCCACACCCAGATGCCGCGCGCGGGCGAAGGCCGCGGTGCGCTCCAGGCGCAGGGACCACGTCCGTCCACCGGAGCCCCGCACGAGGACGAGCCCGGCGCCCTCACGGTCGGCGGCCCCCGTCAGCGCCCGCACCATTCGCCTCCTCGGACGGACGCCCGGCGACAGCAGCAGCCGGAAGGGGACGTCGGGGTCGGTCACCGGCTCCGACTCGGCCAGGCGCACCCTCGGCTCGCACCGGTAGTGCTCGTGGACGAGGCGCACGTCCAGCGCCGGGTCGTCCACCGTGGCGTGCCGCCCCGGGGTCACCCGGGACCACTGCCCCACCAACGTGACCCGGATGTCGGCCGCGTCACCGGCCAGCAGGGCGTCCACCGTCGCGGTGACGTCCTCGAACCCCCGCCCCACGGTGTCGATCTCCACGTCGACGAACGGCACCTGCCAGGTCCGCTTGGGTGCCACACGACGCGAGTTCAGCCGGGGTACCCGGTTCTCCATGAACGGCCGCCGGAAGCGTGCCGCCTCCGCCCCGCGCTCCTCCGTCGTCGGCCTCCCCAGGTGCAGACCGGTGGCCAGGGGCTCGGGGACGAACACCGCGCCCCGCTGGGAGAGCCGGTAGCCGAGTTCGCTGTCCTCGCCCATCACCAGGTCGGCCGCCGATCCTCCGGCGGTCGAGTACAGCGCGCGCGGCAGGGAGGCGGTGGCCCCGGTGAAGATCTGCCAGGCCCGGTGCCCCGCGTCACGCAGCCCGTCGGTGCGTTCCAGGACCTCGGTGATCCACTCCATGCTGTCCGTGCCCGCGCCCGTGAGGTCCGCGTGCCTCCCCGCGCGCACGTGTTCGTACACCTCGGCGGGGGTGAGCCCGGAGTCGGGGTGGTCACCGAACTCGACCCCGCCCATGACGACGAGGTAGTCGGCCAGGTGGTGCCAGCGCATCTGCGCCTCGACGTGCTCGCGGCCGACCACCACGTCCGCGTCCAGCCGCATCACGACGGACGCCCGTGTGGCCTCCACCCCCGCGCCGACCGCGTGCCCGGGGCCCCACCCGCGCTCGGGCGCGGCGATGAGGCGGGTGTGCTCGGGACGCACGGGCGGCAGCCGCAGCGCGGGTTCGCTGCCGTCGTCCACCACCACGACCTCCGTCAGGGCGGACGGGTAGCTCTGCGCGCTCAGGGCGGCCAGCGTCAGGTCCAGCTTCTCCTGCCCTCCGTACGCCGGGACGACCACGCACACCGACAGGTCCGGCTCCCACTCCCCCAGGGGCGGCGGTTCCAGCACCGAGTAGTCGTTGCGGACCACCCTGGGCCGTCCCCGCGGGTCCCCGCCTCGCACGGGTCCGGAACCGGTCCCCGCGCCGCGCACGCCCTCGTTCACCATGTGCCGTCCCACGTCCTCAACCGATGATCCGGTACAGGAGCCGACCGGTTCGACTCCTGGTCAACCAGCGGAACCGACGCTCCAACCGCTCGGCTCGGACCCGCTCCGACTCCGCCCGCGCCTGGGCCTCCTCCAGCCGTTGCCGCCAGTCCCCCGGCGGCTCCGCCACCGCCTTCACGGGGCGCGCCCCCTCCGGTTCCTGCTGCGTGGACAACACCGAGTCGCCGTCGATCCAGTGCACTCCGGCCACCCGGTCCAGCAGGTCGTCCAGGTCCTCCTCCGCCACCCGCAGCCGCCGCGCGCGGGCCAGGGCCGCCACGCGTTCCAGCCGGGGTCCGCCCAGGTCGTCACCGGGCCCCGTGGCGCGCACCAGCCCCGAGTGGGTCTCGTCGGCCAGGCCGATCATGTGGTTCAGGGCGTTGGGGGTCATGGGTTGCCCCGGAACGGCCCGCAGCACGAAGGGGACGTCGGGGTCGGTCACCGGCTCCGACTCGGCCAGGCGCACCCTCGGCTCGCACCGGTAGTGCTCGTGGAGCAGGCGCACGTCCAGGTCCGGATCGTCCAGGACCCGGTGCCGCCCCGGGGTCACCCGCCCCCACGCGCCCACCAACGTGATCCGGACGTCGGCCACGTCACCGGCCAGCAGCGCGTCCACGGTCTCCGCGACCTCGTCGAACCCCGCCCCTTCGGTGTCGACCACCGCGTCGACCAGCGGCACCTCCCACTGGCGTCCCTTCAGGGCCCGCCGCTCTTCGGCGAGCGGGAGCCGGGAGCCGACGAAGGGGCGGCGGAACCGGCCCCCCTCCTCCCTGCGCGTCTCCATCTGCGGGAGTCCCAGGTGCCAGCTCCCGGCCTCCTGCTCGGGCACGAAGACCGCCCCGTTCTGGGCGAACCGGTATCCGAGGTGGGTGTCCTCTCCCAGGACGAGCGCGGACGCGGCCCCGCCCGACTCCTCGAAGAAGGCGCGCCGCACGGACCCGGTCCCGCCGATGAAGTAGTGGAACCCCTGGTGGCCGACCTCGCGCAGGAGGTTCGTGCGCTTGTAGGCACGCCGCAGCCAGAGCAGTTCCTCACCCGGACCGGCCACCAGCGCCTCGGGGTCGCCCCGGCGCACCGCGTCGAGGACGGCCGCCGGGAACAGGGTCCCGGGCGTGTGGTCGACACAGCGCAGATGACCGGTGACCGCGACGTAGTCGGCCAGGTGGTGCCAGCGCATCTGCGCCTCGAGGTGCTCGCGGAAGGCGATCATGTCCGCGTCGAAGAACAGCAGCACGTCCGCGTCGGTGGCGGCCGCGCCGGTGTTCAACGCGTGCCCGCGCGCCCAGCCGCCGGGCTCGTTGGGCACGANGGACCGGCGCCAGCCGCAGCGCGGGCTCGCTGCCGTCGTCCACCACCACGACCTCCGTCAGGGCGGACGGATAACTCTGCGCGGCCATCGACGCCAGGGTCAGGTCGAGCTTCTCCTGCCCGCCGTACGCCGGGACGACCACGCACACCGACAGGTCCGGCTCCCACTCCCCCAGCGGCGGCGGTTCCAGCACCGAGTAGTCGTTGCGGCGGATGAACGGACGGGGCGTCGACGGCGCCTCCGCCGGACCGCCCTGGACAAGTGTCATCGGTCGCTCCCAGCTGTCGGAGAGTCGGGTGTCGTCGTCTCGGTCGTCGGTGCCGGGGCGTCCTCCGGGCTGGACTCCAGCAGTGCGCTGGGACGCCAACCGCGCCACTGGCGCAGGGGTTCGCGCAGGAAGTAGCCGGAGGTCTCACGCCAGGTGTGACCGGTTCCCCGGCGCCGGATGACGCATCCCAGGCCGTGGGTCCGGTAGGTGGAACCGCCCGCGTCCCGCACGTCGTCGAGGAGTCCGGCGTCCTCGTTGACCCGTAGGGGTCGGAAGCCGCCCACCTCCTCCAGGGTGGTGCGGTCGGTGAGGATCGAAGCGCCGGTGACGTGCTGGCCGAAGACCTTCGGACGGGACCAGACGCCGCACGGTCAGGCCGAGGTGCTCCAGGTGGTGGTACTCGGCCGCGCATCCCACCAGTTCGGCACCGGAGTAGCGGCGGGCCAGCACGAGGTCGGAGAGGTGCTCCGGCCCGTACCAGTCGTCGTCGTCCATCTTCGCCACCAGGGTTCCGCTGGCCCGCGCGATCGCACCGTTGAGCACCGAACCGAAGACCAGGTCGCCCGGGGGTTCCCAGACCAGGAGGGATCGGCCGCCCCTCCGGTACTCCGCGATCGCGGCCGCGACGCCCGGAGCGTCCACCGCGAACCCGTGCAGCGCGAGCACGACCTCCACGCCCACGCCCCGCTGACGGGCCACCTGCCGCAGCGCGAACCGCACCATCTGGGGCCGCCGCGTGCACAGCACCACCGACACCGAGGGCTCCGCCGGCACCGCAGGACCGCCCGACTCAGCGAGAAGGCGGGCCCGACCATACGACCCGTGCGCCCGCAGCGCCGCCCGCCGCAACCGGACACTGTGCTCCTCACGGAAGAGCTCGTCGGCGAGCCGCTCCTCGGACGAGTGCGCGAGCAGGTCGTGCAGCTCCTCCCCCAGGGGGCGCGCCCAGAGTGGCGGGCGGGAACCCACGAGGGGAATGCCCGCGGCGGCCAGTCCGGCCACCGCCCGCACCGCCGCCAACGGGCCGCTGTGCCGCCCCCACTCCACCCGCACCGCGCGCAGGTCACGCAGACCCGCCACGTC
>NZ_ANAE01000162.1 GCF_000341265.1 Nocardiopsis prasina DSM 43845 | reverse complement strand
TTTTTTTGTTGGGGTTGTTTGTGCGTTTGTGAATTTGGGATTGGGGATCGTGGTTTTCGGGTCGAATTCCATGGGGTGTCGGGGCTGGAACCCCTGGGGGTGTGTGTGGGTGCGAGGCCTTGACGGTGGGGGTTGCTGTGGCGGGGAACCTCTACGACCAACCCGCTTTTCCCATTAGCTAAAGGCGGTCGGGTGCGGGTTCAACCGTACCCCTTGGGGTTTCTCGGTCTATTCAGGGCGGGGTGGGTGGATGGTGCTGTGCCCGCACCGCACTTGGCGGATGAGCAGAACGGTGCACGACTGGTAGTTCAGGGCCAAGTACGGACACGGGCCACCCCCCAGGACTACTGATGTGTTCTAGAGATGCGTGTCCCCAGCACTGGTAAAAACCCCCGCCGTCCGGGCACCGCCCACCGCACTACGGCCAACCCGCACCACTGAACCAAGCACACAGGTGCACGTTTGTACCCCGCTGTGTCTGAGGGGATTTGCGCCGTGCGGGTTCAACCAGCGGTCTCCGAGCTTCAAGCACACCCCCTGGGGGTGAGGGAGCTGCACACCTGCACGTGAACACCCCCTGGGGGATTTGCGCCGTGCGGGTCACTACAGCGCGTGATGAGGTTCAGACAAACCCCCTGGGGGTGAGGGAGCTGCGCAGCCTCTGGGAGGCGGGGCACTACTGCGTGGGGCAAGTGCGGGTGCTAGTTCCTGATCGTGTCGGTGGCCCAGGCGTTGTGCTTCGCCGTTTCGGTGAAGACCCACGGGCCCACGCAGGCGACGCTCTCGTCGTAGTCGCCGTCGCGGCTGGTGAGGCCGACCAGCTCCCAGTCGCCCTGCTCACCGCGGATCATGGGGCTACCGGAGTCGGTCGAGCAGACCTGCGCCTGTTCGGTGGGGTGTTCGGAGCAGAGGTCCTCGTCGAGCTCCGCGCAGCGGTCGTCGGGCACGATCTCGGTGTCGAGCTGCTGGAGGATCTCCGGCTTGGGTTCCTGGCCGAGCTCGTCGACCACGCCCCAGCCGAGCGCGCGCACCTCGGTGCCCGGGGTCGGCCTGTATTCGGCGATGCGGATGGGGGTCTGCTCGACCGGGGAGTCCAGTTTGAGGAGTGAGATGTCCTTGCGCACCAGGAGGAACGAGTGGGGGTAGTCGGGGTCGTCGCTGACGTCCTGTGCCTCGTAGTCCGGGTGCTGGACCACGTCGACCACCTCGCGTTCGCTGCCGCCCTCGTCGCGATGGTTGCTGCCCACCCGCACTGAGATCTTCTCCGTGCCGAGCAGGTCGAAGTCGGAGCAGTGGGCGGCGGTGAGCACCCACTGCTCGTCGATCAGTGAACCACCGCAGTAGTGCAGGCCCTGGTCGTCGAACAGGGCGGTCACGAACGGGTACTCCTCGGTGGCGTCGACCCCGCCGATGATGGCGGAGGCGGGAGGGGTCAGCGCCAACGGGCCCAGCAGTGCCGCGGCCCCGATAGTCGCCATCATTCGGCTGGTCATGTCCGTCCCTTCGGTTGTGGTCTGCACACGAACCTAGGGGGGCTGCCCCCGTCGGGGCATCAGCCGCGAGAGCTAGCCTGCGGCTACGAAAGTCGGTACGAACGGAAGGTGGAGCGCCCGGCCGGGCAGCCGGGCGCTTCGACTTTAGAAGCCGTAGTTGTGCATCGCACCGCCCGGGTAGACGGTGCCCACTCCGTCGCGGTAGGCGTAGCCGCCGTAGTTGGCGCCCTCGACGAAGGTCCAGCCGCCCAGGGTGAGGCCGTTCAGGGCCACGTACCAGCCGGCGGCGTTCGGGTCCGTGTAGCCGCGCAGGGCGAAGTGGATGTGCGCGCCGGTGGTCGAGCCGCCCGCGCAGAGGCTGTTGCCCTGGGTGCCCAGGTAGTGGCCGGTGCCCACGTCGTTACCGGGCAGCCACTGGTAGTCCTCCAGGTGGTAGTAGTCCGTGGAGTATCCGTTGTCGTGGATGACCCGGGTCCAGCCGGAGCAGAGCGAGTAGGCGTAGCCTCCCCGTGCCGCGCGGGCCTGGCCGTTGCCTCCGGCGAAGTCCACCGAGCTGTACGGGGGGCCGCCGCTGAACCCGTGCGGACCGCCGGTCATGATCATCGAGGTACCGATGGAGAACGGCAGACCCACCCCGGTGTAGGCCATGGGGGAGAGCTGGTCCGGGTCGGTGGAGGCCGCGACGGTCTCGCGCTGTTCGGTGTCCATCAGGGCCGAGTCGGCGAGGATCTGGGAGAAGTCCTCGGTGCCCTCGAGTCCGATGTCCCAGGTCGCGCCGTCGAGTTCGGCCGCGAACAACCAGGCGTGGGGGTCCTCGCCTTCCATCTCGGGGGCGGTGACGATGGCGACACCGAAGGCGGCCTCGTCGTTGGCCTCCCGGATGTCGACGCGCACGTCACGGTCCTGGGCGGCGAGGGTGGACAGCTCCGTGGAGCGTTCCGCCAGGACGTCCTCGATGACCGAGTCGGCCAGGGAGGACGTGGTGGTGGGGAGGTCTTCGGCCACCTCGGTGAGGATCTCCACGTTGGCGGCGGTGCTCAGGGGTTCGGTCTGCGCCGACGCGGGGGTCATCGAGGTGACGACCAGCGCGACCGAGGCGGTCAGTACGAGGGGGGTGGGTAGTGTCAACGCTTCTCCTGGGGGGATCGAGCGAACGGGGTGTGACACCACAAGCTCGTGGCTACCGCAGAGTAACCAGGCCCCCACAAGCAGACAAGGGGTGTTCCGGAAACTTTCTTCGGCGACACCCCTTGTTTGGTTGGTTCCCTACCGAGTGGTTCTCTCCAGCGTCAGCAGGAACTCCTTGCGCTCCAGGCCCCCGGCGTAGCCGGTCAGTTTCCCGTCGGCGCCGATGATCCGGTGGCACGGAACGATGACGCTGATCGGGTTCCGCCCGTTGGCCATGCCCACGGCACGGGACGCGGTGGGCCTGCCCAGTTCCCGGGCGAGCTGGCCGTAGCTGGAGGTCTCCCCGTAGGGGATGGTGGTCAGCGCCCGCCACACCTGGAGCTGCCAGGGCGTCCCGGCGGGAGCGAGGGGCAGGTCGAAGTGCTGGAGCTCCCCCGCGAAGTAGGCGGCCAGCTGCTTCCTCACCTCGGTGAAGGAGCCCTCGTCGGCCACCCAGTCCGATGGGATGGCACGCGTTCCCTGTTTGGGCGGCGTCAGGAGCCCGCCGAGGGCCTCGCCGTCGCCGAAGAGCGTCAGCTCGCCCAGGGGCGAGTCCAGCGTGCTGTGGCGGGTCGGGCCGGGCAGCGGCGAACGGAACGTCACCGCGGTCTCGCGGGACGGGGCGGGCCGCTCCAGGTCCATGGGGAGGGTGTCCTGTTCGGTGATCATGCTGACTCCTTCAGGCTGAGTGACGCCCACAGGAGGTGGGTCGCGTAGGAACGCCACGGGCTCCAGGCCTCGGACTCGGCCTCCTGTTTCAGGGCCTGGCGGACGCCGAGGTCCGTGGACAGGAAGACGTCCGGGTCGCCCAGGCCGCGCATCCGGACGTATCCGGCGGTCCACGGGCCGATCCCGGGCAGTTCCATCAGTTGTCGCTGCGCCTCGTCCCGGTCGCAGCCCGGGCCCAGGTCCACACGGCCGGAGGCGATCGCCCCGGCCATCGTGGTCAGGGCCCTGCCCCGCGACACGGGGATGGACATCCCGGTGGGATCGGCACCGGCCAGGGAGTCCGGGGAGGCGAACGTGTGGGTGAGTTCGGGAAACAGGTCGCCGAGCCCGGAGGGCAGCGGTTCCCCGTAGCGGGACACCAGCCGTCCTGCCAGGGTACGCGCGGCCTTGACCGACACCTGCTGGCCAAGGACCGCGCGGACCGCGAGTTCGGCGGGGTCCACGTGGCCCGGAGCGCGGGTT
The DNA here is from genome assembly GCF_000341265.1 of Nocardiopsis prasina DSM 43845. GTDB lineage: Bacteria > Actinomycetota > Actinomycetes > Streptosporangiales > Streptosporangiaceae > Nocardiopsis > Nocardiopsis prasina. The sequence goes on along the minus strand of NZ_ANAE01000162.1, from coordinate 128,576 downwards.
CCGGGACGCTGGCGGAGCACGGGGCCGAGTACCGGGTCGGGCCCCAGGACCTCGGCGACCGCATCGGGGTCGGCGTCCAGGTCCAGGAGGCTCCGGCAGCGGCGTACGGCGCTGGTCAGGTCGCTGGGGTCGGTCAGCCACAGTCGGCACAGGACGTGGTCGGAGCCGGAGGAGAGTTCGACGACGCCGGGGCCGTGGGGCAGGCGCAGTGTACGACGGTAGGAGCCGTCGAACCCCTCCACACCCGGGACCGCGCGGGCGCCGAGGAAGGAGAGCATCCCCTCCAGGTCGATCGGACCCCGGTAGGGGAGCCGCAGCACGATCCCGCCCGGGGTCGGCGCCGCCCTCCGGGTGGTCGCGCGCATCTGGGACGGGGAACGGTCGAAGACCGCGCACATCGTCTCGTTGAACTGGCGCACGCTGCTGAATCCGGAGGCGAAGGCGACGTCCGCCATGGGCATGTCGGTGGTCTCCACGAGGACGCGGGCGGTGTGTGTGCGCTCGGCCCGCGCGAGGGCCAGGGGCCCCGCGCCGACCTCGGCCGTGAGCAGCCGGTTCAGCTGGCGTTCGCTGTAGCCGACGTTCTCCGCGAGGGAGCTCACACCGCCGCGGTCCACGGCTCCGTCGTGGATCAGCCGGATCGCCCGGCCCACGACGTCGGCCCGCACGTTCCACTCGGGGGAGCCGGGCACGGTGTCCGGCCGGCACCTTTTGCAGGCGCGGAACCCCGACTCCTGCGCGGCGGCCGCAGTGCGGTAGAACCGGACGTTCTCCCGGCGCGGGGTCACCGCCGGGCAGCTCGGGCGGCAGTAGATGCCGGTGGTGCGCACGGCGGTGTAGAAGACCCCGTCGAAACGGGAGTCCCTGCTCCGTACCGCTCTGTAGCGCTGCTCGTCGTCCATCACAACCACCATGTTCGCCGATTCCGACGGGGCGTGCTGGCGGTTTTCGGACACGTAGGTCGGGTCAGTCGTCGCTGGTGAGGTAGTCGATGTAGACCGGGCGCAGCGCCTCGTGGACCTTGGGGTCGTGCTCCGCCGAGAACGCCTCGTAGAGGAGCCCGGTGGCCTGGGCGACGCTCGCCTCACTGGCCTCGGGGTTGCCCGCGGCGGCCTCGGCGGCGGGGATCAGGCGCAGCAGCCGCCAGAGGAAGCCCACGTCCCAGCGCCTGCGCGCCAGGTCCAGGGCGCGTTCCCGCAGGTCCTCGGTACTGGTCTGTTCGAATCCGTCATCCATCCTCGGACGATACCCGCCCCCGTGCCCCGCACCCGCGAGTGACCTGGGTTACTCTTCACGCGAGTCGATCATCTCCCCCCGCGGGAGGGCCCTCACAAGGGGCGCCCGAGGGGAACGTAGTGAGGGGTACGCCATGGCCGAGGCCGCCGCGCGCGTCGTCGTCGCGAAGCCGGGACTGGACGGGCACGACCGGGGGGTCAAGATCGTCGCCCGGGTCCTGCGGGACGCCGGGGTGGAGGTCATCTACACCGGACTGCGTCAGACCCCGGAGATGATCGTCGCCGCCGCGCTCCAGGAGGACGCCGACGCCATCGGCCTGTCGGTGCTCTCGGGCGCCCACATGACGATGTTCGGTCGGGTCATGGAGCTGCTTCGCGAGAACGACGCCACCGACATCAGGGTCTTCGGCGGGGGCATCATCCCCGACTCCGACATCGCGGAGCTGGAGGCGATGGGGGTCGCCCGGATCTTCACACCCGGGGCGCCGACAGCCGAGATCGCGGAGTGGGTGCGCGAGAACATCCGGCCCGCGCACGCAGCCTGAGGGGTTCGTGACCTTCGTCGCAGTTCGTCAGGGGTCCGATCCCGGGTGAATCGACCCGAACCGGTGTTATCAGCGGTGTCTCTCGTCACATATCTTCCCAAGTCGGAGGGGTTGCAACGCCGCATGAGCGGCATTTGTGCGCAAGACCATGGGGTGAACGCGACCCTGGTGTCCGGCGGCCGGACGACGGGCGACTAAGCTTTGCGCATGTCGCGGGTGGCAACGCCGCGGCGATCTCGATCTCTGTAGGCGGCTCACCCCCAACGGGGCTCTGCGTCGTGGTGTGACACCCCTCCAGTGCGTCACGCCGATCGACACGCCACCCCGGTACACACTTGAGCCAGCGAGTTACAAGGACGGACCCTCGTGGACCTGTTCGAATACCAGGCGAAGCAACTCTTCGCAGAGTACGGGGTTCCCGTACCCCAGGGGAAGGTGGCGAGCACGGTCGCTGAGGCGCGTGCCATCGCCGATGAGTTCGCCGCCGCGGGCAAGCCCCGCGTCGTCGTGAAGGCCCAGGTCAAGACCGGTGGCCGCGGTAAGGCCGGCGGCGTCAAGGTGGCCGAGGGCCCCGAGGACGCCGAGGCCAAGGCCGGGCAGATCCTCGGCATGGACATCAAGGGCCACACGGTCCACCGTGTCCTTGTCGAGGAGGCGAGCGACATCGCCGAGGAGTACTACTTCTCCTTCCTGCTCGACCGCGCCAACCGCAACTTCCTCTCCATCTGCTCCAAAGAGGGCGGCATGGAGATCGAGGAGGTCGCTGAGACCAACCCCGACGCCGTCGCCAAGATCTCGATCGACGCCCTGAAGGGCGCCCCGGCCGACGTCGCCGCGGAGATCGTCAAGGCGGGCAACCTGCCCGAGGCCGCCGCCGCGGGCGCCACGGAGATCGTCTCCAAGCTGTGGGACGCCTTCGTAGGCAAGGACGCCACCCTCGTGGAGGTGAACCCGCTCATCCTGACCAAGGACGGCCGGGTCGTCGCCCTCGACGGCAAGGTGACCCTGGACGAGAACGCCGAGTTCCGCCAGGACCTCGAGAGCCTGACCTTCGCCGAGGAGGGTGACCCGCTCGAGGTCGCCGCCAAGGCCAAGGGCCTCAACTACGTCAAGCTCGAAGGCGAGGTCGGCATCATCGGTAACGGTGCCGGTCTGGTCATGTCGACCCTGGACGTGGTCGCCTACGCCGGTGAGAACCACGGTGGCGTCAAGCCCGCCAACTTCCTCGACATCGGTGGCGGCGCCTCCGCCGAGGTGATGGCGAACGGCCTGGAGATCATCCTGGGCGACCCCGCCGTCAAGAGCGTCTTCGTCAACGTCTTCGGTGGCATCACCGCCTGCGACGCGGTCGCCAACGGCATCGTGCAGGCTCTGGAGCTCCTGGAGCAGCGCGGCGACGACGTCAGCAAGCCGCTGGTCGTGCGCCTGGACGGCAACAACGCCGAACTGGGCCGCCAGATCCTCGACGAGCGCGCCCACCCGGCCGTTCGTCGGGTCGACACGATGGACGGCGCCGCCGCTCAGGCCGCCGAGCTCGCGGCGAAGTAGGGACAACACACCATGGCTATCTTCCTCAACAAGGACAGCAAGGTGCTCGTCCAGGGCATGACCGGCTCTGAGGGCACCAAGCACACCCGCCGTATGCTCGCGTCCGGCACCAACATCGTTGGTGGCGTGAACCCGCGCAAGGCCGGGCAGAGCGTCGACTTCGACGGCACCGAGGTGCCCGTCTTCGGCTCCGTCGCCGACGGCATGGCCGCCACCGGCGCCGACGTCACCGTGATCTTCGTTCCGCCGAAGTTCTCCAAGGACGCCGTCGTCGAGGCGATCGACGCCGAGATCGGTCTGGCCGTCGTGATCACCGAGGGCATCCCGGTCCACGACACCGCCGCCTTCTGGGCCTACGCCGGCTCCAAGGGCAACAAGACCCGCATCGTCGGCCCGAACTGCCCCGGTCTCATCACCCCGGGTCAGTCCAACGCCGGCATCATCCCGGCCGACATCGCCAAGCCGGGCCGCATCGGCCTGGTCTCGAAGTCGGGCACGCTCACCTACCAGATGATGTACGAGCTGCGCGACATCGGCTTCTCGTCCGCCGTCGGCATCGGTGGCGACCCGATCATCGGCACCACGCACATCGACGCCCTGGCGGCCTTCGAGGCCGACCCGGACACCGACGTGATCGTGATGATCGGTGAGATCGGTGGCGACGCCGAGGAGCGCGCGGCCGACTTCATCAAGGCCAACGTGACCAAGCCGGTCGTCGGCTACGTCGCTGGCTTCACCGCCCCGGAGGGCAAGACCATGGGCCACGCCGGCGCCATCGTCTCGGGCTCCTCCGGTACGGCCGCCGCCAAGAAGGAGGCCCTCGAGGCCGTTGGCGTCAAGGTCGGCAAGACCCCGAGCGAGACCGCTCAGCTGGTGCGCGACCTCTTCTAGGGGACGTGCCCCGCAGGGCGCTCGTTCAGCACGGCTCCGCCCCGCCTCCGGTGACATCCGGTCGGTGGGGCGGAGCCGTTTCGTGTGCGGGGTTCAGCCGCCGAGCTGGTCGCGCCGTCGGCGCTGGGAGATGAGCTGCCCGACGAGGGGGCCGACCACCATGAGGCAGAAGAACCCGAGGAAGACCGTGATGGCGTAGACGTTGCCGCTGACGAACGAGGGCGTGCCCCACACGAGCAGGAGGAAGCCGCCCCAGCCGAGGAGTCCGCCGATGTTCACGCCCCTGTCCTTCTCGGAGACCTCGGCCTCGTCCTCGTCGGGGACGGCGGGGGAGGTCTCGGCGGACGGGTGGGCCGGGTCGGGTTCGGCGACGGAGCTGGGGGCGAGTCTGCGCGGCAGGTCGTCGAAGAGCGGGACGAGGTCGGCGTTGTTCACCGCCCGGAGCGCGGCGTCCGAGCGGTACTCGTGCTCCTCGGTGTCGAGTCGCCCCTCCTCGAACGCCACGCGCAGCTTCCCGAGAGCCTCGTCGCGTTCGGTGTCGGACAGCCGGTAGCTGCGGTCGGGTTCGAGTTCTGCCATGTGGCGTCCTTGGTGCGGGGGGCGGGGTCTCATCTTACGACGTATCGCGTTTGTGGGGCGTTCCGTCATGGCGACCCGCACACGACACGCGCGGCCCGGATACCACGGAGCATTCCGGTCCCTGGCAGCATAAGTCGGGTGAGTACGCCAGGATCTCCCCCCGACCGAGGCCGACAGTCGAAGCGGTCCACGAGCACCAGCGACGGGGCCTCCGGGAGTGTGCCCGCGTCACCGCCGGAGGCGGCGGGCCGACCGATCTACTCCACGGGCGGGGTGGCCGCGGNTCCGGCCGCCGGTATCGGCCTGGCGGTGATCGTCACGCTCACCATGGCCGGGTGGGTGGCCGCTCCCCACGACACCTTCGGTGAGGACATCGTGGACCTGCTGCGGGGCGCCGTGCTGGCCTGGCTGGTCGGCCACCACGTGTCCTTCTCCATCGCGGAGGGGCAGATCAGCCTGTTGCCGATGGGTCTGGTCCTGCTGCCGGGGATGCTGCTGTACCGGTTCGGCCGATGGTTGGCGGGCTGCTGCGTGATCGAGCGGCTGCGGCACGTGCACCGTGCGGCGCTGGCCATCGCCGGTCCCTACGCGGCGATCGCGGGCACGCTCGCGCTCCTGGCCCGCACCGACGAGGCCGTGCCCAGCATGCCGCGCGCCCTCCTCATGGGGTTCGTGATCGCGTTCATCGCGGGCGGGCTGGGGGTGCTGCGCCAGCTCATGCGGGACAAGGGCGTGGCCGCGCGCGACCTTCTCGACCTCATGCCCGCGCGGTCGAGGTCGCTGCTGGTGGGCATGCTCGCGGCCACGGGAACCCTGCTGGTCGGGGGGCTGGTGCTGTTCCTGGTGGCGTTGGGGATGAACCTGCCGGAGGCGGTCGAGATCACGCGGTCGCTGGGCCCGGGGGTGGTCGGCGGTTCGCTCCTGCTGATCGTGCAGTTGGCGTACCTGCCCAACGCGGTGGTGTTCGCGGTCTGTTACGCGCTCGGCCCCGGGTTCGCGATGGGTGCGTCCACGGTGGTCGCGCCGACGGAGGTGTCGGTGGGCGCTGTTCCGGCACTGCCGATGCTCGCGGCGCTGCCCTCCAACGGCGCCGCCCCGGTGCTGTCCCTGGGCGCTCTGGCGGTGCCGTTCCTGGCGGGGGCGATCGGCGGGGTGCTGACCCAGCGCAGCGCGCCGGACGTGGTCAGCGAGGCGGCGCCGCTGTGGGGGTTCGTGTGCGGCGTGACGACGGGGCTGCTGTTCGCCGCCCTGTCCGGGGTGGCGGGCGGTTCGTTGGGTGCGCAGCGGCTCAGCGACATGGGCCCCTCGGCCTGGCAGGTGGGAGTGGTGGCCGCTCTCGAGGTGGGGGTGGCGGCGGCGGTGGCGGCCTGGATCGCCAACTGGTGGTACACGCGCAAGCAGTCCCGTGAGGTGGCCGCGGAGCGGGAGGAGGCCGCGGTCGAGCCGAGCCCCGAACCCGCGGTGCCCGTGGTGGAGCTGCCCGAGGACGTCCCGGTAGGCAAGGGGCTGGCCACCGTCACGGCGCTGCGCCCCCGCGAGGAGGAGCGCGAGGAGAAGGTGGCGGAGGAGGCGCCGGAGCCGACCATCGCCGAACGCCGGGCGGTGCTGCGGCGTGTGCGGCAGGCGCGCAGGCGCGACCGCGTGGTGGAGCGGCAGGCACGCAGGGAGGCCCGCCGGGAGCTGCGGGGGCAGCGCCGCGCGGACCGGCGCGCCGAGGGCGGCTGGTGGCGTCGCGGCCGCGCGGACGAGGAGTCGGAGGAGGAGATGTACGGCATCACCTACGAGGCCGCTCCCGAAGAGGTGGACCGGCGCGACTGAGGCGGGAAGCCCGGGACGGGCCCCCGACCCCGGAGACGACGGAGGGCACGGCCACCGGCCGTGCCCTCCGTCGTCTCTCAGGCCGTCAGTCGCCCTGCGGGGCGACCCGGCGCTTGCCGGGCTCGAAGATCGAGTTCACGAGGTCCGTGCACCACTTGAGGAGTTCGAGGTCGCGCAGCGGCTTGCCGCCCAACCCGCCCGCCTTGGGGACCGGTACCAGGAGGGTCTTCGCGGACTCCTTCTGGATGGACCTCGGGTACATCCGCCGCAGCCTCAGTTCCTGGGACTCGCGCAGCTCCACCGGGGAGAACCGGATCTGGTTGCCCTGCATGACCACGTCGGCCAGCCCGGCGGACTTGGCCAGCACCCGGAACCGGGCCACCGCCATGAGGTTGTCCACCTGCTGCGGCGGTGCGCCGAAGCGGTCGGTGAGCTCCTCGTAGGCGGCGAGGATGTCCTGCTCGCTGGTGACGCTGGCGATCCGCTTGTACGACTGGAGGCGCAGCCGCTCGCCCGGCACGTAGTCGTGCGGGATGTGCGCGTTGATCGGCAGCTCCACCTTGGTCTCGACCTCGGCGACCGCCTCCGGGTCTCCCTTGAGCTCGGCCACGGCCTCACCGACCATACGCACGTACAGGTCGAATCCCACGCCCGCGATGGTCCCGGACTGCTCCGCGCCCAGGATGTTGCCCGCGCCCCGGATCTCCAGGTCCTTCATGGCCACGTACATGCCCGCGCCGGTCTCGGTGTGCTGGGCCACGGTGGCGAGCCGTTCGTAGGCGGTCTCGGTGAGCGGGCGCTCCGGCGGGTACAGGAAGTACGCGTAGGCGCGCTCGCGGCCACGGCCCACACGGCCGCGCAGCTGGTGCAGCTGGGACAGCCCGTAGGTGTCGGCGCGGTCGATGATGAGCGTGTTGGCGTTGGGCACGTCCAGGCCGGACTCGACGATGGTCGTGGAGACCAGCACGTCGAAGTTCTTCTCCCAGAAGTCGACCATGACCTTCTCGAGCTGCTGCTCGTTCATCTGGCCGTGCGCGTAGGCCACCCGGGCCTCGGGGACCAGGCGCTTGATGGAGGCGGCCACCTTGTCGATGGACGCCACCCGGTTGTGCACGAAGAACACCTGTCCCTCACGCATCAGCTCGCGCCGGATCGCCGCGGTGATCTGCTTGTCCTCGTAGGGCCCCACGAAGGTGAGCACCGGGTGGCGCTCCTCGGGCGGGGTGAGGATCGTGGTCATCTCGCGGATGCCCGTCAGGCCCATCTCCAGGGTGCGCGGGATGGGCGTGGCCGACATCGCCAGTACGTCGACCTGGGTGCGCAGCCGCTTCAGGGCCTCCTTGTGCTCCACTCCGAAGCGCTGTTCCTCGTCGATGATGACCAGGCCCAGGTCCTTGAAGCGGGTCTCCTGTGACAGGAGCCGGTGCGTGCCGATCACCACGTCCACCTCGCCGGAGCGCAGGCCCTCGCGGGTCAGCTCGACCTCGCCGTCGGTCTGGAACCGCGACATCGGCTTGACCTTGACGGGGAAGGACGCGTAGCGCTCGGTGAACGTGGACAGGTGCTGCTGGACCAGCAGGGTGGTGGGCACCAGCAGCGCCACCTGCTTGCCGTCCTGCACCGCCTTGAACGCGGCGCGCACCGCCACCTCGGTCTTGCCGTAACCCACGTCGCCGCAGATCAGCCGGTCCATCGGGACCGACTTCGACATGTCCTTCTTGACCTCGTCGATGGCGGCCAGCTGGTCGGGCGTCTCCACGTAGGGGAAGGCGTCCTCCAGTTCGTTCTGCCACGGGGTGTCCGGCCCGAACGCGTGCCCGGGGGAGGCTTGCCGCGCCGAGTACAGGCGGATGAGGTCTCCGGCGATCTCGCGGACCACCTTGCGGGCCCGGCTCTTGGCCTTGCTCCACTCGGCGCCGCCCATCTTGGACAGCGTCGGCGCCTCGCCGCCCACGTACCGCGTGACCTCGCCGAGCTGCTCGGTGGGCACGAACAGGCGGTCGCCGGGCTGGCCGCGCTTGGAGGGCGCGTACTCGATGAGCAGGTACTCGCGGGTGGCGCCCTGGATCTGGCGGCTGACCATCTCCAGGTAGCGGCCCACGCCGTGCTGTTCGTGCACGACGTAGTCGCCGGGCTTGAGCTGGAGGGGGTCGACCGTGCCCTTGCGGCGGCTGGGCATGCGGCGCATGTCGCGGGTGGAGGACTTCTGCCCCACGAGGTCGGTCTCGGTGAGGACCACCGTGTGCACCGACCGCAGCAGGAAGCCGTGGTCGACCAGGCCGGTGGTGACCGTGGCGATCGCCTCCTTGGGCGGCTCGGCCAGGTCGGCGGCGAGCGTGGCGCCCAGCCCCGCGTCCCTGAGCATGGCCACCAGGCGTTCGGCCGGGCCGTGGCCCTGGGTGACCAGCACGACGCTCCAGTTGTCGTGCAGCCAGCTCTTGACGTCGGCCAGGGCGCGCTCGGTGTCGCCGCGGTAGGAGTCGGCGGGCACCGCGCCCACCACGACGGCGTCGTCCTCCTCGCTCGGGTCCTGCCCGGTGCCCTCACCGGCGCTGAAGGGGGTCAGACCCCACCAGGGCAGCCCCAGCCCCGTCGCGGCCGAGCGCAGCTCGGAGATGGACATGTAGGCGGACTCGCCGAGGTCGATGGGGGCCTCACCGCCGGAGGCGGCGTTGATCCAGGAGGCGTCCAGGAACTCGGCGCTGGTGGCCTCCAGCTCCACGGCGCGGGTCCGGATGCGCTCGGGGTCGCAGCCCAGCACCATCGCGTTCTTCGGCAGGTACTCCAGGAAGGGTTCCATGCGTTCGGCGAGGACGGGGGCGAAGGCCTCCATGCCCTCGACCGAGACGCCGTCGGCGATCTTGTTGAGCACCTCGGCCAGTGAGGGGTGTTCGGCGGCCAGGGCGCGGGCGCGCTCGCGCACGGTGTCGGTGAGCAGCAGCTCCCGGCAGGGCGGGGCGAACAGGCCGGAGGCGGCGCGGGAGTCGGTGGCCTCCCCGGCCTCGCCGGGGGTGATGGAGCGCTGGTCGGCCACCTGGAAGTAACGGATGTCCTCGACGGTGTCGCCCCAGAACTCCAACCGGAGCGGATGCTCCTCGGTGGGCGGGAAGACGTCCAGGATGCCGCCGCGCACGGCCATGTCGCCGCGCTTCTCCACCAGGTCCACGCGGGCGTAGCCGGTGTTGGTCAGGGAGCTGACCACGTCCTCCAGGGAGGCCTCGTCACCGGGCCGGATACGGACGGGTTCGAGGTCGCCCAGCCCGGCGACCAGCGGCTGGAGGACGCTGCGGACCGGGGCCACCACCACGCGCAGCGGGGTGGTGAGCGGGTCCGCGGGGTCCGGGTGCGCCAGACGGCGCAGCACCGCGAGGCGCTGGCCCACGGTGTCCGAACGCGGGGAGAGACGTTCGTGCGGGAGGGTCTCCCAGGCGGGGAAGAGCGCGACCGAGTCCGCGGGCAGCAGCGAGCCGAGCGCGTCGGTCAGGTCGGCGGCCTCCCGCTCGGTGGCGGTGACGGCGAGCACCGGCCGGTTCGCGCCCACGGGGGACTCGGCGGCCAGCGCCCCCACCATGAAGGGGCGCAGTGCCGCCGGGGCGACGAGGTCGAGGTGGGGATCGCGGCCGCTCCGGGCGGTCTCGATCGCACTGTGCAGTGCCGGGTCCTGGGAGACGTCGGCGAGAAGTCCAATGAGGCTCATAGCACCAAAAACTGGAAGTGGTCCGGTTCAGGAGTCGGGTCCTGCCCTGACGCCGACACCCGCGTGCGGCGGGCACGGTTGCCGCCGTCCCGCGAGGCGAGTGGGGACGGGTCCGTACGTGAACGGTGACGGTTGTGGGCGGCCGATGGGCGTGACCACCCGGCTTCTCTCAGCTTATCCAGTACCACCGTCACACGCGGGCCGGTCGCGGGGGCGGCGGTTGGGTTCCGCCGCGTCCGCGCCCCGCCCCCACACGCGGGGAACCGGAAGGGTCACTTCCTACCGAACCCATCCTGAACTGGTGATATTCCGCAGCGACGGCCTCGACACCGGGGTGCGGGGACCGGCGGGCATACGCTGGACGCTCGTGGAGGGTCCCGCTGGACGGACAGAGAAGAGGATGTGCGTGGTGAGTGCCCACAGAGACGGGAGCGGGCCGGGCGGGGGCGCCGGCCGATCGAGTGCCCCGGCCTTCGCCCCAGGTCCGGACGGCCTCGCCCACTTGGAACTCATCCTCAGCGGCGCCTACCCGCTGGCCGGGTTCATGACCCGCGAACAGGCGGAGTCGGTGGCGCTCCGGGGACGTCTGCCCGACGGTCGCCCCTGGCCGGTTCCGGTCACCCTTGAGGTGCCGGAGGAACTGGCGGGACAGGAGCGGCTCACGCTCACGGACCTGGAGGGCGCCCCGCTGGCGGAACTCGTGGTGAGCGAGAGCTGGGAGTCGCCGGGTGAGGCCGGTGTGCACCACCTGGCCGGAGACGTCACCCTGCTGCGGCCGCCCACCTACGGGGTCCTGCGGGAGTTGCGGGCCACCCCCGCCGAGGTCCGCGCCCAGCGCGGACTGGAACCCACCCCGGACCGGCCCCTGCTCGCTGTGGTCACCGACCGGCCGCTGCACCACCGCGCCCTGCACCAGATCCGCGCCGAGGCCGAGACGCTCGGGCGCGCCGAGGTCCTCGTCATCGTCGACACCGGGCTGCACGACGAGGGACTGGCCGCGACCGTGCTGGCGGCCGAGCCGCTGCTGCCGCCCCGGACGTCGTTCGCCGTCGTCACCCTGCCCCGGTCCGGAGCACGCTCCACGAGCACGCTCGGCGGGGCGTGGACCGAACGCGACGCCGCGCTGGCGGGGCACGTCGCCGCCGCCTACGGCGCCACCCACCTGCTGGTCGAGGCGGGCGGGAGCCCGCCCGAGACCGAGCGGGTCATGGCGCTGCGGCCGCCGCTGACCGTCCTGGACCCCGAGCCGTGGCGGTACGACGCGAACGAGGCGCTGTGGAAGCCCCTCACCCACGTCGACCCGCGCACGGTCCTCGCGGAGCTGAGCGACGACGAGGTCGCGGCGGAACTCGCGCACGGCCGCGAACTCCCGTCCTGGTTCACCCCCGCACGGGTGGGAGCCGAACTCGCGCGGCTGCGCCCCGCGCGTACCCGTCGCGGCCTCACCCTGCTCTTCACGGGCCTGTCCGGATCGGGCAAGTCCACCATCGCCCGGGGGGTGTGCGACGGAGTCCGGCGCTCGGGCCGCACGGTGAGCCTGCTCGACGGCGACGTGGTGCGGCGCGTGCTCTCCAAGGGACTGACCTTCTCCCGGCAGGACCGTGAACTCAACATCCGGCGCATCGGCTACGTCGCCGCCGAGATCACCCGCCACGGCGGGGTGGCGGTGTGCGCGCCGATCGCGCCGTACGCGGCCGGACGGGCCGAGGTCCGTGCCATGGTGGAGGAGTTCGGGGACTTCTTCCTGGTGCACGTGGCCACGCCCCTGGAGGAGTGCGAGGCCCGCGACCGCAAGGGCCTGTACGCCCAGGCGCGGGCGGGGCGCATTCCCGAGTTCACCGGGGTCTCCGACCCCTATGAAGAGCCCACCGACGCCGACCTGGTCGTCGACACCGTGGGCGCGGACCCCGCCGAGTCCGTGGCCCTGGTGCTGGACGCCCTGCGCGAGGGCGGTTGGCTCCCCTCCGACCAGCACGTGAGCGAGGAATGATGACGAGCGACGCCCCGACCCCACCGGTGCCCGGGCACCGGATGCTCCGCCTGGTCGAGGTGATGGAGACGCTGCGCCGGGAGTGCCCGTGGGACAGCACCCAGACCCACGAGTCCCTGGCCAAGTTCCTCATCCAGGAGTCCTACGAGACCCTGGAGACCATCGAGGACGGTGACTACCCGCAGCTGCGCGAGGAGCTCGGTGACGTGTTGCTCCAGGTGGTCTTCCACTCCGCGATCGGCGCCGAGCGCCCCGAGGGCGACCCGGCCCGGTTCACCGTGGACGACGTCGCCGACGCGATCATCGACAAGATGACCCGCCGCCACCCCCATGTGTTCGGGGGCCAGGACGTGTCCGGCACCGACGAGGTGTGGTCGAACTGGGAGGCCGTCAAGGCGGCCGAGCGCGCCGAGAAGGCCAGGGCCAACGGCGGCACGGGTGAGACCTCGGTCCTGGACGGGGTGCCCTTCGCCCAGCCCGCCGTGCTGCTTGCCTACGAGCTCCAGAAGCGGGCCGTGCGCAACGGATTCCCGGCCGACCTCGTGGGCGACGACGGGGTCGAGGGCGGAGAGCTCTTCGCCGCGGTGGCCGCCGAGCGCGACCAGGGTCGTGACGCCGAGACCGACCTGCGTCTGGCGGCCCGCCGCTTCGACACCCGCGTGCGCGCCGCCGAGGAGGCCGCCCGCGCCGAGGGGCACGAACCCCGCGAGCTCAGCGACGAGCAGTGGCGCACCTACTGGGCGAAGGCGGGCGAGTAGACGTCAGGCGAACACGGCCCCGGGCAGTGAGCTGCCCGGGGCCGTCGTTTTCGTGTCCCGTCCCGGAGTTCGCGAGCGCTTCCGAGGGCGTTCGGGTCGCGAGGGAGTGCTCCTGGGCGACCGCGCGCCACGCGTACCAGCACGGCAGAGGATGTGGGAGAGCACGGACGACACCGCCAGGGTGAGGTCGACGAGGACGATCCTCCGTGACTCGGCGGCGCCCCACCGGCTTCGCCCCCGCGGGGCTGGTGTGAACGACCTGCCGGCCTAACGCTGAAAACCCTCAAATCGCCCAGTTTGATCTTGACTCCCGTGTGACCCATGCAACACAGTGCTCTCACCTCGGGGCCCGGGGCTCCGGCACCCTCCGCCGGAGTCGGGCCCCCGAACCCGTGGGAGCCCCCTTATGCGCCGCTTCGGAAACGCGCTCGCGGCGTTCAGCACCAGGTGGGTGCCGGACGCCTTCGTCTTCGCGGTCATCCTGTCCGCGCTCGTCTTCGGTATGGCCCTGTTCCTGACCGAACGCACCCCGATCCAGTTGGTCGGGGACTGGTACGGCGGGTTCTGGGGCCTGCTGGAGTTCGGCATGCAGATGACCCTGGTCCTGGTCACCGGGTACGCCCTGGCCTCGTCGCCTCCGGCGCGGCGGGCGATCCACAGGGTGGCGGGGCTGGCCCGGGGGCCGCTGACGGCGGTGCTGGTCACGGCCGTGGGCTCGGCGCTGCTGGGCATGCTGCACTGGGGGCTCGGCCTGATCGCCGGTGCGCTCCTGGCTGTGGAGGTGGCCCGCTCCTGCAAGGAACGCGGGATCAGGGTGCACTTCCCGCTGGTGGTCGCGGGCGGCTACACGGGGCTGATGGTCTGGCACAGCGGGCTGTCCGGATCGGCGCCACTGCTCGTCAACACCCCGGGGCACTTCCTGGAGGACCAGATCGGCCTCGTGCCACTCAGCGAGACCATCTTCCAGCCCTTCAACCTGGTCTTCCTCGCGGCGATGCTGATCGGCGCCCCGCTGCTGCTGATGAGCATGACCCCGAAGCCGGAGGAGAGCGAGGAGATCGGCGACACCGCCGAGAGCGGCCCCGGCGGGACCGGGCGGCCCGCCAAGGAGGAACTGCTCGCCCTGTCACCGGCGCAGCGCCTCATGCACAGCCGCGTCCTGGTGTACGCGGTGGTCGCCGTGGGGCTGGTGTACCTCGTGCCCGCCATCGTGACCAACGGTGTGGTGGGCATGGACATCAACATGCTCAACTTCGCGTTCCTCATGGCCGGACTGGGCCTGCACGGGACGCTCGCCAGCTACTCGGCGGCGGCCGCCGAGGGGGCGAGGAACGCCTCCGCCGTGATCATCCAGTTCCCCTTCTACGCCGGGATCATGGGGATCATGGACACCTCCGGGCTGCTGGAGGTCATCACCCAGTGGTTCATCTCGTTCTCCACCCCGTTCACGTATCCGTTCTGGGCCCTGATCAGCGCCTGCCTGGTCAACCTCGCCGTGCCCTCGGGCGGCGGCCAGTGGGCCGTACAGGGTCCGGTGGTCATCGGCGCCACCGAGTCCCTGGGCATCCGCCCCGGGGTGGGCGTCATGGCGGTGGCCATGGGCGACCAGCTCACCAACGGCATCCAGCCGTTCTGGGCGCTGCCGCTGCTCGCGCTGACCAAGCTGCGGGCGGGGCGCATCCTGGGCTACTCGGCGGTCGTGATGCTCTTCGGCATCCTCGTCGCCTCCCTGTGCATCACGTTCCTGACCTGAGCCTCCTCAGCGGCGGTCCCGGATGCCGTCGGGCAGGTCCCGCACGTTGATCACCTCGGTCGCGGGGTCGCCCGGCGCCAGCCCCGAGCTGAACGACTCCTGCGGACGGCGGGCGGTCTCGCTGATGGTCAGCAACAGGCCCACGATCAGCCAGTTGGCCATCAGCGCGGACCCGCCCGCCGACAGGAACGGCGTGGTCATACCCGTGAGCGGGATGATCAGCGTCGCCCCGCCCAGCACGATGAACACGTCGAACGCGGTGATGAAGCCGTAGCCGAGCGCGGTGAGCTTGAGGAACACGTCCCGGCAGCCCAGGGAGATGCGCAGCGCCCGCTGGGCGAAGAGCAGCAGCAGGGTGAGCACCGCCATGAGCCCCGTCAGGCCCAGCTTCTCGCCCATCGACACCAGGATGAGGTCGCTGTCGGCGGCGAACAGGTTCTCCGCGTTGCCACTGTGGAACCCGGTCCCCAACAGCCCGCCGTAGGCCAGGGCGATCATGCCCTCCACCACCTGGAAGCTGCCGCCCTCGCTGTGGTACACGTCCGGGTCGAACGCGTTCAGCCAGATCCGCACCCGGTTCTGCACGTGCCCGAAGATCAGGTAGGCCACGTAGGCGCCCGCTGAGAAGGCCACCAGCCCGATCAGCACCCAGGACTTGCGTGCGGTGGCCGCGTACAGCACGGCCAGGAACGTCCCGAACAGCAGCAGCGAGGTGCCCAGGTCCTTGGTGCCCACCAGCAGCAGGATCGCCACCCCCCAGCCCACGGCCATCGGGGCCAGGTCCCGGGCGCGCGGTGCGCTGAACACCTTCACCCCGCCGATCCTGAAGGTGCGGGTGACCAGCGCCATCACGTCGCGCTGGCGGCCCAGGTACGAGGCGAGGAAGATCACCAGCAGCACCTTCGCGAACTCCGAGGGCTGCATGGTGAAGGGCCCGACCATGATCCACCGGCGGGCGCCCAGCACCTCGTGGCCCAGCGGCGACAGCGGGAGCAGCAGCAGGACCAGCGCGGCCAGGGCGATGAGGTAGGTGTACATGGTCAGGCGACGCGGATGCCTCACGAACACGATGGCGGCGGCGCACAGCACCATGCCGACCAGCGTCCACATCAGCTGCCTGTCGGCCTCACTGCTGCCGGGGGCGAGGTCCCGGGTCATCTGGAGCGCCCAGATCATGGTGATGCCGAGCCCGCTGAGCGCCGTGGCGACCGGGAGCAGCACGGGGTCGGCGTAGGGGGCCACGAACCGCAGCAGCACGTGCAGGGCGATCGCACCCGCGCCGAGCACCGCGCCGTACACCAGCACTCGGTCGTCGACGCCGCCGGTCACCGACAGTGACGCGTACAGCAGGGCGGCGAAGGTCACCCCGATCGAGGCGAGCAACAGCGCCAGTTCGGCGCGTCTTTGTCGCGCGGGGCGCAGAGCCCCGTCCAGCGGTTCGGTCGGCGGGTTGGCCATGCTCGTCCTCTACCGTTCACGCGGGGCCGTGGCTGTTCCGGTGTGGATGGGGGGACGGGCGGCCCTCAGTTGGAACTATAGACACGGGTGGGGGCCAGGCAAGCGGAACGGCCACTTCCGGGCGGTTCGGTTTAACCGGTACGTACCGATGTGGAGGTCGCCCGAGCCGTGACGGCGGGCGATACGTCCGGTATGGACTAGACCAATCTGGCAGGGCGGGCACCACCCACCGGTCCGGGGGTCGCTAGTCTCGTGTCCGGGTCCGGAAACTGTGGGCCCAGACATCGAAGAGACGGAGAGATCGTGGCGTCCATCGAGGCAGTAACGGCGCGGGAGATCCTTGACTCCCGGGGCAACCCGACAGTCGAGGTCGAGGTCCTGCTCGACGACGGGACCCTCACTCGCGCTGGTGTCCCCAGCGGTGCCTCCACCGGCAGGTTCGAGGCGGTCGAGCTGCGTGACGGCGGCGACCGGTACGGCGGCAAGGGCGTGACCAAGGCCGTCACCGCCGTCAACGACGAGATCGCCGACGAGCTGCTCGGCCACACCCCCGACGAGCAGCGCATCATCGACCGCGCGCTCATCGACCTGGACGGCACCCCGGACAAGTCCCGGATCGGCGCCAACGCCATCCTGGGCACCTCCCTGGCCGTGGCCAAGGCCGCCGCCGAGGAGGCCGGTCTGCCGCTGTTCCGCTACATCGGCGGCCCCAACGCGCACGTCCTGCCCGTCCCGATGATGAACATCCTCAACGGTGGCGCGCACGCCGACAGCAACGTCGACATCCAGGAGTTCATGGTCGCGCCCATCGGCGCCCCCACCTTCTCCGAGGCCGTGCGCTGGGGCACCGAGGTCTACCACTCCCTGAAGTCGGTCCTGAAGTCGCACGGCCTGGGCACCGGCGTCGGCGACGAGGGCGGCTTCGCTCCCAACCTGGAGAGCAACCGCGCCGCGCTGGACCTGATCGTCGAGGCGATCGAGAAGGCCGGGTACAAGGTCGGCACCGACATCGCGCTGGCCCTGGACGTGGCCGCCAGCGAGCTGTTCTCCGACGGCGTGTACACCTTCGAGGGCAAGTCCCGCACCGCCGAGGAGATGGCCGCCTACTACGGGGAGCTCGTCGACTCCTACCCGCTGGTCTCCATCGAGGACCCCCTCGACGAGGAGGACTGGGACGGTTGGAAGAAGCTCACCGAGCAGCTCGGCGCCAAGGTCCAGCTGGTCGGCGACGACCTGTTCGTCACCAACCCGGAGCGGCTCCAGCGCGGCATCCTCGCCGACACCGCTAACTCGCTCCTGGTGAAGGTCAACCAGATCGGCACCCTCACCGAGACGCTGGACGCGGTCTCCCTCGCCCAGCGCAGCGGCTACACGGCGATGATCAGCCACCGGTCCGGCGAGACCGAGGACACCACCATCGCCGACATCGCGGTGGCCACCAACGCCGGGCAAATCAAGACCGGTGCCCCGGCGCGCAGTGAGCGGGTCGCCAAGTACAACCAGCTGCTGCGCATCGAGGAGGAACTGGACGACGCCGCCGTCTACGCGGGCGTGTCGGCCTTCCCGAGGTTCGCCAAGCGCGGCTAGTCTGCCCCAGTGTCCCGCGAAACCAAGCAGCCGCCCACAAAGGCCAAGAAGGCGACCAAAGCCGACAGGCCTGCGAAGGCCGCTGCCCGGAAGGGCGCCAAGCGCGCGGGTGACGCGGGCACGAAGGACTCCGGTGTGGGCCGCACCTCCAGGGTGCGGCCCATGCTCACCAGCCGCGCGGCCATCCTCGCGCTGGTCGTGTGCGTGATCGCGCTGAGCCTGGCCTATCCACTGCGCGAGTACGTCATGCAGCAGTCGGAGATCGCGCAGCTCAAGGAGGAGCGCGCCCGCATGGAGGAGAACGTCGCCCACCTCCAGGAGCGCGAGGAGGCCCTGGGCGACGAGGGCTACGTGGAGCGCGAGGCCCGCGCCCGGCTCCACTACCAGTACCCCGAGGAGACCGCCTACATCGTCATCAGGCCCGGTTCCGAGGCCGAGGCCGAGGCGGGCCCGGCCGAGCCCACCGAACCGTGGTTCACCGAGTTGTGGCGCTCCGTGGAGGAGGCCGACAGCCCGGAGCCCGACGCCGGTCTCTAGGTCCTGCGGACCCGGCCCGGGCGGGTACGGCGGCAACTATGCTGGGCTGGTCATGACTTCCGCAGATCAGCCCGTTCCGGGGCACACCGACGGCGGTCCCGCGTCCGAACGGGACCTCGCCGCCATCGAACTCCAGTTGGGCCGCCAGCCGCGGGGGGTCCGTGCCGTAGCGCACCGGTGCCCGTGCGGCCTCCCCGACGTGGTGAAGACCGCTCCCCGCCTGGAAGACGGCACCCCCTTCCCGACGTTGTACTACCTGACATGCCCGCGAGCCGCCTCGGCGATCGGCCGTCTCGAGAACGACGGCCGTATGCGTCGGATGCAGGAGCGCCTGGGCGAGGAGCCCGAGCTCCAGGAGGCCTACACCCGGGCCCACGAGTCCTACCTGGAGGAGCGCGCCGAGCAGGCGCGCACTGACGGGATGGAGCCGTTGCCCGAGGGGATGCAGAGCACCGGGGGCATGCCGACGAGGGTCAAGTGCCTGCACGCGCTGGTCGGCCACGAGCTGGCGGCGCCGGGCACCAACCCGTTCGGGGCGGAGGCCCTGGCCGAGCTTCCGGACTGGTGGGCCAAGGGCCCGTGTGTGTGCGTGGACGAGAACGCCCCCGAGGGCGCTGAAGGGACGGACGCTTCATGAGCGGTGTCGCGGCGATCGACTGCGGAACCAACTCGATCAGGCTGCTGATCGCCGACGTGGTCTTCCTGGGAGACGACGAGGTCCAGGTGGTCGACGTCGACCGCCGGATGGAGATCGTGCGTCTGGGCCAGGGGGTCGACGAGACCGGGGCGTTCGCGCCCGAGGCCCTGGAGCGGACCTTCGAGGCGCTGCGCGGCTACGCGGAGACCATCGAGGCGCACGGGATCGAGCTGGGCCCGGACGCGGTGCGCATGGTCGCCACCAGCGCGACCCGGGACGCCAGCAACCGCCAGGAGTTCGTGGACGGCGTCCGCGCGATCCTGGGCGTGGAGCCGGAGGTGGTGACCGGTCTGGACGAGGCCGAGCTGTCCTTCGTGGGCGCCACGGCCGAGCTGGAGGCGCAGGCCGCCGAGGGTGAGGTCAACGCTGACTTCACGCCGCCGTTCCTGGTCGTCGACATCGGCGGGGGATCCACGGAGTTCGTGCTGGGCGGTCTGGACGACGACGAGGACCTCGTACGCGCGGCCCTGTCCGTGGACATCGGCTGCGTGCGCATGACCGAGCGCCACCTGCGCGACGACCCGCCCACCAGGGAGCAGATCGAGGCGGCCACGGCCGACATCGACGCCGCCCTGGACGAGGTCGAGAAGGTCGTCCCGCTGCGGGAGGCCGGTTCGGTGGTGTGCGTGGCCGGGACCGCGACCACGGTCGCCGGGATCGCGATGGACCTGCCCGAGTACGACTCGGAGCTGATCCACCACTCGCGCGTCTCGGCCGAGGACCTGGAGCGGATCACGGGTGAGCTGTTGGTCTCGCGGCACGCGGAGCGTGCGGAGATCGGCGTGATGCACCCGGGTCGCGTGGACGTGATCGCGGCGGGCTCCCTGGTGCTGTCCCGCGTGCTGGCTCGGACCGGCGCGGACCACTTCACCACGAGTGAGCACGACATCCTCGACGGTGTCGCGTGGAGTCTTATCGTCCCTGAGTAAAAACCAGGGCAAACTAGTACTGAATAGGGCATAACCTCCTCGAAAGGGACCTTCGGGTGAACCGGAGGGGCCTTTCGAGGGGGGTCCAGCAGGGCCCTCGGGTGAGACGCGTCACCCGGAAGACCCTTGTGAATGCATTCACAACCCATCTGACCTGCACAAACATCCTCGCCTCGCACGTGGGGATGGTGGGAAGGTGGGCGGATGTGAACCTTCTCTGCGGGGAGGGGCTTGTGAAAGAATGCACAAGCAACCTTCCAGAGAGTCGGGAGCAAGAACCACGGCTCCACGGACCCCGGTGCGGGGAACCGGGAACGTGACAGCCTTCGCGGCCCTTGAGGCAAGGGCGCCAAAGATTAACCGTTAGGGCGGAAATGCGATGACCGAGAGCAGGAACTACCGGCTGGTGCACGGTGGCGGGGACGAGGCGGAGATCCCGCACATCCTCATCGTCGGCGGCGGTTACCTCGGGATGTACACCGCGAGGCGACTGGAGAAGAAGCTCGGATCCGGTGAAGCCCGCATCACCGTCATCGACCCGAACTCCTACATGACCTACCAGCCGTTCCTGCCCGAGACGGCCGCGGGCAACATCTCCCCGCGCAACGTCGTGGTCCCGCTGCGGAAGGTCTTCGACCGGGTCCGCGTGCTGGGCGGCCGCGTCGTGCGCATCGACCACGCCGACAACACGGTCCGCTACGAGCCCAACGTCGGTGAGCCCGAGACGCTCCACTACGACTACCTCGTGATGGCGGCCGGAGCGGTCTCGCGCACCCTGCCCATCCCCGGCCTGGCCGAGTGGGGCATCGGGATCAAGACCGTCGAAGAGGCGGCCTACCTGCGCAACCACGTGCTCAACCAGCTCACCATCGCCGACTCCACCGACGACGAGGCCGTGCGCGCCAAGGCGCTCAACTTCGTGTTCGTCGGCGGCGGGTTCGCCGGCGCCGAGGCCATCGCCGAGCTGGAGGACATGGTCCGCGACGCGGTCCGCCTCCACCCCTCGATCGACCTCTCCGAGGTGAACTTCTACCTCATCGAGGCCGCGGACAAGATCCTGCCCGAGGTCGGCCCGGAGGTCGGCGGCAAGGCGCTCAACCAGCTCCGCCGCCGCGGCATCGACGTCCGCCTCAAGACCTTCCTCGAGTCCGCCGCGGACCAGCGCATCAAGCTCAGCGACGGCGCCGAGTTCGACGCGGGCACCCTGGTGTGGACGGCGGGCGTCAAGCCCAGCCCGGTCGTTTCCGCGAGCGACCTCCCGCTGGGCCCCAAGGGGCACGTCGACACCAGCGAGTACCTCACCGTCAACGGCACGGACAACGTCTTCGCTGGTGGCGACAACGCCCAGGTCCCCGACGGCAACGGCGGCTACTACCCGCCCAACGCCCAGAACGCGGTCCGCCAGGCGCCGGTGCTCGCCGACAACGTCATCGCGACCCTGCGCAACGGTGAGCTCAAGGCCTACCGGCACAAGAACCTCGGCGCGGTCGCCGGGCTCGGACTGCACAAGGGCGCGGCCCAGCTGTTCGGCAAGATCAAGCTCAACGGCCGCCTGGCCTGGTACGCGCACCGCTCGTACCACCTGCTCGCGGTGCCGACCTTCAACCGCAAGCTGCGGGTCCTCTCCGACTGGACGCTCGCCTTCTTCCTGCGCCGCGACTTCGCCGCGCTGCCGGAGATGTCCGAGCCGCGCCAGGCCTTCGAAGAGGCCAGCCAGCCGCAGGTCGAGGACGGCCGCCTGCGCCGCGTGAGCTGATCCCACGCGACGCCTTCGGCGCCAACACGAACGAAACGACCGGCTTTCTCGCGAAGCCGGTCGTTTCGTGTCCCCATCCGGCCAAGCGGAACCAAAGTGGGCAATCGGCCCGGCCGGTATGATGGGCCACGCCCTCGTAGCCCAATGGAAGAGGCAGGCCCCCTAAAAGGGTCACAAGTGTCGGTTCGAGTCCGACCGGGGGTACTTTGTTTGCTTTGGGCCTCCGCTTCGCTTCGGCCCGTGTTCGGTGCCTTTGCAGAGGAACCTTCGGCGTCTTCGGTGTGATGGCTCGTTCCTCGCGATCCCACCTGCGCCACCTCCAGAACCCTCTCCGGCACCCTCGTCTTCTTTGGGCCTCCGCTTCGCTTTGGCCCGTGTTCGGGGCCTTTGCAGAGGGATTTGGGTTCAAGGCGACACAGCATCCCCGTCTACGCCTGGCTCGTTCCTCGCTGGCGGCTTGACTCGTCTTGCAGAACCCTCTCCGGCACCGAACGAAAGCACCCCCCTTGTGGCTGGGGTGTACGGGCGGGTCTCACGCCTGTGGCTGAGGTGTCTGGTCCGTGCTCCGCCGGTGGCTGAGGTCCTGATGGGAACTGCCCCCGTGGCCCGGATGCCTGGTTCGCACTCCGCCAAGCTGAGGTGCCTGGTCAGGTCTCACGCCTGTGGCCTGGATACCTGGTCCGCGTTGCACCGTGGTTGAGGTGAGCGGTCGGGATCCGCCAGTGGCTGAGGGGGTGGGCGTGGGCACTCGGGTGGGGGTCAGCCCTGTTCCATGAGGAGCTGGAGCTGGGTGAACAGGCGCTCTCCCGGGTCGGAGAGGTCGATCCCGCTCACCGAGGCGGCGCGGCGCACGCGGTAGCGGAGCGTGTTGGGGTGGATGTGCAGCCGTTCGGCGGCCGCCCGGGCGTCACCGAAGGCCTCCAGATAGGCCAGCAGGGAGTGCACGAGGTCGGCGCCGCCCGCCTGGTCGTACTCGATCAGCCGGCTCACCCGGGGGTCGCGCAGCGACGGGTCCGCGCGCAGGTGCGCCAGGGTCTCGCTGATCAGCACCCGGGAGCGCACGTCGGAGATGGTGGCCACCTCCCAGTCGGTGCCGCCGTCCAGGTCGCGGCCCATCGCGTCCAGCACCCGGTCGGCCTCCGCGCGGGACTCGGGGACGTCGCGCAGCCGCTCCACGAGTGAACCCACGGCCGCCTGCACACGCAGTCCCAGCGCCGCCCGCGCGGCGGCCACGGTCTTGCGGGTCAGGGCCAGCACCGACTGCTCCACCCCGCGCCAGCCGTCGCCGCCCGGTGTGCGGGCCAGGTCGGGCAGCAGCACGTACACGCGGCCGTCGAGCTCGGTCACCAGGGAACTGCGGCGGTAGGCGGCCGTGTGCACGGACACCAGGTCGATTAGTTGGCGGCGGCGCAGCTCCCGCACGGGCCGGTCCGGGCGCTCACCGTCCACTCCCTCGGGTTCGGCCTCGCCCGAGGCGGGATGGCTGAGGGAGAAGGCCGCCACCAGAGCGGCCCGCTCGGTGTGCACCTCGACGGTGTCCGCGAGGGCGCTCGCGTCGATCCGCCCCTCCAACAGGCTGGACAGCAGGTCCTCGCGCAGCCGCAGCCCGGCGCTGGTCTGGGTGCGCTGCCGGATCATCTGGAGCGCGGTCGTGCGGGCCGCTCCGAGCAGTGCCTCCTCGGCGTGCTGGGACAGCGGCTGCGAACCCTCCTGCACCCAGATGGCGCCCAGGGGCTGGCGCCCGGCGTGGATGCCGACCGCCAGACGCCGGCGGATGCCCAGATCGGGGTGCTCCTCGATCCGGACCACCTCCTCGCCCGCGCGCAGCTTCGTGAACACGCCCCACTCCCGCAGCAGCGCCAGGTAGGACTCCGGTCCCTGGCGGCCGAGCACGGACAGGCGGCGCAGTTCGTCCACCTCGGCTCCGCTGGAGTAGGCGAGCACGCGGCTGGCGGAGTCCTCGATGCTCACCAGCCCGCCGGTGAGCTGGGCGATGGTCTGCGCCATGGAGAACAGGTCCCCGGTGGCCTCACCCAGGTCCTCCGAGGTGTTCAGCCGGGCGTCGTCCACGATGCTCTGGCACACCGACTGGAGCTGGTCCCAGCGCACCTCGGGCCGGACCGCGAGGAGCGCCACGCCGCTCTCCTGCGCTTCGGCGCGCAGCGTCCTCAGCTCGTCGGCGCCGGAGCGGGAACGGCCCCGGGTGTCGCCGGAGGGCGGGATGGTCTCCTCTGCGGGGGCGTACCCTCCGGCCTTGACCGCGACCGCCGTGGCGCCCTGCGCCGCCAGGGCCCGGACCAGACGGCGGGCGGCCCCGCCGCGCACGCCGATCAGTAGGACCAGGTCCCCTTCGCGGGCCTCCACGCGGTCCTCGGGGTCGATGATCACGACGTTGTCCACCTGGACATCCAGCCCGTCCGGTGCGGCGGCGACGTCCAGGATCGGGTCGCCGAGGGCCAGGAGAAGCCTGCGCAGGGGCAGGCCCGCCCCCTCTTCACTCTGTGGTACTGAATGACCAGGCATGACGTGGTTCCTCACCGGTCGGGTCCGGTGACCGACACTACTGGAGGGGCGGGGGAGTGGCGTCGGCTCTCGTTCGGCCACAAGTGCCTGGGTTTGTCCTGGTGAACAAATAAGGCTGGCAAAGAGTGGCCCGTCCCACAAGGTCCGCGCGGGGCGGTTCTGCGACTGTTGAATCAGTCAACCCTGCTCATTCAGGGACATTCTTTCCAGGGAGGTGCCCATGGACGCCGTGACCAACGTCCCGCAGCCGGTGAACGAGCCCGTTCTCACCTACGCGCCCGGGAGCGCCGAGCGTGCCGAGCTCGTCGCCAAGCTCGAGGAGCTCGGTCGCGAGAGCATCGACCTGCCGATGCGCATCAACGGCGAGAGCCGCATGGGTGGCGGCGACCCGATCGACGCCGTCCAGCCGCACAACCACGCGTCCGTCCTGGGCACCATGCGCAACGCCACCCACCAGGACGCCCGCGACGCCATCGCCGCCGCGAAGGCCGCCGCCCCCGCCTGGCGCGCCATGTCCTTCGACGACCGCGCCGCGATCATCCTCCGTGCCGCCGAGCTGCTCGCCGGCCCCTGGCGCGCCACGATCAACGCCGCCACCATGCTCGGCCAGTCGAAGACCGTCCAGCAGGCGGAGATCGACGCGGCCTGTGAGCTCATCGACTTCTGGCGCTTCAACGTCTCCTACGCCCGCCAGCTCATGGAGCAGCAGCCCCTGAGCGTGCGCGGCGTGTGGAACCGCATGGAGCAGCGTCCGCTGGAGGGGTTCGTCTACGCGATCACCCCCTTCAACTTCACCGCCATCGCGGGCAACCTCCCCACCGCCCCCGCCCTCATGGGCAACGTGGTCGTGTGGAAGCCGTCCCCGACCCAGCAGTTCGCCGCCGAGCTCACCATGCGCCTCCTGGAGGAGGCCGGCATGCCCCCCGGCGTCATCAACATGGTCACCGGTGACGGCCTGGCCGTCTCGGACATCGCGCTCAACGACCCCGAGCTGGCCGGTGTGCACTTCACCGGTTCCACGAAGACCTTCCAGCACCTGTGGAAGAGCGTCGGCGAGAACATCTCCAACTACCGCTCCTACCCGCGCATCGTGGGCGAGACCGGTGGCAAGGACTTCATCGTCGCCCACCCCTCCGCCGACCCGGAGATCCTGCGCACCGCCATCGTGCGCGGCGCCTTCGAGTACCAGGGCCAGAAGTGCTCCGCCGCTTCGCGCGCCTTCGTCGCCCGCTCCGTGTGGGAGAGGATGCGCGACGACCTGGTCGCCGAGACCGAGGCCCTCACCATGGGCGACGTCACCGACCTGTCGAACTTCGTCGGCGCCGTCATCGACCGCCGCTCCTTCGACAAGCTGGCCAAGGTCCTGGAGGACGCCAAGTCCGACCCGACCCTGGAGATCATCGCGGGCGGCACCGCCGACGACTCGGTGGG
The DNA here is from genome assembly GCF_000341265.1 of Nocardiopsis prasina DSM 43845. Lineage (GTDB taxonomy): Bacteria > Actinomycetota > Actinomycetes > Streptosporangiales > Streptosporangiaceae > Nocardiopsis > Nocardiopsis prasina. The sequence continues at coordinate 102,844 of NZ_ANAE01000162.1, read as the reverse complement.
CTACTTCGTGCGCCCCACCATCATCGAGGGCACCGACCCCACCAACGACGTGTTCCGCACGGAGTACTTCGGCCCGGTGATCGCCGTCCACGTCTACGAGGACGACAGGTTCGAGGACGTCCTCAAGATCGTGGACGAGGGTTCCGCCTACGCGCTGACCGGCGCCATCCTGGCCAACGACCGCAGCGCGGTGGCCAAGGCGACCGAGGTCCTGCGCTTCGCGGCGGGCAACTTCTACATCAACGACCGCCCGACCGGCTCCATCGTCGGTCAGCAGCCCTTCGGCGGCGGTCGCGCCTCCGGCACCAACGACAAGGCCGGTTCCGCCCAGAACCTGTCCCGCTGGGCCAGCCCGCGCGCCATCAAGGAGACGTTCGTCGCGCCGACGGTCTCCTCCTACCCCCACCAGGGGTAGTCACCCGGCGGCGCGCCCACTCCCGTCCGAGTCGGGGCCGCCGCCACCCACGGGGCCCGCTCCTTTCCGAGCGGGCCCCGGCCCCCCGAGGAACCCATCGCGCGGACGGCACACCGCCCGCGCGCAACGCCCGCGCCAGCCCCATCGGCTCGCGCACGTCTCTTCGAGGTCACCATGCTTCGTAAGCCCCTGCTGCTCGCCGCCAGGTCCGCGACCTGCCGCAAGATCGTCGAGCGCACTCCCATGACCCGGGCCATGGTCACGCGCTTCGTCGCGGGCTCCACCCAGGAGGAGGCCCTTCCGGCCGTCCGCGAGCTGGCCAAGGACCGCTACATCACCCTGGACTTCCTCGGTGAGGACACCACGGACCTGTCCCAGGCCACCGCCACCGTGACCGCCTACCAGGACCTGCTCGGGGCCCTCGGCGAGGCCGGGCTGGGCGACCGCGCCGAGGTCTCGGTCAAGCTGTCGGCCGTCGGCCAGTTCCTGAACCAGGACGGCGAGAAGATCGCGCTGGAGAACGCGCGCCTGATCGCCGAGGCCGCCCAGGCGATCGGCACCACGGTGACCCTCGACATGGAGGACCACACCACCACCGACTCCACGCTGGGCATCCTGCGCGAGCTGCGCGAGGACTTCCCGTTCGTGGGCGCGGTGCTCCAGGCCTACCTGCACCGCACCGAGGCCGACTGCCGCGACCTCAGCGGCGCCGGTTCCCGTGTGCGCCTGTGCAAGGGCGCCTACGACGAGCCCGAGTCGGTGGCCTTCCGCGACAAGCACGAGGTCGACAGGGCCTACGTGCGGGCGCTGAAGGTCCTCATGGAGGGCGACGGCTACCCGATGGTCGCCTCGCACGACCCGCGCATGGTCGCCATCGCCGGTGAGCTGGCCGCCGCCAACGGCCGCGGCGCGGACGACTACGAGTACCAGATGCTCTACGGCATCCGGGACGGCGAGCAGGTCCGCCTGGCCGCCGAGGGCAAGCGCATGCGCGTCTACGTCCCCTACGGCGACGAGTGGTACGGCTACTACATGCGCCGCCTGGCCGAGCGTCCGGCCAACATGCTCTTCCTGGCGCGGTCCCTGGTGACCCGCAACTAGGAGAGCGGTCGTCGCCCCGGCGACGGCGAACGGGCCCGTGCCGGTGCGATCCGGTGCGGGCCCGTTTCGCAACGGTGACCTTGGCGCCGGAACCCCCGGGCCGGGCCGTACGTTACTTTGTGGGCAGCAATCCACGCGTGAAAGGCCATTACTAGACATGCGGATGCGGAGTTCCAACCCCGTCCTCAAGCGGGCGCTTCAGCAGCAGTCCGGACCCCAGCAGGGGTACGGGCAGCCCGGCTACGGTCAGCAGGGCTACGGGCAGCAGGGTTACGGACAGGCGTACCCGCAGCCCTACGGCCAGCAGGGATACCCCCAGCAGGGCTACCCGCAGCAGGGCTACCCCCAGCAGGCTCAGGCCGAGCAGCCGATGACCATCGACGACGTCGTCGTGCGCACCGGCATGACCCTGGGCGCCGTCGCGATCTTCGGCGTCATCAACTACTTCCTCTTCTTCTCGGGCAACCCGGGCCTGGCCATGGGCCTGATGTTCCTGGGCATGATCGGCGGGCTCATCCTGGGCCTGGTGATCGCGTTCAAGCAGATCACCAACCCGGTCGCGATCCTGTCGTACGCGGCCCTGGAGGGCCTGCTCGTCGGTGGTCTGTCGGCCGTGCTCGGCAACATGCTGTCGATGCAGATGGGCGACCCCTCGGCGGGCACCTCGCTGGTCTCCCAGGCCGTGATCGGTACCGTCGCGGTCTTCGGTGTGATGCTCGCGCTGTACAAGTTCCGCATCATCAAGGTGACCGACGGCTTCGTCAAGGCCGTCTCCTACGCCGTGCTCGGTGCCGCCGCGCTGACGCTGGTCAACTTCGTGCTCAGCTTCTTCATCGCTGGCGGCATGGGTCTGCGTGAGCCCACCTGGCTGGGCCTCGGCGTCGGCATCGTGTTCGTCGTCCTGGCCGCGCTCACCCTCGCCATCGAGTTCCGCGGCATCGAGGAGGGCGTCAACGCCGGCATCCCGAACAAGTTCGCCTGGCAGTTCGCCTTCGGCCTGACCGTCTCCGTGGTCTGGCTGTACATCGAGATCCTGCGTCTGCTCTGGCTCATCAAGACGATGTTCGCGGACTAGCGCTCCGCGTGACGAGGGGCCGTCGCCCGGGTTCTTCCCGGGGGCGGCCCCTCCGCCGTTTCGGTCAGGAGGACTTCGGGCGGGGCGACGGGATGGAGCGGTTCCGGCGGCGGCGGTCGTACTCGGTGACGATCGCGTGCGCGTAACCGTGGGTGAGGTCGTACTCGTCCGCGAGCCAGCGCGACCGGTCGGTGGGGCGCAGGAGGCCCGGTCCCTGGTCGAGCGAGTCGAACCACTCGTGGAGTCCTCGGCCGGTGACGACCGGGATACGTTCGATGAGCTTTGCGTGGATCTCCGGCGAGTGGGTCACCGTCATAGGCACCTCCGCAGTGCGTTGAACGTGTGGCACTTACCTGCGACCCTGCATCAGGATCGCGGCGGGGACAAGACCCGGGCACCAGCTTTTACCTTGGCGAAGTGGGAACGTTTGCCTGCGGGACGCCCGTAGTCGAACCCGGGGCGCCAAGGGCTCCGGAGACACAGAAAGGGCCCCGAACCGGTGTCCGGAGCCCCTTCCGAGTGCTAGCTGAGGCGCTCGAAGACGGCGGCCATGCCCTGGCCGCCACCCACGCACATGGTCTCCAGGCCGAAGGTCCTGTCGTGGAACTGGAGGCCGTTGATCAGCGTGCCGGTGATGCGGGCGCCGGTGCTGCCGAACGGGTGGCCCACGGCGATGCCGCCGCCGTTGACGTTCAGCTGGGAGTCGATGTCGATGCCCAGCTGGTCGGCGGAGGGCAGCACCTGGGCGGCGAAGGCCTCGTTGATCTCGGCGAGGTCGATGTCGCCGATGGCCATGTTGGCGCGGGCCAGGGCCTGCTTGGAGGCCTCGACCGGGCCCAGGCCCATGATCTCGGGGCTGAGGCCGGTCACACCGGTGGAGACGATGCGGGCCAGCGGGGTGATGCCCAGCTGCTTGGCCTTGGTGTCGCTCATGATGACGAGTGCGGAGGCGCCGTCGTTGAGCGGGCAGGCGTTGCCCGCGGTGACGGTGCCGTCGGGGCGGAAGACCGGCTTGAGCTGCGAGACCTTCTCGTAGGTGGTGCCGCGGCGGATGCCGTCGTCGGTGCTCACCACGGTGCCGTCCGGCAGGGTCACCGGGGTGATCTCCCGCTCCCAGAAGCCGTTGTCGAGCGACTTCTCGGCGAGGTTCTGCGACCGGACGGCGAACTCGTCCTGGCGCTGGCGGGAGACGCCGGTGATCTCGGCGACGTTCTCGGCGGTCTGGCCCATCTCGATGTAGGCGTCGGGCAGGAGGCCGTCCTCGCGCGGGTCGGTCCAGGTGCCCTGGCCGCCCTCCTTGCGCCTCTCGGTGCGCGCCTTGGCGTCGGCGAAGACCGGGTTCTCGTTCTGCGGGTTGTCGCTGCTGCCGTTGACGAAGCGGCTCACGGTCTCCACACCCGCCGAGACGAACACGTCGCCCTCGCCCGCCCTGATGGCGTGGTAGGCCATCCGGGTGGTCTGGAGGGAGGAGGAGCAGTAGCGGGTGACGGTGGTGCCCGGGACGGTGTCCAGGCCCAGCTGCACGGCGACGATACGGGCCAGGTTGAAGCCCTGGTCGCCGCCGGGGAGGCCGCAGCCGAGCATGAGGTCGTCAATGCTCTTCGGGTCGAGTTCGGGGACCTTGGCCAGGGCGGCGCCGACGATCTGGGTGGTCAGGTCGTCCGGACGCAGATCCTTGAGGGAGCCCTTGAAGGCTCGGCCGATCGGGGAGCGCGCGGTGGCGACGATGACTGCTTCGGGCATGTTCTCGTCCTTGTTCGGGGCACGGCGGGTCTTGTTACTCACCAGTTAACCCGTCCGGCGCTCCGCCGCGCCACCCGGGGTCGGCCTTGGCGCGTCCGCCTCGGCGGGCGGTTCGGGGGGTGTCGGGCGGGCCCCTCCCCGGAGACGGAAGGGGCCCCGCACAAGGGCGCTCCAACGGCCCTGGGTACCGCTCGGCTCCTGGTCGGCGGCGCGCGACACCTCCGTGCCGGGGGTCTGCGCGGCCACCACGGCGGCGCGGTCCAAGGGCAGCACACCTTCGGTGCGCGCCGCCTCGTCGAGCTCCGGGAGCAGCCCCAGGGCCGCGCAGGCGGAGGGCAGGACGACGAACGCCGCCTCGGCGTAGCCGCGCGCCGACGGATGGAACCGGTCCGGTCCGAACATGGACAGGGGATCGGAGCGGAAGTCGTCCGCGAGGACGTCGCTCAACGAGACCGTGCGCCCGCCCGCCTCCGTCACCGCGATGGTCTGGGCGGCCGCCAGCTGCCGTGACGCCCGGCGGGCCACCGAGCGGAGAGGCCAGCCGATGGGACGGACGGTGCCGAGGTCGGGGCAGGTGGCCACCACCACGGGGGTGCCCAGCCCGACCAGTTCGGCGGTGACCTCGCGCAGCGCCGCCACGGCGTCGTTGGGGCGGACCCGGCGGATGACGTCGTTGGCGCCCACGAAGACCACCGCGATGTCGTAGCGCTTCTCGGGGAGTGCCGCCTCAGCCCGCTCCACCTGGGATGCGAGGTCGGCCGAGGTGGCGCCGGGGCTGGCCGTGCAGCGCAGCCACACCGGGCGGTCGACGGCTGCGGAGATGCCCGCCGCGAGGTGGGCCCCCGGTGTCTGCCGGGACTCGGTGACCGCGAACCCGGCCGCCGTGGAGTCGCCGAGCATCAGCAGGCGCAGCGCCGGGCCCTCGCCCTCGCCGTAGGTGCCGTTGGCCCTCGGCCGGTCCCATTTCGTGTGGCCGATCGCGTTCTGGGCGAGCCGGGCCTGGAGGTAGAGCAGGGCGACGGTGCCGCCGCCCACCAGCGTGAGACCGCCCCCGCCGAACGCGGTGGCGGCGGCGATGCGTCGGGCTCGCGCGGCTCGCAGCATCGGTACCCCCCGAAGCGTCCGACCAGCAGGTTATCCAGTCCGACGTTACCGGCGGGGCCCCTCGGGGTCACGCACCCCGAGGGCACACAATCAGTGCCCGGCGGTCAGCGAAGTCGGTCGTTCCGGTACGGGGTACCGGCCCACTGGTCCGAACCGGTCCGCACCGCTCCTGGTCGCCTTGATCCAGGTGAGCGGCGCGAGACCGGTGAAATCGGCTTAGAGTCTGGATGTGGGAGCCGGACCGGTCCCACCTGCCCCGGGCGTCACCGGGGAAACACACGGGCGGGCCGAAGACCCGGTCGCCACGATGCGAAGGAGCGAAGTTGCGGGTACACGACTCACTGATCGACCTGGTCGGAGACACCCCCCTGGTCCGTCTTCGGAAGGTCACCGAGGGGTTGGCCCCGACGATCCTGGCCAAGGTCGAGTACTTCAACCCGGGCGGGTCGGTCAAGGACCGCATCGCGCTGCGCATGGTCGAGGCCGCCGAGAAGAGCGGAGAGCTCAAACCGGGCGGCACGATCGTGGAGCCCACCTCCGGTAACACCGGTATCGGCCTGGCCCTCGTGGCGCAGGAGAAGGGCTACCGCTGCGTCTTCGTCTGCCCCGACAAGGTCGGCCCGGACAAGCTGTCGGTGCTGCGCGCCTACGGGGCCGAGGTCGTGGTGTGCCCGACCACCGTCGCGCCCGAGCACCCCGAGTCCTACTACTCGGTCTCCGACCGCCTGGCCGCCGAGATCCCCGGTGCCTGGAAGCCCAACCAGTACGAGAACGAGAACAACCCGGAGTCCCACTACCACTCCACCGGGCCGGAGATCTGGGACCAGACCGAGGGCCGGATCACGCACTTCGTGGCGGGCATCGGCACCGGCGGCACCATCAGCGGCACCGGCCGGTACCTCAAGGAGGCCTCGAAGGGCGCCGTCCAGGTCGTCGGCGCCGACCCCGAGGGCTCCGTGTACTCCGGTGGCAGCGGCCGTCCGTACCTGGTCGAGGGCGTGGGCGAGGACATCTGGCCCGGCACCTACGACACGGCGATCTGCGACGAGATCGTGCCGATCAGCGACAAGGACTCCTTCCTGATGACCCGCCGCCTGGCCAAGGAGGAGGGCCTGCTGGTGGGCGGCTCCTGCGGTCTGGCGGTCGAGGCGGCCCTGCGCGTGGCCAAGGACGCCGGTCCGGACGACGTCATCGTGGTGCTGCTGCCCGACGGCGGCCGCGGCTACCTCGGCAAGATCTTCAACGACGAGTGGATGGCCGACTACGGCTTCCTGTCCGCAGAGACCGAGGAAGCCACCGCCGGCCAGGTGCTCGCGGACAAGGAGGGCGAGATGCCCGACTTCGTGCACAGCCACCCCGACGAGACGGTCGGTACCGCCGTGGCGATCATGCGCGAGTACGGCGTCTCCCAGCTCCCGGTGATGAAGGAGGAGCCGCCGGTCATGGCGGCCGAGGTGGTCGGCTCCATCGCCGAGCGCGACCTCCTGGACGCCCTGTTCGACGGCCGCGCCGAGCTGGACGACCTGGTCGAGACGCACATGGGCAAGCCGCTGTCCACGGTGGGCACGGGGACGCCGGTCAGCGACTGCGTCCGCCTGCTGCGCACCTCCGGTGCGCTGGTGGTGCTCCGCGACGGCAAGCCGGTGGGCATCCTCACCCGCCAGGACCTGCTGGCCCACCTGTCCGGCTGATCCCCGTTCCCCGGGGACCGAACGACATTCGGGCCCCGGGGTTCACCTTCCGGACACGGTGCCGCATACTCGGACACTGCTAATGTTCGCGTCAGTACGTACTGGCCGGTAATAAGTAGGTGCACCCGTGTCGCGGCTCCTCAACTGGATCATCCGCTCCGCCTGGTCGTACGCGCGGAGCCACGGAGAGATCCGAGCCGACTCCAGGGCGGCCCGCAGGTTCGCGCGCTTCGGCGTCGGTTCGGCGATCGCCTTCCCCACGGCCACTCTCTACGGTGAGCCGTGGATCGAGATCGGCGTGCACACCGTCCTCGGCGGGGACATGACCCTCGCGGCCGGGATGGGCCCCGACTACGACCTCGGTGAGGGCTCCGTCGTGCGTATCGGTTCCGGCTGCGCCATCGGGCGGGGGTCGCACATCGTCGCGCACCGCTCGGTGGACATCGGCGACCACGTGTACACCGGGCCCTACGTCTACATCACGGACCAGAACCACGCCTACGCCAACACCGACATCCCGGTGGGCCTCCAGTGGCCCGTGGACGACCCGGTGAGCATCGGGGACGGGAGCTGGTTGGGCGCCAACAGCGTGATCCTGCCCGGGGTGCACCTGGGGAGGAACTCCGTTGTGGCGGCCGGGACCGTCGTGCGGCCGGGCCGGTACCCGGACCACGCGGTGATCGCGGGCATCCCCGGCAAGGTCGTGCGCTCGTACGACGAGCAGCTCGGCTGGGACCCGCCCCTGCGCGAGACCGGGACCCCCACCCGGGTCCCCACCCCGGTCACCGGGCTGCCCCCCGAGGCGCCCACAGAGCCTCCCGAGCCGGGTTCCCCGACCCGCTTCCCCCCGGCCTGACCGAGGCCTCGCGGGGCGGGCCCCCGTGCCGTCCCGCGCCGCCTGATCATGGCGACCGAAGCCCCGGAACCCTCCAAGTGAGGGCGCCGCGTGTCCGGGATCGGCCCCGGGCGTCGCATACGTCCGGGGGCCGTCGCGGCGGGCCGCCCCGGGGGTGGTCCGTACGGCGACGCGGACGCACGGACCGTGGTGACCACATCCTGAGATATGCCTGTTGACAAAGGGTTCCAGGCCGTTCCGGGGCACTAGGCTGGACCCATGAAGTTCGACGGTTTTGAAACGCTGGCCATCCACGCGGGGCAGGAGCCGGACGCCGGTACCGGCGCCGTGGTTGTGCCGATCTACCAGACGAGTACCTACGCCCAGGACGGCGTTGGCGGGATGCGACAGGGGTACGAGTACTCCCGCACCAAGAACCCCACGCGCACCGCGTTGGAGGAGTGCCTGGCGGCCCTGGAGTCCGGGGCCCGCGGCCTCGCCTTCGCCTCCGGCATGGCGGCCGAGGACACCCTGCTGCGCGCGGTCCTCTCCCCGGGCGACCACGTCCTCATCCCCGGTGACGCCTACGGCGGCACGTTCCGGCTCATCTCCAAGGTGGTCGAGCGCTGGGGCGTCAGCTGGGACGCCGTCGACCAGACCGACGTGGAGGCGGTCCGCGCCGCCATGCGCCCCAACACCAAGGTGGTGTGGACGGAGACGCCCACCAACCCGCTGCTGGGCATCACCGACATCGAGTCGGTCGCGCAGGTCGCCCACGACGCCGGCGCGCTGCACGTCGTGGACAACACCTTCGCCTCTCCCTACCTCCAGCGCCCCCTCACCCTGGGCGCCGACGTGGTCGTGCACTCCACGACCAAGTACATCGGCGGGCACTCCGACGTCGTCGGCGGCGCCCTGGTCGTGGCCGACGCCGAGCTGGGCGAGCGGCTGGCGTTCCACCAGAACACCATGGGCGCCATTCCGGGCCCGTTCGACTCCTGGCTGACGCTGCGCGGGGTCAAGACTCTGGGCGTGCGGATGGACCGCCACAGCGAGAACGCCGAGCGCGTGGTGGCGGCCCTGGAGGGCCATCCCGCGGTGCGCAGGGTCTACTACCCGGGCCTGGACAGCCACCCGGGGCACAAGATCGCCGAGCGGCAGATGCGTTCGTTCGGTGGCATGGTCTCCTTCTCCCTGCGTGACGGGGAGCAGGCCGCCCTGGATCTGTGCGAGCGGACCAGGGTGTTCACCCTGGGGGAGTCGCTGGGCGGGGTGGAGTCCCTGATCGAGCACCCGGGGCGGATGACGCACGCGTCCACCGCGGGTTCCGCGCTGGAGGTCCCGGCCGACCTGGTCCGGATCTCCGTGGGCATCGAGTCCGGTGACGACCTCGTCGCGGACCTGACGCAGGCCCTCGAGGGCTGATACGGCGGCTTGGGGTGCCCGCGCCGAGCCGCGCGGGTCCCCCGGCCGTGTGCCGGGCCCGCCGCGGCCCCTGGTTCGGTGGTGCTCCTCGGACGTGTGTCCGGGTCAGACAGCGGTGGGGGTACGGCCGCGGTCCGGAAGTTCGCCCCGGTCGTCCCGGAAGCGCAGGCCGACGACGGCCCGGCTGGAGCGGGAGAGGGCGCTGTCGTTGCCGTTCCGGCGCAGGGAACGGTAGGTGCGGTTGCGGTCCGCGCGGCGGATGCCGATGGAGACCGCGAGGAGGAATCCCGTGGCGAGTCCCAACAGGAGGAGTCCGGCGAGGATGAGGATGACGAAGGCGATCTGCTGCATGGGGAAGTGGTCCTCTGTGTGGTGGGTGGTCAGATCCTGAGCGGCCCCCTGGTGAGCCGGGGGAGGGTACTGCCGGGATTCATCGGCGGTCGCTTCCTGTGGCGGTATGGGGCGGGTGGTCCTGGAGGGGTCTGCGCATTACGGGGGTCTCCGTCTCGGGCCGGGGGTGCCCTGTACTGAGGGTCACCTTCCTCTAGGATGGGTTCATGTAAACCAGGTAAACCTGTTCGGCTGGTGTAGCACTTAGCTTGTTGGTACAAGCTGTGATGTTGGTCTTTTACCCCTCCTAGGGCGGACTTATGCGGGCAGAGAGCAGATATCGACAGATCGCCCGTGTCCTACGGCGGGAGATCCAGGAGAGGAGCCTGCCCCTGGGCGGGCAGCTCCCCTCGGAGAAGCAGCTGGAGGAGCGCTTCGAGGCCTCCCGCAACACGATCCGCCTCGCCCTGGGCATGCTGCGCAACCAGGGCCTCATCGTGAGCAGACCCGGGCGCGGTCACTTCGTCCAGGACGTGGTCCCCGAGATCTTCTACGCCACCCGCAAGGCGGGCGGCCCCGACGGGCTCAACGAGTTCAACATGAGCGGCCTCACCCTGGAGGAACTCCAGCTGCTCAGCGCCACCCCCGACATCGCCAGCCGACTCCGCGTTCCGGAGGGCGAGATGACGGTGGTCCGGCGCATGCACCGGTTCTCCGGGGAGCGCTCCGGATCGATCAGCTCCGCCTACTACCCGGTCGACCTGGTCCAGGGCACCTCACTGATGCTCCCCGAGAACGTCGAGAGCGCCCTGACCGTCCTCCTCGAGCAAGGGCACCGTCAGGTCGGCTACGTGGACGAGCTGGAGACCCGCATGCCCACCCCGCAGGAGGCGACCGAGCTCGAACTCCCGCCGGGGGTCCCGGTCCTCGACGTCCACCGCACCGACTACTCCGACGACCGCCCCCTCCGGCTGGTGCACACCGTCCACGCGGGGCACAGCATCCGCTACCAGTTCGAGCACGGCAACCTCCAGGCCTACCACCGGGACTGATCCAGCCAATGAGCGCGACGAAGAAGACCGTGGTCGCTGACTACCTCCGCGAGGCCCTGTCCAGGGGCGACTACCGCCCGGGCGACCGGCTGCCCGGCGAGGAGGAACTCGCCGAAGAACTCGACGTCTCCCGTGCCACCGCCCGGCTGGGGATGCGCATCCTCCAGGACGAGGGCCGCGTCTCCATCCGGGTCGGTCGGGGCGCCTTCGTCGCCGACCACCACCCGGTCATGCACAAGGCCACCCCCGACGCCTCGGACGATCCCTCCCGGTTCGACCTCGGCTACCACGAACGGCTGCGGCAGGCCGGGTACAGCAACATCGACGAGAAGGTGAAGGTCAGTCTGGACACCATGCGCCCCAAGGTGGCCAAGCGGCTGATCGACGCCGTCGACGGCAGGGCGGCCAGCGGCGGACTGGTCGTGATCCGCTCCTCGGAGCACTACGTGGACGGCGGCCTGTGGCAGTCCCACGTCACCTACTTCCCGTTCGGGATCGCCAACAACACCCCGCTCATGTCCCCCGAGTACCTGGAGAACGGCATCGGCACCGTCATGCGCGACCTCGGGTTCCACGAGGACTGGAACTGGGACGTCGTGGGTGCCCGCATGCCCTCCCAGGACGAGGCGGACGCCTTCGGCCTGGGCCCCGGCCTCCCCCTGCTGGTGCAGGAGCGGGTGACCTACGAGGGCCAGCGCCCGCTGCGCTACACCGAGACGCTCATGCCCGCCAACCGCCACCAGCTCCTCTACGCGGGCGGCGACGCCCCCGAGAACCTGCCGGTGATGGACTCCGACGTCAACGTCTTCGACCACTGACCCCGGCTCAGGGACCGGGCCGCCGCCGCAGGTACCGGTCGATCACCGACGGCCCCAGAGCCTCGGCGTCGCTGCTCACCACGCCCACGCCACGGCGGCGTTCGAGCAGCGCCCGGAACTCCCGCAGCCGGGGGTCGTCGGCGAGCAGGAAGAACGTCACCCCGGCGCCCTCGTGCAGCACGGAGTCGAGTTCGGCCGCGGTGACCTCCACCGTGCGCGGCGCGGGCGGCCAGGCGAACCGGGCGTCCCCGTCCTCCTCCAGGTGCGCGGTGGGCTCGCCGTCGGTGACCACCAGGACCAGCGGCCGCAGACCCCGGTGACGGCGCAGGTGCCGCCGGGCCAGGTGCAGCGCGTGCTGGAGGTTGGTGCCGGGGACGCGCCGCCAGTCGTGCTCCACCAGGTCGGCGGGGGTCATCTCGCGGGCGCGGTCGCCGAAGCCGATCAGCAGGACCCGGTCCTCGGGGTGCCGGGTGCGCACCAGGGTGTGCAGCGCCAGCGCCGTACGGGTGGCGGCCTCGTGCAGCCCCCGCGTGACCATCGAGTGGGACAGGTCCACCAGTAGGCACACGGCGGCGGCCCCCGCGGGTTCCGTCTCCGTGTACCGGACGTCCTCCGCCCGCAGCGCCGCTCCGGAACCACCGGCGGCGGCCCGGCGCAGCATGGCCTCGCGCAGGGTCGCGACGGCGTCCAGGGTCCGGTCCAGTCCGTCGTGGGGTACGGCGGCCCCGGTGGGTTCGTCCCCGGCCCCGTCCCCGCCCGGGTGGCCCCCGGGAGCGCCCCGTCGCACCACCTCGATGTCGCCCAGCGCCACCTCCCCGAGTCTGCGCAGCTCACGTGGCGTCAACTCGTGGTCGGCGGCGTCCAGCCGATCCAACGGGCCGTACGCGGCGGGCCCCAGGGCGCCCCGGAGCGCCCCCGTGTCCAGCCCGACCAGCGCGTCGCGGTCGCCGTCGGCGTAGCGGGTCAGCGCCTCCTCGGCGGCGGCGAGCGCCGCTTCCGGCGAGTCCTCGATGCTCGCCGCGCTCCCGGATTCCCCGGAGCGCGCCCCGGCTATCAGCTCCAGCAGGCCCACGGCGGACCGCACCGCTTCCGCGGGGGGCGGATCGGTCTCGGCCAGGGGGTCGGGGCCACCCATGTACTCCCGGTACCGGAACCTCATCAGAAGCGGTAGACACCCCCGTCGGGCACGGTGTCCTTGGACAGCCGCCGTTCCAGGTACAGGCCCTCCAACGCGAACTCCACCACGGCGGCGGCCAACCCCGGGGTGGGCGGTCCGTCCGCCGACTCCGGCGCGGCCCGCTCCATGAGCCCGGACAACCCGGGCACCGTACCCACACGGCGCAGCAGCTCGGCCGCTCCCACGAGGTCGCCGCTCTCCACCGTCCCGCCGCCCGTGAACCGGTCGCTGAGCGGTTCCAGGTCCGCGTCGCCCAGCCGGGCCCGGAAGGTCTCGGCCACCGCCCGCCGCAACAGTGTCTCCAGGACCGACGCCTCACGCCCCTGGGCCCCGGCCTCGAACTCGACCTTGCCCAGGAGCGGTTCGGCCACCCCCGCCAGGTCGCAGACCCGGGCCACCGGGACCTCCTCGCCGACCAGCGCGGCCCGGCGCAGCGCCGAGGCGGCCAGGGTCTCGGCGGCCGCCACGGAGAAGCGCACGGACACCCCCGACCCGTGGTCCACCCGGTTGGAGGCGCGCACCAGTCGGGTGAAGCGGGCGACCGCCTCCAGCAGGTGCGACGGGACGGTCGTGCCCGGGGGCAGGTCCGCCTCCTGCCGGATCAGTGCCAGCTCGTCGTCGAGTCCGGGTGGATAGTGCGTGCGCACCTGCGCGCCGAACCGGTCCTTGAGCGGGGTGACGATCCGCCCCCGGCTCGTGTAGTCGTCCGGGTTGGCGCTGGCCACCAGGAGCAGGTCCAGGGGGAGGCGCAGGGTGTACCCGCGCACCTGGAGGTCGCGTTCCTCCAGCACGTTGAACAGGGCCACCTGGGCGCGCGCGGGGAGGTCGGGGAGTTCGTTCACGCAGAACACGCCCCGGTTGGCGCGCGGCAGCAGACCGTAGTGGATCGTCTCGGGGTCGCCGAGGGAGCGCCCCTCGGCCAGCCGCGCCGGGTCCACGTCACCGATCAGCTCCGTGGTGCCGGTGTCGGGTGTGGCCAGCTTCTCCCCGTAGCGGAGGCCGCGGTGGCGCCAGGCCACCGGCAGGTCGTCGCCCTCGGCCGCGCTCCGGCGCAGGCAGGCGGGGCAGACGGGGGCGTAGGGGTGGTCGTTGACCGGGCAGCCCTCCACCACGGGGCTCCACTCGTCGAGGAGACCGGCCACCGTGCGGATCAACCGGGTCTTGCCCTGGCCGCGCTCGCCCAGCAGGACGATGTCGTGCCCGGCGATCAGGGCCCGTTCCAGCTGGGGCAGCACGGTGTCGTCGAACCCGTGCACCCCGGGGAAGCGGGGGCGGCCCGAGGCCATCCGGGCCAGCAGGTTCTCGCGCACCTCCGCCGTGGTGGTGCGGTGGACGTGGCCGGACTCGCGCAGCGCGGCGCGGGTGCGCGGGAGCCCGCTGGGGGCATGTGCGGCATGGGTCACAAGGGGAGTGTAGGGCGTGCCTGACGGGTGCCGCCCGCCCACGGGGAAGGGGATTCGTCGGACACGCGCCGGGGCGGAGGCGTTTGAGGGGCCATCAGGAGGAAAGCTCCTGTTGGGAGTCTGGTGGAAGAATGGGACGGCAAGGTTCCCAGGACCGGTCCGGTGACCGGTGAAGGCGGGGGTGGCAGCTGGTGGCTAGGTTCGGCGATGCACTGACGACGGGGGCCGACCTCGTGAACGCGGCCGAACGCGCCGTGCTTCAGGCCCTGGAGCAGATGGACGGCCCGGCCGACCTGGTCTGCTTCTTCGTCAGCGGGGCGGACCCGGACGAGGTCACCCTCGCCGGAAGGCGGGTCATGGAGCTGGCCGGTGGCGCCCTCACCCTGGGGTGCAGCGCCACCGGAGTGGTCGGCGGCGGCCGGGGCGTGGAGGGCCAGGGCGCGGTCAGCGTCTGGAGCGCCCGCCTGCCCGGGGTCGAGTTGACCCCCTTCCGGCTGGACACCGTCGTCGAGGGCGACCAGTTGGCCGTGGTGGGTATGCGCGAACCTTCTCCGCGCGACCGGGCCGGCATCCTGCTCACCAACCCCTACGAGTTCCCCACCCAGGCGTTCGTCCGGGAGACCACGGCCGCGCTCGACGGGCTTCCGCTGATCGGCGGCATGGCCGACGGTCTGCGCGGCGAGGAGTCCGTGCGGCTGTTCTGCGAGGGCGAGGTCGCCGACAACGGCGCCATCGGCGTGCTGATCGGCGGCGAGGGGGTGCTGGGCACGGTGGTCAGCCAGGGCTGTCGCCCGGTGGGGCCGAGCATGACCATCACCAAGGCCGAGGGCAACCTCGTGCTGGAACTGGCCGGGACCAACGCCTACGAGCGGTTGGAGAGCCTGGTCGAAGAGCTCTCCGAGGAGGACCGCGAGCTGGCCGCGCGGGGGCTGCACATCGGGATCGCCATGGACGAGTACGCGGACCACCACGAACAGGGCGACTTCCTGATCCGCGCGCTCAGCGGCGCCGACCCCGAGCTGGGGGCGCTGACCATCGACGAGATGGTGGAGGTGGGCCAGACCGTCCGCTTCCAGGTCCGCGACGCGAGCACCGCGGACGAGGACCTCGCCCGCAAGCTGACGGACTTCGGCACCGAGTACTCCGTGGGCGGGGGTCTGCTGTTCTCGTGCAACGGCCGGGGCGAGGCGCTGTTCACGCAGGCCGACCATGACGTCCTCGCGGTCCGGCGCATCCTCGGTGCGGGCCCGGTGGCGGGTTTCTTCGCTGCAGGGGAGATCGGTCCGGTCGCCGGGGTCAACCACGTCCACGGCTTCACGGCCTGTCTCCTGGCCTTCGCCGCCTGACACCCGCCCAAGTCGGACTTTTACTCTCGGATCACCAACACCCTGACCAACCTGCTTGAGTGTGCGCACACCAGGGTGATTACTAAGAGTGACTGTTTTCATCACTTTGCGTGTTTGGTGAGAGAAGGAACGATGGCCGACTTCCGGCGCACGACCACGTCCCTCGTGGCCCTCGGGGCGTTCGCCCTCCTGGCTCCGTTGGCGACACCCACGCCGGCCCTTGCCGACTCCGCCTGGCTGGAGCAGGACCTGTCCTCGGCGGACCGGATCGGCCTGGCCCTGGACGCCGGGGGACTGCGCCTGAACCCTGGTGACCGCACCCAGCTCGGCGCCTCGCCGCGCCTGGACCCGTCGCAGCGCCACGCGGGGCTGGCGACCTTCCCCGAACAGGAGCTGGGGGAGGCCACGGACACCATCGACGTGGCTGTGCGCGTCTCCGGGGACGCCGAGGAGGTCCTCACCGAGGCCCGGGGCGTGCGCGCCGACGGCATGTGGACCGAGTGGCACCCGACCGGCCCCGGCGGCGGCCGGGTGACCCTCCCGGAGGCGGTCAGTGAGGTCCAGCTGAGGATCGGGGTGGAGTCGGCGCTCGGGTCCGCGTCGCGGGTGCGGGCCGACCGGACCTCCGTCACGGACGTCCGCGTCCGCGCGGTCGAGGGAACCGGAACGCCTCCGTCCCCGGAGCCGGAGACCGGGGAGACACAGGGGTCCGACGAGGACTCCGGTGAGGAGGCGCGGGGAGACGACGTCCCGCGCCCCTTCTCCGCGCGCCTGTTCGCCACCCGTATCGGCCTGGTCGGAAACACCACCGCCAACGGGCACAAGGTCCGGACCGCCGACCAGTTCGCCGCGCTCCCCTCGCGGCGGGGCCTGTCCAACCGGGGCGGCGGGGAGTACACCGTCCGGGTGTGCAGCACCGGGGCACTGGGTCCCGAGGCCAGCGGCGACACCAGGAACCACGTCCCGCGCTGCGCCTACCTGCCCGTGTGGGACGTCGGGCCGTGGAACATCACCGATGACCACTGGAACGCCGACCGCGAGTCCTGGCGCGACCTGGACCGGGGACGCCCCCAGGCACAGGCCGCCTACTCCGAGAACCACAACAACGGCCTGGACGGGTTCGGCCGCAAGGTGCTCAACCCTGCGGGCATCGACCTCGCCGACGGTGCCTTCAACGAAGGGCTCCAGCTCCCCACCAACGGGTGGGTGCGGGTCGACTACCTGTGGACCGCCCAGTACCGGGCCCGCGCCGAGATCACCACGGCCTCCGGTACCGATCCGGTGATCGTGCGGGAGGGGCCCGGCACCGAGTTCGACACCGCGGGCCTGGCCGCGCACAAGGCCAACGTGGACGTGGCCTGCCGCACGACCGGTGACCGGGCCACCGGACCGACCGGGACCTCGGACGTCTGGTACCGCATCGGGGAGGGCCACTACGTTCCGGCGGCCTTCGCCGTGGGCGGCGCGGACGCCCCCAGGTGCGCCAGGAGCTAGGGCACCAGCCCCGCCAGGACCTGGACCAGCAGGCAGGGATACGGGGGCGCGGCACACACACGACAGGGGCGGCCGGAGCCGCCCCTGTCGTTACTTCGTGCCTGGTCCACCCGGTGGCCGCACAGCGATGTCACATGCCGCTGTAGGGGACCGCCCCGATGATCTCGACACCGAGGCTCTTGCCGTTGGGCAGGTTGTAGCTGACCGTCTCGCCGACCGCCTTGCCGTTGATGGCGGAGCCGAGCGGGGACTTGGGGGAGTACACGTCGATGGGGGAGCCGCTCTCCTCGCGCGAGGCGAGCAGGAAGGTGACCTCCTCCTCGTCGCCGTCGAACTTGACGGTGACGGTCATGCCGGGACCGACCACGCCCTCGGTGCGGGGCGCTTCGCCGACCCGCGCAGTGCGCAGGATCTCGGTGAGCTGGAGGATGCGGGCCTCCATCTTGCCCTGTTCCTCCTTGGCGGCGTGGTAGCCACCGTTCTCCTTCAGGTCACCCTCTTCCCGGGCGGCCTCGATCTTCTCCGCGATCTCGATGCGCCCGGGCCCCGAGAGGTGGTCCAGCTCTCCCTTGAGCCGGTCGTACGCCTCCTGGGTGAGCCAGGTGACGTTTTCATCGCGGGTCTGGGTCACGGGAACTCCTTGTGTACTAGTAGCAATGGCCACCAGGCGGCCAGAGCTGAACTCACGAGAATATCACCGTGCGCGATCGCGCACTGGTGACACGACTCTCAGGGGTCCGCTCCAGGTACCTGTGCCGGACAGGGGGAAAGGCTCGGTGGATCAGTCTTGCGAACCTTGTTCCCTGCACGAGGCCACTTCTACCGTGGAAGCCTGACGAACCGTCTCAACGGTCTGGCTCACCATTCGGTTCCCGCCCTCCACCTCGACGCGTTCCGTGCCGAC
This sequence comes from Nocardiopsis prasina DSM 43845, assembly GCF_000341265.1. Lineage (GTDB taxonomy): Bacteria > Actinomycetota > Actinomycetes > Streptosporangiales > Streptosporangiaceae > Nocardiopsis > Nocardiopsis prasina. The sequence goes on along the minus strand of NZ_ANAE01000162.1, from coordinate 84,931 downwards.
CTCGACCATCTGGCTGTCCAGCGCGCGGAGCAGGCACTCGGCCCCGTTCTTGCTGTTCACCTCGAAGTCGATCCGGGCCTCGCTCCCGGTGGGCGCGGTCACGGCGACCACCTGGTGGTACACGCCCCCGCTGAGCCCGGTGTAGTTCATGACGGAGTAGCCCCAGCCGATGCTGACGGCCACCGCGAAGATGGTCGCGACGACGAAGAAGACGGGCCCGTTGCCGTGGCGCTTGCGTAGCGCTGGCGCGGTGTCGGCACTGTTCACGGCATCATCTTCCGGGGTCGCTGACATTGGGAATCTCCGAGCAAGGGGACGGTGTTGTCTAAGATATCCCCGACCTGACAGCCCCCCTACGCGGCCCGCACGTGAGTCGTCCACGCCGTGACCCGGGGTGGTGTCGGACAGCCGCGTGCAGTGGCCGTCGACCGAGCCAAGGAGAAGCCTTCGTTGTCCGAGCGTCTGCGGCTTATGGCCGTCCATGCCCATCCCGATGACGAGTCCAGCAAGGGCGCCGCGACCATGGCGCGCTACGCGCGCGAGGGCGCGGAAGTGCTGGTCGTCACCATGACCGGTGGCGAACGCGGTGACATCCTCAACCCCGCGATGGAGCGCCCCGAGATCCGCGAGAACATCGCCGAGGTGCGCCGCGAGGAGATGAACCGCGCCCGCGAGATCCTGGGCGTCGAGCAGGAGTTCGCCGGTTTCGTCGACTCCGGCCTGCCCGAGGGCGACCCGCTTCCCCCGCTTCCCGAGGGCAGCTTCGCGACCCTTTCGGTGGAGGAGGGCGCCGAACCCCTCGTGGCCGCGATCCGCCGGTTCCGTCCGCACGTCATCCTCACCTATGACGAGAACGGCGGCTACCCGCACCCCGACCACATCATGACCCACAAGGTGTCGATGCACGCCTTCGACGCCGCCGCGGAGCCGGACGCCTACCCCGACGCCGGGGACCCCTGGCAGCCCCTCAAGCTGTACTACTTCGTCTCGTTCCCGCCCGAGCGGTTCGAGGCCCTGGCGAAGATCCTGGTCGAGCGCGGCCTGGACAACCCCTTCGAGGAGTGGATGGAGCGCCTCAAGGACCGTGAGCGGCCGCGCTGGGAGATCACCACGCGCGTGAGTTGCAGTGAGTACTTCGACACCGCGCACGACGCCCTCCGGGCGCACGCCACCCAGATCGACCCGAACGGCTTCTGGTTCGCCGTGCCCAACGAGGTCGTGGCTGAGGCGTGGCCGACCGAGGACTACCACCTGGTCCGTTCCCTCGTGGACACGGAGGTCCCTGAGCAGGACCTCTTCGCGGGTGTCCGCGAGGCAATGAGAGTATGAGCGACATGAACACCCTTCTCGCGTCCACCACGGTGCTCGCCCAGGACTTCGCGCTGGACAAGGACACCGTCACACCCGGTGTCATGGGCTTCCTCGCGATCTTCGCGATCGGTGTGTGCCTGTACTTCCTGATGCGCAGCCTGATGGGCAAGCTGCGCGGTGTCTCGGCCCGCGCCGAGGCCGAGGAAGCCGAGGAGGCGGCGGAGAGGGACGGCCAGGAGGTGACCTCCGGGGTGGAGGCCGCCGCCGGCGGATCGTCCTCCTCCACGGAGGACCCCTCCGCCAGGGCCTGACCCGGTCCCGCCCCCGCCGCGCACCCGCGGGGGCGGTCTGGGCGGGCACACCCGCCCGGCGGGGGAGTGCCTACCATGGGGGGATGCAGCCCGAGCCCTCCCGAGCCCCCTCCTTGCGCGACCGGGTGCACGACCAGCTCAGGTCGCGCATCATCGACCTCGAACTGCTCCCCGGACACCGGATCACGGAGCGCGAGGCCTCCGCCGAACTCGGCGTCTCCCGGGTCCCGTTGCGCGAGGCGCTGCGGCTGCTCGAGGCCGAGGGACTGGTCGTCCTGGTTCCCCGGCAGGGCGCCATGGTGGCCAGTTGGTCCCGTGAGGACATCGTGCGCCTGTTCGAGGTTCGCGAGGAGCTGGAGACCCTGGCCGCCCGCCTCGCGGCCACTCGTCGCACCGACGCCGACCTGCGTCGGATGCGCGACCTCCTGGACGACGCCGAGCGCGCCCTGAAGGCGGACGACGAGTCCGCCACGGCCGCCGCCAACGCGGGTTTCCACCGGGCTGTGGTGGCTGCCTGCGGCAATCCCCTCCTCCAGCGGATGATGGCCCCGCTGGACTCCCGTGTGCAGTGGCTCTTCCACCTCACCAAGCACCGTGACACCCGCGAGCAGCGCGATGAGCACGTCCGCCTGCTCGAACTGATCGAGGCGGGGGACGGCGACGGGGCCGCCGCGCTCTATCGGGCGCACATCGTGGCCGGCCTCGAACCCACGCTGGCCGTCGCCGACACCTGGGAGCGGTTCGATCCGGTGGACGTCACCCGTACCCGCCAACGGAGGTAGCCCCGCGCGGTGGGGCGCCGTCCGAGGGGTGTCCGCGTGCCCGGATCAGTGGTATACCGCTAATGGACCGCAGTGGACCCACGGAGAAGGCAACGATGACGCTCATCCTCACCCGTTCCGAACTCACCGGACTCGTCACACCGCGCCAGGTGGCCGACGCCGTGGAGACCGCCTTCGCCGACCTCGCCGAGGGCCGGGCCGCGCAGCCCCACGCGGAACCCGCGCGGCTGGCGGGGCACGACGCCCAGTTCGTCCCCATGGTCGGGCTCCTCGGGAGCGCGGGCCTGGCCGCGAGCAAACTCCTCAGTGACATCCCGGGCAACCGCGAGCGCGGACTCCCCACCCAGCAGTCGGTGGTGGTCCTGGCCGACGCCGAGACCGGCGGGCCCCTCGCGATCCTGGACGGCGCGGTCCCCACCCGGCTGCGCACCGCGGCCACCACCCGCGTGGCCACCCGACACCTGGCCCGTCGGGGCTGGGACACCCTGGGGATCGTCGGCGCCGGCCCCCTGGCCGCCGCACACGTGGTCGCCCTCGCCGACGAACGCGACCCGGACCGGGTCCTGGTGTGGTCCCGCTCCGCCGCCACGGTCGAGGGGCTCCGCCGCGCGGTGGCCGAGCAGGCACCCGGCCTGGAGGTGGTCGCCGCCGCCTCACCCCGCGAGGTCGTGGAGGGCGCCGACGTCGTCTGCACGGTGACCCCGTCCCGGGAACCGCTGGTGGAGGGTGCCTGGTTGCGCCCGGGACAGCACCTGAACGTGGTGGGATCGCCGCCCAGGACCGACCACCGCGAGGTGGACGCCGCCGTCCTCGCCGCAGCCCGGGACTCCGGCCTCCTCGTGGTGGACTCCGCCCCGGCCGCCCTGCACGAGTCCGGGGACGTCGCGCACGCCGTGGCCGAGGGCGCGATCACCGCCGAGGACTGCTCCCTCGAACTCGCCGGAGTGGTCGGCGGCCAGCACCCCGGACGCACCTCGGACCGCCAGATCACCGTGTTCAACTCGGTGGGCGTCGGCCTGGAGGACGCCGCCGTCGGCCGTCTCCTGCTCGACGCCGCCCGCGAGCGCGGGCTGGGCACGGAGATCACCCTCTCCTCCTGAGACCGGGGCCCGCGCACCCGGCACCGGAGTGGCACAGTGGAACCATGTCCAACCGCCTGAGCGACGCGACCAGCCCGTACCTGTTGCAGCACGCCGACAACCCGGTGGAGTGGTGGCCCTGGGGCGAGGAGGCCTTCGCCGAGGCCCGCCGCCGCGAGGTCCCCCTCCTCATCTCCGTGGGCTACGCGGCCTGCCACTGGTGCCACGTCATGGCCCACGAGTCCTTCGAGGACCACGAGACCGCGAACCGGATGAACGAGCTGTTCGTCAACGTCAAGGTCGACCGCGAGGAACGCCCCGACGTCGACGCCGTGTACATGGAAGCCACCCAGGCCATGACCGGCCAGGGCGGCTGGCCCATGACCGTGTTCGCCACCCCCGACGGCGCGCCGTTCTACTGCGGCACCTACTTCCCCCGCGACCACTTCCAGCGGCTGCTCGAGGGCGTCGGCACCGCCTGGCGGGACAAGCGGGCCGACCTCCTCGACCAGGGCCGCCGCGTGGTGGACGCGCTGGCGGCCCCGCGCCGCCTGGCCTCCTCCCCGCCACCGACCGCCGCCGACCTCGACCTGGCCGTGCAGGCCCTGGTCCGTGACTACGACGTGGTCAACGGCGGGTACGGCGACGAGCCCAAGTTCCCGCCGTCCATGCTGCTGTCCTTCCTCACCGCGCAGCACGAGCGCACCTTCCCGTTCCAGAGCGCCGACGAGCCCACGCCCGCCGCCCTCATGGCGGGCGGCACCGCCGTGGCCATGGCCAGGGGCGGCATGTACGACCAGATCGGCGGCGGCTTCGCCCGCTACACGGTCGACGGCGCGTGGGTGGTCCCGCACTTCGAGAAGATGCTCTACGACAACGCCCTCCTGCTGCGCGCCTACGCCCGCCTCTCCCGGCGCCCGGTGGGCACCGACCCGGTAGCGGTGGCCGGGAGGTCCCTCATGCTCAGGGTGGTCCAGGAGACCGCCGACTGGATGCTGCGCGACCTGCGCACCGCCGAGGGCGGGTTCGCGTCGGCCCTGGACGCCGACAGCGAGGGCGAGGAGGGCACCTACTACGTGTGGACCCCCGACCAGCTCACCGAGGTCCTGGGGGAGGAGGACGGGGCCTGGGCCGCCGAACTGTTCGACGTGACCCCGCAGGGCACCTTCGAGCACGGCACGTCGGTGCTCCAGCTCCGCCGGGACCCCGACGACCCCGAGCGCTACGACCGCGTACGCGCCGCCCTGCTCACCGCCCGTGCCGACCGGGTCCCGCCCGCCCGCGACGACAAGGTGGTGGCCGCCTGGAACGGGCTGGCGATCGCCGCGCTGGCCGAGGCGGGCGCCCTGCTGGAGCGCCCCGACTGGATCCGGGCGGCGCGGGAGGCCGCCGACCTCGTCCTCGACACCCACCTGATCCACGGGCGGCTCGTGCGCACGTCCAGGGACGGTCGCCCCGGGCCCAGCGCCGGGGTGCTGGAGGACTACGCCGACCTCGCCGAGGGGTTGATCGCCCTGCACGGCGTGACCGGTGAGGCCCGCTACGTGCGTGAGGCCGGGAGCCTGCTCGACACCGTCCTGGACCACTTCGGCGACGACGACGGCGGGTTCTACGACACCGCCGACGACGCGGAGAGGCTGTTCAGCCGCCCCCAGGACCCCACGGACAACGCCACGCCCTCGGGCCGGTTCGCCGCCGCCTCCGCGCTGCTCTCCTACGCGGCCCTGACCGGCGGCGAGCGCCACCGGGCCGCCGCCGAGGGCGCACTGGCCGTGGTGCCGCTGTTGGCCGAGAAGGCCCCGCGCTTCGCCGGTTGGGGCCTGGCCGCCGGTGAGGCGCTGCTCAGCGGGCCGCGCGCCGTCGCCGTGGTGGGGGAGCCGGGTGACCCGGAGACCGAGGAGCTGGTGCGCACGGTGCTGCGGTCGGCGCCCCTGGGCACGGTGCTCTCCCGGGGAGACGGAAACGACAGCGGGGGAGTGCCTCTGCTCGAACAACGCGTACGCGTCGGCGGCAGGGCCACCGCCTATGTCTGCGAGGGTTTCGTCTGCAAACTCCCCGTCACCACTCCGGAGGAACTCAGGGCGCAGCTGACCCTTTAGTCGGCCTCAAGTCCGGCTTTTGGTTGAAATACGAACCACATTCGTCCGACGCCGCGCATTTCGAGGTGAAGAGGCGGACCCCAAAGGGTCACAGCAGCTCAATGCCCTCGACGATCTCGTCCACGACGTCGGGACGGTAGTCGGGCTGGCGGATTTCCAGGTACACGGTCTTGGGGGTGTCCGGCGGGTGCACGGCGACGGAGGCGAAAGCGCCGTTGCCGTTGCACTCGGGCCACTCCCAGACCATGCCCTGCCAGTCGCCGTCGTTGATCGCCCGCTCCTCCGGCTGCCCCGGGCAGGGTTTGGTGTCCGCGACGGTGTCCAGGTTCGGCGCCCCGGGGACCACGGTCGCGTACACCCCGTACGAGGGGACGTTGGTGGAGTGCCAGTCGTCCACGTCGGTGGCGGCCAGCAACCCCTGCCCCGCTCCGGCATCGGTCACGGAGTCGCGGGCGTCGTGGTCGGTGTGGAACTCCCGCGCCCACACCGAGGGCACGTCCACGCGCATCTCCATGGCGGAGTTGCGCACGGTGGTCAGCGCCATGCCGGGCGCCCCCAGGGACGAGGTGACCCCCGCGACGAGCAGCCCGCAGGCCAGGACCAGGGCGCCCGCCCGCTGCCAGGGCATACGGTAGCGGCGCCACCAGGACGAGTCCTCGGGCATGTTGGGCGCCATACGGATGGCACGGACCCGGTCGGTGAAGGTCTTGGCGTCGGCCGGGCGGCTCTCCCGGTCCACGGACAGCGCGGACAGGATCAGTTCGTCCAGCGCCGGAGGCAAACCTGGCCGAATCCGGCCAGGTGCCACCCTCACCGGAGGCCGGGACGGCGGGCGTCCCGTGATGAGCTCGTAGGCGACCGCGCCCAGCGAGTACACGTCGGAGCGCACGTCGAGGTCGCCGCCGGGGATGCTCTGCTCGGGGGACATGTACCCGGGCGTTCCCGCGGCCGCCGTGAAACCGGACGCCTCGTCGATCGCCTTCGCGAAGCCGAGGTCGGCCACGAGCACGCGCTGGCCCACGGGGGAGGACTGGAGGAGCACGTTCGAGGGTTTGATGTCCCGGTGGATCGTGCCGTGGCCGTGCAGCACGGTGATGCCCTGACCGATCTCCGTGAGCAGCCGCAGCGCCTCGTCCAGGGGCAGCTGACCTCGGTGGATGAGATCGGCGACACTGCCCTGGTCGGCGTAGGTCATCACCATGTACGGGCGTCCGTCGGGCAGCACGTCGACGTCGTGGACGGCCACCAGCCACGTGGAGTCGGTCTGGCGCAGGATGCGCGCCTCCTCCAGGAAACGGTGCTGGATGTCCATCTGGTGCGCCCAGTTCTCGGCGAGTACCTTGATGGCCACCGGGTAGTTCAGCAGATCGTCCTGCGCCAGCCAGACTGTGGCGAAGGAACCGGAACCCAGGCGCCTGATGACGCGGTAACGTCCGAAGGCCTCCGGTTGGCTCATCTTCGCCTCGGTCTGTCGGGGGTGAATACGCGGTCGTTGCCCACTAATACACCATCTGCGCCTTCACGTTGACTTCCGTGGATATGATCCCCTCCCCCGGGTATCGTCGACGCCTTCGGGGCATGGAGACTGGAGGTGCCCTTCGAGTTCCGTGCGCCATGTGCACCACGGGGCGGAGATCGTGAGGATTCGTGAGGCGGGAGCCGAACGGGGCTCATAGACGTCCCATTGACGTGTGACCCTCTCATAAGTGGGCGCGTACGCGTTCGTACGGACGATCGGACGTCTGTCGCAAGCCAGGAAGAGAATGAGCCATGCACAGTAGTGACAACTCGGAGAACGAGGAGACCCCCACCCCCCGGCGCCGGGTGGCCAGCAACGTGGACGAGGAACTGGAGGAGCTCGCGCGCCGCGCCAAACACGGTGACGCCGTGGCCCTGGACGACCTCCTGCGTCGCATCCAGCCCGAGGTGCTGCGCCGCTGCGCCCGGTTCCTTCCCTACCGCCAGGACGCCGAGGAGGCCTGCCAGGACGCGCTCCTGCGGGTCGCCCGCAAGATCGACAGCTTCAAGGGCGACTCCCTCTTCACCACGTGGCTCTACACCGTGGTGTCCAACTCCGCCCGCCAGACCTACCGCTCTATGAAGCGTCGTTCCGCCGAGTTCCCCACCGAGGCCGAGCGCATGCCGCACCAGTCGGACCCGCGCACCACCAGCGTCATCGCCGGTTCGCGGATCGACCTGCTGGAGGCGCTGGACCAGCTGGAGAAGGACCGCCCCAACCTCGTGGCACCTTTGGTGCTCCGCGACCTGTGCCAGATGGACTACAACGAGATCGCCTCGGAGCTGAACCTCGCCCTGGGAACGGTGAAGTCCCGCATCCACCAGGGCCGCAAACACGTGCGTAAATCGCTCGCCGTGACGTGACGTCCACGGGCGAACTACTCTGGAGGAATCCCCGTCGGCACATCCGTCACAGGAGTGCGCCGTCCCATGATCCAGCTCTGAGAGGTTTCGCCAATGGGGCTCCGTGACCCCCTGTACTGGCTGTATGAGCGGCGTCTCGAACGCGGCCTGACCAGCCAGGAGATTCCCAGGCACGTCGGTGTGGCCATGGACGGCAACCGGCGCTGGGCCAAGAGCAGCGGTCTCCCGGGCGCCGAGCAAGGTCACCAGGCCGGGGCGAACAAGATCTTCGACGTGCTCGGCTGGTGCAACGAAGTCGGTGTGCAGGTCGTCACGTTGTGGATGCTGTCCACGGACAACCTCACCCGCGACGAGAACGAGCTGGGTCCCCTCGTGCGCATCATCGAGGAGACCATCGCGCGGCTGCGCCAGGAGGGCTGGAACACGCGCCCCGTCGGAGCGCTCGACGTCCTGCCCGATTCCACTGCCCGTGCCCTGAAAGAGGCGGAAGAGGCCACATCCGGCAACCCGGGTCTGGTTGTCAACGTCGCCGTCGGGTATGGAGGTAGACGTGAGATCGCTGATGCGGTTCGGTCCCTCCTCCAGGAGGAGGCGGCCAAGGGCACCGGTATCCAGGAGCTGGCAGAGCGCCTGGACATCGAGGACATCGCCCGGCATCTCTACACGCGCGGACAACCCGACCCGGACCTGCTCATCCGTACCTCCGGCGAGCAGCGTCTCTCGGGTTTCATGCTCTGGCAGAGCGTGCACTCGGAGTTCTACTTCTGCGAGGTCTTCTGGCCCGCGTTCCGCAGAGTGGACTTCCTGCGCGCGCTGCGTGCCTACGGCGCGCGCAACCGGCGCTTCGGCTCCTGAACCCCGGCCCCACGTTCCCACCCGCCCCCGTTCCGCGGGGCGCGCCGTGTCTGTCCACGGCGGGTCCGTAACGCGGAGTTCACCGGTTGGTGGGCAAGGGACCTGGAAAACGGGCTCTCGGCCGCGTAGCGTCGAAAACAGCGGATGGCGTTCGTCCATCCGTTCGGGAGGCCCCGTCTCGTTGATCTTCTCCGCCACGGCGGGATATCGAAGAGGAGGGCCGGAACCGGCCCTCGTGGGCCTGGTCCCGGTCCTCCATGATCCCGTGACAGCAGGGCACCCACGCGGTGCCCAAGGGGAGAACGAGTGGCTAGTTCCTCGACCGATCACCGCGACACCCAGCCCCCCACCGCCCCCGATGTGGAGGCGGTGGAGGGTAAGCGCGTCTACGTGCTCGACACCAGCGTCCTGCTCGCCGACCCGATGGCCATGGCCCGGTTCGCCGAACACGAGGTCGTCATCCCCGTGGTGGTGATCACCGAGCTGGAGAGCAAGCGTCACCACCCGGAACTCGGATACTTCGCTCGCAACGCCCTGCGTCGACTGGACGACCTGAGGGTCGCCCACGGCCGTCTGGACGTGGCCGTCCCGGTGAACGAACAGGGCGGCACGCTCCGGGTGGAGCTCAACCACAGCGATCCGACGATCCTGCCCGCGGGATTCCGGCTCGGTGACAACGACACCCGGATCCTCACGGTGGCCCGCAACCTCCAGGCGGAGGGCGAGGAGGAGAGCTCGGTCGTCCTGGTGAGCAAGGATCTGCCGATGCGGATCAAGGCCTCCTCGATCGGTCTCCCGGCCGACGAGTACCGGGCCGAGCTCGCCATCGAGCACGGGTGGACCGGGATGGCGGAGCTGGACGTGCCCGCCCACAACATCGGCGAACTGTTCTCCGCCGGTGAGAGCGAGATCGAGCAGGCCAGGGACCTGCCCTGCCACACCGGTCTGGTCCTGGTCTCGGAGCAGGGCAAGGCGCTGGGCCGGGTCCAGGCGGACAAGTCGGTCAAGGTGGTGCGCGGGGACCGGGACGTGTTCGGTCTGAAGGGGCGCAGCGCCGAGCAGCGGATCGCCCTGGACCTGCTCACCGACCCGGACGTCGGCATCGTCTCCCTTGGTGGTCGCGCGGGCACCGGGAAGTCGGCGCTGGCGCTGTGCGCCGGTCTGGAGGCCGTCCTGGAGCGCGCCCAGCACCGCAAGGTGATGGTGTTCCGGCCGCTGTACGCGGTGGGCGGCCAGGAGCTCGGCTACCTGCCGGGCAGCGAGAACGACAAGATGACGCCCTGGGGCCAGGCGGTGCACGACACCCTCTCCGCCGTGACCAGCGAGGACGTGATCGAGGAGATCGTGGACCGGGGGATGCTGGAGGTCCTGCCGCTCACGCACATCCGGGGCCGCTCGCTGCACGACGCCTTCGTGATCGTCGACGAGGCGCAGTCTCTGGAACGCAACGTGCTGCTGACCGTGCTGTCCCGGCTGGGTGAGAACTCGCGGGTGGTCCTCACCCACGACATCGCCCAGCGCGACAACCTGCGGGTGGGCCGCCACGACGGGGTCGTCGCGGTGATCGAGAAGCTCAAGGGTCACCCGCTCTTCTCCCACGTGACCCTGACCCGCTCCGAGCGCTCACCCATCGCCGCCCTGGTCACCGAGATGCTGGAGACCTAGGGGTCGTGTTCGGCGGACACACGCCCCGCCGCGCGTCGCCCCGGCGGCACCGGCGCGGCGTTCTCCTCGGTCGACAGCCGAACCGGGGACGACTCCCTCTTCGGCCCTGCCCCGGCACCACTGGACGCACCGCTCGCAACGGGCAGCATCCACCGGACACGGCCTAGCCGGGTCCGGTGGAACCGGACCGAGCAGTCGGGTGCGCCCGTCCCACTGAACGTGGGGCGGGCGCACCCCTTTCGTCCGGTGCCCGCCGTCGCCGCCTACCGCAGCTGGGAGAGGTACCTCCCGACCCGGCGCAGGCGGGCGAGACTGGCCTCGTAGCGAGCGCCCACGAACAGCAGCACCGCGCCGATCGCCGCGAACGGGAGCCAGTTGGGAGTCAGCTGGCTCAGCTCCCACAGGGGCGGCCCGAAGGCCCGCAGCGACGTGACGAGCAGCGCGAGGCCGCCGAGCACCAGGGCGGCGCTCAGACGCTGCCGCAGTCCCCACACGGTGACGGCCAGCCCCACCGCCAGCACGGCCGGGACCCGCCAGACCATGTCGTCCCCCGTCAGCACCTCCCACACGGTGGGACCCAGGAGCAGCGCCAGCCCGCCGCCGTAGGCGAGCCAGCTCGACGGGGTTCCGGTGGCCTTACGCGACCACTCCCAGCCGATGACCAGGAAGGCGAGCGCGGGCAGGGCCGTGTACGCCTCCGGAACGGTGACCTCCCAGGACGCCAGGGCCGTCCACAGGGCGAGGAACATCAGCGCGGCTCCGACCCCCGCGTACCAACGCCGGTTCGGCCGGACCGCGCTGGCCAGGCTGATCACCCCGACCACCGCCAGGGCCGTGGCCACCAGTTCCAGCCGTCCGCCGTTCAGGACGGTGAGCAGCAGGGCGACCCCGGCCCACGAGGCGGCGGGGATCTCGGCCGCCGTGACCAGGGGGTGGCCCAGGCGCGGGGCGACCGCCGCCACGGCGGCCACCACGGCGAGAGGGCCGAAGGCCGCGTACTCGACCGGCGCGCCCAGGGCCAGCGGCAGCGCGAGCGCNCCCCCGCCGGTGGCCGCCGTGGAGACGGCGGTCGAGGCGATCGCCACGAACCGGGTCCGGGCCAACGCGGTCACCACGGAGAGCACCGCGGCCGCCGCCAGCAGGACCGCCACGGCGCTGTGCCGCTCAGAGAGCGCCCAACCGAACGCCAGGGCCAGTGAGTACAGGCCGCTCGCCCACGGCATCCAGGAGAGGCGGTCGTCGCGGATCAGCGCGGCCCCGGCGAGCAGGAGGGTGCCGACCGCGAGGGCCCACGCCAGGGCGACGAGGAAGGGCAGGCCCAGTGTCACTGGCAGCGGGAGCAGGGTGAGGGGCACGACCAGCGCGGCGGTCGGCACCAGCATGGTCCGGTCCACGAGGAACACCGCGAGCAGGGCCAGTGCCCCGGCGGCCAGCAGCCCCGCCGAGACGGTGAGCGCGCCCAGGGCGTCGGACGGCCCGGGCACACCGATGAACACGTGCGCGGGCTCCAGCAGCGCGGAGAGCGGGGCCCCGCTGACGGAGTGGGTCCGGGAGAACACGGCCAGGGCCGGGAGCCCGCGCGGGCCGGCCACCAGCGGCACGAGCGCCAGCAACAGCACCCCCGCCCCGCCGAAGGGGACCGGTGCGTCGGTTCGCCCCCGCCTCGCCGCCCGCAGGCGGTCCGTGCGTCCCAGCACCAGGGCGGTCATACCGAGCACGAGGGCGGCGGCGCCCAGCAGCCACCAGGGGACCTGTCCGGGGGCGCCCGCGGTGGCGGACCCGATCAGCAGTCCGCATCCGGAGAACAGGGCGAGGGACCACGCGGCGATGGTCAGCCCGTACACGAACCGCTCGGGGGAGTCCGCCGCCTGCGGGGCCAGGCCGTGGCGCATGCGGGCGGAGACCAGCGTGACGACGGCGATCAGCGTCAGGACGATCAGCGCCGTGTGCTGCTGGGGGAGCGCCCAGCCGAGGGCGAGCAGCATCGCGGCCAGACCGGTCGCCCCGGGGAGCGGGGCGAGGGACGGGCGTACCCGCGAGGTCCAGAGGAAGAGGGCCGCGCCGACCAGCGCCGTCCACACCACGGCCGCGAGGAAGGGCGCCCCCAGCAGCACCGGCACCGGCACCAGGGCCAGCGGGGCGACGAGGGCGATCGCGGGCCGGAACAGGCGGCGGTCGAGGAGCAGCGCGGCGCCCAGGGACAGGGCCCCGAAGACCAGCAGCCCGGCCGCCATGAGCAGTGCGGTCAGGGTGTCCGACGGGACCGGCAGCCCAACGAGCGTGCTCGCGGGCGAGCCCATGGCCGTGACCGGGGAGGTGAACGCACCGCCCCCGGGGCTGAGCGCCGGGATCGTCGGGAGGCCGTTGGGGCCGACCACGGGCGGGACGGCTGCCAGCAGGACCAGGCCCGCGACACCGAACGCGGACCGCGCCGCCCCGGGCTTCGCGGCCCCGCCGCCCGCCTGACCCAGGACGAGTGCGCAGGAGCCGAGCACCAGGGTGACGGCGCCCAGCAGCCACCAGGCGCCCATGCCGGGAACGCCGAGGGCGGCGGAGGCGAGCAGGGCGGTGAACGACAGGAACAGGAGCGCGCCCCACGCCGAGACCGTCAGCCGGCGCAGGGTCCCCGCACTCGAAGCCCTCCCGGTCCGTCCACCGGTTCGGGGGGCCCGCGGGTCCCGGTGCGCCCACGCGGAGACCGCCACCGCCACGGAGGCCGTCAACAGGGTGACCAGGGTGGTGTGCTGCTCGGGCAGGGACCACACCAGCGCCAGCAGCATGGTGGCCAGACCGGCCACCCCGGGGAGCCAGGCGACGGACGCGCCCACCCGCGAGGTCCAGAGGAAGAGGGCCGCGCCGACCAGCGCCGTCCACACCACGGCCACGACGAGGGGCGCTCCCAGCAGCACCGGCACCGGAACCAGGGTCGGCGGCGCGACCAGGGCCACACCGGCGGGGAGGCAGCGGCGGTCGACGACGGCCACCAACCCCAGCACCAGTGCGCCCGCCACGAGCACGCCGAGGGCCATCCCCAGAGCGGAGAGCGGATCAGGCTGCGCGGGCACTCCGAGCGCCGCGTGCGCCGGACCCCACATCGCCCCGACCGGAGCCGACCACGGGACGGTTCCGGGGATCAGGGGCAGGGACGGAGAATCCCCGGGCAGCGCCATGAGCGGGGCCACGGGCAGCAGCGCCAGACCGACCAGCGTGAACAGCCAGCGCGGGTCGGAACCGGGCCGCTCGTGGCCAGGGGCGGCCGCGCTCGGGGCCGGAGGAGCGACCCGGCCCAAGGTCAGGGCGGTCGCCCCGGACAGCAGGGCGGCGGCGGTCAGCAGCCACCACTGGGCCTGGACAGTGCCGTCCGCGCCCCGGTTCCCGATCAGGAAGGCGATCCCCGTCAGTAGCGCCAGGGCCCACAGCAGAGTGCCGCCCATGTAGAGGGTCGCGGCCCGACCGCCCGGATCGGGACGGCCCTCGGCGGCGGAGAACAGGCGGGCCCCGACCGCGCAGACCAGTGCGGTGGCGGCGAGCATCAGCACCGCCGCGAGGGTCATGTACCGCTCCGGCAGGGCCCAGACCAGGCCCGTGACCAGGGTGAGCGTTCCGGCGACCACCGGGACCGCGCCGGTCCACCGGCCCAGAAGGGCGGAGCCCAGCACCAGGCCGCCGCCGACGATGAGGGCCCACACCACCGCCACGACCTGCGGCAGTCCGAGGAGCAGCGGCGGCGCCAGCAGCGCGGCGGGGGCGACGAGGGACAGGGCGACGAGCAGGGCGGAGCGGCGCAGCAGCCAGACCGCGCCCACGGCCAGCGCGGCGGCCACCAGCACTCCGGCCAGGTACACGAGGTTCAGCGGCGGCAGCGTGCTCGCCCGCTCCAGCTGGAGGAGTTCCACGGCCGGGAGGGTCATCGCGGACGGCTCCAGGCTCCACGGCCAGGCCGTGAGGCGGGGCAGGACCGGCAGGTGCGCGGGACCGGCCACCAGCGGTGCCAGGGTCAGCGAACCCAGGCCGACCACCGTGTACGCGGAGAACGCGCCCGGTGCCGGAACCGTCCCGGACCGGCGCCAGCGGTCGGCCAGCAGACCGGTGAGCCCGGCCAGGATCAGGGTGGCCGCCATCGACCACCAGCCCAGCGGGTCGGTACCGGAGTAGCCGGAGGCGGCCAGGACCACCACGAGGGCGACGACCAGGGCGAGAGACCACAGGACCACGGCCGCTGCCCACAGTGTGCGGACCGGAACTCCGGGGCGGGGCGCGCCGAGGAGGCGCACGGCCGCCAGGTCGGCGAGCGCGGTGGCGGTGACCACGGGCAGCAGCCAGCCGGGGTTGCCGTTGCTGGGCAGCGAGACGATCAGCAGCAGCGGCACGGGCTGCGCGAACAGGACCGCCAGGACGCGCGGCGAGCGCAGCGGCACCAGCGCCGGGTACAGCAGCAGGAGCGCGCTCATGATCGCCAGCGCCGCGGCCGTGTAGCCGGGGCCGTTGCTGATCCGGTCGCTCAGCAGCCACAGGGCGAGGGCGTCCACGCAGAGCAGGCCGGCGGCCACGGCGCCGAACGTCTCGGCGGTGGCGTGCAGGCCGCGCCGGTACAGCGGCAGGGCCAGCCCGGCGAAGGTCAGGGTGGTCAGCCCGAGCACGCCGGCGCGGGCGCCGGTGCTCATGTCGCTCCAGGTCCAGATGGCGAAGACCAGGGCGGCGATGCCGATGAGCAGCCCACCGAGGCCGAGGATCACGTTCTGGGCCGAACGCTGGCTGACCTCACCGGTGCGCTCGGCCGGTCCGGCGGCGGATGCGGTACCCGGGGCGGGGCCCGGTGCGCGCTCCTGCCGCGCGGCGGCCGGAACCCCGACGGCCATCGGGGCCTGCTCCCGGGTCCGGGCCCGCGCCGGGACGGCGGGCGGGCGCGGGGGAGCCGGTGCGGGCACCGCCCGGCGTGCGAGTTCCCCGGACTCCCGGCGCAGACGGCCCAGCACGAGGGGGCGCTCCTGGGAGAGCGCGCGCTCGCGTCCGCGCAGGGCGTCCAGTTCGGTGTCGATCCACCACAGGCGCTGCGCCGTCGCCCCGACGAGACTGAGCCCGCAGCGCCCGCACGCCCGACCGGCCGCGCCGAGCGGCGCAGCGCAGTCGGGGCAGTGGCGTGGTGGGCCGGGCGGTGGCTGGGGGAGTCCGTGGGCGTTCATACGGACATGTTCCTCGCGCGTGCGCCTCGGCACATCAGTACGAGTACTCAGTCGGCGTGAGCGGTACGGGGTGCACTCCGGTGACAACCGTCTCGCCGGACCCGAGCCGGAGACGAGGGACACAGCCCGAAGGGACGTGGAGCACCCTGACTCTTTGTGTTCCCTTGCAGGTCACAAGCGCGCCATGCGGGCACATTCCGTGATGTGAGTCAGGACACGGCAAAACTGGCGTTACTTCACCGTGACGATGATGCAGGCTGAGGGCGCTGCACCGAGAATCCCCCCTCCCGTGTGGGAGCCCCGCCCCGTGGACGGTCGAACGGCGACTCCGCCCCCTCCACGGCGCACACGCAGGGCCGCGCGGCCCCCGGCGGCGACCCACACCACGCGAGAGCCCGAACCAGGGCACGCGTGCGTCAACGTGAAAGGGCGATCTTGATAGTCAACCGGATCTCACTGCGTCAGATGAGCGCGGTCGGAGCCGCCGCGCTGGTCGCGGGCGGCATGTTCACCGTCTCGGCCTTCGCGCAGACCGGCGACCTCGACCCCGGTCAGGCCGCTTCGGCGGCCACCCCCCAGCAGCCGAAGGAGCCCCAGGCGGAGTTCTTCGCGAGCCCTCCCGCCGTCGACGACGCCGAGCGCGAGAGCCAGAGGGACCAGGGCCGGGACGACGTACGGACCGCGGCCGAGCAGGCCGTCCAGTCCGCCAGCGGCACCGGCGCGGAGATCGCCGAGCCCGAACCCGAGCCCGAGGAGGAGACCCCCGGCACCGGCTCCTCCGAGGGTTCCGGCTCCTCCGGCGACTCCGCCCCGGCCGCCCCGGTCCCCGCGGGCTCCGCCAAGGAGATCGCGCTCCAGATGGTCCTCGACCAGGGCTGGGAGGCCGACCAGTTCCACAGCTGCCTCGAACCCCTGTGGGAGAAGGAGAGCAACTGGAACCACACGGCCGAGAACGCGAGTTCCGGAGCCTACGGCATCCCGCAGTCGCTCCCCGGCGACAAGATGGCCTCCCACGGCTCCGACTGGCGGACCAACCCCGCCACCCAGATCTCCTGGGGCCTGAGCTACATCAAGGACCGCTACGGGAACCCGTGCGGCGCCTGGTCCCACTCTCAGGCCAACAACTGGTATTAATAGGTTTTTCCCTGCCATTAACCCCCTTTTGGGAAAGGCAATCGTGCTACTCAACCGAATGTCGCTGCGTAGTACCGCGGCGGTCGGTGCGGCGACCCTGGTCGCCGGTGCGACGTTCGCCGTCTCCGCGTTCGCGGACGACGGTGTGGACCCGGACATGGCGGCCAGCGCCGCCGTGCCGAGGTCCGAGGAACCCGCGGCCGACACCGAAACCGAGGGCGACGAGTTCTTCGCGGCCTCGGAACAGTTGACCGAGGACGAACTCCTGGAGCTCCGCGCGCAGGCGCAGGACCAGCGAGACGCTGCCAACGGCCAAGGGGTGCAGTCCACCCAGGCCAGCGGCAGCGACATCGAGGAGGAAGAGGAAGAAGAGGAGGAAGCGGAGGAGGAGCCCGTGTTCTCGGGCGACCCCAAGGGCATCGCCCGCCAGATGGTCGCCGCCGAGGGCTGGGGCGCCGACCAGTTCGACAGTTGCCTCGAGCCCCTGTGGGAGAAGGAGAGCAACTGGAACTACCAGGCGGAGAACTCCAGCTCCGGTGCCTACGGCATCCCGCAGTCGCTCCCCGGCGACAAGATGGCCTCCCACGGCTCGGACTGGCGGACCAACCCCGCCACCCAGATCTCCTGGGGTCTGAGCTACATCAAGGACCGCTACGGCACCCCCTGCGACGCCTGGGCGCACTCCCAGTCCGTCGGCTGGTACTAGGTACCAGGTCCCCCGAACAACGAAAGCGGCCCCGCGCACCTCGCGCGGGGCCGTTTCGCTGTCCGAAACCCTGACGTCTACTTGTGCGGGGTGAAGGACTCGACGACGTCCTCGTGGACGTTGTCGAAGTCACCCGCCTCCTCCCGGGGCACGTTCACGCTCACCAGGTAGAACACCCGGTGGTCGCCCTGCTCCAGGATCACCGCGTAGGCCCAGAGCCGCCGCTCCGACTGGCCCCAGTTGGTGTTGACCAGGTCGGCCTCGACCATGGCGACGTCCAGCCCGGCCAGGCCGCCCTCGAAGTCGTCACGGTCGAAGTCCTCGGTGTCGCGCACCTCGTAGCCGCTGGTGGCGTCCTCGATGTCGGTGCCGCCGTCGGTCTGGGCGAGGAACTGCTCCGCGGTGCCGGTGAACTCGGTCTCCTCCCAGCCCTCCACCATGACCTCGTGCTCCATCCCCGGAGCCACGAACAGCGCGATGGACTCGGAGATCTGGCTGTCGTCGGGGGACCAACCGCCTGGGTAGGAGATCGAGAACCACTCGGAGTCGAAGGGCTGGAGGTCGTCCTCGTCGTACTCGGGGGGAATGCCGTCGACCCGGACTCCGCCGTCCGGTGTGTCCTCGACCTGCTCGCGGCTCTCGGCCCGTCCGGGCTGCTCGACCACCGGGGTGTCGGACACATCGGTGGACGTGCCGGATCGCAGCGCCGTCGCCATCACGATGCCGATGACCAGCAGAACGGCCACGGCCAGCGTTCCCAGCGCCAGTACGGTCCCCCGACCGCGGCCGCGGCGGCGCGCCCGCGGTGCGCTCGCCCCATGGGCCATGGCCATCTGGGGGCCGCTGTGACCGCCTCCGTGCCCGCCGTGCCCGTCATGGACACCGGGACCACCGTGGCCGTACCCGCTCTGGCCGTATCCGCCCTGGTCGTACCCGACCGAGCCCGCCGCGTGCGCGTAGTGCTCCTGGTCGTGCTGACCGTACTGGTCGTGCCCGGGGTAGGGGCCCTGCCCGTAGTAGCCGTCACCGCTGGGCGGGGAGGCCGGATGGGGGGTCTGCGGCCCGCTCGCGGCGGCGCCCAGGGCGGCACCGGCCACTCCGGCCGCACCAGCCGCGCCAGCCGCACCCGGCCCCGTGCCACCGGAAGCCGCACCGCCCCCGCCACGGCACCGCTCCAGCAGATCCAGGGCCTGTCCCACGGTGAGCCGCCGGTCCGGGTCGCGTTCCAGCAGACCGGTGATCACCGGCTCCAGCCACGCCGCCCTCGTCATCGGCGGCAGTTGGGCGGAGATGACCGCTGCGATCGCGGCGGTGATGGAGTCGCGGCGGAACGGGGAGCTCCCCTCCACCGCCGCGTACAGCGTCACGCCGATGCTCCACAGGTCGCCACGGTGCTCGGCCGGTCCGCCCTCCAGCCGCTCGGGCGGCATGTACTCGGGCGAACCGATCAGGGCACCGGTCCGCGTGATGCTCGGACCGCCCTCCATGGTGGCGATCCCGAAGTCCGTGAGGATGACCCGCCCGTCGGAGGACATCATGATGTTGCCCGGCTTGATGTCCCGGTGCAGGACACCGGCCGCGTCCGCCGCGCGCACCGCCTTGAGCAGCGACTCGGCGATGTCGGCGACCTCCTCCGGGGGCAGCGGCCCCGAACCGCCGAGCAGGTCCTGGAGCGAACCGCCCTCGACCAGCTCCATGACCACCCACGGGTCGTCCTCGTACTCGAACACGTCGTGGATGGTGATGACCGTGGGGTGGTTGATCCGTGCGGCGGACTGGGCCTCCCGACGGACCCGCGCGTGCGCGTCGGCGCGTTCGGCCTCGGTGAAGTGGCCGGGGAGCAGCACCTGCTTGATCGCCACGACCCGGTTCAGGGCCGTGTCGTGCGCCTCCCAGACGATCCCCATGCCGCCACGGCCGAGTTCTCGGCGCAGGACGTAGCGGTTCGCGATGGTCGGCTGGCTGTTACTCGACATCTGTCGCCCTCTCGGAGCGGGCACTCTGCGGGAAGTTCTGACTACTGGGTCCGACGCCCACGGTAGGGGGAAGGTTCCGGCCTCCGGGCCCTCGGTGCGGCGCCGAGACGGTGACGTCGGTGACGCACGAGGGGGCACCCCGCGTTCGCGAGGTGCCCCGGAGGTCCCGTGGACCGGTGGAGACTACTGCTGCGAGTTGGTCATCTTGAGGACGTCGAGGGCGGAGTCGAGCTGCTCCTCGGTGAGCTTGCCGTCCTGCACGTAGCCGCGCTCCAGCACGACCTCGCGGATGGTCTTCTTCTCGGCCAGCGACTGCTTGGCGACCTTGGCGGCCTCCTCGTAGCCGATGTACCGGTTGAGCGGGGTGACGATCGACGGGGAGGACTCCGCGTACACGCGGCACTGCTCCTCGTTGGCCCTGATCCCGGCCACGCAGCGGTCGGCGAAGACCGTGGAGACGTTGGCCAGCAGGCGGATCGACTCCAGCACGTTGCGCGCGATCATCGGCAGCTGCACGTTGAGCTCGAAGTTGCCGGAGGCACCGCCGAAGGCCACCGCGGCGTCGTTGCCGACGACCTGCGAGGAGACCTGGAGCATGGCCTCGCACAGGACCGGGTTGACCTTGCCCGGCATGATCGACGAACCCGGCTGGAGGTCCGGGAGGAAGATCTCGGACAGGCCGGTGGTCGGGCCGGAACCCATCCAGCGGATGTCGTTGGCGATCTTGCAGTAGCCGACCGCGATGGTCCGGAGCTGGCCGGACAGCTCGACCAGGGCGTCGCGGGCGCCCTGTGCCTCGAAGTGGTCGCGGGCCTCGGTCAGCGGCAGGCCGGTGTTGGCGGCGATCTCGGCGATGACCCGGGCGGAGAAGCCCTCGGGGGTGTTGATGCCGGTGCCGACGGCGGTGCCGCCCAGGGGCAGCTCGGCCACGCGCGGCAGGACGGCCTCCAGGCGCTCCACGCCGTAGCGGACCTGCGCGGCGAACCCGGCGAACTCCTGGCCCAGGGTCACCGGGGTGGCGTCCATCAGGTGGGTGCGGCCGCTCTTGACGATCGCCGCGAACTCGATCGACTTGCGGGTGAGCTCGCCCTCCAGGTGGCGCAGCGCCGGGATCAGCTCGTTCTGGACGGCCGAGGTGGCGGCGATGTGGATGGAGGAGGGGAACACGTCGTTGGACGACTGCGAGGCGTTCACGTGGTCGTTCGGGTGGACGTCGAGGCCGGTGCGCTCCTTGGCGACGGTCGCCACGACCTCGTTGGTGTTCATGTTGCTGGAGGTGCCCGAACCGGTCTGGAAGACGTCGATCGGGAACTCGTCGTTCCACTTGCCGTCGGCGACCTCCAGGGCGGCCTCGCGCACCGCCTTGCCGAGGTCGTCGGAGATCACGCCGAGCTCGGCGTTGACCTTGGCCGCGGCGGCCTTGATCTGGCCGAGCGCGGCGATGTGAGCGTTCTCCAGCCCCTGGCCCGAGATCGGGAAGTTCTCGACGGCACGCTGGGTCTGGGCCCGCCACTTGGCCTTGGCCGGGACCTGGACCTCACCCATCGAGTCGTGCTCGATACGGAACTCACTCATTGCAACCCATCTCTCCTGGGAAAACCTGTGACCTCAAGCCTGCCAGACGCAGGAGGACACAACGCACCTCACCCTGGGTTCCCGGTGTTGCACGTGTCATGTTGACATCCGTGCAGGTCACCAGTGCCGAGTCGGACGCCCCGTCAGCGTTCGATCCGGCGGCGGGCCCCGCGGCGGCCGAGGAGGAGACGGCGCCTGGGCGCGCGCACCCGCACCGTCCCGAACAGGCAGAAGCCGTCGATCTCCAGGACCGGCGGACGGGACATCGTGCTGTCCCGGGCGTTGGTGCTGCGTCGGCCGAGGAAGGACCACCCGTTGAGCCGCACCTCCACGCCCTCGGGGACGTCGATCACGACCCGGCCGAGGAACGTGCTGACCGTCATCCGGTGGTGGTTGTGTGTGAGCAGGGCCTCACGCATGTCGATCTCGGTGCGCCCGCACACGGCCCCCGCCTGCTCGTCGGGGAGCGCCACCCAGCGCCCCCGGCGGGTGAGGGTGGTGAACCAGCTCACCATGGGTTCGGGGTCGAGCTGGATCGGCTGCTCCTCCGCGGGCAGGAGGTCGGAGGTGATCTCCGGCAGTTCCCCGAGGGTCCTGGCCGCCTCGACGCGGTCGAGGCGCTCCTCGAACTCCTCCATGTCGATCCGGCCGTCGGTCACGGCGGAGCGCAGGACCTCACTGACGCGTTCGCGGTCACTGTTGGAGGCCCTCATCCGGGCGGGGGAGACTTCCTCACTCACGCCACTCACCCTAGGCGAGCGACGTTCACGGTGGCGGCGGTCGTGGGGCCGGGCGGGGCCCGACCCCACGACCGATCACTCGATCACTCCTGGTCAGAGGAGTGCCAACGCGCGCCGCGCCGGAGCGGCGGCCGAAAGCGGACGCACCGCGATCCGCACCAGGGCGCGGGCGTTGTCGTCACCCGCGACCCGGTTGGCGCTGAGTTCGCCGCACGCCAGGCAGCGGTGGACGACCAGCCACTCACCGTCCGGGCGGGCGCTGACACCGGCGGCCTCCATCCGGCCACGGCAGTCGGCGGCCCTGTCGCCGGGGACCCGCCCGTCCACGTGCAGGCTGGTCAGGCAGTGCGGGCAGTGGTTGCGGTGCGCCGTGCCCGGCGCCCTCAGCGGGACGTCCAACCGGCACTGCGCGCACCGGAACGACTCCGCGGCCGGGCCGTGGCGCCGCCCCTGTTCGCCCCGGGACCGCAGGACGGTCTTGGGGCGCTGCTCCCTGCGCTGGACGCGCCGGTGGTTACCGCGACCCACGCTCACACCTCCCCGAGCATCTCGAGCGGGAACGGCGGCTCGGCGAGCGGGCGCACGGCGATCCGCATGAGCACCAACGGGTTGTCGTCGGCGGCCACGGCGCTCTCGGAGAGCTCGTCGCAGCGCACGCAGCGGTGGACCAGCCTCCATCGGCCGTCGCGCGCGACGACGACGGAGATCGGGGTCATGCGCCCCTCGCAGTCGCAGACGCCGCCCTCGACCTGGTCGTGGACGTGGAGCGAGGTCAGACAGCTCGGGCAGTGGTCACGCGGAACGCCGTCGGAACCCAGGAGGGAGACGGACAGGCCGCAGAGCACGCAGCCGAAGACGGCGCGTGCGGAGTGGTCGGAAACGGTGGTTCTGGGGTCGGGATCGTGATGGGACAACCCGGAGGCTCCTTGCTGGAGAGGTGAAGAGTCGACAGCAAGAGCGCCGAGCGGTTCTCGACGTGGGGCGGGGGTCCGTTCAGACGTCCGAAGGGTGTCGGGGCATGCGGAGACCCGCGCGGCTGTGAGGCGCGCTCGGCGCGTTCCGGGGCATGGACCTCAGTCCTTCTTGCGTGGGCTCACGCCCGCGCGTACGTGTTCGGTTCCGACCCCTCCACGGTAGGGAGGCGACCTGAACCCGCGCAACGGGTTTTCCGGGCGCCGGTCCGGCGTCCGGCACGTGCGGATAAACGATGGATTTTCACGCGCTCCGCTGCCTACCGTGTTCCCATGACCACACCAGAGCCCGGTCGGGCCGTCCCCGGGAGTGCCGCCATGACCTCCCGCGAGGCGGACTCCACCGTGCCAGCCCTGCACCTGCGCGGCGTCGTCAAGCGCTTCGGATCGCTGACGGCCGTCGACGGACTCGACCTGGAGGTACCCCAGGGAATCGTCCTCGGACTGCTCGGTCCCAACGGCGCTGGCAAGTCCACCACCATGAAGATGCTCACGGCCCAGTCCATCGCCGACGAGGGGACCATCAGCATCCTCGGTCACGAGATCCCCGCCGAGTCCAAGTGGGCGCGGGCCCGCATGGGCGTCGTCCCCCAGCACGACAACCTCGACGAGGAACTCACCGTCGAGCAGAACCTCCGGATGTTCTCGTTCCTGTACCGGGTCCCCCGGGCCCGCCGCAAGGAGGCCATCGCCCGCACCCTGCGCCTGGCGCAGCTCAGCGACCGCGGCGACACCCCCGTCGACGACCTCTCCGGTGGGATGCGCCGCCGCCTGCTCATCGTCCGCGCGCTCCTGCACCGGCCCGAACTGGTCCTCATGGACGAACCCACCGTCGGCCTGGACCCGCAGGTGCGGCAGGAGCTGTGGGGCGTGATCACCGCCCTGCGCGACGAGGGCGCCACCGTCCTGATGTCCACCCACTACATCGAGGAGGCCGAGCGCCTCTCGGACGAGGTCGCCCTCATGGCGGGGGGGAGGGTCGTCGAGCGGGGAGCCCCCGCCGACCTCGTCGCCAAGTACGCGGGGGCCAGCGTGGAGGAGTACACACCGGGCGCGGACGGGACGGCGGCCCTGGAACGGCTGCTCCGCGGCCACGGCTTCACCACCCGGCGCACCGGCACCACGGTGTCCGTGCTGCGCGCCGAGGAGCTCCCGGAGTCGGTCCGGGAGCAGCTGGGCACCCCCGACCGCAGGGACAGCAACCTGGAGGACGTGTTCGTGACCCTGACCGGGGAGTCCGTCGAATGAGCCTGTCACAGCGTCACGAGGACGCCCGCCCCGAACGGCACGCCCGGCCCGGCCGGTTCGAGGCCGACGCGGTCAGGGGAGTGGTCGCCCGCGAGTGGATCCTCTACGGGCAGTCCTGGCGGGCCACCACCTTCGCCGCCGTGGTCGAACCCACCCTCTACCTGCTCTGCTTCGGCTTCGGCATGGGCGCCCTCATCGGGACCCTCGCCGGGTTCAGCTACATCGACTTCCTCGGCACCGGGATCGTGGCGGTGTCGGTGATGTTCCAGTCGATGATGCCCGCCGTCATCAACACCTTCATCAAACGCCGCTTCCTGCACACCTACGAGGGCATCCTCGCCGCCCCCGTGGACGTGCGCGAACTCGTCACCGGTGAGGCCCTGTGGCTGGCGCTGAGGTCCGGCGTCTACGGCTGCGTGCCGCTGCTGGTGGCGATCGGGTTCGGGCTCAAGCCCGGCCCCGGGATGCTCCTGGTGCCGTTCATCGCCTTCCTCGCCGGGTTCGCCTTCGCGCTCTTCGGCATCTGGATCTCGGCGGTGATCACCTCGGTGCGCTCCATGGACTACGTGTTCAGCGGTCTGTTCACCCCGCTGTTCCTCATGGCGGGCACGTTCTTCCCGCTCACCGAGCTGCCCGACTGGGTCCAGACGGCCGCCATGGTCAACCCGCTCTACCACGCGGTCGAACTCATCCGGGGAGCGGTCTTCGGCGGTCTGGACGTCCTCGCCGCCCTCGGCCACGTCGGCGTCCTGCTGGCCTTCGTGGTGCTGATGTGGAACCTGGCCGCCTTCCAGATGCGGCGCAGGGTCGTCAACTAGCGGGAACGGCGACGGCGCGGGAGGATCCCCTCCCGCGCCGCCGCGCTCACCGGTTCCGCACCGCGGGGATCAGCCCCCGCTGGGCGCCCAGCGCAGTTCGACCACGGCCCGCTGGCCCTCCTCGACCACGCTCACGCCGACACCGACCGCGCCCCACTCGCCGGGCGCCTTCACCTCGCCGCCGACCAGCAGTTCGCGCAGGTCGAAGAAGCCCGCCATCACGGCGTCGTCCATCTCCTGCATGGTCTGCTGGAAGACGGCGTCGTCAGCCAGCTGGCCGGAACCCGCCCTGCCGTGGGTGACGACCACCGTGTCACCGTCCATGCTCACCTCGGGCTGCTGGGCGGTCGAGTAGGGGCCACCAAAGGCCTCGTCCAGGAAGCCCTCGATCGCCTGCTGGTCCCCGCCGACCGCGTGGTACTGGAAGGACGGCTCCGAGAGCCCGTTCGGGTCGAACGAGGTGAGGCCGAAGGCCGTGGAGCCGCCCAGGAGCGAGGTGAACCCGTCCGGCAGCGGGGCACCGACCGAGTTGAAGAACGACTCCATCTCGGTGCGGTCGCCCTCGTTGAGGAACGGGAGGCCGTCGCTCTCCCAGGCGGTGCTCAGGGACTGGTCCATGCCGCTTCCGGCGAAGGCCGCCACGGTGCCGGAGGGCAGTCCGCCCATGGCCTCCATGCTCGCGCCGGGGGCGTCGGCCAGCCAGGTCAGGGCCTCGTCCTCCACCTCGAAGCCGAAGACGTCCATCCGGGCCTCAAGGTAGTCGCCGTCCACCCGCATGGAGGCGGTCATGCGCCCCTCGACGGCGGAGTCGAGTCCGGTACCGAACTCGGCGGCGAGCTCCTGGTCCATCCCGGTCAGCTCGCTGAACGCGCCCAGGTCCATCCAGGCCAGGGCGATGCTGCCGCTCGGCACGTCGCCGAGGTCGCCGGTGTAGGTGTTGTTGCCTTCCAGGTCGCCGTGGGCCGACATCTGGTCGTTGTACTCGTTGATCTGGGTCTCGTCCTCGGCCATGACCACGAAGTCGTCGACCATCGTGTAGTCGAGGTCACCGTCCTCGCGGAGCCCGTCGAGCGTGGCCTCCGCGGCACCGGCGTCCGTCACGGACAGCGCCAGCGCGAGTGCCATGCCGTCGTCCACCGCGGCCTCGGGGTCGCTGGCGGGCCAGGCGGCGACACCGGCCTTCTGCCCGATCCACTCCTCCACCTCGGACTCCTCGACCTCGAAGGTCTCGGCGAACGCTGCGGCGAAGACACCCGTGGTGTCCTCCTCCACCTCACCGGTCTCCTCGGTGACCTCTGCGGGGAGCTTCTGGGAGAAGCTGATGAGGTCCATGATCTGGGAGCCGTCGATGTCCAGGTCGACCTTGCCGAAGGCCACGGAGTTGCCGGGCAGGACGGACTCGGGCTGCGGTCCGCCGAAGTCGACCAGGGAGACGGCCGCCCACAGGGTGCCGCCCATGACCACGACGGCCACACCTGCCGCGGCGGGGATCAGCCACTTGCGGCCGCCGCGCGAGGGCGGGACCTGACCGCCCGAGTACTGGCCGCCGTGGGGCGGCTGACCGGGTCCACCGGGACCCATGGGGGCACCGGGTCCACCGGGACCGCCCGGGCCCATCGGGGCGCCCGGCCCCTGAGGCGGCGGTCCGCCCGCACCCGGGTACTGCTGGCCCGGGAACTGCTGCCCCGGGTACTGGCCGCCGGGAGGCTGCGGAGCGGGCTGCTGGGGCGGGGCGAAGTGCGGCTGGCCGGGGCCCTGCTGCNCCCGGCTGCTGCGGCGGCTGCCACTGGGGCTGCTGTGGGGGATCTGGGTAGGACATCGGACCTCCGACGAGGGTGTTCGGGACAGGCGCGGGCGCTGGGCCAACAACGGGTCTGATGCGGGGAAACACCGAGTTGTTCACACACGACCGCGAGAGCACGACGGCGGTGCCCCGTCCACGAGGACGAGGCACCGCCGTCGCGCGGTGACTACTCCGGGGCGGAGGTGAGGTCCACGCCGCTGTAGGCCGAGAGCTTGCTCAGCCGGTGCTCGCTCCGGACCTGGCGCACGGTGCCGCTGCGGCCGCGCATGACGAGGGAGTCGGTGGTCACACCGGTCGACTCGTAGCGGACCCCGCCCACCAGCTCGCCGTCGGTGATGCCCGTCGCGGCGAAGAACACGTCGTCCGAGGAGACGAGGTCGTCGGTGAGCAGTACGCGGTCCAGGTCGTGGCCCGCGTCGATCGCCTTCTGGCGCTCCTGGTCGTCCTTGGGCCACAGACGGCCCTGGATGACCCCGCCGAGGCACTTCATGGCGCACGCGGTGATGATGCCCTCCGGCGTGCCGCCGATGCCCAGCATGAGGTCCACGCCGGTACCCCGGCGCGCCGCCATGATGGCGCCCGCGACGTCGCCGTCACTGATGAACTTGATCCGGGCGCCCGCGTCGCGCACGTCCTGGACCAGCTGCTTGTGGCGCGGACGGTCCAGGATCACGACCGTCACGTCCTGCGGCGACTTGCCCTTGGCACGGGCCACCGCGCGGATGTTCTCGGCGGGCGACGCGGCGATGTCCACCACGTCGGCGGCCTCGGCGCCCGTGGCCAGCTTCTCCATGTAGAACACGGCGGACGGGTCGAACATGGTGTTGCGCGGGCTCATCGCGATCACCGCGATGGCGTTGGGCATGCCCATGGCGGTCAGGGTGGTGCCGTCGATCGGGTCGACCGCGACGTCCCAGTCGGTGCCGCCGCCGTCGCCGACCCGCTCACCGTTGTAGAGCATGGGGGCGTTGTCCTTCTCGCCCTCGCCGATCACCACGGTGCCGTTCATCGACACGGTGCTGATCATGTGGCGCATGCCGCGCACGGCCGCGCCGTCGGCGCCGAGCTTGTCGCCCTTGCCGACCCAACGGGCCGCGGCCAGCGCGGCGGTCTCGGTGACGCGGACCAGTTCCAGCGCGAGGTTACGGTCGGGCGCCGAGTGCTGCGCGGACGGGCTACTGGACTGCGACATGGACATGACACCTTCCGTCAGGAAACAGGGTGGGGTTCTCTCTTAGGGTAGTCACCCGACGTGACCTCCGTTTATCGCGGTCCCCGGCGAGGGCGGCGCGCGTGTCGGACGCCACCCGGCCGGACGAACGCCCGAGCGGGGGCCGATCACGGGCGCGCCCGGGTGATCCGGGTGCGGGTGGTCGGGTATCACCGAGCGCGACGCGGCCCGTAACATCGTGCACCTGAACCCGGATCGGCCACGCCGTGGCGGTCCCGGCTGCCGGGAGAGCAGTCGTCAGGCGCGCCGGTCGCGTCAAGCCCGCCGCCGCGAGGCAGGGGGGAGTTCCCGGGGTCTCCCAGGGGAACGCTCCAGGCTCGTGGGGACCCGGACAGGAGTGAGGGCGTGACAGTGGACAAGACGGACAAGCCCGCGCGGGTCTCGCCGCGCGGCGCGGCCACCCGCAGTGCCCTGCTGCAGGCGGCGGCCCAGGTGTTCCGCACGGTGGGGTTCGCCAGGGCCGGAGTGAGCGAGGTCGTCTCGGTCGCCGGGGCCAGCGTCGGCAGCCTCTACCACCACTTCACCGGCAAGGCGGACCTGTACGTCGCCCTGTACGAGGAGTTCCAGCAGCGCCAGCAGGAACGCACCCACCAGGCGGTCCGGGACGCCCGGTCCGACGGTGAGAGTGATCCCACACGGCTGATGAACATCGCCGCGCACGCCTACCTCCTCGGGTGCATCGAGGAGCGCGACACCGCGCGGCTGTTCTTCAGCGGCGACGGCCC
Organism: Nocardiopsis prasina DSM 43845; assembly: GCF_000341265.1. Classification (GTDB taxonomy): domain Bacteria; phylum Actinomycetota; class Actinomycetes; order Streptosporangiales; family Streptosporangiaceae; genus Nocardiopsis; species Nocardiopsis prasina. The sequence goes on along the minus strand of NZ_ANAE01000162.1, from coordinate 56,336 downwards.
GCCCGGGTTCGACTACCAGCTGCGGGCCCGGCTCACCCAGTGGACCGACCGCAACGTGGCCCTGTTCCGCAAGGCGGACGAGCCCGTCGACGAGGCCCTGCTGATCGTCGTGAGCGGTTCCATGCTCCTCGCCGTGGCCGAGGTCGTGCGCCGCGACGACGCCGACGCCCACCGGCTCGCGGACGAGATCACCGGGCTGCTCACCGAACTCGAACCGCGCCACCGCCAGCGGGACTAGGGCGGTGTTCGGGTCACTCCGCCCACGCGTCAACGGACGCCTGCGGCGCGGTGCCCTCGCGTCACCACCAGGCTGCCTCTCGACGCACCGATGAAGCCCGCACAGCCGACTCCGGTTCCCGTCAGGGGCCCGGTCGCCGCTCACACCCGCTAACCGCACCCCAGGTCGAAGTGGCCCGAGAGCTGGGGCAAGCTGGTCATGTCATGAGTTCATACAGCCGGGCCAACGCCACCTTCAAGAACTACGCCATCTCCCTCGGGGTCGTCGTCGCGATCATCCTGGTGATGGCGTTCGTGGTCTCCACACGATCGGGTGAACGCATCCCCGAAGTCCAGTTCCGCCCGGACATCGAGGTGCTCAGGAGCAGCGCCGAGTATCCGGTGACCGCCCCTGCCGAGGATCTCCCCGAGGGCTGGACGCCCACCAGCTCCACCCTGGACCTGAACGGCCCGGTCGAGTGGACGGTGGGGTTCGCCACCCCGAAGGACAGCCACGCCAGGCTGGTCCAGAGTGACGACGACCCCGACACGGTGGTGCGCGACAGCGTCAAGGACGCCGAGCCGGTGGGCACCGTCATGGTGGGCGACCAGGAGTGGGAGCACCTGGAGTCCGATGACTGGGGCGCGCTCGTGCTGCGCGGGGACGACCGGACCCTGGTCGTCGCCGGCAGCGCCGGTGTCGACGAGTTCGCCGAGCTGGCCGAGCACCTGGAGACCTTCCCCGTCCCTGAACCCGAGGACACCGAGGAGGGCGACGACGCCGAGGCCTCCGAGGCAGCGGACGCCGACTCCTAGGGCGAGTCTTTGGTGCTTTCGCCGGTGGCGGCGGAGCCCATCGCTGCGAGCGGCCGTGTCCCCTCCAGCCCCGCGGTCCGCCCGGCACACACGAAGGGCCCCGTCGAACCGTCCGGTTCGGCGGGGCCCTCGACGTCGGGAGGCGCCTACTCGGCGCGCAGGTCCCGGCGGAGCTCCTTGGGCAGCGAGAAGGTCAGGGTCTCGTCCGCGGTCGTCACCGCGCTCACCGAACCGAAACCGTGCCCGGCCAGCTTGTCGAGCAGCTCACGGACCAGGATGTCGGGCACCGAGGCGCCGCTGGTCACGCCCACCGTGGTGACGCCCTCCAGCCAGGCCTCGTCCATCAGGGTGGCGTTGTCGATCAGGTAGGAGGCGTTCGCCCCGGCATCCAGGGCGACCTCGACCAGGCGCACGGAGTTCGAGGAGTTGTCGGAGCCCACCACGATGACCAGCTCGCACTCGGGCGCCATGGCCTTGACGGCGTCCTGGCGGTTGGAGGTGGCGTAGCAGATGTCGTCGCTGGGCGGGTCGAGCAGGTTCGGGAACCGCTCGCGGAGGGCGTCGACGGTCTGGTTGGTCTCGTCCACCGAGAGGGTGGTCTGGGACAGCCAGGACACGTTGTCGGGGTCGCGGACCTCGACCTTGTGGACCTCGTCGGGGCTCTCCACGATCTGGATGTGGTCCGGGGCCTCACCGCTGGTGCCCTCGACCTCCTCGTGGCCGATGTGGCCGATGAGGATGATGTCGCGGTCCTCGGAGGCGAAGCGCTGGGCCTCCTTGTGCACCTTGGTGACCAGGGGGCACGTGGCGTCGATCGTCTTGAGCTGGCGGCGCTGGGCCTGCTCGTGGACGGCGGGCGAGACACCGTGAGCGGAGAAGACCACGATGGCGCCCTCGGGCACCTCCTCGGTCTCCTCGACGAAGATCGCGCCGCGTTCCTCCAGCGTGCGCACGACGTGCGTGTTGTGCACGATCTGTTTGCGCACGTAGATCGGGGCGCCATACTGTTCCAGTGCCTTCTCGACGGTGATGACCGCCCGGTCGACTCCGGCGCAGTACCCCCGCGGGTTGGCGAGAAGCACACGGCGTTGGTTCGTGGCAGTCGTCATCGCACTCATGGGACACATCCTAGGTGTGATCCGGCGCCGTGGGTCCGGGTGTGGGAAAGGGCACCGACGTGGGTACATCCACGGCGGGACCGCAGGCAGGTGACGTCGGTGCGACCGAACGCACACGATCCGGCGTCGAAGTGGCGAAATCGTTCACTTCCAGCCCGCTCATGCTGTTACTCCCTCCTCTATCCTGGTTCACCATCGCATCTGTATGAGGCGGTTCGCCCTCAACTCGGCCTTGCCTTGTTCGCTGGACGCGCGCCGCCGGCCCAACGCCGAGAGCATCAGGAGCCCCCGTCCTATGTCGAACCCGACCATCGTCACGAAGCTGACCACCCTCGTCAGGGGCATCTTCGGGCGCAAGGACCCGGTCGTCACGACCGTGCAGGACAAGAAGGACGAGACCCCCGCCGCCACGGACGTGACGTCCGAGGACACGGTCAAGCAGGCCGAGAAGGCCGAGGAGAAGGCCGAGACCGCCCCCGCGGCGGCCGCCGAGACCCCCGCGGACGCCGTCACAGAGACCCCCGCGGAGACCTCTTCGGAGACCGCTGCGGACGCGGCCCCGGAGGCCGCCCCGAAGACCCCCGCCGAGACCACCTCCGACGCCGCCCCGTTGGTCGAGGAGCCCACGGACGAGCCCTCCGTCCCGGCCACCGCCGACCTCCCCGAGGACGGCCCCGCCCTGGCCGAGGAGCTCGAGGCCGCCGAGGCCCACACCACGGTCGCCAGCGACGACGTCCTGGAGCGGGTCCGCAAGGAGGCCGCGCCCGCCGCAGAGGACCTGGCCGTGCCCACCTACGACGAGCTCAGCCTGCCGTCCATCCGGGCGCGCCTGCGCAAGCTCACCATCGAGCAGGTCCGCGACCTGCGCGCCTACGAGGTCGCGCACGAGGCCCGCCCCGAGTTCATCAAGATGTACGACAACCGGATCGCCAAGCTGGAGTCCGAGGCCTGAGCGGGGTCGCGTCCGTGGGCGCGTCCCGAACCACCCCCGCCGTGCCGGCCCCGGAGGCCGACGCCCGGACACACGTCCGGGAACGCGCCGTCTCCGGGGCCGCGCGTCCCCTCCTTCACCGAAGTGTCCGCACCCTGGCCTAGGCTCTGGAGCCATGGGCATGGAGAGTTCGGCGGAGTCCCCGCAGCCGGTCAGGACCGTACTCCAGGCGGTGGGTGGCTGGATCGACCGGCTGGGCGCCATCTGGGTCGAGGGGCAGATCGCCGAGCTCAACTCGCGCGGCCGCATGTCCTACATGACCCTGCGCGACCCCGTCGCCAACGCCTCCATCCGCGTCCTCTGCGAGACCTCCGTCCTACGCCGCCAGGAACCGGCCCCCGGGCCCGGCGACCGCGTGGTCATCCACGCCAAGCCGGACTTCTACCAGCTCAAGGGCACCTTCTCCCTGCGTGCCCGGGAAATCCGACACGTCGGGATCGGTGAACTCCTGGCCCGGCTGGAGCAGCTGCGCCGGACCCTGACCGCGGAGGGCGTGTTCGACCCCGCCCGCAAGCGTCCGCTGCCCTTCCTCCCCAACACCGTCGGCCTGATCTGCGGACGCGACTCCGCCGCCGAACGCGACGTGCTGGAGAACGGCCGCCGCCGCTGGCCCGCCGTGCGCTTCGAGGTGCGCCAGGTCGCGGTCCAGGGGGACCGGGCCACCCGCGAGGTGATCGAGGCCCTGCACGACCTGGACACCCGCCCCGAGGTCGACGTCATCGTCATCGCCCGGGGCGGCGGCTCCATGGAGGACCTGCTGCCCTTCTCCGACGAGGCCATGGTCCGGGCCGTGGCGGCGGCGGGCACCCCGGTGGTCAGCGCGATCGGCCACGAACAGGACGCGCCGCTGCTCGACCACGTGGCCGACGTGCGCGCCTCCACTCCCACGGACGCCGCCAAGCGCACCGTCCCGGACGTCGGGGAGCAGCTGGAGATCATCCGCCAGCTCCGCGACCGGGCCCGCCGCGTCATCCGGGGCGGCGTCGACCGTGAACTGGCCTGGCTCGCGAGCGTGCGCTCCCGCCCGGTCCTGGCCGATCCGGTCCGGGAGACCGAGCGCCTCACCGAACAGGTGCTGGAGCTGCGCGACCGCGCCCGCCGCAGCCTCACCGCCTCGCTGGACCGCGCGGCCGACACCCTGGTCCACACCGAGGCCCGGCTGCACGCGCTCTCACCGGCCACCACACTGGCGCGCGGCTACGCGATCGTGCAGCGCGAGGACGGCTCCGTGGTCCGTTCCGCCGCCGAACCCGCGCTGGGGGAGACCCTGCGCGTGCGGTTCGCCGAGGACGGCCTGAGGGCCACCGTCGACGCCCTGGACGGCGAGGGGGATCCCGAACCGCGCCCGGCAGGGAAGAAGCCAGCCACGGGCGGCTCGCGCGGCAGGAAGAAGAAGGCGGCGCCCGCCGCCGAGGACACCACGGACAACGCAGCCACCACAGAGGGGGAGTAGGCATGGCCGACCAGAGCGAGGCCCCGGAACTGAGCTACGAGGAGAGCCGGGAGGAGCTGAACAACGTCGTCCGCAGACTGGAGTCGGGCGGCCTCACCCTCCAGGAGTCCCTGGAGCTGTGGGAGCGCGGCGAGAAGCTGGCGCGTGTCTGCGAGCACTGGCTGGAGGGGGCCCGCGCCAAGCTCGCCGCGGCCATGGACGAACGCCGCGCCGACGAGCCCGGGGACGACGACACCCCGTTCTGAGGTCCGTTCCGCCGCTGGTCCCGGGGCGGGGTCCCGGCCTCGCGAGCGGCGCACCGGTGCCGTGCCGCCTCCGGCCTCCGCGGGCGTCGGAGGTCCGGGCGGAATCTACTTGCGGCCGTTGAGTTCGTCGCCGAGGTTGCGCAGGTTGCCGGGCAGGCCGCGGAAGACCGCGACCACGAGCACCAGCGCCGTGCCGAGGAACAGCCACGGGGCGACGTCGGCCAGCCGGGAGGCCAGACCGAGGATGAGGACCCGGGCGAACCCCTCGTTGCCCAGGGCCAGCAGACTCTCGGCGGCGACCACGGCGACGAAGTAGGCGATGGGCGGGCTCACCGACAGCGACAGCAGGTCGCCGGGTCTGACCAGGGCCGCCGTGACCACGCAGGCGAGGGTGAAGGCCAGCCCGGGGGCCGCGGGGATCGACACCAGGTGGGCGATCATGGTCCCGGCGAAGCTGAACACGACGATGAGCAGCACCCCGCCCCGGCCGGTCAGCCGTGGCGGGCGCCAGGGGGCGGCCGTCGTCTTCGGGTGACTGCGCGCTGTCCTGTCCGGGTTCGGGTGGCTGCGCGCGGACCTGTCCGCGCCCGCCGCCTCCCGACCGCGACCGTTGGACCGCACGAAGTACGGGGCCTGTCCGGATTCCGGACCGTCCGACTTGCGCGGGGGCATGGTCGTGCGCCTCCCCAGTTTGTTACTCACGGTGTTCAGTGTGTCACTTCTCGTGAAAGTTCGGGGGTCATTCCTGGGATCGTGTCGCCATTTCGGCCACTTGCCCCTTCCGGGGGGATCGTGGCTTCCACCCCTTGGACGCCGAGATCTCCCCTCCTGGTTCCGGCCGGTTCCCGAGAGGTGGCCGGAAAGTCACTCGCCGCGAACGACTCCCTCTGGCGGTTTTTGGGTCGAACCGTTGTAGCCGTTATCCGCATGCCGAATACCGCCGTACTCGGCCGCGCTCGCGACCTTCAGGTCCGACACGTCCGTGCCGCGCGCCTCCGGCTCCGCGATCCCCGCCGACGCCTCCGCCAGCTCCGGTGCCGCCACCGTACGCGGCCGCTCCTCCACCCCGGAGAGCCGGTCCAGGTCACCGTCGACCAGCCCCAGCTCACCGAACCGCCGCGCGGTCACCAGCACCCTGCTCTCCAACGACCCCACGGTCTGGTTGTAGGCGCCCACCGTCCGGTTCAGCGCCCGGCCCAGCCCCTCCACGTGACCACCCAGTGTGGCCAGCCGCGAGTACAGCTGCTTGCCCAGGTCGAACACCTCACGGGCGTTCTCGCTCAGCGCCTCCTGCTGCCACGCGTACTGCGCGGTCCGCAGGAGCGAGATCAGCGTCGTCGGGGTCGCGATGTGCACCCGTCGCCCCATCGCGTGCTCCAGCAGTCCGGGGTCGTACTCCAGAGCCGGGGCCAGGAAGGCCTCACCCGGGATGAACAGCACCACGAACTCCGGCGCCGGGGTGAACGCCGACCAGTACGACTTCGCCGCCAACTGGTCCACGTGGGTGCGCACGTGCTTGGCGTGCGCCCGCAGCCGCTGCTCCGAGGCCGCCCCCTCCCCGGCCTCCACGGCGTCCAGGTAGGCCGCCAGCGGCACCTTGGAGTCGACCACGATGTTCTTGCCGCCCGCCAGCCGCACCACCATGTCCGGCCGCTGCGCCCCCGACACCGCCTGCTCCTCGAAGTCGCAGTACGCGGACATCCCGGCCAGCTCCGCCACCCGCCGCAGCTGGAGCTCACCCCACCGGCCGCGTGCCTCGGGCCTGCGCAACGCCGTCACCAGAGACTGCGTCTGGTCCCGCAGCCGCTCCGAGCCCTCCCGCACGAACTCGACCTGCTTGGCCAGTTCCGCGTGCGCGGCGGCCCGACCGGCGTCCACCTCCCGGAGCTGGGTCTCCACCCGGTTCAGGGTCGCGGTCAGGGGCTCCACCATCCGCTCCACGGCACGGCGCCGCTCGTCCAGGTCGCCCCCGGCCTGGGCGCTGACCGCACGCAGCCGCCCCTCGGCGAGTTCGAGGAAACGCTGGTTGGTCTGGTCCAGGGCCTGCGCGGACAGCGCGCGGAACCGGTCCGCGAGCTGCTCCTCCACGTAGGCGGCGCGCTCCTCCGCCGCCCGGGCGTCCGCGCGGGCCTCGGCGTCGCGACCGCGTGCGAGCAGCCAGCCCACGGCGGCGCCGATGACCAGACCGATGACGAGAACGAGTACGAGTGCGAGGGCGTCCATGGCGCCATGCTCTCAACCCCCGGGGGTCGTGTGCCCGCCAACGCGCAGGACCGCAACCGTGCGGTGATCCACGGCACGCCTCCACGGGCGGGGCGCCGAACCCGAGGCCCGACCACCGGCGGGCCCTGACCGGAACCGGCCACGGGCGGGGGTTGTCGGAGGGGGAGCCAACACCCACGCTTGGAACCCCGGTGACGTCGGGGGCGCGACACCGGTGGAAACCGCGCGCACCACGCGGCGCCCCGAGAAAGGTCACCACATGCGCCTCGCCACCCACACCAGCGGAACCGGGGAGCGCCTCGCCCTCCTCGTGCACGGCGGCACGTCCCTCCACCGGACCTGGCACGCGGTCGAGGACCGGCTCGTCCGGCGCGGTTACCGGGTGACCGGGGTGGACCTGCGGGGCCACGGCGACAGCCCGCGCGGCGAGTACACGGCCGAGGCGCTGCGCCAGGACCTGATCGACACCCTTCCGACAGCGGCCGAACTGGTCGTGGGTCACGCCATCGGCTGTCTCGCGCTGTCCCTGGCCCTGGACCACCTGCGCCCGGCGCGGGCCGTCTACGTCGACCCGGCCTTCCGCGTCCCGCCACAGCCCGAGGGCGCCAGTGATCGGCTGCGCGCGGTCCTGTCCAGCGCCGACGCCGACCAGGTGCGCGAACTCCACCCGGGGTGGAGCGACGAGGACGTGCGGATCGAGCTGGCGGGTTTCGCCGCCACCGACCCCGACTTCCACGCGTGGGTGACCGACCACCTGGCGGGTGTGGACAACTTCCCCAAGGCCGCGGAGGTGCCCTCCCTCGCGGTGATCGCGGGCGTGGGCTCGCCGATCGGTCCCGAGGGCGCCCGCACCCTGGCCGAACGCGGATTCACCGTCCGCACCGTGGAGGACGCCGGGCACAACGTCCACCGCGACGACCTCCCGGGACTGTTCGCGGCCCTGGACGGCTGGATCTGAGCGGCGGTCTCACAGGTCCGCGGGGGCTCCCCGGCACGACCCGAGGGCCGTGCGCCACACGGTGACGGCGTCCCAGAATTCGCTGGGCGGCTCCTCGGGCGCGAACATCCACATCCGCTCCCACGCGGGGGAGGCCCGGCCGGAGATCTCGGAGCGCGCCTCGTAGGGAGGGTCGCCGCTGATCGGGAACCACAGGTACTCCAGCGGGTCCATGAGCGCCATCAGCCGCTCCTCCACGCCCCGGTCCGGGCGCACCTTGGTCATCACCCAGGGCCGGAAGCGGCGCAGCACCTCCAGCCCCCCGGCGATCACGTCCGGCTCGGTTCCGGAGGTGTCGATCTTGACCACCGTCGGGAAGGTCGCCGCCGTCTCGTTCCACCGCGACAGGGTGGCCGTGCGCACGGTGATGTGCGAGAGCCCCATCCGGGTCGAGTTCACCAGCCGGTTGCACATGTCGTTGTGCAGGGCGCGGCGCAGGTGCCCGCTGCCGTTGTGGTTGCTCAGGGCCAGGTCGACGACGCCGAAACCGAGGTCGCCGGAGGCGGAGACGGCGCGCGCGGCGGCGGCCAGCTCCGGGGTGGGCTCGAACGCGAAGACCGGTCGGGGCGTGCGCGCGGCCGCGAGCATCGAGTACACACCGACCCCCGCGCCGACGTCGAGGACGGCGCCGGGGCGGGTGTGGTCGAGGATCGCCATGAAGCTGGCGAGGCTGTCGGGTTCGTGTCCGGACAGGCCCGAGGCGGCGAGGCGGCGGGGGACCGTGAGGTCGCCGGACAGCTGGAGGGTGATCGTGTCCGCTCCCACCCTGCGCCGGTCGTCCTCGGGGCGCGGCAGGTCCAGGGTGAACCTGCGGTTGCGCGGCGGTACCCGGGCCGGGTCCAGACCGCCGAACCGCCTGGGCAGGTGCACGCGGAGCTGTCGGGTGGCGAAGCGCACGAGCGGATACCGGTGAACGAGTGCGCGCAACTGGTCCTGGACCACGGTGTCTTCCCCCCAAGAGAACGGAGCCGTGATGACTGCTGCCGGGAGCTGCTCGACGCTGTCCTGTCGGCTCGATCCCTGCTCGTGGTGCCCGGCCGCACCTCGAACCTACTCTTCGTGTCCGCTCCAGCGCACTCTGTTTCCATGATTGGCCGCACGTGCCCGGGTCGGCCCACCCGCCGGTCCGCATAGACTCTGACCTTGTGAGTCTGTCTATCGGGATCGTCGGCCTGCCCAACGTTGGCAAGTCCACCCTCTTCAACGCGCTGACCAAGAACGACGCTCTGGCGGCGAACTACCCGTTCGCCACCATCGAGCCCAATGTCGGAGTCGTGGGCGTGCCCGATGCCCGGCTCGGGAAGCTGGCCGAGATCTTCGGGTCGGCGAAGATCCTGCCCGCCACGGTGGACTTCGTCGACATCGCGGGCATCGTGCGCGGCGCCTCCACCGGTGAGGGCCTGGGCAACAAGTTCCTCGCCAACATCCGCGAGAGCGACGCGATCTGCCAGGTCATCCGGGCCTTCGAGGACGCCGACGTCACCCACGTCGACGGTGACGTCGAGCCCTCCCGCGATATCGAGACCATCAACACCGAGCTGATCCTCGCCGACCTCCAGACCCTGGAGAAGGCGATCCCGCGCCTGGAGAAGGACGCCAAGCGCAACGCCAAGGACAAGGACTCCCAGGAGCTCCTCAAGGCCGCCCGGGCGGCGCAGGAGATCCTCGACGAGGGCGTCTCGCTGTCCCAGGCCAAGGACGTGGACCTGGACCGGCTGCGCGAGCTGAGCCTGCTCACCGTGAAGCCGTTCATCTACGTGTTCAACCTCGACACCGACGAGCTCGCGGACGAGGCCCTGCGCACCAAGCTCCAGGACCTGGTCGCCCCGGCCGAGGCCATCTTCCTCGACGCCAAGATCGAGGCGGAGCTGGCCGAGCTGGACGACGACGAGGCCCAGGAGCTGTTGGAGTCCCTCGGCCAGACCGAGTCGGGTCTGGCCCAGCTGGCGCGGGTGGGCTTCGCCACCCTCGGCCTCCAGACCTACCTGACCGCAGGGCCCAAGGAGGCCCGTGCCTGGACGATCAGGAAGGGTGACACCGCCCCCGAGGCGGCCGGGGTCATCCACACGGACTTCCAGCGCGGCTTCATCAAGGCCGAGGTCGTCTCCTTCGGTGACCTGGTCGCGGCCGGGGACATGCAGGCCGCCCGCGCCGCGGGCAAGGTCCGCATGGAGGGCAAGGAGTACGTGATGGCCGACGGCGACGTGGTGGAGTTCCGCTTCAACGTCTGACCCGCACGAGCCCCGAGGGGCGGGCCGAGTCCTCTCGGCCCGCCCCTTCGTGCTTGCCCCCGGTCTCGTCGGGGTGTGAGCGGTGCCGTTGGTCCGGGCCACGGCCCGACGCGTCGAAGCTGACGAACGGCACAAGCGCGGCCCGCGCCAGGGGAGCGTGTGGGATCATCGCGCCATCCCGGGCAGCGGGGTGGGACCCGGTTCCTCCGGCCCTCGGCAGTCGGCGGACGCGTGGGGCCCGAGTGTCGCTGGTTACATCCGGTCAACGGTTTCCTGACCACTCAGGACACATCTTGCTCACCAAGCGGTGACCAATCCCTTTACGGTCCGGCCAGAATGGCTCTGACGTGCACATCCTTAGGAAGTGGTCAGTGGTGAATTGCCGTACTCTGCACCTTTTAGGTGGTTCCTTCGCACGGGTCATTGTGATCCGGGACAGGAAACGCGGACTCGTCCTGGCCGCTCCCAACCCGCACAATGCCTCACTATAGGGATGGGGTAGACAAGGGCATGGCGGAAGGCGTCGGCGACGGCGCGCGGAAGTCCGAGCGTCGGCACAATGGCCGACGCGTCACTGTGTGCAGGACCAGGAGGCGGGGATGGCCAAGACGGCGCGGCGCGACACCGCTGTGCGTGACCGGGTGGACGACGTCGAGCACGAGCTCGACGCTCCGCGCCCCCGAAGGCCCCGCGCCGGGGCGGGCGGCCGCTGGTGGGTCGGCGTCGGCCGCGTGCTGCTGTGGGCGTTCATCGTCGTCGTCGTCTTCAACGGCATCTGGTTCCCCATCCGCAACGGCTTCTCCCTTCCCAGCAGCAGCGCCGAACCCGAGGTGAGCGACAGCCTCGACTTCCCCGAGGCCTCCGCCGCGGCCTTCGCCCTCCGCTTCGCCGAGTCCTACCTCGACACCTCCGACCCCGAGGCCCGACTCACCTCCCTCGCGGCCTTCGTCCCCGACGGACAGGTCAGCCAGCTCAACCTCCCCGCGGACAGCCTCGCCGGTGAGAACCTCACCGTGATCGCCGTGGACGTGCGCGACGAGCACAACGCCGTCGTGGCCATCCGCGCCGACGTCAACGACGAGGCCATGAGCCTGGAGGTGCCCGTGTACAGCGACGGAGCCTCCCTGGTGCTCTCCGGACGCCCCGCCCTGCTCGCCGCGCCCAGTCAGGCGGAACTGCCCCCGGGCCCCTCCTTCGACGCAGACCCCCAGGCCGCCGAGCAGCTCGGCGACGTGCTCACCGGCTTCTTCGAGGCCTACGCCGAGGAAGCCGGCCACCTCGACCGCTACGTGGAACCGGGCGCCACAGTCACCCCACTTCCGGCGAACAGTGTCGAATTCAGCGAACTGTCCGTTATGCCGGTGCCATCCCAGTCCTCGACCGGGGATGATGACGTACGACAGGTGGCGACCACCGTGGTCTGGGGCCTCCCCTCCGCCGACGCCGACGACGGCGCGGGGGAAGCCGGACAGATGGTGCAGAACTACCTGGTCACGGTCGTGAACTCCGGAAACGAGTGGTACGTGCGTGACATCCAGGGCGCCCCGCACTCGTTCGGTGACTGACCGACGACGGGGCCTGTAGGCAAGGAGACCAGACGAACCATGCGCACACCAGTAACGACAGCGGAGGAAGGCACCTGACATGCTCCCCCTGTTGTCCGCCACCGCCGACACCATGACGGTCCTCGGCGCCGCCGACCCGATCTCCCTCGCGGTCGAGGCCACCCCCGCGCAGAACGCCCCCGACACCGGCGGGCTCGCGGACTTCCTGCGTGGCTTCTTCGGGCCGCTGTTCCTCGTCATCGTGTCCATCGTGGCGATCTTCTTCCTGTTCACCAGGGAGATCACCCGCTTCATGCAGTTCATCATCCTGGCGATCTTCATCGGGATCGTGTTCTACGTGCCCGGCATCATCGAGGTCATCGCGGTGGCGCTCGCCCGAGCGATGGGCGTATCGACGGAATAGGCGAGGGAGGCCGGAATCGTGGATCTGCCCACGTACACCAACATCTGGCGTATCGAGAAGCGGCTGTACAAGCTCTACGATTTCCGGCTGCCCATGCCGCTCCCGGTGGGGACCTTCGGGGTCGCCCTGGGCGTGTTCGCGCTGTGGGTGGTGCTGCTCAGCATCCTCAACGCCCCGTTCGACTTCGGCAACGGCTGGCACCTGGTGCTCTGGGTCGTCCCGCCGGGAGTGATCACCGTGCTGGCCACCCGGCCGGTGATCGAGGGCAAGCGCCTCACGGAGCTGCTCATCTCGCAGGCCCGGTTCCTCACCGAGGCCCGCGTGTTCACCCGGCTCGCACCCGAGTACGAGCCCGCCGAGATCAGGGTCTCGGTGCGCGTGTGGCACCGGGACCCCGAGGCCGGGCCGCTGCCGCTGACCCGGAGCGCGGCCCGCAGGGCCCAGGCCGAGGAGGCCGCCGTCCAGGAGGCCGAGCCGGCGACCGGGGTCGAGGAGACGCCGGTCCCGGAGAGTGACCGTCGCGCCGCGCCTCCCCTGCGAGGCGTGCCCGTACGCCAGCCCGCCCCCGTCGTCGACCACGACGACTCCGTCGAGTACACCCCCGCGCGGAAGGTTCCGGTCGCCGTCGCCGCGGGACTCGGACCCGACACCGCCTCGACCCAGGAGGACGACGCCGTGGCGGAGCACGGGGACCGGTCCGAGCACCATGCGATGGCCAGTGACACCTCGGAGGAGCCCCACCGGGGCGTCGGCCGCCGTGTCCTCAACTACTTCGGCTTCGGCCTGTCCGCGACACCCGTCGAGGAGGAACCGCGCTCCGACCAGGGAAGGCCGGACGAACCCGGTGACTCATTCGACGAGCCCCTGTACGTCACCGAGGAGGACGAGCAGCGCGACCGCGACGAGTGGTTCGCCCGCCTGCGCGCCTCCTCCGGGGAGACACCCCTGGGACTGACCTCCAAGAGCGCCTACTCCGACAGCGACACCGGTGCCATGAGCAGCGCCGAGCTCTCCGACGCGGTCAGCCCCCGCGAGCCCGACCACTCCCGGCGTCGCGCGGAGGAGATGATGGCCGCGCCACCGGAGCAGGAGTCGCCCGCGGCCCGCCGCCTGCGCGGCCGGACCCAGGGCATCCAGGTGGCCAGGGACCACGCAGACCGCCGCGTTCGGGACGAGCCCGAGCCCGCCCGCGAGCGTGCCCAGCAGGCCCCGCCCGCGAGGCCCGAGCGCGCCCGGGGGACCGCTCTGCCGGACACCGCCGGCACCGAGGACGACCGCCCGGCCAGGCAGCGCCGCGAGGGTAGGCCCCACGCCACCCCGTGGGCGCTCGAACCCGAGGGCGGGAGCAGCACCGACTACCCGGACCTGTCCGACTACGCGGCCCGCTTCGCCGCCGCGACGGGCCGCCCCTCGTCGGCTGGGAGCGTGTCGGCCGCCCCGTGGCTGCCGCCGGCCGCGGCGACCCCCGATGAGCCAGAGAGCCCCGAGGAGCAGGAGCCGATCGGCCGTTCCGAGGCGGGCCCGCAGGTTTCCCACGCCACCCACGGCCTGGTGCGTCCGGCCGCCGAGGACGCGCCCAAGCCGCCGTTGCAGCTGGACCACGGCACCGGTGAGCACGAGGCGATGCCGGTGGAGAGCGGCGGGCAGGCGGCCGAGCACGGGACCCGGTGGAACGAGCACATGTCCGTGCTCGACCGCCACCTGATCAAGGCCGACACCCCGGCTCCGCCACGGCCCAAGTTCGCCGACGCCGTGCCGAGCAAGGAGCGGGACAACGAGCGCCGCGATCCGGCGGACTGGTTCGACGACGGCAAGCGCCGCCACCCGGACCAGCCCAAGGTGGGGGACCGCGACAACCCGGTGATCGTGGTCAGCGAGCTCCGCGAGGAGCGCCGCGCCGCCGCCGAGGCCCGCCAGGAGGCCAGGCGCAAGGAAGCAGAGAAGCAGGCGCCCGAGGGGCCCCGGGAGCCGGAGAGGGCTTCTGTGACTCCGGAGGTTCAGGTTGCCCCGGCGGCTGAAGAGGTTCTGGAGTCTCGCACCGAGCACGACTCATCGACGGTCCGAGAGGTCGAACGAACTCCGGGAGCTGAGGGGACGCCCAAGCAGACTGGGCCCGATAGCTTCCAGGACTCCCAGGGAGCGGCAGGAACCCAGGAGGCCAAGAAGGCACCCGAGCGGGCTGGGAGTGCGGAGGCCCGTGAGGTCAAGGCCACCAGGGAGATCGGGGAGCTCCGTGAGACGGAGACGGCTTCTGCGGGTGACACAGCGCCGAACGTTCTGAATCCCCATGGTGCTGATGGGGTTCAGGAACCCCAGGATGTGGGGGAGTCTCAGGGGGCGGAGAAGGCCTTTGGGACTTCGGAGGCCCAGGTTGCCCCGGCGGGTCAAGAGGCTCCGGAGTCTCGCACCGAGCCCGACGCCTCGATGGCCCGAGAGGCCGAACGAACTCTGGGGACAGAGGGAACGCCAGAGCAGGCTGGGAGTGCGGAGGCCGGTGAGGCCGCGGTGTCCCAGGGCGCGGAGACGGCTCCTGCTGCTGACGCGGCACAGGATGCCCGGGTTCAGGAGACCTCCGGGCAGAGCGAGCCCAGCGCCCCCAGCGCGTCTACGGAGTCCCGGGGGGCAGTGGGGACCCAGGTGGCACGGAGGGAGCCGGAGCAGGCTGGGAGCGCCGAGGCCAACGAGGACTACGCCGCCGGTGAGGCTGCGGAGTTCCAGGGCGCGGAGAAGGCTCCCGTGGCTGACGCGGCGCGGGCTGCCCAGGGAGTTCCTGAGACCTCCGGGCAGGCTGACCGTGCGGAGGCCGAGGCTGCCAGCGGGGTGGGGGAGGCTCCTCACGGGGATCGGGAGACCGAGACGCGGGAGCAGCCCGAACCACTCGCTGTGGTCGTTGCCGAGGGACCCAAGCCGCCGACCCAGCTGGACCACGGCACCGGTGAACTCGTGAGCTTCGTGGAGGTCCGCAAGGACCCCCGCAGCGCGACTCCCCGGCCCTCGGCGAAGGACTCCGCCGCCAGGCCCACCGAGACCGAACTGGCCGAGGCGGAGGCGGCCGCACTGCGGGCTCGCCGCGCCCGGGCTGCCCAGGACGACCCTGTCGAGGCGGAGCCGACCCCGGAGCCGTCAACGCGGGAGGACGAGGCAGCCGGTGACTCGGAGACCCACGACCCCCACGACGGGGTCTTCCACCGGGTCGCCCAGAACGCTCGTCGGATCGGTCAGCTCTTCGGTCAGCCCACCCCGGGTGAGGAGCCCGAACCACCCGCGAGCGCCGACTCCGGATCCCCTGCGGACACCACGAGACCCGACCTGGAACTGGACCACGGCACCGGCGAACAGGCCCGGCTGGGAGACACCCCCCAAGGGGTGCCCTCCCAACGGCCCCAGCCCGCACCGGCCCCGCGTGAGGAGGAGGTGGACCCCAGCTCCGGCGACCCCAGCACCTCCGGCGGCACCCGGGGCTGGCGCCGGCTGGCCAAGGTCGTCACCGGGGGCGCGGCTCCGGTCCGATCGGACCTGCCCACCAGCGACATCGAGCGGTTGCGCACCCCGCTGGCCGAACCCAGGTCCCTGGTCGTCCTCGGCTGCACGGGTGGTGCGGGGCAGACGGTCACCGCCCTGATGATCGGCCACACCCTCGCCGCGCACCGCGACGACCGGGTGGTGGCGGTCGACGTCAACCCCGGCCCCAACGGCCTGTCCCGCAGGGTCGGCGCCCAGGCCCCGGAGACGCTGACCGCGCTGCTGGCCAACGCCGACTCCGTGGACGAGTACGACCGGATGCGCGCCTACGCGGGCCGCGCCGGGACGGGACTGGAGGTCGTGCAGACCCTGGACGACCCCTACGTCCAGACCCTGGACGACCGCGACTACGGGCAGCTCGCCGGTCTGCTCGGCGGGTTCTACGGTGTGACGCTGCTGGACCCGGCCGCCACCGGCGTGGCCCGGGCCCTGCCGGTCGCCGACGGCCTCGTCCTGGTCGCTCCGGCCAGCGCGGACGCCGAGCGCGCGGTGTCGATGACCTTCGAGTGGTTGGACGGCAACGGGTACGCGACGCTGCGGGCCAACTCCATCCTGGTGGTCAACGGGGTCAGCAAGCGCAGCCTCCAGGACGTGGACGCCGCCGAGCGGGTGGCGCGCGGCCGTTGCCGGGCCATCGTCCGCATTCCGTGGGACGACCACCTGGGTTCCTCGTACACGAAGATCGACGTCGGAGCGCTGCGTCCCGCCACCAAGCGGGCCCACGGCGCCCTGGGCGGGGTCCTGGTCAACGCCCTCGCACCCGCCACCTGACACCGTGGCCCGCATCCGTTGTCGGGTGCGGGCCACGGTGTCGCCCGGGGTCAGCGTCCGGCGGGGGTGGTCTCCCTGGCGGCGAGGAACTCCGGGCGGGCCCGGCTGGCGCTGAACGGCTTCGTGCACGCGTTGTCCACGCTGTTGAACACGACGAACACGTTGGAGCGCGGGTAGGGCGTGATGTTGCCGCCCGACCCGTGCATGCAGTTGGAGTCGAACACGGTGACGTCGCCCGCCGAGCCGGTGAGCACGTCGATGCCGTGCCGGTCGGCCAGCAGGTTGAGTGACGCCTGGTCGGGTGTGCCCACGTGCTGGCTCCTGAGCGAGGAGCGGTGGTGGTCGTCCGGGGTCCGGCCCACGCAGGAGACGAAGGTCCGGTGGGACCCGGGCATGATCATCAGGGCGCCGTTGTGCGTGTAGTTGTCGGTGAGCGCCACGGAGAAGCTGACCGCGCGCATCCGGGGCATGCCGTCCTCCGCGTGCCACGTCTCGAAGTCGGAGTGCCAGTAGAACGAGCCGCCGCCGAAGCCGGGCTTGTAGTTGACGCGGCTCTGGTGCACGTACACGTCCGAGCCGAGAATCTGTCGGGCGCGGTCGACGAGACGGGGGTCGTTCACGAGGTCGTGGAAGACCCGGCTCACCTTGTGCACCTCGAACACCGAGCGCACCTGGTCGGAGGTCGGTTCGACGACGACGCGCTCGTCGTCCCTCAGGGCGGGGTCGGCGCTGAGGCGTCGCAGTTCGGCGCGGTAGGCCTCGATCTCCACCGGGTTGACGATCGACTCGACCTGCGTGTAGCCGCGGCGGTCGTAGCCGTCGAGTTGTTCGGTCGTGAAGGGGCCGTCGGCCGCACCGGGCCAGACGACGGGGTCCCGGCGGTAGAGCAGCGCGGGCTCGGGTGCCTTACGGGTGGGGTAGTCGTCCGCTGTCGGAAGTTCCATTTGCAGAGTCATGGCGCTCCCCTCGGCGGGGGTGCTCCTCTCGGCTTGGGTTCCTCGTACGACATGTGAACCTAACAAACCCGGATTTCACGAAGGGGGTGGACTCCTTCTCGTCGTGTTTACACGTTCACTATCTGGGTATTACTCGTCTACTATATGGGCGAAAAACGGGAAGCCGAGGATTTCGCTTTCGGGCTCCGAATCGCCGGTTCGTTCCTACTCGGGTGTTCACCTGCGCCATCCCCCGCCTGGGCCGCGCGTCGCCGAGTTTCCCTCACGGAGCGACATCATTGCAGCTCATCGCCTTGCGTGATGAATCGCCCAACCCTTTGTGTGTCGGGCGAGCCGAGATCGTGTGATCTATTTCACGAGCATTTGACGCAGGGCTCGGTGCAACGTAACACGGCCGCGCTCCGGTCGTTATTCCCAAGTGACCTCCGATTCACCCGGAATTCTCGCGAGGGGGCTGGCGTGCGGGCTTTCGTTACTCCACAGTAGTGGGGTCCGGATTTCCTCGACCCGCTCAAGAGGAGAAACACAGTGCCCCCCTTCCCCCGTGTGCTCGCACGCACCGCCGCGACCGTCTCGGCCGCCGCCGTGGCCATGGTCCTCGTCTGGGCCGCACCCGCCGCCGCCGACACCCTGCCCCCGAACATCCCCAGCGACTCCGCGGCCCAGACCCAGCTCAACTCGCTCACCGTCGCCCCCAAGGGCCCGCAGTCCGGCTACGACCGAAGCCTCTTCCCGCACTGGAACGTGGTCGACAGCCCCTGCACCGCCCGCCAGGTCGTGCTCAAGCGCGACGGACAGGACGTCGTCACCGACTCCAACTGCCAGCCCACCGCGGGCAGCTGGTGGAGCGCCTTCGACGACGAGTGGGTGAACGACGTCCCCGGCGACATCAGCGTCGACCACCTGGTCCCGCTCAGCGAGGCCTGGAAGACCGGCGCCGCCGACTGGTCCACGAGCCAGCGCACCGACTTCGCCAACGACGTCACCAGCTCCCAGCTGTGGCTGGCCACCCCCTCCAGCAACAGCGCCAAGGGCGACAAGGACCCCTCGGAGTGGATGCCCACCAACACGGCCGTCCACTGCGACTACGTGAAGTCCTGGATCAACGTGAAGCACGTCTACGACCTCACGATCACCTCGACCGAGGAGTCCACCCTCCAGAGCACCCTCGACACCGCCTGCTAACGGCGACGTCGGCTGACCTCCGCGGACACGACGGAGAGTGACGCGGCCCGGCACCCGTGAGGGGCCGGGCCGCGTCCGCGCTCCCGCCCGCGCACCGCCTCCGGTTTCTGGCACACCGACGCCTCCGCTTCTCACCCCCCGGCCTCATGCAGCACTATGGGTGATGGCTAAGGGCGGAACTCGTCAGCGCCGTCACGAGGAAGGGCTAGCAGATGACCGGTACCAGGGGCACCCGGGGCGCGACCCGTCTCGCGGTTCGCTACTTCGACGACCGAGTGCTCTTCAGCGACAACGAGGCCTGGGCCTACTTCCGGCTCCCCACGGTGTCCTACGAGTTCACGACTCCCGAGGAGCGCCAGGCGCTGGCCACCAACATCACCATCGCCCTCGCCGCCATCCGCATGAACGACGCCGAGGTGCACCTGCGCGTGGCCCACCGCACCTACCCGGCCGCCCAGTGGGCCACCAGACTGGACGAGACCGCCGACGCCGGGCCCGGCTGGTACGACTACCTCGAAGAGATGTACCGGCACGTGTGGGCCAAGGACTTCTGGACCAAGGAGGTCTACCTCGGCGTGCGCCTGGGGCTGCGCAACGCCGGCGCGGGCCTGGGGCTGTTCTCCCAGCTCTTCGGCGCCTACCAGCGCACCGAGCAGGTCCTGGGGATCAACGACGACGCGATCGACGACAAGGAGATCGCGCGCTGGACCGACCAGTCCGAGCGCCTCGGCCGCGCCCTGGCCGCCAGCTCCCTGCACGCCCGGCACGCCACCTCCGACGAGATCGCCTGGCTCATCCGGCACGCCGTGAGCGGCACCGCCGAGGAGATCCACCCCTCGGCCACGGGCCGCCGCACCTGGGGCCGGGGCGAGATCGAGCAGCTCGTGGACGGGGTCATCCACAACGGCCGCTCCACGCTCCGCCTCGAACAGCCCGCGGGCTCCACCCACGTGGCGTTCCTGTCGTTCGCGCGCTTCCCGGACCTCATGCCCTTCCCTGACGGCGAACCCTGGCTGCACCACGCGGACGCGCTGCCGTTCCCCGTGGAGATCTCCCTGCGGATGAAGCTCATCCCGCCCGCGAAGGCCTCCAAGGACGTCGGCCGCAAGCTCGCGCACGCCCGCGACATGGACGCCCACATCCGCGAGGCCGGGGTGGAGGCGCCCATCGCGCTGGCCGAGCAGATCGACGCCGCCCGCATGCTGGAGCACGGCATCACCAAGGAGCGCCTGCCGTTCGTCTACGGGTGGCACCGGCTCATGGTGTCCGCGCCCACCGAACGCCTCCTGGGCCAGCACGTCGAGGCCGTGGTGGAGCACTACCGCGACATCGGCATCGACGTCATCAACTCCACCGGCGACCAGTTCTCCCTCTTCAACGAGTCGCTGCCCGGCGACCGCATCCGCCTCAACGCCTACGCCCAGCGCCAGCCGCTGCGCACCATCGCGGGCGGCATGCCCACCGCGACCGTGGACGTGGGCGACCGCACGGACCACCACGGCGGCGGCTGGGTCGGCCCGTACGTGGGGGAGACCATCGGCCGGGCCCGGTCCATCGTGCACTTCGACCCCATGGTCGCCGCGGCCCGCAACCGCCCCACGGCCATCGCCATCACCGGCGAGCCAGGCGGCGGCAAGACCACCCTCGCGCTGCTGATGATCTACCAGCTGGCCCTGCGCGGGGTCACCGTGGCCGCCATCGACCCCAAGGGCGACGCCGAGTCCCTCGTGGAGCTGCTCAAGCACCGGGGCCGCAAGGCCCGCGTCATGTCGCTCGGATCGGCCCAGCCCGGCCTGCTCGACCCCTTCGCCTTCGGGGACGACCTCGCCGCGAAGAAGACCATGGCCACCGAGACGCTGCGGCTCCTGCTGCCCCGCATGAGCGAGGAGCGCGAGTCGGCCATGATCCAGGCGGTCGCCACCGTCGCCAACCAGCCCCAGCCGTCCCTGGCCAAGGTGGTCGACCACCTCGTCTCCGCCGAGGACGCCGCCTCGCGCAACCTGGGCGCCGTCCTGGGCTCCATGGCGGAGATGCGGCTGGCGTCGCTGTGCTTCGACCCCCAGGGGGAGGCGCGCATCGACACCGAGGGGTGGACCACCGTGTTCACCCTGGGCGGTCTCACCCTGCCCGACTCCGGGGTCAACCGCGACGACTACTCCTACGAACAGCGCCTGTCCGTCGCGCTCCTCTACCTGGTGTCCCAGTTCGCCCGGCGCCTGATGAACGGCCTGGACCGGCGCCTGCCCAAGGCGATCTTCCTCGACGAGGCGTGGGCGGTCACCTCCACCCCCGAGGGGGCCAAGCTCGTCCCCGAGGTCTCCAGGATGGGCCGCTCCCGCAACACCGCGCTCATCCTGGTGTCCCAGAACGCGGGCGACATGCTCAACGAGCAGGTCACCAACTGTCTGTCCTCGGTGTTCGCCTTCCGTTCCAGCGAGGCCCACGAGGTCGCCGACGTCATGGCGCTGCTCGGGGTGGACGTCAACGAGGACCACATGGCGGTGCTGCGCAACCTCGGCAACGGGGAGTGCCTCTTCCGCGACCTCGACGGCCGCTCCGGGCGGATCGGCGTCGACCTGGTCTCCGAGGGGCTGCTGCGCTGGCTGGACACCAACCCCACCCGCGAGCGGCCCGCCGGGGACCCGCTGGTGTCCGCTAACGGCCGCGAGCAGTAATGCGCGGTTCCGGAGCAGGTCAGCGGCGACGTCCGCGGCCACGGGCGGACATCGGATGACAAAGGGTGCGGGGAAGTCGGGTTCGGGCATGACGAGGATGGGGATCAAGGAGATTACCCCCGGCCCTCCGATCCCGGCCCGCTGAACCCCGCCTCCCCGCACCCCCCGACCGACACTCACGAGGGACCGCCCATGAGTGAGGACGTCATCCGGCCGCGCCCCGTCGTCGACACCACCCTGCCCGAGGAACTTCGCGAGGACCTCCTCCGGGAGGCCGTCGCCCCGGAGTCGAGACACGCGCGCGACGACGGGCAGGCCGCCAGCCGGGCCCTGCGCCTGCGTGAGGGCGGGGTGCAACTGCTGGGGGTCGGCTTCACCCTCGTCCTGGCCCTGCTCACCGCCGGGTGGTACCTCGGCATGGTGATCGTCAGCATCGGCCTGATCGCCTACGTGGGCGCGCTGGCCGTGCGCAAGGAGGCCGACCCGCTGGTGCGGGCCGTCGGCGGCGCGATCGGCGCGGGCGCCTTCGCGGCCGCGCCCCTGTGGTTGTTCGACCTGCTTCCGCAGGACCCGCCGGGCGGCGTCCCGTGGCTGCTGTTCGGCCTCCTGGTGGGCCTGGTCACCGCTGACACGCTCACGGCCCGGGTACCGGAAACCCCCGAGGAGCACCACCGGGACCGCGTCCTGTTACCGGACGACATCAGCGCGGCCGACCACGGCCTCCTTGTGGCGGTCCAGCAGACCATAGACAGGGTCACCGACGCCCGCGTGGAACTGGGCTCCTCCGACACCCTGGACACCGCGCGGGGCCTCTCGGTCCTGCGGGAACAGGAGTGGCGGATCGCGTCCCTGCTGGCCCGCCAGCGCGAACTGCGGCGGGGCTACGTCCGGCGCTGGCAGCAGGCGTCCTCACCCCGGGTACGGGAGGTCCTGCGCCCCCAGCGGGAACACCTCACCGCGGTGGAGGGGCACATCCGCGCCAGGGTCGACCAGATCGTCGAGTACGGGCGCCTGGTGGACGAGTCGGTCCTGGCCCACCGGGAGTGGGAACAGTGCCAGGAGGCCCTGGCCGCCACGGACGACTACGCGGATCTGCGGGCCGAGGCCTCCCTGATGTCCCTCCCGTCGCCGGAGGTGGCCGACCTCGCCGACACCGCAGAGGTGGCGCGCCGGGTGCGCGACGACAGCGTCGCCAGGGTCCACGCCGCCACCACCGGCCTCGCTGAACTCCCCGAGCACTAACCGAGGCCGAAGTAGGCCCGCGACCTGGCCGGGACGAGCAGCAACCCACCGATCGTCAGGGTGTAGATCAGCATCAACGCGTAGATGACCATCAGTTCGGGCGTGTAGATGAACACCGTGAACATGCTCATCGCCAGCGTCACCGCGCCGATCGCCTGAACAACCACCACCAGACCGAACACCAGGCGTGACCTCGTGAGGAGACCGAAGGCGGCGAAGGCCGACAGCACGCCCCACACCGCGAGGTACACCACGGTGCCCCAGCCCGTGGCGGCGTCATCGTCCCCCACCCGCCCCAGGTTCACCGCCGTGAGCACGAACAACACCAGGGCGTTGAGCGCCAGCATGGCCATGACGGTGAGGACGGCGGTGGGCTTCCCCCGGCTGTTCCCCTCGGCAGGGCGGGCGCCGGTGTGCGCGGTGCCCCGTACGAACCGGGCGCTCGCGTCCTGTGCGGGCGCGGCGGCCGTCGATCCCGGATACCCCACCATCGGGGGCCCGGCCGGGTGCGGCCGAGGTCCGGAGGAGGCACCGTTCGCCGGTCGTACCGGGTTCGGGGTGGGACGGCCCCCACCGGCCGTCCCACTCCGCGGGTACGCGGCCTGGGTACCACCGGTGGGACGGAACGAGGGCCGTGCCCCCGAGGCCTCCGGACCCGGCGTCGGACCCCGGTGCGTCTCCACGAGCCCCTGCGTCGCGTGACGCTCCCGCTCCAACAGTTCCAGGGCCTCCCGCGGGCTCGGCCGTGCCGCGGCGTCCCGGGTGAGCAGAGCCGCTATGAGAGCGAGCAGGGCCAGGCTCCTCGGGGAGTTCGCGGCCTCGTTCCTCGACGGCCTCGGCACCGGGGCGGTCATCACCGCGCTGATCATCCCCGTGATGCTGTCCCGCCTGAACGGTGAACGCCCCTCCAAGAGGCAGTACAGGGTCACCCCGAGGCTCCACAGATCCGAGGCCGGCAGGGCCCGTTCACCCTCGAACCGTTCCGGGGCCATGTACTCGGGAGAGCCGATGAACACACCGGTCTGGGTGAGTGCCGTGCCGCCGTCCACGTTCGCGATCCCGAAGTCCGTGAGGACCGTCCGGTCGTCCGCGGTGAACATGATGTTGGCGGGCTTGACGTCCCGGTGGGTGACCCCCGCCGCGTGCGCCGCCGCCAACCCGCCCAGCAGTGAGCGGGCGGCCTGTTCGACCCGCTCGACCGGCATCGGCCCCCCGGCGTCGATGTGGTGCTGCAACGAGGTCCCGCTCAGCAGCTCCATCACGATCCACGGGCTGGCGTCGTGCTCCAGCACGTCGTGGATGGTCACCACCGCCGTGTGGCTGATGCGCGCGGTCGCCTGGGCCTCCCGGAGCGTGCGGGCGTGCGCCTCGGCCCTGTCCTCGGCGGACATCCCCTGGGGGAGGAGGACCTCCTTGACCGCCACGTCCCTTTGCAGGGCGGGGTCCCAGGCGTGCCAGACCGTGCCCATGCCGCCCGCGCCCAACCTCTCGCGCAACTCGTAGCGGCCGATGGAGGTACGCCCGGGGGTCGGCATGGGGGTGCTTCCCTTCTGGCGGTGTGGGGGAACCGTTCCGCCGTGCGGAAAGGGGACGCCGTGGGTACGAACCGGACCTGCGGGGGCCGATCGATGCGGATGGTCCGGCGAACTCCAAGAGTAAGCCTGCCCACAACCCCTCGTACCAGAGCCGGAGAAGGTGACCGATAGCGGTCAAAGCCCACTGCGACCCTCGGAGAAACGGCACCGAGTCCGCAGGCGGGGACGGAGAGGAACGCCTTTAGTGCCGAGAGTCACAAACCGTCCGGGCGCTTTCCCGCGCGGGTCGGTTTCCGGGGATCTCCCCAGAGGACCTCGCTCCGATTCCGGGAGACGTTCCGGGAGCCCGGGGGGCTCGGTCGGACCTGATAGGACCTGGTTGGGCCTGGTGGGACTGGTGAAACCCGGTGTGGCCTGGTGGGTGCCAGACGGGTCTGGTGGACGGGGCCTCGTCGTGAGGTGGCTACTCCCGTGACCCCGCCACGTCACTCCCAGGCGGCCGTCTCCGGGTCGACGCCGTGCGCGCGGGCGTTGGCGTCGATGGCGTCGCGCAGCCACACGGACAGGCCGGGTTCGATGGCCTCGTAGTTGGACCGGAACCCGGGGTCGTCCACGTTCGTGCGGCCGAGGATCACCTGCATGGAGTGGGTGCAGTCGAAGTACTCACTCATGGCCTCCCGGTGCCGTTCGGCCAGGGCGTCGGCCCTGCGGCTCCCCGGCTCGACACCCTCCCGCACCGCCTGGGCCAGGTCGGCGTGCAGGGCCTCGACCCCCGCCGCGATCCGTCGCCAGTCCTCGGCCGTGCGGTCGGCCGCGCGCTCGGCGAACTCCGCCCACTGGGCGGTGTCACCCCACTGCTCGCGGGCCTGGGCGGCCCAGGAGGGTCGCCAGGTGTCACCGAAGATCTCGACCTGCTCCTCTGGCGGAAGCAGGACGCCCTCCCGTCTGGCCTCGGCGAGGCGGTCCAGGGCGTCGGCCATGCGCTCCAGCCTGCGGATGCGTGCGCGCAGCCGGTCGCGTTGGTCGATCAGGGAGTCGGCGGCCTCATCGGCGTCCGCCGCCAGGAGCTTCGCGGTCTCCTCGAGCGAGACGCCGAGCTCGCGGTAGACCAGCACCCGCTGGATACGGGCGACGTCCGAGGCGGTGTAGAGCCGGTAACCGGCGGCGGAACGCTCGCTCGGACCGGCGAGACCGATCTCGTCCCAGTGGTGCAGGGTCCTGACGGTGACCCCGACGAACGCGGCCACCGCGCCGACCGTCCTCGCGCCGTAGTTCATTGATCCACGCTATCCACAGACCGAAGCAGGTCCCTGAGGACCCGTCGGGCCGGGGCCTGATTCCCGGAAGGCTGGGAACCAGGCCCCGGCTCTCGGTCCTTGGTCCTAGTTCTCGCGGCTCCGGGCCTCGGGGCCCTCGATCCCGTTCTCCCGCAGGTACCGGGCGGTCTCCGGGTCCTGGGGGTCGTACGGGCGGGCCGCGGTCATGATCACCCGGGCGTTCTCAGGGGTGCGGACCTCGACCTCCACCGAGTTCCACGGCATCCGGCGAGGACCGGTGGTGGACCCGGGCAGCCGCTCCTCGCAGGCCGCCACGATGCCGTCGATCTGGTTCAGCACGCAGGAGAAGCTCACGCTCGTCGGGGGAGTCTGCTCGGGGCGCTCACCCGGTACGAGCAGGACGTCCTGGAACGCCCAGCGCCGCAGGTGGACGATCTGGCCGGGGACGGAGAAGAGGTCGAAGAACCCGAGGCCGCTGATCCAGAACTCCTTGGAGGCCTCGAGGTCGTGCGTGGGCACGGTCACGAACATCGGCATGCCGTAGATGCCCCGGAACAGTTCCGGAGGTGCCGTGTCGGGACCGGGCTGGGGTACGGGGCTGACGCTGAACGCGTGGAAGGTTTCGCTCATGAGGCTAATCGTGGAGCCTCACGCCGCGTGAGGGTCAAGCCGCTGGGGCTCGGGGACAGGAAGGGCGCGTGGACCGCGCTCCGTTTCGGTCCTCCTCCAATAGGGACTGCGGGTTCCGCGTAAGACCAGGCTGGTACCGGGTCTCAGTCCGCTTGGTTGTCGTATGTCCACTTTTGGCTGCGAAAGGTTCTGTGACGCCCCTCATAGTCCACATCTGGTGAGGAAATTGTGGCCTTGAGGATTTTGGGTGTTACGGCCACCCTGAGAAGCCCGCTACCTGCACAAATGAGGGGAACACTCGCATTTGGCCATGAGTCTCCGGCCCGTTCGGGGACGACGACCGAAAAACCGGTCGCGTTGCAGCCATCTCCCAACCCCGTGATGACGCACCATAGAGGATGGGGTAAAGACATGCGGGGGCCTTGTGTCCGTGTGCGGTCGCGCGCCAGGTGGTGTCGCGGCGGGCGTGCGGTCGGGAGGCCCTGGTGTCTGCCAACGATTTCCCCGCACGAACCACGACGCAGGAGCTCAGCAGATGACTCATCAGCACGTCCACCGGCGGGGTTGGCGACGCATCCTGATGACGTTCCTGATGTTGTGTGGACTCATCCTCATCCCGCTGAGCTCCGCGCAGGCGAACCCGATGTGCCCCGGCAGCCCGGCACCGCTCCCGGAGTCCGCGGGCAGTGGTTCGGACGGGCTCCTGGTGCCGCCGCAGTCCCAGTCGGCGATCGAGGGTGCGCCTGACTCGATGCCACCCGATGCCAGCATGTACGGCCAGTACGGAACTGCCGGACAACAGTGGCACATGATCACAGAGTCCTGTGTGGACAAGATGGGGCTGGGCGCTCAGGCCACCATCGCGAATTCCGCCTGGGACCTGTCGAAGACCATCAACCAGTCGACCATCACTGTCTATCAGGCCGCGACTTCAGACGGCCTCCTGGCCAGCTTCACTGAAGCAGTCGAAAGCGTGATTGTCGCGCTGCGAGAGGGTATTTGGCGGCCTCTTATCCCGACGATGGTCATCTTGGGAGCGATCTGGCTGGGCTGGTATGGACTCATCCGTAAGAGGATGACTCTAACCCTCGAGTCTTCGGTTTGGATGATTGCCGCCACGGCGATCGGTATGTGGATTCTTGTGAACCCTGCTCAAGTAATGGGCATGGGCAGTGCCCTCGTCAATTCCGGTACCCAGCTGGTCACCAGTGCTGTTGGGCAGGTTCCCTACGGCGGGGGATCGGGGGCGTGTCCTGCTGGCGCTGAACCCCCCGAGCGTGCCAGTTGGGAATCCGAGGCTGATTTCCAGGTTCGCCGGAACGCCGACATGCTTTGGTCGAGCCTGGTTTGCCAGCCTTGGGTGGCTGGGCAGTTTGGTAGTTCGAGTCTGGCTGAAGACGCCTCGATCGACCATTCGATGGATCTGATTTCGGCCCAAGGTATCAGCCGAATCGAGCAACAGCAGATCTCTGATGGGGAACTCGACCCCAGTGCGCTCGCCGCTGAGAAGCAAGAGTCCTATGAGGCGATTGCGGCAGACGTTGAATCCACGTACCCAAGCGTGTATCCGCTCTTTGCGGGGGATGATCAGGGTAGTCGCTTGGGTGTGGCGACCCTGGCTCTCTTTGCATCTATTTTCGCGGGGGGTTTGATCCTGGCCGCCGCAGTGGCGCTCATCGTTCTGAAGATCGCTTTTATTCTGCTTTTCATGCTCGCCCCGGTGTTCCTGCTGATCGGTATCCACCCTGGTTACGGGCGGATGGTTTTGCTGCGTTGGGTCGAGCTGATGGTCGGGTTCCTGCTTAAACAGATTTTCATCGTCCTTTTGATGGCTCTACTTGTCATGAGCTATGGAATCGTGATGTCCACCAGTCTTGGGTGGGGGTTGCAGATGATTCTGCTTGCCCTGTTCACTGTGGCAATCTTCATCTACCGCAAGACGTTCGCCTACCTCTTCGCCTCGGTCAACGCGAACACGTTCACCTCGCGCATCGTGACCGACGCGGCTCGTAGCCAGGCACTGGACAAGAGCGCGATGGTTCTTCCTCCGGTCGCCTACCTCAAGACGCAGAACTGGGGTCGCCGTCGCGGGGCCATGATCGCCGGTGCGGCCGCAGGGGTTCCCGCTGGCGGAGGCGCTTCCGCAGGCGCCACCGAAACCGCGGAAGAGGTTCCGGAGAGCGGTGGCAGCACCCGTGCCGAGGGCGCCCGTGTCCGAGGGACTGCGGGCTACGGACGGGTCCGAGGAAACGACAACGCTCCGCCGCTCAACGTCAGTCGGAGCGGTGGGCCCGGTTCGCAGCGCCCCACCACCGGTGCTCGGAACGGCGACCAGGCGCCGAGTCTTTCTGGGAACGGCGGCACGGGTACCGGCGGTGGTGCAGCCAGCAGCGGACCCATTCCGCCCCGGCCTGCTGGCGGCTACACCGGCACTGGCGACAGTGGATGGGCGGGCGTCTTCGGTACCGGCGGTGGAGGTAACGGCCCGAACCGCAACGACGGCGCCGGCTCCGGCACACGCTCCGGTGGCGGCGTGTTCGGTGGCGGAACGAGCAACTCCCGAGCGGCGAGCGCTGATCGCGCCGAGCCCAGCACGGGGCGCGGCATCTTCAACGGCCGCGAGGACACCCCGGCACACGGAAACCTCGGCCGGGGTTCGCGCTGGGGCGGTCCGAAGGAAAAGCGTGAGCGGCCCGCTCCGCAGCGCCCCGCACGACCGGCCCCCGCTGATCGCGGAAGGCGCGACGGCGGTGAGGGCGGCTGGCTGACCGGGTCCGGCAAGAGCAAGGACAACGCTCCCATCACCCCCTTCTGGGGGGAGGGCGGCTCCTCCAGCACACGGGACCGTAAGCGAGACGTCCCCTTCTGGCTGAACGACGACTAGTGACCCGGTCACTGAGCAGACGACAAGGCAACCGACCACCATGCCCAACCCTCTCCCCGAACGCACCCAGCGACTGGTCGTCATCGGCCTGATCGCCACTCTGGCCGGGTTCGGGATCTACTTCAGCCTCGGCGGGTTCGGAGGCGACCAGACGGAGGACCCCGCTGGTCCACCGCGTGAACCCGGGACCGCCCAAGGGGAGGCCGAGCCACCCTCCTCCAATTCGGGAGGCCTGGCCACCGTCCCGCCCAGTCCGATTCCGACCACCGCAGCAGAGGACCTGGAGGTCCTTGCCTGGCTTCCGTTCGCCGAAGAGGAGCTCCAGGCGGCGGGGGCGACCGCGCAGGCCTTCGCCGAGGCCTACGGAACCATCGACTACTCACAGGACCCCGAGACCTACTACGCGTCCATGGAGGCGCTGGCGACCGACGAGTACGCGGAGGTGCTCTCCGACGCGAACCGGGTGGGCGCCTTCTGGGCTGAGATGAGCGAGGCCGAGGCGGTCGCGGAGGGACGCGCGGAGGTTCAGGAGATCCGCACCTTCGGCACTGACTCGGTCACCTTCGTGGTCACCACGCAGTCCATCACCGAGACCGGTGACTCCGAGTTCGACGAGGACCTCGGCGACTTCGCCGTCACCGTGGTTCGCGACGGCGGAACCTGGGCGGTCTTCGACTTCCAGCCAGCCGACGCCGGACAGTTCGGGGAGGAGTGACCGCTTGATCTCCGCTTTTCGCACCGCCGCCCCCGACGGACGGACGGGTTCCTGCCTGACCAGGGTCGCCGTACTGGCCGCCATCGGTATGGCAGGTCTGGTGTTCCTGACGCTCATGGTGATTCCAGCCCTCACCAACAACACCCAGGTGGCCTCCTGGTTGGCTTCGGGAGTGGTCTGCGCACCCAACGCCGACGCAGACCAGCCCGACAGCAGTGCCTACGCCATGGACACCATCCCGGAGAACTACCTGGAGCTGTACCAGGAGGCGGGGGAGGACCGGGGGGTTCCGTGGAACATCCTCGCGGGCATCGGGCAGGTGGAGTCCCATCACGGACGTTGGGAGGGGCCGGGGATCACCGAGGGCCACAACGACTGGGGAGCCTCCGGGCCCATGCAGTTCGGGTCGCTGGACGGTTCCGCGGCGGGGAACAGTTGGGGCGGCGAGCCGATCCAGCCGGTCGAGGAGCGGCCGGAGGTGGGCTACGGAGTGGACGGCAACGACGACGGGGTCGTCAATGTCTACGACCCCGCCGACGCCATTCCCGCAGCCGCCGACTACCTCCTGGCGCACGGCCTGGAGGACGACGTTCGCCAGGCGATCTTCGGTTACAACCATGCCTGGTGGTACGTGGATGATGTGATGGAGTGGGCGGAACGGTATGCCGACGGCGACTTCAACACCTCGGACTCCATTCGGACCGCGGTTCTCTGTGAGCTGGACGAGGACGGAGTGCCGATCGGACGGGCACCCGACGACCTGACCCAGGCGGTTGTGGACTGGGCGCTTGACCAGCGTGGAAAGCCATACATCTGGGGAGGGACCGGGCCGGACGGATACGACTGTTCCGGTCTGACGATGAAGGCCTACGAGAGCATCGGTGTGACGGTTCCACGTGTTTCCCAGGACCAGTGGAACTTCGGACCGAAGATCCCCCCGGGTGAGGAACAACCCGGTGACCTGGTCTTCTTTGACGTGACCCGAGCCGGAGAACCGCCTGGGCCCGGCCACATGGCAATGGTGATCGGGGACGGCCTGATGGTCGAGGCCTGGTGCACCAACTGTGGACCGATCGCGGTGCGCGAGTACGATGACCCCAATCGTGCGGACATCGTGGGGTTCACCCGTCCGCTTGAGCACCCCGAAGTGAAGGCTCAGCTGGAGGCGCAGGCGTAATCGTGGTGGAGACCGAGGAAACGGATTCGAAGCGCGGGAAGCCAGCGACGAAGGGCCTACACGGCTGGAGGGCGACGCTCACGGTCTTCGGATGCGGCACGCTCGCGGCCTTCGGTGTGTTCGGTGTGGTCGTCGGAGTTCTGAGTCTGCTCGTCAGTTCCGTTTCTTCCGGAATTTCAGGAGACACTCCTGAGGCCCCGGTCGCTGTTGAACAGCGGGGGAATCCTCGAGCTGAACTGGAGCCGGGCGGGCTCGAGGTCTGCGGTGACTACATGGCTCTGCCCAGCATGAGGGATATCCATGTAGAAGAGACGATCTCCATTGTTCATTCGGATCCTGCCGAGGACGCGGGTTTCGAGCAGGATTCTCAGCGCTTGGTTTCGGGTGAGTGCAGTTTCACTGTACGGCCACAGTTCGGCACGACTGCGCTCTGGTACTTCGATTTTGACTTCGAAGCTGTTGTTCATGATCCAAACGAGAACAAGGATCAGCTTGCTTCAGGGATCTTTGAAAAAGCTCTCGAAACTGTCCCGGAAGAATTCTCCCAGATTGAGTCTCAGTCCACCCCTAACTGGGCAGACGCCGCGCAGTCCTACTATGGCGAGAACTCCAGCGGAGTTTCCCAGTACCTGGTTGTGGCGCGGACCCGAAGCGCGGTATACACGATCACTTTCTCAGGGGACCCTGAGGGAATCGAAAGCGGTCGGGTGCCAGATTTTGACTTTGAAAGGCAGGCCGATGCCCTTGGGTCGCGGTTGCATGACAGGTTCTTCAGTCTCATTCCGGAGTAGATTCCCGAAGAGGATTTCTCGGCTTCCCAGAGGGATGCCCTAGGCCACGCCTGCCATGAAGTGGTGGCGGCACAGGGTCGTGTACGACTCGTTCCCGCCGATGTGGACCTGCTCGCCCTCGTAGATCATGACTCCGTCGACCACACGGGCGTTGTGCGTGGCGCGGTTCCCGCACCAGCAGCGCGCGTAGACCGGCAGGATCTCTATCTTGTCCGCGAGTTCCACCAGACGCTTCGACCCCGGGAACAGGGCGCCCTGGAAGTCGGTCAGGATGCCGTAGCAGTACACATCGATGCCCATGCCGTCCACGACGCCCGCCAGCTGCCCCACCTGCTTGAACGACAGGAACTGGGCCTCGTCGCAGATGACGTAGGACGCCTTGCGCTCGGCGACGTCGTCGTACAGGTCCAAGGAGTCGCCGACCTCGACGGCTGGTGAGGTCAGGCCCAGCCGGGAGGAGATGATCCCCGAACCCGCACGGTCCTGTTTCGTGTACAGGACGCCCTCACCCCCGCGGGAGTGGTGCTCCTGGAGTGCCATGGTGCTCTTGCCCGAGTTCATCGAACCGGTGAAGTACTTCAGCTCCGCCATGTCTCTTCCTCGGTCGCGGGCGCTGCTTGGGGGAGGCCCGGACTGCCGCCGAGGCCAGCAGCGAAGATACCAGCGGGGAGCAGGGGCCGTTCACACCCGTCCGGGCTCCTCCTGCTCGTGATCGCGGTTTCGGTGTGGGGTTCACGGGCTGTTGCGGGGCTTGTGCGGTCCGGCTTGGGGCCGGTCCGAAACCGGCTGACTCTGCTTGTGGGAAGTAGCACGGGCGGGTGCGCGTCCGCGGGTTATGGGTTCGTGACGAGGCGGGAGGCGGGGGAGCGTACCGTCTTGGGGTGCGCGGTTCCCTTGTGGGCCCGATCGGTCACCACCGGCGCTCCCTGGTTGTGGTGGTTCGGGAATCCGCGCCAAGTATGGACGCGCTTGGAAGCGTCCGAAACGGCTTCGATATATTTGGGCGCGCCTGGTACTCATTCAAGGTGCCGGTGTGAGGGGGAAAGTGACGTTGCGGCGAGATCAGGTCACCCAGTTCGTGGAAAGCCGTGGGTTCTCCAACGCCATGCTTGCCGTGATTCTGGTCAATGCCGTCATATTGGGTTGGGCAACCTATGGGGGTTCTGCCCTTCCGTATCTCGAAGGCGTCGAGCGGTTCGTGATCGGCCTGTTCGTGGTCGAGATGTTCCTCAAGTTGTACGCCTGGCGCGGGGGCTTCTGGCGGGACGGCTGGAACTGGTTCGACTTCGCGGTGGTCGTGATCTCGCTGATTCCGGCGACCGGTCCCTTCGCGGTGCTGCGTATCCTCCGGGTCCTGCGCGTGCTGCGCGTGGTCACCGCGGTCCCGCAGATGCGCCAGATCATAGGCGCGCTCTTCAAGGCCGTCCCTGGCATGGGCACGGTGATCGGGCTGCTGCTCATCGTCGTCTACACGTCCGCGATCCTCGCCCAGCAGATGTTCGGTGAGACCGTCCCGGAGTTCTTCGGGAACCTCGGCACGACCCTGTACACGATGTTCCTGCTCATGACCACGGAGAACTGGCCGGACGTCTCGGACGCGGTGCTGGAGCACCATCCGTCCGCCTGGATCTTCTTCGTCATCTACATCGTGCTCACCGCGTTCATCATCCTGAACCTGGTGATCGGTGTGATCGTCACGTCGATGGAGCAGGAGTTCAGCAAGGGCCGTTGGGCGGAGGACCAGGAACTCGAACTGGTCCAGCACAACGCGGTCATGGACCGCCTGGTCGAGCTGAGCGAACAGGTGCGCCGACTCGAGGACCGGCTCGGGGTAGAGGGTGGCGACGCTCAGGACGGGGACGACGCCACCGCAAAGGTCTCCGTCGGGGACGGCGGGGATCCACCGTCCGGCCAGGAGTCTTCGGGTGGCGGCTCGGGCTGACTCGGCTCCGCTCCCGTGAAGTCAGGGCGGCGGTTCGTGTTGGCACCCTCGCCCTGAGCGGTGGAGAGCCGGAGCGTCAGGGGAGATCCCGAGGGGGTCCGTCCCGATCTCCCTCCGCTCCCTCACGACCTGAAGCTGTCAGTCGCGAGGGAGGACAAAGGCTCCCTTGCCGTTGACGATGCGAACATAGCCGCGTTCCTCAAGAAAGCCGGTCGTCTTTCGGACGGTCCCTCGTGCCAGGCCGAACTCCTGGACGAGCCCGGTGATGCTCGGGATCTGCCTGTTGGGTGGATAGTCGCCACGTTCGATCCGCGCGATCAGTACGGCGGCCAGCTGTAGCCACACAGGATCTGGGCCTTCGTAGTCCAACTCGCTATCGGCGTTGTAACCAGCGGGAATGCTCGCTTCTGCCATGTACCCGAGGCTGGCATGCAGTGGTCAAGCTAGTTTGTCTGGGGCAGGCTATGGCCAGGCATGGCATGGTCAAGGTATGGTTACATGCACCTGAACGAGAAACCCCGGCGACGTGCGGACACACGCCCCGGGGCCATGGCCGACCTGAAGAAAGCAGGACGACATGCAGATCCTACTGGGCCTCCTGGCCGTGCTCGCCGTACCCGTGCGGCTCGCACGCCCGGCGCGCGGCCTTCACACCTCCCCCTACGGCTTCACCCGGGGACTGGTCGCGGAACTCCGACGACGCTCCCGCAGGGTGCGTCGGTACGCGGACACCCTCCCCGAGGCCGTGAGGGTGTGCTGCGCGTGAACGTCCCCACCCCGTTCGAGTCCGGTACCCGTCACCGTCTCCCGCAGCGCACCGCCTCCAAGTACCACTCTCGGCAGTCACTCCGCTCCGGATCCGGCCCCAGCGCCGACGATCTGGTCGCGGAGATCCAAAGGGTCCTCGACAACCCGGGGCGGCCCGCGCACGCGACCCGCACCCTCGCGCGGGCGGATCTGCTGTTCTCCGAACTGGATCGCCTGGTCGTCTCCGGTGGGCTCCTCCCGACGACCTGGCGGGCGTCCTCGCACCCCTTCGAGGCCCGCGTACGTCACGGGATCGCTCACGAGTACGCGACCCAGTGCTACGACGCGGTCAGCGAGGAGCTGAGGGAGACAGGGGGAGTGGTGGTCGCGTGGCGGGCGCTCCGTGCGGCGGCCCGAGCCTGGGAGCGGCTGGACAGGGCCCTGACGGAACGCGCTCCGCTCCCCGAACCCTGGAACCGCGAATAGCCCACGTCCCGGGGTGAACCGCCCCGGGCCCACCGCGACCCGCGCCGATCGGGCGGTACCCAGCCGCCCGACCGGCGCTCCTGCCGCTCCGGGTCAGGGGCCGGTCAGGACGACCAGCTGCCGGGTCGCCCGGGTCATCGCGACGTAGCGGTCGACGGCCCCCTCCACTCCCTCCCCGAAGCGTTCCGGGTCGACGAGGACGACCAGGTCGAACTCGAGCCCCTTGGCGAGTTGCGGGGTGAGGGAGCGGACCCTCGCCGTGGCCCGGAACGCGGGGTCGCCGATGACACAGGCGGTTCCCTCGGCGTTCTCGGCGAGCCAGGAGTCGAGGACCGCGTCCAGTTCCGTGCGCCGCCCGTACTGGACGGGCACTCCGCCGCTGCGGATGGAGGTCGGGACGTTGGCGTCCGGCAGTACGGCGCGGATGACCGGCTCGGCCTCCGCCATGACCTCCTCCGGCGTCCGGTAGTTGACGCTCAGGGACGCGAGGGAGACCCGGTCGAAGCCCACGCGCTCCAGGCGTTCGCGCCACGACTCCGCCCGGCCCTGGCCGTCGGTGAAACCGTGCCGGGCCTGGGCCCTGTCGCCGACGACGGTGAAGCTCCTGGACGGGCACCGGAGCAGCAGCATCCGCCACTCCGCGTCGGTCAGCTCCTGGGCCTCGTCCACCACGATGTGCGCGAACGGACCGGCGAGAAGGTCGGGGTCCGTGCCGGGCAGCCCGTCCTCGTCGATGAGGGTGTCCTGGAGGTCCCGGTGGTTCAGCATCGTCACCAGCCCCTCGCCGTCGTCGTCGGCCTCCAGCAGGTTCTCGATCACGGAGGACCTGCGCTCGTGCTCGGCGGCGACGGAGGCCTCTCGGCGGCGCCTGCGTTCGGAGGCCCTCGGGTCGCCGAGCCGCTGCCGGGCCGCGTCGAGGAAGGGGAGGTCGGAGACCGTCCAGGCCTGGGCGTCCTCGCGCTGGAGCCTTCTGACCTGGTCAGTCTCCAGCCAGGGCGCGCACAGCCGCAGGTAGGCGGGGACGGACCACAGGTCCCCGACGAGGTCGGTCGGTTCCAGCAGCGGCCAGGCCCGGTGCAGGGTGTCGAGCAGCTCCGCGTCCCGCAGCAGCGTCCCCTTCAGCATCGGCGGGCTGATCTCCTCGTCGTGCCGGTCGGCCAGCTGGTCCGAGAGGATCTCCACCAGCTCGTCGAGGATGTGCTCCCGGGCGTCGTTGTGCGCGACGCCCGGGTCCACCGACCCGAACGCCTCGGCCCAGTCGGCGGCGCTCAGCCAGAGGTCGCACCAGGGGGTCGAGACCGTCATCCCCTCCTTGGGCGGCCGTTCGTAGAACCGGACCGCCGGTTCGATCGCGCCCACCAGGTCCACGGACTCCTTCAGCCGCGCGGCCTCGGGATCGGTCTCCGTCCTCGTGGTGCGGCCCTCGGGCATCAGGTCGCGCACCGTGCAGGTCTGGACGCCCTCCTCGCCGAGACTGGGCAGGACGTCGGCGACGTAGGCCAGGTACGGCTGGTGGGGGCCGACGAACAGGACCCCGCCCCGGCGGTGGCCCAGACGCGAGTCCGAGTAGAGCAGGTGGGCGGTGCGGTGCAGGGCGACCACGGTCTTGCCCGTCCCCGGGCCGCCGTCGACCACGAGGGCGCCGCCGGCCCCGGCGCGGACGATGGCGTCCTGGTCGGCCTGGATGGTGCTGAGCACGTCGCGCATCCGGCCCGAACGGTTGGCGCCCAGGCTGGCGATGAAGGCGGACTGGTCGTCGAGTGCGGCGTGGCCCTCGAAGCCGTCCTCCGTGAACACCTCGTCCCAGTAGTCGCTCACGCGGCCGAAGTTCCAGCGGTACCGGCGGCGGCTGGCCAGGCCCATCGGGTTGGCGTGGGTGGCCGCGAAGAAGGGTTCGGCGGCGGGGGAGCGCCAGTCGATCAGCAGGCGGTCGCCCTCGTCGTCGGTGAGGCCGAGCCGCCCGACGTACACGGGTTCGAGGTCGTCCGCACGGACCATGCGTCCCAGGCACAGGTCGGACCCGAACCGCCGCAGCGTGCGCAGGCGGGCGGAGAGCCGGTGTACCTCCATGTCCCGGTCCATGACCTCGCGCACCTTGCCCGTGGGCGCCCTGCGTCGCTCGTCCAGCCGGGCGGAGAGGTCGCTGACGGACCGTTCGAGGGTGTCCCGGATGGCCGCCAGGTGCCGTTCGTCGTCGGAGACCAGGGCCGGGTCGGCTTTGGGAGAGAGGTGGTCGGGAAGCTCGAAGACGCTTCTGGCCTGCTGTTTCACAACGTCCCCCGTGTCGTTGGTTCTGCTCACGGTCGACCATTCTGAGGGGCGAGGGGGGTCTTGCGGCAAGCCCCGGGGTGAGCTATAAGTTAAGAGTGGCAGGGAGTGTCCTTGGACCCCCGAAGGCCTTCTGAACCGTCCTCCGCCGGTAGCACGGCGTGGCAGGACGCGATCCCCTGGTGAGTTCCGGCTCAAGCGTGCCCGTGGGCAACGGACCCGCCCGAGCGCGCCCGAAACGGCGCGAGGTCCGGCCCGTCCTGGGTCCTGACGGGCGGCCCCAGCTCCGGACCGCCCGCCCGGACCGAGCCCGAGAACGGGCTCACTGAGCGCTCTCGGACAGAGCCCGTACCGGTTCGGGGGAGGGGGCGCCGAACGTAGTGTCCGTTTGGGGTGGGAACATCCTCTGTGTCGCTGGGTGTCTGTTTGGTGGCGAGAAGGTTCTGGGTCGGCCTCGATCTTGGGTTTTCTCTGTTCTCCGAGGCGAAAGCGGTATAGGAACGACGGGGACGGAAGGCCAGCGGGGCGCCGCGTGCCCCCTGCTTAGGAGAGAGCGACATCGATGGACGTTGAGCCCGAAAACGACGGCCGGACCCCCAGGCAGCGGGACCGGGACCGCAAGTACCGGGAGCACGTCGCCAGAGTCCAGCGCCGGGACAGGCTCGACAGCTGTGTCACCGACGTGCGGCTGATCTACCAGGGCCTGCGGCACCGCGCCGAGCGCGGTTCCCTGGAGTGGAGCGAGTTCGACCGGCTCTGGCGCTACCACGGAGAGGTCGAGAAGACCGTCTCCCAGTTCACCGCCGCCGAACAGGACCAGATCCTGGAGGAGTACCCGAGGCTCGCCGCGCAGCTGCGGGCCGAGTACCGGCTCTGAGCCAGCCGGGCCCGTGTCGCCCGGGGAAACGCGGAGGGCACGTCGGTAGTGTGCCGTCCATGACCTTCGCGAACGTCGGCACCCTGGAGACCGCCCCGGGCAGGCGGGACGAGGTCGTGGCCGTCCTGACCCGACCCAACCCCGAGCTGCGTGCGGCCGGTTGCCTGTCGTACGAGGTGGGCGTCGACGACGGCGCCCCCGACAAGGTGTTCGTCATCGAACTCTGGGAGTCGGAGCGCGCGCACCGCGCCTCCCTCGAACTCTCCAGCGTCCGGGCCGCGATAGCCGAGGCCCGGCCCCTGCTGAGCGGCCGGACCGGCGGGGAGCGCTTCACCGTGGTCGGTTCGCCCCTGCACGACTGACCGGGCTCAGATCCAGGACTGGTTGAGGGCCTGCGGTCCGGTGGGTTCGTCGTTGGGGCCGACCTCGTGGTTGCCTCCGTTTCCGTTCGTCCCGTCCTCGCGCGCGCCGCTGTCGTCGGGATCGCGGTCACTGGGGCGGCTTCGCGCGCGGGAACGCAGCTCGCGGCGCAACCTCTCCAGCTGACGCAGGCTGGACAGGGTGTCGGGGTGTTCGGGCCCCTGCACGCGGCGGCGGTCCGCCACCAGGTCCTCCAGGGCGCGGACGGCGCCGTCCGTGTCGTGCGCGCGCGCCTGCCAGCACGCCAGGTTGTGCCTGCTGGTCAGAGTGCCGGGATGGTCCGCGCCCAGCACCTCCTCCTGGACCCCGACGAGTTCGCGGAGCTCGCTCACCGCACCCTCCGGATCCCCCGCGACGCCGCGCCAGTGGGCGAGGTTGTGCAGGGTACTGAGGGTGTTCGGGTGGTCGGGTCCCAGGTGCTCGCGCTGGTCGGCCAGGAGCGAGCGGGAGGCGTGGACCGCCGTGGGCAGGTCGCCGGACTCGGCCTGGCACACCGCCAGGTTGCCCCGGGTGCTCAGGGTCTCCACCCGGTCCGCGCCCACCACGCGGTCCAGGTCCGCGAGGAGTCTCCGGTAGAGGGTGATGGCCCCGGAGGTGTCTCCCGCCTGCGCGCGGAGGTAGGCCAGCCCGTGGCGGGTGCGCAGCGTGTCCAGGTGGTCGGGGCCCAGGACCCGGAGCTGGCGTTCGTACAGCTCCTCGAAGGCGCGTTGGGCCTGTGAGAGGTCGGCGGTCGCCCCCGTCCAGTACGCGAGGGGGTCCCCGGTGACGGGTGTCCCTCCCCGGACGCTGTGCCGGAGGAAGTTCCCCGTCTGCTCGGCGCGGTTGGCCGGTCCGGGTTCCAGAGTGTGCGCGACCGCCTCGGTCAGCACCTCCCAGTACGTCACGGCCCACTCCACCTGCCGGGACGAGTCGAGGCCGCCCCCGGCGCGGAACAGCACCGGGTGGATGCCCTCCTCCCACAGCCAGCTCCACACCCGGACCCGTCCCGTGGTGCGTTCGCGCAGCACGGCGGTGTTCGAGCGCAGACGGCGGCCCAGGGCGGAGTCCCGGGCGGTGTCCGGCCACACGTCCACCAGCCCGTCGGCGATGGCGCGGACCGCCTCCCTGGTGGGCCTCGTGCGGGTGTGTTCGAGGGTGGCGCGCTGGGTGAGGTGGTGGGCACCGATCACCAGAGGCGTGTCCCGGGCCACGAGGTTGAGGCGCTCCAGGGAGGCCAGCGCGAGCCGGACCTCGTGGCGGGTCAGGGTGCGCGCGGGGAAGGTGCGCCGCCCCAGATAGGTGCGGACGGGGCGGGAGACGGCGACCTGCTCCGGAGTGGCGGCGGAGTCCAGGAGGGCGATCAGCCCCATGAGGGGTCGGGCCACCCCCTCGGGGCGGTGGGCGTCGGCGCGTTCCACGGCCAGCTCCCACGTGGAGGAGACCGGGGAGTCGGTGTCCCAGTGGGGGAAGGACTCCCGGCGCTCGGCCGCGCGCCGGTGGAACAGGGCCAGGTAGGCGGCGGGGGAGAGCTGGAGGTCGGCCATGTACGCGGTCGCCTGGGAGAGGGCCAGGGGCAGGTGGTTGAGGGCGGCCGCGAGTTGGCGCAGTTCGTCGTCGGTCTGCGCGATCCCGGCTTCCACGAGTGCGGCGCGAAGGTAGCCGCCCGCCTCCGCCTCGGAGAACCCCGGGACGGTGTGCGGGGGGTGTCCGTGCGGGGCGAGGTCGTGGCGGGTGGTGACGAGCATCCGGCCGTGGGCGCGCTCCGGCGGCGGCCACAGGTCCTCGACCTCGCCCGGGTCGGTGAGGTCGTCCCACACCACCAGCCAGCGGTGCCCCTCGGCGTCCACGGGGTCGTGCAGCCAGGACAGGAACTGCCCGGCGGCGAGCTCGGGGTCGTCGGGGACCCGGGCGAACAGCTGCCGTGCGGCCTGGGCGTAGGCGAACACGACCCCGTCCCGGGTGGTGGCGTCCGCCCACAGCAGGACCTCGGGACGCTGCTTCGGCACGGCGTGCCCGCTGAGGAATCGTGCGTGGTGGGCGGCGAGCTGGGTCTTGCCGACCCCGCTCCCACCGGACAGCACCTGGTGCGGGGCGGGAGAGCCGAACCCGCCCAGGGCCTCGTCGAGGGTGTCGGAGAGGGCCCGTCGCCGGTGGTGTTCGGCGGGTTCCGGTACCAACCCCACGCTGATCGGCCAGTTCACCGGGTTTCGGCTGGTGTGGAAGTCAGTTCCAGAGGTTGGCGTGCCCGTGGGGACGGGGTGGTCGGGGCGTGAGCCGAGGTGGTGGTCCTCCGCGGCCTTGCCGTTGCCGTGTTCGTGGCCAGAGCTCAACAGCCACACCCTTCCCGGGGTCCGAGGGAGTCGCGCGCCCAGCGTGCTTACGTGTCGTATGCCCCGATCGGGACTCGGGAACCCCGGGGGCAAAGGGGTTTCGGTCGATCCAGTTCCCATCACGGAGGGGAGTCAACCCCGTCGTTTGCGCTATCCCAGGTCAGTGGTTCGAAGGAGGCTCGCGGTGACCGTTGGGGTTTCGGGGAACTCTTCGTGAACGAGGGCGTCCGCCCGCCTCCCCTGGGCGCTCCGTGGGCTCAGCCCCGGAGGACCTCCTCGATCAGGGCGTCGCGTTCACCGGCAGTCTCGGCGCGCAGGGCGTTGGCCACGGCGAACAGCTGTTCCGGTGCGACGGCGCCGTGGGGATGCACGCTCGCGATGGCCCCGTCGTCCAGGCGTGTGCGGACCTCGCTCAGATGGGGGCCGCAGCCGTTGTCCGTGCCACGGTGGACGACCACCATCGAGTCCTGTTCGGAGCACTCCACCCCTGGGAAGCCGCAGCCGTCGTGGATGCCCGACGCCCGCTGCTCCGGGGTCCAGCTCAGTACGTGCAGGGCCTTCGGCGAGTTCTCCTCGGGCCGGTCGGCGCCCACGCCCGGGCCCGCCGCCACCTCCCTGGTGGCCGACGACCCGTCGGGGCCGTCCGGGGTCGGGGCCGCGCCGTCCTCCGGCTGCGGCGGGACCTTGCGCTCCGGTTCGGTTCCGAGGGGGTCGGCCTCCTCCCCGGCCACGTAGGTCATCCGCAGGCCGCCGTGCACCTCGTGGACCCGGACCGGCGACCACTTCGGGTGGTCCAGGACCGCGATCGTGTGCCCGAACCCGCTGATCTGGCTGATCGAGCGCCGTTCGGTGGACCGGTCACGCGTGTGCTCGGCGGCCATCGGCAGCAGCAGGAGTGCTGCCGCGGCGACCGCCACTCCGGGCAGGACACCGTGCCGGTGGCGTCTGCGGCCGAACACGACGCACGCACCGAGCGCGGCCGTGGCCACGACCGCGCTCACCACGGCGCCGTTCACCTGGGAGTCGCCCGGTACGGGGGCGAACGTGGGCGAAAGGAGCGCCATCACCAGGGGAGTGGCCAGGGAGGTCCCCGCCACCAGACAGGCGCACAAGGCAGGCTGACGCACCCCGGCCCCTCCGAGCAGGCACGCGGCGATCAGCACCATCAGCACCGTGCCGCCGACCGCCACCGGGGTGACCAGCAGGGTCTCCAGTTCCGGCCGTCCCAGACCCAAGCCGAGGGCCAGATCCCAGACGGCGACGGGGAACAGTGACATCAGCGGCGCGCCCACCAGGCACACGAAGAGGATCGCGCCGACCGCGGCGACCCGGGGTCGGCCCGTTGGCGTTCGTGTGAGCACGCCCTCCATCAGACCCGAACCATCCTCCTGCGCGGGGACGCCACGTTACGCCTGTCTTCGCTCGGACACCAGGGGCGAGAACCAGGTTTGGTCCCCGCAGGCGGTTCGTCCGGTCTCAGTGCCCCAGTTTGCGTACGTACGGACGCCGGGCCTGGTCGAACTGCTGCCACCTGGGGTCCATCTGGGTGCGCAACTGCACCTTGCCCTCGGGCCATTCCATGAGGAGGTTCTCGAACTCGGGCAGCACCCCGGAGTCCGGGTCGAGGTAGTAGACGTACATCCGCTGCCCGGCGACGGTCTGCTGCATGAACAGCGCGCCGTTGTCACCCAGCAGGCCGGACAACCGGGCCTCCAGGTCAGCGAGCGACACGAGGGAGGTCTCCTGGGGGAGCC
Organism: Nocardiopsis prasina DSM 43845; assembly: GCF_000341265.1. Lineage (GTDB taxonomy): Bacteria > Actinomycetota > Actinomycetes > Streptosporangiales > Streptosporangiaceae > Nocardiopsis > Nocardiopsis prasina. The sequence goes on along the minus strand of NZ_ANAE01000162.1, from coordinate 13,915 downwards.
GATCGGCGTCGGCGTCCGCGTACGGAACCAGGACCTGCACGAACAGGGACAGGGCGGGGAAGTCGCGGCGGGTCACGGGGTGCCGGACCAGGACCTCGATCGGGCCCTGCAACGGGAGTCTGCCGTGCAGCGTCACCCAGCCGTCGGTCCCGCCGAGGAGGTCGCCCATCTGCTTGGCCACGGCCGGCATGGAGGTCGGCGGGAGCGGGTCCATCGGCCGCTCGTCCAGCGACGTCACCTTCCCGACCCAGCGCACGAACTGGTCCTCGCCCAGGGCCAGCAGCGTGACGTGCTCGGCGACCGCCTGACGGGTCTCACCGGACAGGAACATGTTGTCCGGGTGGTAGACGCCCACCTCGATCCTGCTCGTGCCCTGGTTGACGCGCATGGACACGGACACGTGGGACAGGTCCAGTTCGTGGTCGTCCCAGCGCACCGTGTTGCCGAGCTGGTCGTGGTNNNNCCGGGCAGGACCCGCCACTCGGAGTCCTCGGGGGCGGACCGGGACCAGCGCTCGGACTGGACGCGCGCCTCCTCGGAGACGCCGGGGCGCAGGGTCAGCGCGTAGGAGGGCGCGTCGGTGAGTTTGGAGGGGTCGTCCAGGGCCGCGAGCTGTTCCAGGAGCTTGGCCGGGTCGACGTCGGCCGACAGGTCGAGGTCCTCCAGCCCGCCCTGCGGCTGGGGCGCGGGTCCCACCTCCCAGTCCAGATCCGGATGGATCGCCTTCACCAGTGCGGAGACCCGCTCGGCCACCTCGGCGGGGGCCGGGGCGTCGGACTCGACGGACTCGGCCAGGGGCGAGCGCACGGTGGGCCAGGCGTCCCAGAAGGCCGTGACGGCGGCCGTGGACGCGGTGGAGTCGGAGGAGTCGGCGGAGCGGCGACGACGGAACAGAGCCATGCCCATGATTTTCGCAGAACCAGACGACCACCCTCGCCCCGCCCCGGGGCGGGCGCGTCCCAGAGCACACCGCCGGACGGGCCCGGGCGTGGCACCCTCCTCCGCGGGGCGCATAGGCTGGAGGGCGTTATGACTTTGCGTGTACTGGCCGCCATGTCCGGCGGGGTCGATTCCGCGGTAGCCGCGGCCCGTGTGGCCGAGGCGGGGTACGACGTCACCGGCGTTCACCTGGCCCTCTCCAAGAACCCACAGTCCTACCGCACCGGCGCCCGGGGCTGCTGCACGGTGGAGGACTCCCACGACGCCCGCCGCGCGGCGGACGTCATCGGCATCCCCTTCTACGTGTGGGACATGTCGGAGGAGTTCGACCGCGAGGTGGTCCAGGACTTCGTCGCCGAGTACGAGGCGGGCAACACCCCGAACCCGTGCCTGCGCTGCAACGAGAAGATCAAGTTCGAGGCGGTGCTGGACCGGGCCGTCGCGCTGGGCTTCGACGCCGTCGCCACCGGGCACCACGTCCGCAAGGTGGACGGCCGTCTGGTGCGCAGCGTCGACGAGGGCAAGGATCAGTCGTACGTGCTGGGCGTGCTCAACGCCGAACAGCTCGACCACGCGATGTTCCCGCTCGGCGACTGCACCAAGGACGAGGTGCGGGCCGAGGCCGAGCGTCGTGGGCTCTCGGTGGCGGACAAGCCGGACAGCCACGACATCTGCTTCATCGCCGACGGCGACACCGCCGGGTTCCTGAACCGGCGCCTGGGCGAGAAGCCGGGTCCGATCCAGGACGAGGACGGCAACGTGGTGGGCACCCACCAGGGGTCGCACGCGTTCACGATCGGCCAGCGCAAGGGCCTCGGGCTGGGCGGCGCCCCGAACCCGCGGTACGTGCTGTCCATCGAGCCGGTGAACAACACGGTGACCGTGGGTCCGCGCGAGGCCCTGCGGGTCGACGAGATCGTCGGGACGCGGCCGGTCTGGAGCGGCGGCGGACCGCTGACCGAACCCACCGACTGCCACGTCCAGCTGCGGGCGCACGGCGAGGTGTACGCGGCCACGGTCGTGCAGCGAGAGGCCGAGGACGGTCCGGAGCTGCTGGTCCGGCTGGCCGAGCCCGCGCGCGGCGTCGCGGCCGGGCAGGCCGTGGTGGTCTACGACGGCGACACCGTGCTGGGGTCGGCGACCATCCGGTCGACCGCGCGTTCGGAGGAGGCCCGGGGAGCCGCGTCGGCGTGACGTTCGGTGATCGAACACCGGTGAAACCGTCACAGTAGGACACATAACACGCGCTTTCTCGCCTGCGACCCTTGCCGAAGTTAGGTAAGGCAATGCAAAGTTGTGGGGTCAAGGTGTAAGGGGTCCGGTCCATGCCGCAGTTCGCGTTTCTCGAGGGTCAGCCCTTCTGGGTCATCTACTGCACCCTGCTCGTGGTGATCCTGCTGCGCGCCCCCGCGACCTACTGGATCGGCCGGGGGCTGGGCGCCGGGGTCACGCGCAGCCGCATGGGTGAGCGCCTCGGCCCGAAGCTCGACTCCGCCAAGCGGCGCATCGACCGCTACGGCGCGCCCGTGGTCACCCTCAGCTTCTTCACCGTGGGCATGCAGACGGCGATCAACTTCTCCGCCGGCGCCGTGCGGATGCGCTTCCCGCGCTACTTCGCCGCCGTGTTCGTGGGCGGTCTGGCCTGGGCGGGCCTGTGGGGCGTGGTGATCGCCGGACTGGTCGGCACCTGGCTGGAACTCTTCCTCAAGTCCCCGTGGACGGCGGTGGGCGTGGTCGTGGCCGCCGCCGTGGCGGTGACCGTGCTGGTGGTGCGCTCGCGCGTGGCCAGCCGCTCCCGTGACACCGAGGGGGCGCCGGACGCGGAGCCGGTCCGCGTCGGTGAGGTCGCCGAGCCCGCCGACCCGGACTTCCCCCGCACCTGAGCCCCCCGCGCGCCGTGAACACGGTCCGGGTGGAACACGGAACCGGGATCGCTGTCTCCCGGGCATGGCGAAACCCTCCGGCCCCGCGCACCGTGAACACGTCCGAGCGGAGCGCCCGACCGAGTTCGCTGACCCCCGCGCACGGCGAACACTCCGTGGGGGAGCGAGCCGCCCCCGCGACTCCCGCGCCCTCTAGCGTGGGGGCATGCGTATCTCTGTTGACGCCGTCCTTTTCGACATCGACGGCACACTCGTGGACTCCACCGGCGCCGTCGAGCGGACCTGGCGCCTGTGGGGCGAGGCCCACGGCATCGACCCGGACGAGATCCTCGCCGTCTCCCACGGCAGGCGCTCCGAGGACACCATCGCGATGTTCCTCCCCCAGGACCAGGTGGCGGACGCCACCGCCGAACTGGAGGAGCTGGAGCTGGCCGACCTCGACGGCGTGACCGCCCTGCCCGCCACCCGCGAACTCCTCACCGCGCTGCCCGCCGAGCGCTGGGCCGCCGTCACCTCGGGCTCACGCAGGCTCATGCGCACCCGCCTGGAGGCCGCGGGCCTGCCCGTCCCCGAGGTACTCGTCACCGCCGACGACGTCACCGAGGGCAAACCCCACCCCCAGGGCTACCTCCGGGCCGCCGCCCGGCTCGGCTTCGACCCCGCCCGCTGCCTCGTGGTGGAGGACGCCCCCGCCGGGGTGCGCGCGGGCCTGGCCTCCGGCCCCGCCGTACTGGCGGTGGCCACCTCCCACAGCCGCACCGACCTGGAGGGGATCGGCGCCACCGAGCTCGTCGACAACCTCACCTTCTGCACGCTGGAGACCACCCGCGGCGAACTGGTCCTGAGCACCCCCTGAGTCCATCGGCGAGCCGAGACGGGCCGGTTGCCCTAACCTTGGGCAACGTGAGTCAACAGCAACCCCAACCCTGGCCCGTCGCGTCCGCAACCGGAGTCGGTTCCTGGCCGGGGGAGGACCCCGACGAGGCCATGAGGACCATCGTCGGCGAGCTCCCCGACCTCCCCCACCTGCCCGAGCTCCCCGCACGGGGAGTCGGCGCCGACATGATCGGGCGCGCCGCGGGCCTCCTCGTCGACCTGCCCGTCGAGGTCCAGCCCACCGGATGGCGGGTGGTGGACACCCCCGGCCGCGACCTCGCCCGCGCCGGAAGCTTCCTCTCCTACGACCTGGACGCGCTCACCGAGCACCTCCACGCCTACGAGGGTCCGCTCAAGGTGCAGGTGGCCGGACCCTGGACCCTGGCCGCCGCGATCGAGCTCCGCAACGGGCAGCGCGTGGTCTCCGACCCCGGCGCCCACCGCGACCTCGCCGAGTCCCACCTGGAGGGGGTCCTCGCGCACGTCGCCGACGTGCGCCGCCGCGTCCCCGGTGCCCGGGTCGTCGTCCAGGTCGACGAACCCACCCTGCCCGCCGTGCTGACGGGCAGCCTGCCCACCGCCAGTGGTCTCAGCGTCCTGCCCGCCGTGGACCGCGTCCGGGTCGAGGCGGTCCTGCGCACCCTGTTCGCCGCGATCGACGAGGCCGGCGCCGTGCCCGCCGCGCACTGCTGCGCGGCCGGGGTGCCCGTCGACCTCCTGCGCCGCAGCGGTGCCCGGGCCCTGAGCGTGAACGCGCGCCTGCTCGGGCGGGCGCACGACGAGATGGTCGGCGACGCCGTCGAGTCGGGTGTCGGCCTCCTCCTCGGCGTCGTCCCCTCGACGGACCAGCCCGAACCCGGCCCCTCCGGGGCCTCCGGAACCGCCGCCGACGCCGCCACGGCCGCCGCCCGCAGGTCCCCCGGAATGTCGGACCCGGCGACTATCGTCGACCCCGTAAGAGAGCTCTGGAACCGGTTGGGATTCAGCCCTGACCTGCTGTCCCGGGTGGTCGTCACCACGCCCGTCTGCGGGCTGGCGGGGGCCTCCCCCCGGCACGCCAGGGCCGCCCTGGAAGCGGCCCGGGGCGGGGCACGGGTCCTGCGGGACGAACCCCGCAGGTAGCGACAGCGGAACTCGGACCCGGCCGCCCCCGACCTCCGAAGAGCCCCCCGGTCCCGTCCGACACCCCCCGATCCGGCCCCGTGAGAGCGACAAGAAAGGCAGCCGTGAGCGCGCCCGACAACACCACCGTCCCCGACGAGGTACGCGCCCGCCACGCCGAGCTGTGCCGTGAGCTGGACGACCACAGCTACCGGTACTACCTGGGCAACCCGATCGTCTCCGACGCCGAGTACGACCAGCTCATGCTCGAACTGCGCGGCATCGAGGAGCGCCACCCGATCCTCGTCAGCCAGGACTCGCCCACCCAGAAGGTCGGCGCGCCCATCAGCGTCGACTTCGCCGAGGTCGAGCACCTCGTCCGGATGGAGAGCCTGGGCAACGCCTTCGACTCCGAGGAGCTGTCCGCCTGGGCCGACCGCGCCTCCGCCGAGGTACCGGTCGACGCCTACCTGTGCGAACTCAAGATCGACGGTCTGGCGGTGGACCTCGTCTACGAGCGCGGGCGCCTGATCCGGGCCGCCACCCGCGGCGACGGCCGGGTCGGCGAGGACATCACGCTCAACGTCCGCACCATCGGCGTGGTCCCCGAACAGCTCGACGAGAGCGCCCGCCCCGCCCCCGAACTGCTGGAGGTGCGCGGCGAGGTCTTCCTCCCGGTGGAGGACTTCGAGAAGCTCAACCAGCGCATCGCCGCCGACGGCAGCCACGCCCCGTTCGCCAACCCCCGCAACGCCGCCGCCGGTTCGCTGCGACAGAAGGATCCGAGGGTCACCGCGACCAGGCCGCTGTCGATGATCGTGCACGGCGTCGGCGCGTACACGCCCGCCGAAGGGGGCGAGGGGACGGCCTTCACCAGCCAGTCGCAGGCCTACACCCTCCTCGGCGAGTGGGGGCTGCCGCTCAGCGACCGCTACAAGGTCGTGGGCACCATGGACGAGGTCCGCGAGTACGTCGCGCACTACCAGGAGCACCGGCACGACCCCGCCTACGAGATCGACGGCATCGTGGTCAAGGTGGACGACTTCTCCCTCCAGCGTCGGCTGGGCTCCACCAGTCGCGCGCCCCGGTGGGCGATCGCCTACAAGTACCCGCCGGAGGAGGTCACCACCAAGCTGGTGGACATCAAGGTGGGGGTGGGCCGCACCGGCCGCGTCACCCCGTACGGCGTGATGGAGCCGGTCCTGGTGGCCGGGTCCGAGGTGGAGTTCGCGACCCTGCACAACGCCCAGGAGGTGGCCCGCAAGGGCGTGCGCATCGGCGACACCATCGTCCTGCGCAAGGCGGGCGACGTCATCCCCGAGATCGTCGGCCCGGTGCTCGACCTGCGCGACGGCACCGAACGCGAGTTCGTCATGCCCGAGCGCTGCCCCGAGTGCGGCACCGAGCTCGGTCAGCAGAAGGAGGGCGACGTCGACCTGCGCTGCCCGAACGCCCGCTCCTGCCCGGGACAGCTGCGCGAGCGGGTGGCGTTCATCGCCGGACGCCGGGCCCTGGACATCGAGGCGCTGGGCTACGTCGCGGCCACCGCGCTCACGCAGCCGCTGGAGCCCGTCGAACCCGCGCTCAGGGACGAGGGCGACCTGTTCGACCTCACCGTCGAGCAGCTGCTGCCGATCCGCACGCACGTCCTGGACCCGGACACCACCGAGCCCAAGACCGACCCCAAGACCGGCGAACCCAAGGTGGTCTCGTTCTTCGCCAACATGAAGGGCGAGCCGAAGAAGACGGTCGAGAAGCTGTTCGAGCAGTTGGAGGAGGCCAAGGACAAGCCGCTGTGGCGCGTGCTGGTCTCCCTGTCCATCCGGCACGTGGGCCCGCGTGCTGCCGAGGACCTGGCCCGCCACTTCCGGTCCATGGACGCGATCCGCGCCGCCTCCGAGGAGGAATTGGCGTCGGTGGACGGGGTCGGCCCGACCATCGCCCGGTCCATCCACGAGTGGTTCGCCGTGGACTGGCACGCCGAGATCGTCCGAAAGTGGGCGGCTGCGGGTGTCCGTATGGAGGACGAGGGCCAGGAGCCGGGCTCCCGGGTCCTGGAGGGTGTCACCGTCGTGGTCACCGGTTCCCTTGAGGGCTTCTCGCGGGACGGCGCCAAGGAAGCCGTCGCCGAGTGCGGCGGCCGGGCCACCGCCTCGGTCTCCAAGAAGACCGGTTTCGTGGTGGTCGGGGACGCCCCCGGTTCCAAGTACGACAAGGCAGTGAAGCTCGGCGTCCCGGTGCTCGACGAGGCCGGGTTCCGCGTCCTGCTGGAGGACGGCCCCGAGGCCGCCGCGAGTCTGCGGATCAACCCCGTGGAGGAGGCTCCGGAGGGGTAGGCTCCGCCTCACGCTCCCGGCACGGGGGTCGGCGCGCCACGCGCGCACCCGGTGCCGCGGACCTGATCACGAGCGCTCCTCCGGGGCGCGGGCAGGGACCCGAGACGGGTCCCTGCCCTTTGTGGCTCGCGAATCTCTTCACGGATAGTTCATGCGATGCGACAGTTGGTGACGAAACCCCGTAAGCTGTGCGACAACACCACCGGATACGGACAGAGCCCTATCCGGGATAACGGTCATCAGTCACGAGGACACCGATGAAGGACCCCATCAGTACCCGGGACATCGGCCCCCGGGTCGGGACGCCGCTGTGGCTCTACATGGCGGCCGCCACCGCCGCGGGCGCGGCGCTGCTTGCTGTGTCCAGCGTCGAACTGGGCCTCGACCAGCTGACCAACCTGGCCAGGGAACCGCTGGTCTGGGTCCTGCTGTGCATGGTGATCCTCGGTGAGCTCAGGCCCATCGCCATGCCCGGCCAGGCGCCGGGCAGCGGTGCGCCCACCTCACTGCCCTTCACCTTCGCGCTGGTCATCTTCTACGGTCTCCCGGTCGCCGCTCTCATCCAGTGCGTCGCCACCGTCGTCGCCGGTGTGGCCCGGGGCCACGCGCCCCACCGCACCGCCTTCAACGGCGCCCAGTACGTCCTCTCCCTCGGCGTGGCCGACGCCGTCCTGCGCCTGACACTCCCCGGGATCGTCACCTCCCCGTGGGTCCCGGCCGGGGGAGAACTGGTCGGGGTCGCCCTCGCCGGCGCCGCCTCGTTCCTGGTCAACCGGGTCCTGGTGCTCTGCGCGGTGGCCATGCACGAACGCGTGCCACTGCGCCAGGTGATGTTCAAGGGCCTGGTCCAGCAGGTGTACGTGAACGCGGTCCTGCTGAGCCTGTCGCCGCTCATCGTCATCGCGATGACCCACTCGGTGCTCTACGTGCCACTGTTCGCCTTCCCCCTCGGCGCCCTCTACTCGAGCGCCCTGCTGTTGGTGAAGCGCGACCACCAGGCCAACCACGACGAACTCACCGGGCTCGCCAACCGCAAGCTCCTCACCGTCCGTGCCCGTCGCGAGGTCGACCAGGCCCACCAGCGCGGCAACCGCGTCGGTCTGCTCCTGCTCGACCTGGACCGGTTCAAGGAGGTCAACGACACCCTCGGCCACCCGACCGGCGACCGCCTCCTCCAGACCCTCGCCCGACGGCTCATCCACAGCGTGCGCCCGAGCGACCTCGTGGCCCGCCTGGGCGGCGACGAGTTCGCCATCCTCCTCCCTCAGGTCCGCGACGCCGCCGCCGCGCGTGAGGTGGCGCTGCGCCTCAAGGGCGCCCTGGCCGAACCCGTACGGCTGGACGGCATGGACTTCGACCTCCAGGTCAGCACCGGTATCGCCCTGTACCCGGACGACGCCCCCGACTTCGAGCTCCTCATGCAGCGCGCCGACGTCGCCATGTACGTGGCCAAGGCCGACCGCACCGGCGTGGAGAGCTACGACCCCGGCAAGGACCGCAACTCCACCGCCCGGCTGAGCATGTACAGCGAGCTGCGCCGAGGGCTGGCGGAGGGCGCGCTGGAGATGTACTACCAGCCCAAGGTGGACCTGGCCGACGAGCGGCCCGTGGGCCTGGAGGCGCTGGCCCGCTGGCGGCACCCGGTCCGCGGCCTGCTCACCCCGGACGAGTTCATGCCGGTGGTCGAGCACTCCAACCTGTTCCGGGCCTTCACCGGGCAGGTCCTCGACATCACCCTGGCGCGGGCGGCCCTGTGGCGGAAGCAGGGCCAGACCCTTCCGGTGGCGATCAACCTGGGCGTGCGCGAACTCCTGGACCCGGACCTGCCCGAGACCGTCGCCGCCGCCCTGCGCGAACACGGTGTCCCGCCGAACCAGTTGGTCCTGGAGATCAGCGAGCGCACCCTCATCGAGGACCCCGACGCCGCCACGGCGGCCGTCGGACGCCTGCGCGCCCTTGGCGTGGGGCTGACGCTGGACGACTTCGGCACCGGCCACTTCACCCTCGCCCAGCTGGCCGGTCTGCCGCTGGACGAGGTGAAGATCCACGAGTCCTTCACCGCCCGCCTGGTGGACGGAACGGCCAACGGTCACACGGTGGTGCGCGGGGCGATCGCCCTGGTCCGCGCCCTGGGCATGCGGGCCGTAGCCGAGGGGGTGCAGTCGCGCGAACTGGCCGAGGCCGCGCTGGACACCGGCTGCCAGTCCGCGCAGGGCCACTACTTCGCCCGGCCGATGATCGCCCGTGACGTGATGACCTGGGTGGCCGCCCACGACACCGGCACCCCCGTCTGACGCCCGGAGTCCGGCACCCGAACCGTGTCATGGGCCTCAGGTGACGGAGAGCGGCACCGGGACCGGCGGCGGGACAATAGGATTGTCCTGATCACCCGTCCGCCGAAGAAACGGTTCTCACCTGATGACCGCCATCACCCGTGATGAGGTCGCGCACCTCGCCCGGTTGTCGCGGCTGGCGCTCGACGAGAGCGAGCTCGACACGCTCGCCGCCCAGCTCGGTGACATCCTCACCGCCGTGGCCAAGGTGCAGGAGGTCGCCCAGGGCGACATCCCGCCGAGCTCGCACGCCCTGCCGCTGACCAACGTCTACCGCCCCGACGAGGCCCGGACCGGCCTCACCCCCGAGCAGGCCCTGGCCGGCGCCCCCGCGGTGGAGAACCAGCGCTTCCGGGTGCCGCGCATCCTTGGGGAGGAAGAGTAGATGAGCGACGTCATCGGGCTCAGCGCCGCCGACCTCGGCACGGCCATCAAGGCGGGTGAGGTCTCCGCCGAGGAGGCCACCACCGCCTACCTCGACCGCATCGAGTCGGTCGACGGCGACATCAACGCCTTCCTGCACGTGCGCCGGGAGACCGCGCTCACCCAGGCCCGCGACGTGGACGCCAGGCGCTCCGCCGGAGCGGACCTCGGCCCCCTCGCGGGCGTGCCGGTCGCGCACAAGGACGTGTTCACCACCAAGGACATGCCCACCACGGCCGCGTCGAAGATCCTGGAGGGCTGGCAGCCCCCCTACGACGCCACCGTCACCGAGCGCCTGCGCGAGGCCGGTCTGGTCATCCTCGGCAAGACCAACATGGACGAGTTCGCCATGGGCTCCTCCACCGAGAACTCGGCCTACCAGATCACCCGCAACCCCTGGGACACCGACCGCATCCCCGGTGGTTCCTCGGGTGGTTCGTCCGCCGCGGTGGCCGCCTTCGAGGCGCCCCTGGCCACCGGCACCGACACCGGCGGCTCCATCCGCCAGCCCGCGGCCGTGTGCGGCCTGGTCGGCGGCAAGCCCACCTACGGCGGCTCCTCCCGGTACGGGATGATCGCCTTCGCCTCGTCCCTGGACACCCCGGGCCCGTTCGCGCGCAACGTGCTGGACGCCGCCCTGCTCCAGGAGGCCTTCTCCGGCCACGACCCGCGCGACTCCACCTCGATCGACGCCCCCGTGCCGCCGGTGGTCGACGCCGCCAGGATCGGTGACGTCGAGGGCCTGCGCGTCGGCGTGGTCAAGGAACTGGACAACGACGGCTTCCAGCCCGGCGTGCGCCAGCGCTTCCGCGAGACCGTGGAACTGCTGGAGTCCCTGGGCGCCAAGGTCGTCGAGGTCTCCTGCCCGAGCTTCGACGCCGCCCTGTCGGCCTACTACCTCATCGCGCCCAGCGAGGCCTCCTCGAACCTGGCCCGCTTCGACGCCATGCGGTACGGCCTGCGGGTGGGCGACGACGGCACGCGCAGTGCCGAGGAGGTCATGTCGCTGACCCGCGCCCAGGGCTTCGGCCCGGAGGTCAAGCGCCGGATCATGCTGGGCACCTACGCCCTTTCGAGCGGCTACTACGACGCCTACTACGGCAGCGCCCAGCAGGTGCGCACGCTGATCAAGCGCGACTTCGACGCCGCCTTCGAGAACGTGGACGTGCTGGTCTCGCCGACCACCCCGACCACCGCGTTCCCGATCGGTGAGCGCGCCGAGGACCCCATGGCCATGTACCTGGCCGACCTGTGCACGATCCCGTCCAACCTGGCCGGGAACGCGTCGCTGTCGGTGCCGTGCGGCCTGGCCCCGGAGGACGACCTCCCGGTCGGCTTCCAGATCATGGCCCCGCCGCTGGCCGACGACCGCACCTACCGGGTCGCGGCCGCCGTCGAGCGCGCCCTGAACGAGCGGGACGGCGCGCTGATCGCGCGCAGCCCCTACGCGGTCTCCTAGAGACCGCACGACGCCCTCCGTTCCCCAGTGGGGAGCGGAGGGCGTTCGCGTTCGCTGGCTAGCCGATCAGTTTCGTGATCTCCTCATACAGGCCCTCGGGGACGTCGACGCCCCACCGCTCCCCGGCCTCCCGGGCCAGCTCACGACTCCAGGCCCAGCTGCTCGCCAGCGCCCGGTGGACCTCCGCCGGGGCGGCCGTACCGGTTGTCGCGGTGTGGCGCGCCACGTCCGGGGCGGGCAGGTCCGCCTCCAGGGCCCGGCTCGGGGTGAGCCAGTGCGCGGTGGAGCCGCGCAGCAGCCGCACCAGCTTGAGCTGGGGCGGGGAGACCATCGTGGCCAGCGCCGCGTGGGCGCGGGCGGTCTCGCCGCGGGCCAGCACGTGGGCGGCCATGAGCGTCCAGTTGGCCAGCTCGCCCATGAGCTGTTCGGCGGTCGGGGCCGGGTCCGGCGGGACGAACCCGGCCAGCGGGCGCACGGCCTCGGTGAGTCGGCCGGTACGGTCCACCAGCACTGCGGCACCGGTGTCGGGCAGGTGGATCATGCCCTTCCAGGTACTGATCTCCGCGATGGCGGGCCCGGCGGGCTCGAAGTGGAACTCGCCGCGCATGAGGTCGTCGAAGACCACCGCGAGGATGCCGAAGAGGTTGGTGTAGGCCAGCCGGAGCGGGCCGAGGCGGGACACGAACTCCCGGCCGTCGAGGTCCCCGGCGTGCTCGTCGGCGACGTACACGTAGGCGTCCAGGTCGGAGAGGGCGTCGGCCTCTCCCGTGCTCCAGGAACCGTAGAGCAGGACCGCCTCCACGCGGGGGTCGGCCTCGGCGACCTCGCGCAGGCGCTCGACGCGCCGTTCCAGGGCGGTGGGCGGGGTTCGGTGGTGGTTGTGCACGGATACTCCGTCGTCTCGGGGTGTTCCGGGCAGCACGAAGGCACCGCCCGGGAGGGAACCGTTCGGGCGGCGGGCCCTGGTGGGGTACTCCGCCGTCCCTAGGAGGGACGGCGCTCGGTCACCGCGATCGCGCACATGGAGGGCATTCTAGTGCCGGCGGCCGGTGGGCTACTCACCGGTCCCGGCGGCGGCCCTGCGGCGTCGGACGAGGAGGAGAAGGGCGCCGCCACCGGCGACGGTGACCAGCGCCGCGACGACCAGGGCGACCACGGCACCGCCCGTGACGGCCAGTCCGCCGTTCTCGGACACGGAGGCCCGGTCCGCGACCGGTGAGGGAGTGGGCTCCTCGGTCGGCTCCACGACGGGCGGGGTGCCGCCCGCCGCGTCCCAGGCCACCGTGGCGACCTCGGACACGACGATCTCGCTGTCCTGGGCCGTGATGAGCGTCTGCGTGGGCTCGTCGGGGTCCTCGCCCTTGAACAGGCGGCCGATCTCCACGGCGGCCGTGGTCTCCAACACGAGGGTGGCCTCACCCGCGTCGGCGTCGGCCGGGACGGAGAAGGCGACGGTGTCGCCGCTGCTCACCTCGTCGACGCCCCGGCCGCTCCCGGCGTCCACCAGCTCCACGCCGTCGGGCGCATCCAGCCGCACGGGGATACTCTCGGCGCTGGTCTCGACGGTGAACGCGCCGATCTCCTCACCGGCCAGGCCGGACCCCTGCCCCGGGGTGACGGTGAGCGCGGAGGCGGGTTCGTTGGCCAGTTCCCCGGCGTCGCGGACGAGGTGGTCGTACAGGTGGGTGACGTTGCCCGCGTTGACGTTGTCGTCGAGTTCGGGGCTCTGCTCCACCCGCTCCAGGTGCAGGCCGTTGCTGTAGTGCCAGATGGCGGCCTGGGTGGCGGTGAGCGCCTCGGACTCGGTCAGGCGCGCCATCCCGGCGCGCTCCTCCAGCTCCCCGACCCCGACCACCGGGTAGGAGTTGCGCAGGATCCAGTTCACCTTGCCGGGCTCGGCGAAGTCGCCCTGCCCCGGGTAGTTCTCCCACTGGTCCTCGCGGTACAGGGCCTCCTCGACCAGCCCGGTGCGGAAGTCGATGCAGTACGTGGTGAGCCTCTGGTCGCTGTCGTCCAGGTGCACGTTGAAGGTGGCCGTCGTGGTGAAGGGCTCGCCCCGCATGGTGACCGAGTGGCCGTGTTCGGCGACGCCGGTGTACTGGCCGCGCACGGACCCCTGGTAGGGCGCGGGATCGGCCGCGGACGGGGCCGCGAGCCCGAACACGAGCAGGGCCGTGGTCGCGGCGGCGAGGGCCGAACGCCCTGAGGGGGAGCAGAGGGACACGTGCGTCACTTCTCTTCCTGAGGTGTTCCGCCCGGGGCGACGGGAAACAGTGCGATTCAGGTGGTGAAGGAGGGCATTGGGGGGTGGTGCGTCCGTCCGCCGAGGTTTTCACGGTGCCACGGACCGCACAACGGAGTCCTTTGTATCTGGCCGACATCAGCCATGTGCGGGATCGCATGTAAACCATTCGGCGTAATGCGCGTGGTGGGGTCGAAAAAAAAGGACTTCCGCTTTGTTCACGCATGACAAAGGGCCCGCCCCGCGAATGAATCGCGAGACGGGCCCCTGTACGGGTGGTGCGGCTACCTAGGCACTGTTTTTTGAACGGGTCAGGTCACGGA